>JAEWDM010000030.1 GCA_023390115.1 Bacillota bacterium
TAATAACAAATTATCCTGTATTGATAAAAACTATATATTCCAATTTATTTAAAAAATCCCCAAGAAAGCATTTGCGGCACAGCACCCAGCAAACATGAATATTATCATATCCTGTCGCTTATGCACTTCTTTTGTCGATGCACAACAAAATGTAAGTGTTGCTATTGATTTCCTTTGCAAAATAATATAGAATTCTAATGAATTATATGCATTTGAGAAGGTGTTTTGGGTGAATTTTACGAATTTAATAAAAGAAATTTTTTAAAACTTGTTATCATAAGTGTGCCGGTATCTGCTGTTATTTCAAATGTTTTAAGATTATTTATTCCTGATGTAAATGTCATATTACTGATCATGATGATTATTACTATCATATTTTTAATATTGACACAGGATATAAGTATAAAGCATATAAGCAAAATAGTTCTAGCAGTGCTATTTAGTATAGTTATTTTACAGGTTACAGAGATTTATATAATTGTTTATATTAAGAAAACAGGAGAAACTATAGATATCTTAAAAAACTCGCCATTACTAAGTTTTTATGTTTCATTACCAGAGAGATTAATGCAGTATTTAATTTTATGGTTCACTTATAGTATTAGATTAGATTATATCAGTGTTGAATTTAATAAAAATCAAAAGAGGATTTTTGTAATCTTTTTATCGGTTGCATTCTTGTACTATTGTATATTTGGTAGATTACTTTTGACAGATATGATAAATATTAGAGGAGTAACTTTAATCCTTTTAACGTCAGTTCCTGTACTAGTTGTATGGGTATATTATTGCTATGCTTATACAAAAAATAGACGGAATATAATTAGAAAAAAATACTCAGAGATATTGGAAAAAGCTTTAAATTATCGTAAAATAAAATTAAAAATGGATTAAAGAGGTGCTTATATGAAAAGCTTAAGATTCAAATTATTAACTCTTATATCGACTATTATTTGTGTATTAGCTGCGATTGTGACATCTACAGCTTCTTATTGGATTATTTATCAGCCTAAAGCTCCAAAACGATTATAGATATAAACTATTCTTCTTTAAGTTTTTTATATGTGTTATAAGCTAATAGTAAGAGACTATAATTTTTTGGATCTTTAACCCATTCTTTTACGTCTTCATCCATAAAGTTAAAGTCATCTTTTTTGCCTTTTTGGATTATATCAATCAAGGATTTGGATATATCTTGATAAAAGTAATTTACATCAACATTCTCCATATCGGCAATATAATCAATAATTTCAAATGCAGGAATATCTTTGCCTTTTTCGTATCGCATCAAAAAATAAGGGTCAATATATATCCCTGCAGTTCCACCTTTCTCTTTAAGATAATTTGCATATTCTTCATACGTCCTATTAGCTCTCAGCAATTTTAGATTTTCACCATTAAACTTTCCTTCTTTATTTTTATCATCAAGTAGAAAAGACACATTTACACATAATGCGTCAGCTACTTTAGTCAAAAGGTCTATAGTAGGATTCTTAATTTTTCCACTCATTAAATAAGTTATGGTTGAACTAGAAACGCCAGAGCGCTTTGTTAACTCATACTTAGACATCTTCTTTTCTTCCAACAATTTCTCTATTTTCCTGACTATATTCATTTTGCTTCATCTCACTTTATTGATATATCAATATATTTATATAGTATTTGTTAATTAGCTTTATGTCAAGATTAAAGCTTTAGATAGTTCTGACGAGCTATTATTTGATGAATTCTCCAAAATTGCTGATAATAGTAGCTTTTGTAGCTATTATTATATCATTTTTATATGGTTTTAGTAATTATTATCTTGAAAATATTAAAGCGTATCTCAATGTATAGAAATAAAATGCTTGCATATCTCACTATATTGAGATATAATTTGGTTAAGATAAATAGTGAGAAGGTGATATGTTGATAGGAATAAATATAGAAAAATTATTACAGTTGAAAGGAAAAAGTATATACTGGCTTTCAAAAGAATCAGGAGTTTCATGGGGAAACATTAAGGTTATTATAGTTGGCTCAAATAAAAACCCTACTATGGAGACATTGGCAAAAATAGCTCAAGCGTTAGATGTTCCAATAACAGCCTTGCTTGAAAATTAATATTGTAAATGTTCATGCCCGAAGGGAGGTGACAACATGCAGCAGTTCTACACCCAGTCACACGTAACAACGGTCTTTATCCTGGGAATATTGCACGGCTTCCTGATGGGGGGCCTGCTGATATCCCGGCTAAAGAGCAGGCCGAAGGCAGCAGTCATAAAAAGCAAGATACCCAGTGGTGCAAACACTGAGTATCAAAAGGTAAAAAAGCTATTAAATTCAAGGGCTGTATGAACCCTGTACTTCTACTGTAATTATACAAAAGATATTACTGGAAATCAATAGGCAAACTGCACCTTGACAAAGAAAGCTGTAATTCCCGGATACGAAAGGCAAAAGGGGATACGGCGGCATAAAACAAAGAAAGCCCTTGTATCGGGGCAGCATATCGGAAAATGCAGGGATAACCTTTGTCTGTAACAAATCAGGTGAGCCACATATTAACATACCCGCCTAAATCACAGCAATATATCAAGCGGTACTTCGCCAAGACCCACCGGCAGCAGCTTGTGCCGGGGAGAGCGGTGCTATAATAAAATGACTTTTGGCAGGGAGGCTGTTAAGCCTTACCTTAAGGAGAGGTCACAGGTGAGCCGGAGGAAGTACAGGCAGATACTTCTCGCCCTATGCGTCATGCACTTGTTGCGGAGACGGTGGAGATCAGCTATGAGTCGGGGTGAGAGCCGGAGGCAGATGGAGATCCAGAGACTCAGAACTCTGACAAGTCTCAAGCCTATGAGTGAAATTACTGTCCATGCATTTCAAGCGTTCCGGGTATGGAACGATAGAAAGTGCGTACCCAACGCGGCGGCTGAATGAACGCAGGGCGAAAGCTCAATGTGTATGTGTGCGGTAAAACTCATGCACATTTTTAAGGATAGATTATGCGCCGGGAGCTTTCTGGCCCGGCGTATGGCTGTGTCCTTGAAGGATACATGTTGAAGGGAGGATTGAGCGAATGAAAGAGGGGGCTTTATTTTACAACCCGGAAAATGACCGCATGGGCATTTCATTTGATGATGGCACATCGGACGATGGTTTGCATTGCGGTAAGACTATGGAAGTGAAAGTAGATGGGAAATGGATTCCGACAAGGATTGAAATGCGGCAGCAATGGTATCTTGTCGGGATAAGAGCGGAATCGTTAAGGGGGCTAAGGTTGAGGGTGTAGTATAAAAAATCTTTAAAACTGGAAAATTTGTGATATAATATATCCAAGCTATTTTAAAAGGAGGGCTGTTTTGTGGAAGAGATTTTAAAGGAGATACTTGGAAAGCTTGACAATGTTGATAAAAGGCTGGATAGTATGGATCAAAGGTTTGACAGCATGGATCAAAGATTCGACAGCATGGATCAAAGATTTGACAGCATGGATCAAAGATTTGACAGCATGAACACAAAAATAGACAAACTGGAAATAAAGCTCACTGACAGAATTGATGGTTTAGAAAAGAGGGTCGACAGCCGCTTTAATAAGCTTGAAAGCAAGGTTGATGCAGTATATGAGAAGACAGCGGAGCTACTGGAATTTAAAACGGAGGCTATCCAGAGGCTGGATATAGTAGAATCCCATAACAAGTAGATTAATAGTTAATGGGCAATAAGAAGTGCTTGATAAGGGCACTTTTTTTCATACGCTTTACTGTAAATATTTTACAAAAATAATATATGAAGGGGTGTTTTACATGAAAAGGTTATAGGCTTTATTATGGCATTTGTCCTGATAGCGGGGCTTTTGCCGGGGAGCTGCCGGGCGGCGGGAAAGAAGTTTTCCGACGTTCCGGACAGCCAACTGGTACGCGGTGTACATAAACGAGCTGTCGGGGCATAAGAACCAGATAATAGGCGGGTATCCGGGAGGAACATTCGGCCCTGCCGATGATGTGCTGGCAGCGCAGCTCATAACAATGGTGCTTCGGGCAAAGGGCTATACTGATTTAAAGTATTATCAGGGGTATGTTGACAAGGCTCTGGAGCTGGGGCTGGTGAAGAAGGGTGAGTTTGACAGCTACACAAGAGTAATAACACGGGCGGAGATCGCAAGGGTGATAGCAAGGGCCGTGAAGGGCGAGAAGTTTCCTGAAAATCTGACAGACTACAAGGCGCTTATAAAGGACTTTGACAGCATACCGGAGAATTTCCGCGAGGATATACTGAAGGTATATTATCTCGGCATAGTGGAAGGCGGGCCGGGAGGTTATAATGCGGGGGGCAGCACATCACGGGCGGCGGCAAGCAAGATGATCCTTGCAATGCTTGAGCCAAAGTACAGGGCAATCCTCCAGCCGCCGACTAAGGAGGCATTGGGACTGGGCGTGATGGTGCATTACAGCTCAGGGCAATACTGGTATGTGACGCTGCCGATAGCCCCAACTAAATCAGTGGAAGCTGTGGCAGGTGTTTACAAACAGATCGACCATGCCGGCGGCTGCTTTCTGGACAACCCAAAAAAGAGCGGGGAGGTTATGGAGACATACATAATAAGGGGGCTGGACTACAGCATAATGGAGCCTGAGGCAGTGGAGCTGAAGGTGTGGCTTGTGGAGAATCTGGATCAGGAAAAGCAGCTGTCACATGACTCCCTGCCGAAGAGCAGCTGGGGCAGGCTTATACTGGACAAGGAGCTGGTGTTTACGCCGGAAAAGCCCTATGCGGTGGAGAAAATAACGTATGCTGTGCCTCAGAAGGGCCGCAAAAGCGGGATAATAGTGCAGACGGGGACAAAAAGCACGGTGGAGAGCTACACCTGGCATACACCGGGGGGAAACCTCTGGTATGGAAGTCACACGACATCGAAGGAAAGCATAATGGACTGGCTGCCCTGGGACAGCATCAAGGCGGAGTATGGGATCAGCCGGGGGAAGTAGAAGGGGAATATGGAAGAGCAGGGGAGTGACGGGACATTTGGATGTCCTTTTTTTGTTATTTAATTTAAATGTAGAAAGAAAGGCAGGCAATAAAACAAACGGTAATATTTTTAAAGACAGCTCAATATAATTTACAAATATCAAAGAACAAGTACAAAGAGGTCAATTTAATGTAGAAAGAGGGGGATTTCTTATGAGTATGAATACGAACATCATATTTATCAACCCGAATGAAGAGGAGGATGCGGAAAAGTATCTCCCGAAGGTACTGGCCCAGTCGGTTATAAATAAAATCATGCGGGATGCCTTTGAAATGCCGGATACATATGCGCCTGCAACCCATACGGCATAGTTCTGTATAAAGCATAGCAAATTGCGAAAGGAATCCATTTTGATGGCGAAAAAAGTACAGGCTTCAAAACCCAAAGTGGCCGCCTATTGCAGGGTATCTACCGATAAAGAGGATCAGCTTATGAGCCTGTCTGCGCAGCAGAGCTTTTTTGAGGAATATGCCAGAAACAATAATTTCGAGCTTGTCCCGCTTTATGCCGATGAGGGAATAAGCGGTACAAAGCTCAAAAACCGCAGGGCATTTAACCGGATGATGAAGGACGCGGAGGAGGGGCTTTTTGAGAGAGTCTATGTAAAGGATATTTCACGCTTTGCAAGGAATGCGGTTGACTTTTTAAACAGCATACGCAAGCTCAAGGCTATGGGTATAAAATGCCAGTTTATCACGTCTAATCTGTCTACTGAGGACGGAGAATTCACTCTGGGCATTCTTGCCCTGATGGCGCAGGAGGAAAGCGCAAACCTTTCCAAGCGTGTAAAATTCGGAAAGGAGAGGAATGCAAAGGCCGGAAAAATACCCAACATAGTTTACGGATATGATAAAACCATAGGAGAGCTGTTTGAGCTGAAGATAAATAAGTCCGAGGCCTCTGTTGTGAAGCGCATCTACAATATGTACCTGAATCAAGGCTATGGCGCAAATAAAATAGCCTGGATGCTGAACAAGGAAGGCTTAAAAACCAAAAGGAACTGCCGCTGGAGCCAGAATGCCATATCCCGTATCCTGCAGAATGAGCTTTATATCGGCAGGGTTATAAACGCCAAAGAGTATGTAGATGATTTCCTGACGGGTATCCGCAAAAAAAATAATGAAGAAAGCTGGTTTGTAACCGAAAAGCCTGAGCTTGCGATTATTACTCAGGAGGAATTTGACAAGGCCCAAAAGCTTCTGGCGGTGCGTAAAGATTCATTTAAGGCCAAATCGGAGCGCCAGAGCTGTAAATACCCGTTCAGCACCCTTATTAAATGCGACTGCTGCGGCTATAGCTTCCGCAGAATCAGCAGAACCTATGTAAATGAGTATAACCGCTGGGCATGCTCGGGGCGCAATGCCAATGGCGTGGACTTTTGCAGCAATCATACGCTGGTAGATGAAAAGGAGCTGCTGGATTCTATCCGTGAGTACATGGCTTCCATCATTTCCAATAAGGACAAGCTGCTGCAAAAAACCATATCAGAGTTTAAGAGGAAGTATAATCCCGGATGCTGTGAAAAGGACGGGAAGGCTGTAACTGCTGAGCTTAGCCGCCTGAAAAAAGCCAAGTCAAAGCAGACACAGATGTTTGAGGTTGATGCGATCACGATAGAGGAGCTGAAGGAACGTACGGAGGAGCTGAACGCAGCTATAAGCAAGTGCGAGAAGGAGCTGGCTGTTTTGAAGGGAAATACTTCGGCGTATGACCGCATCGGGGATACGGTGAAAAAGTACTGTGGAAGCATAGACGTATTGCTTTCTGCAGAAACCCTTGACAATGCAATGCTGAAAAAAATAATTGATAGAATAGTGGTGACAACGGACGGAAAAATAAAGGTATATCTTAAGCTGTTTGCAGACCTGGATATTGAGGGTAATGCAGAAAATTTATAAAGCATATGGTATTCTGACGGCCATAAAGATTTTCTTTAGGCCGTTTTTGTTTTGTTCAGGCGGATATTTAAATTATCAATATTGTGGTAAAATGAATAGAGGATTTATCATGAGACTATAATTAACGTTGATGAGCCTATACAAATCCTGTATAACTGGTATTAAAGGGGTGGTATTAATATATGGTAATCAGAATAAGCAGCTTCGGACCCATTAAAGAGTTTGAATTTAATCTTGATAAAGACCTGACGGTGATTTACGGCAGCAATAATATAGGTAAGTCCTATGCTATGCAGGTTGTATATCTGCTCCTTAAAAATTTACTGGCGCTGACAGAACATCCGCGAATACTTTCTTCTTATTACTTGCCAAGCAAATATGGAAGAATGGGTAATAGTGAAAAGGCTGTTTTAAATTCAACAATTGCTTTTCTTGATAAGGAGAGCAGTGCGGTTGATATAACCGGCAAAGTAAATTCAGCTATATCTGAGAGGCTTAGCGTTATGGCTGGAGCTGGGTTAAAAACATCTTTTTTGAATACTTTTGGTGATTTATCGTATCTTGAAAGAAAAGAAAACAGGGGTACTCCAAGAGTAGATGCTACTATGGGGAAATATAAGGTTAGCATTATTATCAGGGAAGAAATTAAATTTGAGAATTTTGATATAGGGTATACGGTTATTGCAAGGAAAATCCAGTCCAGAATGTCGTCAAAAAAGATGCCCGGAAGTACGTATTTGTATTATAACAATAGCCCGGAAAGGTTTATGCGTGCGATAGAGCAGATTATTAGAGAAGAATTAGAACAGTTTATTACTACGGTTTATGAAAATGTAGCCGCAGTGTACTTCCTTCCTGCCTCGCGGTCGGGGATATACAGCGGAATGAGTGCTTTCGGGCAGATTATTGCCGAATTGTCAAAGAACAGATCCCTTCTTACAAAGAAGATTGAGCTGCCGGGCATTTCTGAGCCAATATCGGACTATTTTATTTCCTTGACAGAGATTAATACTGCAAGCCATTTTAAACTGCGTAAGGGGGAGCTTGCAGAAATTGCCGAAGAGATTGAAGCTGAAATATTAAAGGGAGAGGTTCGGTTTGATGATGAAAAAAAATCCTTGCTATATAAGCCGGGAAATATGGATGTTGATTTAGAGATGACATCGGTTTCGTCAATGGTATCTGAAATGTCTCCTGTTGTGGCATTTCTTAAATATATCATTGCCAGAGACAATATAAGGATAGGGCCTAAGCCCGAAAAATCAAAGTCAATAATTTTTATTGAGGAGCCTGAAGCCCACCTGCATCCTGAAAATCAGGTGAAGCTTATTCAGGCATTTTCCAAGCTTATAAATTGCAACGTTAAATTGATTATTACCTCGCACAGCAATTATATTTTCAATAAGCTGAACAATATGATCCTGTCCCAAAAGCTTGAGGCCGAAAAGTATTGCCCAATCATACTTACGCAGAAGGATAACGGAAGTATATCAAAGCTTATGGACATAGATGAATTAGGCGTGAGTGATGAGAATTTTATAGATGTGAGCGAGGCTCTCTATGAAGAAAGAGAAAAAATCATAGAAGAATTGAATTCAGGGGTCGATGAGGATGATTGCACAGATAAAGAATGAAGCTGCACTAAAGCCGTTTTTAGCAGATAAGTGTGAGGACAATGGCGTTTGTGCTATTATTGAGGACGGCATAAGAGAGGACGACATAGCGATAGTTAAGGTTGACGATTATTATAATGCCACAGAAAAATATCCTGATATTCCTCCGTCGGCGGATTTTCTTGTATCTGTTGACTGTGCAGGGAGCTGCTACGCTTTGTATGTCGTTGAATTCAAAAACATTAAATCCCCCAAAGGCTTTTCTGTAAAAAATATTTACGAAAAGTTCAGGACTACAGTAGAGGACTTTATGAGTAGCAGGTTTGCGCACATATATTGCAATAAAGGCTACAGAATTAAGGATCTTATTATATACTTTGTTGCAGACCCGTACCGGCTGAAAAAGGCAGGGCTGTCCTCGTATTCAGAGTATAAGGCAGGCAAGGTGGCAAGGGGCAAGACGGATTCTACCAAAATTGATAACCTGCTCTCCCAGAAGCCTCTCAAATTCAGGGGGAAGCTCTACTTAATCAAACATGATCCTCCGCCAAACCCCATAATAACAAGGCTTGCTGCTCCTTAATAAGTATTAAATCCACCGTTCATTTAACGTACATCAGTCCACAAGGATGTAACTGAAAGGCTTTTGCAAATAAGGCCTGTGATGGCTGAAAATGTAAGGCTGGTGCTTGAAGAAAATAAGGCTGAGAGGCATATAAGGGGAGGACAGGCGACAAAAGCCAAGTATCAGGGAAGCTAGTGCCCTGAATTCTGCCAGCTTATAAAGGTGGGTGCATTTTTGCGAAAGGCTTCCGGTCAGAGAGTGCGTCCGGGAGCTTTTTACAGTTATAAATTTATGTGCGTGTGAATTTCCCCGGGTTTTGCCGACCGGCACGTCAAGCCCTGCTAAGAGTATAAGACAAAGGTGTAACACAGTATATTATAAGCTTCATAGATTTGAGCATAATTTAAAACCCCCCTGGGTTTATATAAATAATAGTAATTCAAAACAATTAAGAAAAAAGTTAATTTATATAAGAAATATGTTTTCTTAAAAGAACTGTTCCATGAGAAACTTGAAGGAACTTTTTAACCTTTTTATTCTTGCATTATTAAAATAATATGATAATATAATTATGAATAAGTAAGCAGTAAAATTTGACACCGCCGCCTCTTAAAATCAAATGCATATATTTGGATTCACGGTTTAGGCGGTAATTATAAAGACAGCTCTGATTTTATAGTGTTTGTTTTTTATTCTCAAGAGATTGTGTATATTGCAAAGACTTTTCAAAAAGGTCTTTTCCTAAAATTTTTTAAAAAGGGGATGTATTCTGTGGGCTTTGGACAAGATATCGGGATTGATCTCGGTACGGCGACGGTTCTTGTTTATATAAAGGGCAAGGGCATAGTACTGAGGGAACCTTCAGTTGTAGCTATAGATAAAAACACAAACAAGCTTCTTGCAGTGGGAGAAGAGGCGAGGCGCATGCTTGGCAGGACTCCCGGCAACATTGTTGCCATAAGGCCCTTGAGGGAGGGTGTTATATCGGACTATGACATTACGGAGAGAATGCTTAAGTATTTTATAAATAAGGTATGTGGAACGAGGTTCTTTAAAATTTTTAAGCCCAGGATTATGGTTTGTGTTCCAAGCGGAGTTACAGAGGTTGAAAAAAGGGCCGTTATTGATGCAGCCGTTCAAGCGGGAGCAAGAAAGACATATTTGATTGAGGAGCCTATAGCTGCTGCCATAGGTGCGGGGATAGATATTGCGAAGGCCTGCGGAAGCATGGTTGTGGATATTGGAGGGGGAACTACCGATATAGCGGTTATATCTCTTGGGGGGACGGTAGTAAGCACCTCCATTAAGATTGCCGGGGATAAGTTTGATGAGAGCATTGTAAGGTATATGCGTAAAAAGCATAATATAATGATAGGGGAGAGAACGGCGGAGGACCTTAAAATTAATGTGGGAACCGTTTATCCAAGGGTCCAGGAGGTATCAATGGATATACGCGGCAGGAACCTCATATCGGGTCTTCCCAAGACAATAACTGTTACGTCAACTGAAATAATGGAAGCGCTTGAGGAGCCTATTTCAAGCATTGTGGAGGCTGTCCATTCCGTGCTCGAGAGAACTCCTCCCGAGCTTGCTGCGGATATAAGTGACAGGGGGATTGTAATGACAGGGGGAGGAAGCCTTTTATATGGTCTGGATAAGCTCCTGCAGGAAAAGACGGGGATAAACGTTATAATTGCGGATGACGCTATTTCATGCGTGGCGTTAGGTACCGGAAAGGCTCTGGATACGATAGAGGCTATAGAGCAGAGCGCCTCAATGGATAATAGAATCAAAAGGGAATTATAAATTAAAAGCTTGGCGTAATGTGATTTTACACATGTTTTTTATATTAAGTAATTCCTTATCATTTCCGATATATGTTTTAGTACATATTTAGGTAAGGCTATAAAATGCTTCGGGCCCCGCATAAAGGCTTTATGCTTTGGATGGGCTCGGATTATAGGAGATTGCACATGATAAGAGGTTTATATACTTCAGCCTATGGAATGCTTGAAGAAAGCAAGAGGATGGATGTAATATCCAATAACCTTGCGAATGTAAACACAAATGCCTTTAAAAAGGACTCGGTTGTTTTGGAAAGCTTTCCTGAGGTCCTGATGGCAAGAATAAACGATACAGCGAGTAAGACCAACCCTTCGGGAAGGATTGGCAATATGCAGCTTGGCAGTGATGTAGGCGAAATATTTACCTACTATACTCAGGGGCAGCTTGCAAGCACCAGCAGCAGTCTGGACATGGCGTTTAAAAATTCCGACAATGCATTTTTCACAATAGGCGTGCCTGACGCTGAGGGAGAAATAATACAATACTATACAAGGGACGGAGCCTTTACGCTCAATTCCTATAATGAGCTTGTGACAAACGAAGGTTATGCGGTTTTAGGTGAGAATGGAGTTATAACTCTTAGCGGAGAGGATTTTACAGTCGCTGAAGATGGAACAATATATGAAAATGGTGAGATGCTGGATAAACTGCTTATAAAAAGCTTCAGTGACACAACCACACTGAGGAAGCTTGGGTCAAATCTTGTAGAGACTACTGATGCTACTGAGGAGGAGCCCTTTTCAGGTACGGTGATGCAGGGCTTTATAGAGCAGTCAAACGTAAATGTTATAAAGGAAATGGTTGACATGATTGCCGTTACGAGAGCATACGAGGCCAACCAGAAGGTACTTCAGGCACAGGACGGTACGCTTGAAAGGGCTGTCAATGAGATTGGGTCCGTCAGATAACGGCAGGTTGGGCCGGGTATATAAGATTTATTGAATTCGGAGGGATAGAACGTATGATGAGAGCACTTTGGACAGCAGGCTCAGGAATGACTGCACAGCAGTTCAATGTGGATGTTATTTCAAATAATCTTGCAAATGTCAATACCACGTCATACAAAAAGGAGAGAGCGGAGTTTAAGGATTTGCTTTACCAGACTATAGACCGCGCATCGGTACTTGAGGGCCAGGGCAGGCCTGTTAATCTGCAGGTTGGCTATGGCTCTACTCCTGTCGCTACAGTTAAGGATTTCAGCAAGGGCAATTTTGAAAGTACCGATAATCCCCTTGACCTTGCTATTGACGGAGAGGCATTGTTCGCAGTGCTGGGGCCTAAGGGAGATGTGGTTTACACGAGGGACGGAAGCTTTAAGGTAAGCGTTTCCGATCAAGGTACGAAGCTTACCACTGCCGACGGTTATGCGGTGCTTGACGACATGGAGAGTGAAATTTTTCTGGATGGAATTGAGGATATTTCAAGTATTAATATTGCTGAAGACGGGACGATGACTTATATAAACGCCGATGGGGAAACTGAGGATCTGGGGCAGAGGATAGGCCTTTTCAAATTCTCAAACAGGCAGGGGCTTGAAAGCCTGGGAAAGAATCTTTACGGCAGGACGGATGCGTCGGGAGAGCCTGTTCTCGACGAGGAGGAAGGCTCTATGAGCGTTGTATACCAGCGGTTTCTTGAAGCGTCCAATGTGCAGGTTGTAGAGGAAATGGTAAAGCTGATAGTTGCCCAGAGGGCGTATGAAGTAAATTCCAAGGCCATACAGTCAGCGGATGAAATGCTGGGGCAGGCCAATAATCTTAAGAGATAGTTAACAGGCCTTTTACCGGCTGTTGAACGGGAGTGGAAAGCTAATGGATATTGCGGGTATCGGAGATTATTATGTAAAGAGTGCTATAGACAGCTCAATAAATAAGGCCTCGGATGATAGCTTTCAGCAGAGGCTTGAAAAGGTAATGGATCAAAGTGATGAAAAAGCACTGAAGGAAGCGTGTCAGGACTTTGAGTCCATGATGCTTAATATACTGTATAAGCAAATGAAGGCAACTGTGCCTAAGTCGGACTTGCTGCCTCGTGATACGGGCGGGGATATTTTTGAGTCCATGCTTGACGAGAAGCTCGTTGAGGAGGCTTCCAAGAGCGGAAGCGTAGGCTTGGCCGATGTGCTGTATAAGCAGCTTAGCAAGCAGCTTGACTCTGTATATAAGAAATCAGAAGAAGGGGATATGGGAACGGTTGAAAATAAGTAAAGCGTTTGCATTATTTCTCAGGTGTAATCTTATTGCATTTCCACTGATAGTAATGTCCTTCATAGGTATTTATGCAGGACATTTTTTATTGCGGGAGGATAATACTGAGAAAGCAATATTAAAAAAAAGCCGTGAGGAAAATAAAAGACCTTTGCAGATACTGCATACAAAAACCGAATTGAAGATAGGTGCAAACAGACAGGCAATAAATATGCTGGATATAGACCTTTCGGATACCAGAATTAAGGTGATGCCGGTGCTTTCCAGAGATAGTATTTTTGGCTTTGAGAGGCTTAGCTCAATTGCTGAAAGAACGCGGGCGTATGCTGCAATAAACGGGGGCTTTTTTTATGAATACGGGGAACCTGCAGGTATTGTGGTTATTGACGGAAAGGCCGTTACCGATTCTACCGGAAAATACCCCGTGCTTATTATAGAAAACCGGCAGGCGCGGCTTACAGAGCTTGATACTGAATTTTTTTTATTATTTGAAGGAGGGGAAATAAGACTTAACAACATTAATGCACCGGGAGGCTATGGGAGCATTGTTGCTTATACTCCGTATTACGGGAGCAGTAACAGGGAGGAGAATGAAAACATTACGGCGGTAATTGAGAATAATATTGTACGGGATGTCTCCAGAAAAAACGGGGAAACACTAATACCTGACGATGGAATGCTTTTAACCATGCGTGAGCCGTTTGCATATGAAACAAAAGATTTTCCTCTGAAAAAGGGGCAAAGTGTTGAGCTTTTATACACTCCCGATTTGGGGAGGAATGCTCAGGCGTATGAATGCGGAAGCTGGATAGTTAAGGAAGGTAAAAATGTTATAAAGCCCAGGGACAACTGGATAGGAGCAATAACCAACAGAAGCCCGAGGACCGCTGTCGGAATCAAGGAAAACGGGGATCTGGTGCTTTTGACCGTTGACGGAAGGCAGCCGGGACACAGTACAGGTGTTACCGGCAAAGAGCTGGGAGATTTATTGCTCCGGTACGGCATAGAAAATGCTGCCATGCTGGACGGAGGCGCATCCACAGAGATGATTATAGATGGCAAAATTGTAAACAGTCCGTCGGATGATGGAATGGAAAGGCCTTTAGGAGGAGGAATCATTGTCAGGATAGAGGAGTAGCTTATAATTTAATAATGGACAATTAATACAAAAATAGTTAAAATAATAAGGTGAATTTCCGGTCTAAAACTAAGATTATGAGAGGTGCAGTATGTTATCCAATATTGAGATTAGAGAAATAATACCACACAGGTATCCATTTTTGCTGGTGGACAGGGTTATAGAGGCAGAGCCGGGAAAGAGTGCGGTAGCTATAAAGAATGTTACCGCCAATGAACCCTTTTTTCAGGGCCATTTTCCCGATTTCCCAATAATGCCCGGAGTTCTGATTGTGGAGGCACTGGCGCAGACGGCAGGCATAGCCGTAGCTATGGAGGGCAATGATAAAGGCAAGCTTGGGGTTTTTGCCGCTATTGATGAAATGAAGATTAAAAAGCAGGTTTTGCCCGGAGATACCTTGAGGCTTGAGGCGGAAATATTGAGCAACAGGATGGGAGTAATAAAAGCAAAGGTCCGCGCGTCTGTGGATGAAAAAACTGCCGCCGAGGGCTTAATAAAATTTGCCATGGTCGATGTGAACAGGAAATAAAATAAATTTCTTAAATCTGCGGTACTAAATCACTCCCTTTAAGGCTTAGGGAGTGATTTAGTGGCTTTATAAGGATTATTTTGGTTATGAAGCAGCGGCTTCCGACATAAGCTTAATCCGCTCATGAAGCTGACGGGATCTTTCTTCGAAATCGGGAGATTTTCTCCTGGCTGCCTCTACTACTTCAAATGCCTCGTCATTTCTTCCGTTTTCTACTAAAATCATGCAAAGATCAAAATACGGATCAAAGAAATTTTCATCCGCAAGGTCGATTGATTTCCTTAAGCAGGCCAGTCCGTCCTCTAAGCTGCCCATTCTGCAAAGAGTCAGGCCGAGCCCCTTATAGGCATATGAATCATTCGGCCTGTTCCTAAGGACATCTCTGTTGGCTTTTTCTGCCGCGCCGTAATTCCCCAGCATAAAACAGACATACCCGTATACGCTTAACAGCTCCATATCGCCGCCATCCAATTCAACAGCTTTAGACAGCAGGATTTCCGCAAGCTGAAAATTGTTGGCGGACAGGAACTTATCGGCCTTGGACTTCAGAAGCTCCGGAGAATCTATCTTTTTAAGCTGATCTTCCGCTTTGCTTACCGCGAAATTGTATGAGCAATATTTATTTTCGGCATACAGGCTGCCCTCCATTGTGATTCTGGTGTTTGAGCATCCTCCAAGGCAGCTCTGC
Source organism: Bacillota bacterium (assembly GCA_023390115.1). GTDB lineage: Bacteria > Bacillota > Clostridia > Acetivibrionales > DSM-27016 > Anaerobacterium. The sequence goes on from JAEWDM010000030.1 coordinate 15,495, forward strand.
CCATATTGGCATTTGCTGCACAAGCCCTGTAAATCAGATTTCTTTAAGCCTCTGTTCCAACTGAAGCTTTGAGGGTTGTCCCATATTTCCTTTACCGGTGTTAGTCTTACATTGCCTTCAACATACTGCTTGTCCCTTACCGAGGTGCAGCCTATAATATCTCCGTTATGCAGTATTCCCATTCCGTACTTGCCTGCGGCGCACCCCTGCCAGATATATTGTCCTATATTAAGGCTGCTTTTCCTGACCTCAATTTCCTTTACATTGTAGTAGCCTATGCAGTCTGCAAGCTGTATGTCTATGCCGCCCTTTTGCATGGCCTCGTAAGCAAAATCTATTATGTCGTTAACATGGCGCGGCTCCATTATCATTTCTCCGTGATCGGCCATATTTCCCATAGGGAGGCCTATTTGGAGCTGCCAGGATTTAACCCCCTTTGCGATAAGAAGCTCTCTTAACGCGGCCAGCTCGCCTATGTTTTTCCTGTTAACGGTAGTAATTGCCGCAAAATTAAGATCCTTTTGCCTCATAAGGTCAAAGGCCTTCATAATTCTTTCAAAGGAGCCCGGTTTTCTTATGAAATCATGAGTATCGCAAAGCCCGTCAACACTAACGGCTATGGTATTTATTCCTGCTTCTCTTGCCCTGTCCAGTATTTTGTCATCTACAAGCCAGCCGTTGGTTATCATATTGGGTATTATCCCGTTTTGGCCCAGCCTCCGCGCTATCATATCCCAATCCTTTCTTGTGGTGGGCTCTCCTCCTGACAGAGTTATCCATTCAAAGCCAAGCTTACCGAGATCATCACACAGCTTAAGAGCCTCCTCGGTAGTTAATTCATCCTCCTGAGCGTTTTCGCAGCTTGATCCGCAGTGCTTGCATCTCATATTGCAGCCCATTGTTATTTCCCATACTGAAGTTACAGGCCTGTAATCCATTCCTAAAGTCCTCCTTTTTAAAATTAAACTATGGGTATTATCTATGACATAGATATATTTTAATTTTAGTCATTCCATAAATATTGGCATAGGAGAATGGCCGCAGCCATTCTCCCGCACAGGACGACAGCCACTATGCACTAGTAAAGTGACTCTTTGGTTATTGGAGGAATTCCGTACAACGGTAAAATTCCGTAGCAAAGAACGATTATTGGAGGGAATAAGATATTTGAGGCCGAAGCAAAGCTCGCTCCTCCTGTCATCTCCATAAGCTCTTCGTCCGTCAGCTCAGCACCCTTGAAATTGTCCATAGACATGCCCGTCTACCTCCTTGATTATTGTTCTTTATATGCCGCGCTATAAATACTCTTTGCTAAAGTATTCGGCAGTATATAGCTCAGAATATCATGGAATATATAGATATATCAAGTTTTATTAACAAAAATTAACATGAAGAAATGACTCCATACAGAGCCATTCCCTCATTTCCTGCGGGCAATTTGTTAAGGCAGAGCCTTAGTTATGGGAGGTATGCCGTACAGCGGTGTAACACCGTACTTAAGAACGGGAGGAATCCCATATTTAAGTATAGGCGGAATTCCATACAGCGCAACTACCGGAGGGATCACGTCGTCAGAGCCTGAAGCTGAAATAAAGCTTGTTCCTCCTGTCATTTCCATTAATTCTTCGTCTGTCAATTCAATGCCTGTAAATTTTTCCTTGAACATATAAGTTCACCCCCTTTACATTAAATTTTATTGCATACCAAGGCATGCACAGGTGAATTTATACCGGATATTTAACTATGTATAGATTTATAAAGCATACCGTGGTAAAATTAGCGAATTGTAAAAAGTGCGAATAAAGAGCAATTTAACTGAGATATTATTACATTTATTTAATATATCGGATTTGCTTTAGTGATATTTTACCATTAATTGTGTTTTCTTTCAATTAGTATTTTATTTTTTAACAATATGGGAAGCTGTGACGGTAATAGTATAAAAAAATTCGATGTGCAATATAGTATGCCGCAATAAGGAGGCTTTGAATTCATAGCCCTCATGTAAAATACTCTATTACGGCTTGCGGAAATCTTTCCATGATAAGCCCTGAAATAAACTCCTTCATTTCTCCTGAGATTTCCTTGGGATAGACATACTTGAATCTTCCGAATTTCCCCAATTTAAGAACACGCTTTGCTTCGTCCATATCCAGCCCGGTTGACGGGAAGCGCTCCAATATAAATTTCTTTGCTATTGGGGTAAATCTGTGCTGTATAAGCTCAAAGGCGATGTTCTCAGACAGCTTGGCACCCTCAAGATTTTCCTTAAGGCGGTCGAAGAGCCCGGCGTATTCCTCCCGCCATCCTTCGTATATCATTATAGGTGCCACTATAAAGCCTATGGGATAGCCGGCATGCGCAACTTTTGACGCCGCACTTATGCGCTCGTCATAGCTTGCCGTATTATGCTCAAAGCTGCTAATAACATGCCGTGAATTTATGCTTACCCTGAAACGTGTATGAAGGTTGTGGTTTAAGTGAAGAAGAGGTTCCACATTATCAAACTTGGTGACCACGCGGAGCCTTGCATTGTCCAATGAGCCGAAATACTCTATAGTCCTTGACAGGCTTCCCGTTATATGCTCAAGGGCTAAAGGATCGCCCGTGCTCGCCGCCTCAAAGGTGGTAAGGCCACCGCCGCTTTTTTCTATGTGCTTTGATATGGAATCGAATATTTCCTCTATGTTTACATACGTCCTTAAATAGGGTCTTGAGGATTGTGTCGTTTGGAGATAGCAATACTCGCAATTTCCGGGACAGTTTGTAGCAAGAGCAAACTCAAAGTCTGCCGAAGGCTTGCAGACATCAAGCTTGAGGCTTTTTTTTGCGGCAACCACCAGAGTTTTTTTTGAACGGGCATATTTTTCCTTTTCCGTTTTTCCGGGAATTGACCGGTATACATTCTGCATGGATGCCTTTATGACCTCGATATTTTCTTTGCTGCTGAAAAGGCTGTATAGCTTTTCTCCAAGGGGATATTTCAGGGACGAAGGTTCAAAAAAGACTCTTTCAGGCATAAACAAATCCATATATCAACACCATCCTTATTTTTATTTTGCCTTACCAAAGGCTTTTTATTCCGCAACCGGTGCTAAACTTAACACAAGCATTTTAGAATTGGCTGTTTACGGGAGCCGAAATTTAGAATAGAATTAAACATAGATTTAAAAATAAAAGGAGACAGCATTTGAGCAAGGTATCGATTGAAAAATGTCCGGACTACGAAACAGCGAATATAAATAGAGCTTTGATCAAAACCTTTAATAACCTTGGGGGTGTGGGAAAATATATAAAGCCGGGTATGAGGGTTGCTTTAAAGCCTAACCTTGTGATGAGGAAGAAGCCTGCCGAGGCGGCTACAACTAACCCTTCCGTTGTTCAGGCCCTGGCCTCCGTTATAAAGGAGCAGGGAGCAAAGGCGATAATAGTGGAAAGCCCCGGCGGGCTTTATACAAAAAGTGCCTTGAAGGGGGTCTATTCCATTTGCGGCATTGAAGAGGCGGCTCAAAAATCGGGGGCTGAGCTTAACTATGATACTGCAGAGGTAGAGGTTAAAAATCCCGAGGGTGCTATTCTAAAGAACCTTACATTAATAAAGCCGCTGATGGATGCAGATTTGATAATAAATTTGCCCAAGCTCAAAACTCACGGTCAGATGGTGTATACAGGCGCCGTAAAAAATATGTTCGGGGCCGTTGCAGGCGCCCGAAAGGCTGAATACCATTTCAGGATATCGGAATATAAAAGATTTGCCGACGCTCTGATAGATATATTTCTTGGAGTTAAGCCTGCCCTTAATATTATGGACGCTGTTACGGGCATGGAGGGAAACGGGCCCACGGCGGGAAACGCCAGAAATATAGGACTTGTTATTGCCAGTGAGGATGCGTTCAGTCTTGACTTTGCCGCACTAAATATAATCGGAGCAGATCCGTTTGCAGTGCCTTTGATAGCACAGGCGGCCCAAAGGGGACTGTGCCCTCAAAGCCTCGGCGAGATGGATATAGTGGGTGAGCAAATAAGCTCTGTCAGGATAAGCGGTTTTGACATACCTCAATTAGAGTCTTTACGGGATATACAATTTTTTAATAATAAATTGTTTAAGGGCATAATGTCCTATATTAAGCCCCGGCCGGTTTTTAATTATGCGTTGTGCATAGGCTGTGCGGAATGTGCCAGAAATTGTCCCGCACGGATAATTACAATGAAAAATTCAAAGCCCGGGCTGGAACTGTCAAAGTGTATACGGTGCTTTTGCTGCCAGGAGCTTTGTCCTGCGAAAGCAGTTGAAATAAAGAGATCTCCTTTGCTGAAATTTCTTATAAAAAATAAAAAGGTTAATCGTAAGGAGGATTTTAAAGCTTGATATAGAATAGTAAATACTATATTTAACCGGTACGGGCCTATTAATTTGGCTGCGAAAACAAGGGCTTTTGATATTTATTTAAAGCTTAAAAATGCTTTTTTGTGAATTGCTGTAAAGATAAATATAGAGAGGGCAGGGGTTGTTAGTGAATATTGAGTATATAAATCCATTTATTGAGGCAAGCCAGACAGTTCTTTTACAAATAGCATCAATGGAAGCAAAGCTTGGAAAGGTATATCTTAAGGATTCCCCCCATAAAAGTAATACAATTGCTATAATCGTAGGTCTCACGGGAAAAATGAGGGGTCAGGTAATATTCACTATGAGCATACCTCTTGGATTGGAAATAGCTTCAAGAATGATGGGAGGCATGAAGGTCTCCGAGCTGGATGAAATTTCGAAAAGCGCCATATCGGAGCTTGCAAATATGATACTTGGAAATACCGCTACTATTTTATACAATAGGGGCATAGATATAGATATAACTCCTCCGTCTCTTATAATGGGGGAAAACCTTCAAATATCCACCGATAAAATGAAGACAATATGTATACCTCTGGTATTGGGTGAGAGTGGTGTGCTTGAGATTGATCTTTCTGTTATGGATAATTAATAAGTGATGCGGTATTTTAGGTGGGATGATGGACCTTGAATATTTTGAGGACTGTCATCTTTTTGCTATTAAAGGCTTATTTTTGTGGTAATATATATTAAATGCACCTCGACGGGAGGAATGGTTTTGTCATTGAATATTGTTCTGGTAGAGCCCGAGATACCTCAGAATACAGGGAATATAGTAAGAACCTGTGCGGCTGTAGGAGCGGATCTGCATCTTGTAGGACCTCTGGGCTTTTCTGTGGAGGACAGGTATCTGAAACGTGCCGGGCTGGATTATTGGAATGAAGTAAATATACAGTTTTATGACGGCTTTGGTGAGGTAAGGGAAAAATACGCCGGCAAACAGTTTTATTATGCCTCCACAAAGGCTGTAAACACATACGCGCAAGTAAAGTACCCCGGTGAATGCTTTATTGTTTTCGGAAAGGAAACCTTAGGGCTTCCGGAGGAGCTTCTGAAGGAGAATATGGCGCATTGCATAAGAATTCCCATGAGACAGGGCATAAGATCGCTTAACCTGTCTAATTCTGTTGCGGTGGTGGCATTTGAAATAATGAGGCAGTATGGGTTCAGGGGGCTTGCCGGAGAGGGGAAGCTTGTGAAATATGAGTGGGAGTAATTGTGTACAACTTATATAGGAGGTGATGGCATGGTTAATGCAAGCAGAATGAGGGATGAGTTTTTAGAGCTTGTAAGGATTGACAGCCTGACGCTGCATGAGCGCCGGATGGCGGATGTGCTTAAGGCAAAGCTTGAGGATATGGGAATACCCGCTTATGAGGATGATGCGGGGGGAAAAATAGGAGGTAATGCGGGAAACCTTATATGCACCGTCAAGGGTGAGAGGAACGTGCCGGGAATATTGCTGATGGCCCATATGGATACTGTATCTCCGGGGATAGGCAAAAATCCCGTTGTAGAAGGGGATATAATAAAAACGGACGGTACCACGGTGCTCGGAGGGGATGACGCAGCGGGAATTGAATGTATACTTGAGGCCCTAAGGGTTATTTCAGAGGACGGTATAGCGCATGGAAACATTTATATTGCATTTACGGTTGCCGAGGAGGGCGGCTTGCTTGGAGCAAAGAACATGGATTACAGTGCAATTGATGCAAAATACGGATTTGTAATGGATGATGGAGGAGATATAGGCAGTGTGGCCGTCTCAGCGCCTACGCAAAATAAAATTGATATAATTGTAAAAGGAAAGGCTGCGCATGCGGGGGTTGAGCCTGAAAATGGAATTAGCGCCGTTCAGATCGCAGCGTGGGCAATTTCGCAGATGAGGCTGGGAAGAATAGATCATGAAACCACCGCTAATATAGGGACAATAAAGGGCGGGTTTGCCACAAACATAATTTGCGACAGGGTGGAGATTGAGGCCGAGGCAAGAAGCAGGGGCAGGAGCAAGCTTAAGGAGCAGACCTCGCATATGAGGCATTGCTTTGAAATGGCCTGTGCGAAATTCGGAGGCAGCTTTGAATTCGACGCCCAAAATGTTTACCCGGAATTTAATATAAAGGATGACAGCGGCATTGTCGGCATATTGAAAAGAGCGGCGGAGAAAGCGGGAATTGAACTTAGGACAGGGGCCACAGGAGGAGGAAGCGATACAAATATAATAAATGGGAGAGGCATAGAAGCCGTTGACATAAGCGTTGGAATGGACAAGGTGCACAGTGTGGAGGAACAGATAAGCATTAAAGATATGGCAAGGGCCGCGGAATTTTTAGTAGAGATAATTAAAGCTGTTTAAAAAAGATAATATTTAGCTTTACAGTTTGTTATCTATAAACAGATGCATAACCTAGAATGGAGATTTTCATTAATATGTTGGACTTTAGAGAAATATCTATAGAAGACAAGGAGCTGTTTGACAGGTATTTAGCTATGGCAAGCCCCCGGGCCTCCGAGCTTACATTTACTAATTTTTTTATGTGGAGAAATTTTTATAAATTCAGATATGCAGTAATAGAAGAGCTTTTATGCATAATAGCCGTCCCGGAGAAAAAGCCGCCTTTTTGCTTTCCGCCACTGGGCATTATTGAGGGGAGCAATTTTGAGAGCGCCGTGCATATTTTGAAGGATTATTTTGAGGGCAACAATTGGAGGCTGAGGTTTGAAAGAATATGGGAGGGCATAGAGGACAGGTTTGCAGGCTTAAATAGCTTTAAGGCGAAGCTGGAGTGGGACAGGGACAACAGTGACTATGTATATACGAGGGAAAGCCTTACAAGCCTTAAAGGCAAGAAATATGACGGCAAAAGAAACCATATAAACAGGTTTAAAAGGGAGTATTCATACCAGTATGTTCCGATTGACGAAGGTCTTATAGATGAGTGCCGCAGAATAATGGACTTATGGTGTGCCGAAAGGGATTGCAGCGAGCATAGGGGATATTATTGTGAAAAGCTTGCCAATGAGGAGCTTTTAAGCAATTTTACAAGGCTTGGCTGCAAAGGGGCGCTATTAAGGGTCAATGACACCTATGAGGGCTTTACCATAGGAGAAATGCTCAATACCGATACCGCTGTGGTGCATATTGAAAAGGCTAATGCAAAGATACATGGCTTGTATACAATGCTTAACCAGCAATTTTGTGAAAATGAGTGGCAGAATGCCGGCTATATAAACAGGGAGCAGGATCTGGGAATTGAGGGGCTGCGAAAAGCAAAGCTGTCATATAACCCTGTATTCATGGTTAATAAGCTTACGGCTACATTTGAATAGAATAATTTTATATGCTTATGCCGGTATAGTTTTATATATAAAAAGAAAAGATAAATATTGTACACTTTGTTAAAAAATTAATTTATTTTGTTAAGGCTATTGAAAAAATGAGTAAAATAATATAAAATAATTTTGGTTTAGGAGTATATCCTGATGATAATTTTTTGTTTTAGTATTTGAGCTGTAAGGCAGTACTGTTGTTATTTAAGCCGGCTGTTTAATAGCTTTAATTTATTCGAAGCATTGCTTCTTTAGAAGGCATTGCTTCAAATTTAATATTTACATAGGAGGTTTTAGAACATGGCTGTAAAAATGGGTATTAACGGTTTCGGACGTATCGGACGTCTTGTTTTCAGGGCTGCAGTATGCAACCCCAATGTAGAGATAAAAGGAATCAACGATCCTTTTGTTGATCTGGAGTACATGAAATATATGTTAAGGTATGACACCGTTCACGGACAGTTTGACGGAACAATTGAAGCAAAGGAAGGAAAGCTGGTTGTAAACGGAAAAGAGATTGCCGTATTTTCAGCTAAGGATCCCGCTGAGATTCCATGGGCAAGCTGTGGAGCAGAGTATGTTGTAGAGTCTACAGGGGTTTTCACCACTATAGAAAAGGCCTCGGCTCACTTCAAGGGTGGTGCTAAGAAGGTAGTTATCAGCGCTCCCTCGGCAGATGCTCCGATGTTTGTTATGGGCGTTAACAATGAAAAGTACACAAAGGACATGAATGTTGTTTCAAATGCTTCATGTACGACAAATTGTCTTGCACCTCTTGCCAAGGTTATCAACGACAACTTTGGAATAGCTGAGGGTCTTATGACCACCGTTCACGCCGCCACAAACACTCAGAAAACTGTTGACGCTCCTTCAATGAAAGACTGGAGAGGCGGAAGATCCATTCTCGGTAATATTATCCCATCCTCAACCGGTGCTGCAAAAGCGGTTGGAAAGGTTATTCCCGAATTAAACGGTAAATTGACAGGTATGGCATTCAGGGTTCCTACCGCGGATGTTTCTGTTGTTGACCTTACCTGCCGCCTTGAGAAAGCGGCTACCTATGACGAAATCAAGGCGGCTGTTAAGAAGGCCTCTGAAAATGAGCTTGACGGAATACTTGGATATACTGAGGATTCAGTTGTTTCAACCGATTTCATACATGATGCCCGCACTTCAATATTTGATGCGGGTGCAGGTATTGCATTGAACGGAAATTTCGTAAAGCTTGTTTCATGGTATGACAATGAATGGGGCTATTCAAATAAGGTTGTAAGCCTGATTGAGCATATGGCAAAGGTTGATGCTTAAGAAATAGCGAAAATGTAATTTCGGTATTTCCTGATATTTCCCTGAGTAAGACAAATTAATTAATTTAAATTTAAAAAAAGCTGCCGGAATATCAATTTGATATTCCGGCAGCTTTTTTTAAAGCTTAGATGCTTTCTTCAGGGCTTTTTATATCATAAATATTATACGTAATACATTTTGAAGATCTCCTTGCCTTTGTGCTTTTAACGGTTCCGCTTTCCTTTGGCTCTTTTTTTGAAGCCCGCAGCGCTTTGGCTGCTGTTCCACTGCCTGACTTGTTTATGCAGTTTTTGTTTGTACAGTGGTCATTAATTATTATTGATCCGCAACTACAGAATTGTGCCAAAAAAATCACTCCTTAATATTGTACGCATTATCACATTGCTATTATAATGGAATAAATTGCGCCTATATAAAGTATATCACAAAATAGCATGCTTTAATTATGCATATTAAGAAAAAATCGAAAATAATTGCGAAAGAATACAAAGATAGGATGGAACAGGTGAACGGTATTGAAATCTTTGCAAATTTATTTATAATGGTATATAATCTATTTGCAGCTATGCCTTTTTCTCTTTATAAATAATGTAGGGGAATGTTAATGTTAAAGAAAAAGATACTGATTATAGACGATACCCAGCTTATGGTGAAAATGATAAAGGATATATTGGAAGGTGCGGGCTACGAGGTTATTTTTGAATACAGTGGGCAGAGCGGTATAAAGCGAGTGGCTGAGGAAAAGCCCGATCTTGTGCTTCTTGACATAGTTATGCCGGGGATGGACGGCTTTGAGACCTGCAGAGTTCTCCGGGGAGATGACTGCAATAACCTTATGCCTATTATAATGCTTACCGCCCAGGATGCGGAGGATGATAAGCTTACAGGGCTGGAGCTGGGCGCCGACGACTATATTATAAAGCCCTTTAATCCCAGAGAGCTTATAAGCAGAGTAAACAATATATTCAGAAGAATAGACAGGAACAGGCAGGCAAATCCTCTCACAGGTCTGCCGGGAAATATAGAGATACAATTGGAAATAAACTCGAGAATTACACGAAATGAACATTTTGCTGTGGTTTATGCGGATATTGACAATTTCAAGGCATACAATGACGCGTACGGGTTTGCTACGGCAGACACCGCTATTAAGCTTACGGCGGACATAATTACAGATAATGTTCATTGCTTTGGTGTGGTACAGGATTTTATAGGGCACATTGGAGGAGATGACTTTGTTATAATTACGGTACCCGAATGCGCAAATGATATCTGTGCAGGTATAATAAGGGATTTTGATTTAAAGATATTGGCTCTCTATACCGAGGAGGACAGGAAAAAAGGGTGCATAGCAACCGCCAACAGGCAGGGAAAGGAAATTCTGTACCCTATAATGTCTATTTCCATAGCTGTTGTATCAAATATGCACAGGAGCTTTACGAATCATATTCAGGTATCTGAGGTGGCCGCAGAATTAAAAAAGAAGGCAAAAACCATCGCAGGGAGTGTATATGTAAAGGACAGAAGAAGACAATAGCTATTTTTGTCCGGCTCTTTTTTAAAAAATAGTCTAAAAAACAATCAAGGGAAGTGATGCTGAATGAAAAATTATATCAAGAGTTCTTTAAAGGTTTTGGCAGACTATGGTTTAAGCCTGTTGCTCTTTTGTATTTTTGTAATAAGTATGTATAAGTATTTAAGCGTGTTTTCCTTCATTATTTTTCTTCTTATGTTTGCTCTTATATACTCGGATTTTAAAAAGCTGGCAATTAAGGAAAAGAGGCCCCATTTTGAGACGGTGCATTATCCGCTGAAGGGTTTTGTCTTGGGCTTTTTGGGGTTTTTGCCCATTATGCTGATTGAAGCGGTATATCCTTTAATAAACTTTAACGATAAAGTGCTCGACGGAATAAAGCACGTGGCGCTTAATGCCATTTTAAGCCCCTTATTCTGGTTTATTAAGCTTGGAAATGAAGTATGGTATTTCTATGCGCTTGCTCCTCTGATAGTGGTAGTCATAACGGGATTGGGCTATGCCGCGGGGTATTATGGAATAGAGGTATGGGCCTCGGTAAAAAAGATTTTTACAAGGACAGATGCTGTACCTCATAAAACGGCCAGAAGAAGATAATCTTTTTATGAGTAGAGATTTATGCATATATTGCCTGAACCGGAATATTCTTAATAATAGAATTAGTTGTTAAGGTTGGGGTAAGCATGATAGTTGTCTTAAGAAAAAGCAATATTGCACTGGTAATTTTAATTCTGTTACTCTCAATAGCCATATACAGCCTTAATGTAAATGGCGGGGATGCTGTTTCTGCAACAGGCGAGGCAGCGGAGAAGGCAGGAAGGACAGTGCTTTTGGATCCTGGGCATGGGGGGGAGGACCCCGGGGCGGTAAGCGATTACAGCGGAATTAAGGAAAAGGACATCAGCTTAAGTGTCGCTCTGAAAGCAAAAGAGCTTTTGGAGGCCGAAGGGTATAAGGTTTTAATGACCAGAACTGAAGACAGGCTGGAATATTCTCCGGATACCACCAGTGTTACACAGAAAAGGAAGCAGGACTTAACCAGAAGAAAAAAAATGATGGATGAGGCAGGCGCTGATATTGTTGTCAGCATACATCTTAATAAATTTCCCCAGACTCAGTATTCGGGGGCCCAGGTTTTCTACCCGCACAATTCTCCTGAAAGCCAGAAATTGGCGGTGTCAATACAAAAATCCGTTAAAGATATAGTAGATCCCAATAATAAAAGAGAGGCTCTTGTAAAGGGAAAAGCAAATGAGCTTCCTATAATAATTTTAAGAGATGTCAAGACTACTACTGCGATTATAGAATGCGGATTCCTGTCCAATCCCGACGAGGAAAAGCTGCTGGCGACAAAGGAGCATCAGGATAAGCTTTCCGCAGCAGTAGCGGACGGGATAAAAAAATATTTTGAAGTCAAATAGACGGGCAGAGTACAGGCGTCAGCCGGGAAAGCCTGATTTTTCGCTTGCCAGTGCTTCCCACAGCTCATACAGCTCTTCCAGACTTGATTTCAAAGCTTCCTGCTCGCTGTGAAGCTCAATCAGCTTTATATGGTCGGTGGAGGTTTCTTCCGACACCATTTCAAGCTCAAGCTCCTGCAAGCGGGCTTCTGTTTTTTCTATTTGCTGCTCTGTTTCATGTAGCTGCCGTTCCAGTTTCCGCAGCCTGGTCTTTTCCTCCTTTGCGGCCAGGCGCTCAAGCTTGGAGGTGGAAGTCCTGGTTTCATGCGTCTTGTCCTCGGTGCTGCCTTTAAGCCTGCCCTTATATTCCTGAAAGGAAAGGTAATTGCCGGGATAATCCTTTAAGCAGACGTCATTAAACTCAAGTATCCTTGTAGAAAGCTTGTTTATAAAATACCTGTCATGAGACACTGCAAGTATTGTCCCCTCAAAGCTTTGAAGAGCTTCCTCAAGCACCTCTCTTGAGTTTATATCCAGGTGATTGGTAGGCTCGTCGAGTATTAAAAAGTTGGCTCCCGACAGCATAAGCTTAACCAGAGACACCCTGCTTTTTTCACCTCCGCTCAAGACCGACACAGGCTTTAATATGTCCTCGCCCTTAAACAGAAATGCCGCAAGAGTAGTTCTTATCTGTGTCTGAGTAAGTCTTTCATTTGAGTCCCACACCTCGTCTATTACTGTGTTTCCTTCATTAAGATTCTCCTGCTCCTGATCATAATAGCCAACATATACGTTGTATCCATACTCAAACCCGCCCGAGGTCTTACTAAGCTTTTCAGTCAGCACCTTAAGAAGCGTTGACTTGCCGCACCCGTTGGGGCCCAGAAGAAAAACCCGCTCCTGCTTTCTTATGCGGAAGCTTATGTCCTTAAAAAGAGGCTTTCCGGGATATTCCTTTGAAAGCTTTTCCACGGATAATATATCATTTCCGCTTGTTATGCCTGCTTTAAAACTCATTTTTATTTTCCCCGGCAAAGCCTTGGGCTTATCGATTTTTTCCATTCTGTCTATGGCTTTTTGCCTGCTTTCGGCGGCTATTATATTTTTTTCCCTGTTCCATCTTCTCTGCTGCTCTATAAAGGCCTCCATCCTTTCGATCTCCTTTTGCTGGAGCTCGTAGTGCCTTTGCTGAATTTCCATATCCACCGATTTTTGTTTTGTATATGAGGTATAGCTGCTATTGTACATTTTGCAGGAGCAGTTTTCCAGCTCAAGGGTTTTATTGGTAACTGCGTCCAGAAAGTACCTGTCATGAGAAATAAGAAGCACAGTGCTGCGGAAGCTCTTCAGAAAACCCTCAAGCCATTCTAAGGCACTTATATCAAGATGGTTTGTGGGCTCGTCAAGCAGCAGCAGATCGGGCTCCTCAAGAAGCAGCCTTGCCAGAGACAACCGGGTTTTCTGACCTCCGCTCAAGGTGTGTATTTTTGTATTCCATTGACCTTCGGAAAACCCCAGTCCCTTTAACACTCCCTTTATTCTGCTGTTATACTCATATCCTCCCGACCGGGTAAATTTATCCGTTAAAACGGAATACTCCTTCATTAACGATGATAAGCGTGTCTGTTCCCCATCTGTTTTATCGGTTCCGGCTATGCTGATTTCGTTTTCAAGCTCCTTGAGCCTTTTTTCCATGTCTGTAAGAGAGGAATAAGCCGACATCAATTCCTCCCATATGGTATTTGTGGATTCAAGTCCTGAATTTTGCTCAAGATACCCTATTTTTTTATCCTTGGATATATGAACATTTCCGCTGTCGGGCTGAATTACACCGCAAATAATCTTAAAAAGGGTAGATTTTCCTGCGCCGTTTACGCCTACTATCCCTACCTTATCGGACTGCTGTACGCCGAAGGTGATATTCTCAATTATTTTTATCGTACCAAAGGATAACGATACATTATCACAGTTTAAAACTATCATCAGATCTTACACCTCAAAAATGACTAATAAGCAGTTTACTGCTACAAGCAGAGTCCTGCTTGCCGTTGCAAGCAGAGTCCTGCTGCAAGGCAATTATAACAAAAAACTGATAACGGGGCAATATTGACAATAAAATAACAATAGTGATATAATCTCTATACTAAAAGGTAGCTGTATACATTATTTTTACAGGTATTCAGGCTGAATTTTATCTTTAAGGGGGATGTTGATGAGTCTTAAAAAGAAGGTTTCCATGGCAGTTGTTAGGCGTCTTCCCAGGTATTACAGGTATCTTGCCGATTTGCTGAAATTGGATATAACTAGGATTTCATCCAAAGAGCTTAGCATGAGGATGGGCATTACCGCTTCGCAGATCCGTCAGGATTTAAATTGTTTCGGAGGGTTTGGACAGCAGGGATATGGCTATAATGTGGAGTTTTTGTACAATGAAATTGGCAATATAATGGGTCTGAATAACAGGTATCAAACAATAATAATAGGAGCGGGGCATATGGGACAGGCCCTTGCCAATTATGAAAACTTTGAAAAAAGGGGCTTTAGGCTGGTCGGCATTTTCGATATAAACCCGGAAGTTGTGGGAGGGAGGATCAAAGACATACAAATATCTCATATTGATACTCTCGAGGAGTATGTAAAAACAGAAAGGGTTGATATCGCAATACTTTCAGTACCTTATGAGCAGACACCTCTTGTTGCGGACAGAGTAGCGAGGCTTGGAATTAAAGGACTGTGGAATTTTTCTCCCATGGATTTAAAGCTTCCGTATGGGGATATAGTTATAGAAAATGTCCACCTTAGCGACGGGCTGATGGTGCTTGGGTATAATATGAATCAAAAGATATTAAATAGTAAAAAAGCGGGAGACTAAATAAAGGTCTCCTGCTTTTTTATACGGAAGCCTACAGGCTGTTTAAAGTACTCTGAAAATCAGGATAGGCCACCTCAAGGATCTGGGTCTTTCTTACCATGGTTTCTCCGTCGGCAACGAGCCCTGCCACAGCCATGGACATAGCTATCGCCGCGTCATTATAGCCGTCTGTAACAGTGCCTTTTAAGGGCTTTCCGCCTTCAATAACCATTCCGTCTTCAGTTTCATATGTGACGGCGCCCATCTTGCAAAGCTCTGCAATAAGACATTTTATCCTGCCTGAGTCTTTAATTTTAAAGCCTTTCAGATCCTTTATTACTGTAGTGCCTTCAGCCATACAGGCTGCAATAGCAATAACGGGTATTTCATCTATCAGGCGCGGTATGAGACTGCCCTCGATTACGGCGGCTTTTAATCGGGAAGAGGCCACTGTGACATCCGACACCTCTTCGTTATTTACCGTGCGCTTGTTAAGCAGCTCTATTTTTGCTCCCATAGATTTATATACGTCCAATATGCCTGTTCTTGTAGGGTTTACTCCCACATTCCTTATAGTTATATCCGAGTTGGGCACTATTAAGCCGGCCGTAATAAAATATGCGGCTATGGATATATCTCCCGGTATCTGAATATGCTGTCCATATAGCTCCCCTGTTTTTCGGGATGAAACCCTAAGACCGTCTACCTTTATATTTGCTCCGAAATAATTAAGCATGAGCTCGGAGTGATCTCTGGACTTTACAGCCTCAACAACACTGGTTCTATCATCGGAGTATAATCCTGCAATCAGAATGGGGGATTTTATAAATGTCTCAAACCTGGACAGCTCATAAGTGATCCCATGGAGCTTTGACGGCATTATATTGAGAGGACATATATTTCCGTCGCCCTTGCCGCTTATAATAGCACCCATTTGTCTTAAAGGGTTCAATACCATGCTCATGTTTTTTTTAGCGGAGGAAACGTCTCTGGTAATTGAGGAGGGAAAACGCTGTCCCACCAGCGAACCCAGAAGAAGTCTTATAGTGGTGCCCGATCTTCCCGCATTAAGCATTACCGGTGAAGCCTTGAGTCCGTAGAGTCCCCTGCCTGAAATTTTAACCCTGCTGTCTGAAAGAATTTGTATTCCCACCTGCATACGCCTGAAGCAGTCTATGGTATTTAAACAGTCCTCACTCATTGAAAGTCCTGAGATTTCAGTAGTACCCTTTGCAAGTGAACCAAACATTATGGCCCTCTGCGATATGGATTTATCCCCAGGCAATGTAATTTCGCCTCTTAAAGAGTTTCTTTGCTCAATTAACACTGGTTACGCTCCCCCATTCATTTTCAATTACTTTTATATACTTTATAACCTTTTTCATCCAATAAATCAAATGAAATATTTACACTTTCTGAATCGGGCAATGTAATCTTTAAGCATCCTTGTTCAAATTCTCTGTTGTTTGAGACATTGATATTTTTAATATTAACCTTATTGCTGCCCAATATGGTTGCAATCTCCCCTATAATTCCCGGCTCGTCAACGACGTCAACAATAATATCGAATATAGGATTTATCAGTCCGTCTGCCGGAGACGGTATCCTTTTTACCGAGGAGAAGGAGTCCCTGTATATTTTCGCCTCCTCAAAAAAGCCGTATATGCTTTCCCTGTCCCCTTTGTCCATGCTCAGCTTAAAGCTGTTTAAAATATCTATATATTGATCTATGATTTTCCCTATTTGCTCCCTGTTGCTGGATATTATATTTTCCCACATTTCAGGGCTGGATGAGGCTATCCTCGTTATATCCCTGAAACCGCCTGCCGCCAGCATTTGCATTTTGCAGTCCGCAGAGTCGTATTTTTTTACCATATTTACGAGGGAGGACGCTATAACATGAGGCACGTGGCTTATGGTTCCCGTTACCCTGTCGTGCTCCTTTGCGTCCATCAGCACAGGTATGGCGCCTATGCTCTTTACAAGCTCCACCATTGTCTGAATGCAATAGTCATTAGTGGATTTGGCAGGGGACAGCACATAATATGCATTTTCAAACAAATGAGGAAAGCTGGCCGGATAGCCTGTCTTCTCAGTGCCTGCCATTGGGTGCCCGCCTATAAAGGCAGGGGGATTAGGCATACTGCCGATATGCTCCGCTATTTCTGCTTTTGTGCTGCCCACATCTGTTATTATGCATTCCCTGCTTACTTTTTCAGAGATAACATCAAGGTATTCGATTGCCATTTTGACAGGTGTGCAAATAAATATTATATCCGATTCATAAACATAGCTGTTTAGCTCACTGAAGCCCCTTGAAATTATTCCCTCGCCGATTGCCTGCTCTATTGAAGCCATATTTCTGTTTATACCTGTTATATCGCATATGCCCAGACGCCTGAAAGCCTTCGCAAGAGAGCCGCCTATCAGTCCTAAGCCTATAATGGATATTTTTTTACCGTGAAAGGTTGAATTATTTGCCATAGTGAAACTCTCTTCCTATTATTTCGGCAATTTCACTGATTACTTTACACAAATTGTCAAAATCGTCAGGCTTCAGCTGCTGGGCCGCATCGGAGAGCGCACACCTGGGATTGGGGTGAACCTCTATTATCAATCCGTCGGCGCCTGAAGCTATTGCAGCTTTTGAAAGGGGAAGAATATATTGAGATTTCCCTGCCGCATGGCTGGGGTCTACAATAATTGGGAGGTGGCTTGAGTTTTTGACAACGGGAACCGCGCTTATATCGAGGGTGTTTCTTGTGGCGGTTTCAAAGGTCCTTATACCCCTTTCGCAAAGAATGACATTGTGATTGCCTTCACTCATTATATACTCCGCCGCATTAAGCCATTCATCTATAGTGGTTGAAGGGCCGCGCTTATAGAGCACAGGCTTTTGTGAGCGCCCCACCTCTCTTAAAAGCTGAAAATTCTGAACATTTCTTGCGCCTATCTGGAACATATCAACGTATTTATCCGCTGTCTCAACTGCCTTTTCACTTGTGACCTCGCTTATTATCAAAAGGCCTGTCGCTTCCTTGGCTTCCTTTAACAGCTTAAGGCCCTCCTCCTCAAGCCCCTGAAAGGCATAGGGGGAGGTTCTGGGCTTGAAGGCCCCTCCTCTTAAAAACTGTGCGCCCGCTCTTTTAACCGCAAAGGCGGCCTCCATAATCTGCTCCCTGCTTTCCACAGCGCAGGGACCCGCCATCATTGCAAGCTCCTTTCCGCCTATCTTAACTCCCTGCACGTCAATAACGCTCGGCTCGGGCTTGAAGGTCTTGCCCGCCAGCTTGTATGATTCTACAATAGGCACCAGCTTTTCCACCCCCGGCATCAGCTCAAGAGGCACATCACTTAAAACCCTTTTGTCGCCAAGCACGCCTATTATAGTTCTTTCGGTACCCTTTGAAATATGTACGCCCAGACCCAGAGACTCCAACACCTTTGAAATCTCAACAATTTCCTTATCCCGGGAGCCCTGCTTCATTACTATAATCATAACTATCCTTCCTTCCTGCAAAATTAATCCTTTTACACCATTTTACCCTTGTACCTGACCGTTCTGCCGTTTTACGCCCGTTCTGCCGAAGCCCGGAAGCACAAAAACCGCGGCTTCTGCTTTGCACAACGGAGCCGCCCCTTTAAGGCTACTTTAAATTTACAATGATACGGCGGAAATGTCAAGAAGGAGCGGGGACCCTAAAAGCTCAATTGTGAGCAAAAGCTCGATTGTGAGCAAAAGCTCGATTGTGAGCAAAAGCTCACAAGCTTATAATTACCTTTACCACCTTTCCCAGCACCTTTATGTCTATCTTGGTAACGTCAAAAAATCTGGGCTGGTGCTCCTTGTTGGAGCTGTCGGGCACCAGTGTAATTACAGAATCCGTCTTATAGAACTTTTTTATTGTAGCGTTTTCGCTATCCACCATAACAACCGCTATCTCGCCGTTTTCAACCTCGTCCTGCCTCCTTACCAGAACCGTATCCCCGTCAAAGATCCTTGAATTGTTCATAGAATCTCCCATAACCTTCAGTCCGAAATATTCTCCGCCCTTGGCCATGTCATAAGGGATATATTCATAGCCCACTATGTTCTGACATGCAGAAATGGGTTCTCCGGCACGGATTACACCTAAAATGGGTATGGGCCTTAAACTGCCGTGGGCATCGGGGAGGTTGTCCGTCCCCGTAATTTTAGGTCCATATCCTTGGGCCCCGCTGCTTTTAACGCCCCCGGGATCGTCCTCCATGAAAAAGCTTACGGGAACGCCGCATGCGTCGGAAATGGCTTTAATTGTAACGAAGGTGGGGTATGTCCTTCCCGATTCTATATCTCCTATATAGCTTCTGGAAATACCCGTTTTCTCGGCAAGAAGCTGCTGGGTGAGCTTAATGCCGTGCCTTTTATGGAACAATGCTCTTGCCGCCTTTATTCTCTTTCCTACATCCTTTTTATCCAAATTAAAACACCCCGGAATTATTCTATTTGTCTTTGCTTATAGTATCCCATGTCTATGGTATATTATAAATTATACGATTATAACGTCAAAAAGTCAAATATTATTATAATATTAAAAGATTTAAATAGATAATTAAGGAATAAAACACCTAAATGACGTTGAATACGTCATATGCTATTTGAAAAAAAACTGATGCTGATATATATTCTTAAATAACGCAAAGAATTGAGGTGAATTTTTTGAGCAGATACACAGCAGTTGAAAAACTATTAAAGAGCTACAGGCTGAACGAGGCACGCATATTGTTCATAGAAGGCAGGATAAAAAGGCTTGCGTTTAGCGAGGAACCAGGGGCGATGCGCGTTAGTGATGAGGAAGTGCATGAAACTGAGGAGGAATACGGAAGGGAGCTGCGGATGAAAATGAGCTTGCAAAAGGAGCTGAAGAGCTTAAGGCTTATGCAGGGAGTGGCGGAGGATGCCCTTAACATGCTTGAGCAGGTGGATGAGAGATACAGGGCCATAATAAACGATTATTATATTAAGAGCTGCAGGATGGAGGATATAGCCGAAAAAATGCATATAAGCAGAAGCAAGTGCTATGAGCTTTGCGGCGAGGCAGCCGAAATGCTTTCTAAGGTATTGGCGGGAGAAGGAGAGGTATATATATGAACAACGGAGTGCTTGAAACAGAAAGACTGTTAAAGGAATACCGGAGCGGCAAGGAGAGAGCAAACGCCCTTCAGGGTGAAATTAAGAGGCTGGTCCCGGAGGAGCACAGGGACTATATTGAATACAGGATGTACGGCTCCGGATATTCGGGTGCGTCGCCCAAATTTGTAATGGAAAAGGGTGTTGAGGTGTCACAGCTTAATAAGGTTGAAGCGGCGGCTATGGAATACCGCAAGGGTTGTATGGATGATTACGGAAGGGCAAAAGCGGAAATGGAAAGGGAGCTTAAGCGAGTGAGGTATGATATAGCTGTTGTAGAAGAGGGAGTGGAGCTTCTGGGGAGAATTAACAAAAGGTATGGCGCGGTTGTAAAGGGCTACTATATTAATGGCGTGGCAATGGAGCAGACGGCGTATACAATGGGAATGAGCCTCAGCAGGTGCTACGGAGTGTGCAGGGACGCGGTGAGGTTCCTCGCCGGCCTCATTTATGGAAACGGCGGGACAAGGGATGCGGTGTGACGCGTGGACAAACCGTGGAAAATTCCCGGACAAATTGTGGACAAATTCCGGACGACAATAGGAATTATTTCTGCTAAACTTTAAACTGTGATAATTTAGAATAAGGCTTCTGGGGAGAAGGGAACGGCCGTACTTCTTCCAGGAGCCTTCTAAGCTGTCTACAGATAATTAAAAGTGAGCTCCTGCAATTAATATTAAAAATATTAATCCGGGAGTTTTTTTATTGGCAGAAGGGGGGAGCGTTTATGAAAGTGCTGCCGGTATGTGAGGCGGTGGAAAAGAAATGCTGACAATAAAAGATATCGTGAAAGGCATAGCGGATACGGTAAAGGAGCAATATCCCGAGGCCGCGGTATACCTTCACGGAATGCCGGGCGAAATTACAGAGCCTTCATTTGATGTGTACATTGATTCCGACAGATCGGAGGATGACAGCAGGCGGCAGACCTTAGAAACCGCGTGCGTAGGCATTGCCTATTATCCTCACGGACAGGCGGGGGAGGAAGAGGAGACAAGCTCTCTCGATGTGTACAGCAGGCTGAAAAGCGTGTTCAGAAAAGGCTTCGTAAGCATTGGCGGACGGACGTTAAAGGTTGTGCTGCTGAGAGGCGGAAGGCAGGACGGCATTACCTTTCTCATTGTAAAGCTTGTATACTGTGACGACAGGCCTATGGATGAGGAGGCTTACCAGAAAATAAACAAAATAAACCTTAAAGTAAATCAGGAGGGATAAAATTATGTCTTTAGGATTACCACAAATTTTAGTTACGTTTAAAAGCAAGGCATCTTCAGTAACAACAAGGGGGAGCAGGGGAATAGTCGCCCTGGTGCTGAAGGATGCGTCGGTGCAGGGGTTGTCTGTAGTGGAAGCGGGCGACGCTTCGGCAATTCCCGGCACACTTTCGGAGGACAACAGGGATATTGCCGCAAAGGCATTTATAGGGGGAGCCAAGCCTCCCAAAAAGCTCATACTGGTCGTCATTCCCGATGACAGCACAGATTATGCAGACGCTTTAAACGCATTGGAAACCAGAAGGTTCGACTATCTTGCGGTGCCTGGAATTGACGCGTCAGGTGCCGCCGCTGTTGCCGGCTGGGTAAAGAATTTAAGAGAGGAAAAGGATATAAAGGTAAAGGCGGTGCTGCCTGAGACGGCTGCCGACAGCGAAGGAATTATAAACTTTGCCACCGGCAATATAGAGGTTGGGGAAAAGACCTATACCGCGTCGATGTATACTGCCAGAATAGCAGGCTTGCTGGCGGGTACTCCGCTGAATATTTCGGCGACCTTCTGGCCGCTTCCCGAGGTGACTGACATACCCAGGCTTACAAAAAGCCAGTACGATGAAGCAATAGGCGCAGGCAAGCTTGTACTGTACCACGACGGCGAAAAGGTCAAGATTGCAAGGGCGGTAAACAGCCTTGTAACGACTACAGCCGATAAGGGAGAGGATTTCAAGAAAATCAAGATAGTAGACATTATGGATATGAGGCATGATGACATTAAAAAGACAGTGGAGGATTCCTATATCGGAAAATATCCAAACAGCTATGATAACAAGCTGCTGCTGGTTAATGCCATAAAGGCATACGATGAAGGAATGGCAAACGACGGGCTGCTTGATCCCGGCTTTGATAACGAAACAGGCATAGACATCCAGGCTCAGAAGGATTATCTGGAAAGTATAGGGATTAGCACCTCCGACATGAGCGATCAGGAAATAAAAGAGGCAAACACACATGACAGGGTATTTTTGCAGAGCAATATAAAAATCCTTGATGCTATTGAGGATTTCATTCTTACAACTATCATATAAGGGGGAGTGGTATAAATGTCTATCGAGACAAAAAGAGTAATAAACGGCACCTACGGACAGGTCTGGCTTAATGATTCCGAGGTAATGGAGGCGTATGCCCTTCAGGCAAAGGTGGAAAAAAAGAAGGAAGAAATCAGCATTTGCGGCAGAGCGGGAACGGAGTCCAAAATGGTGGGCTTTAACGGAAAGGGCACACTTAAAATAAGGAAGATATCCTCAAGAATGGGTACGCTTCTGGCAGACGGCATAAGAAGAGGGCAGGACACCCGCTTCTATATTATGAGCAGCCTTGCGGATCCCGACAGCTATGGAGCTGAAAAGGTACTGCTTAAAAACGTGTCCTTTGACGACCTTACACTGATGGACTGGGAGGCGGCAAAGGCGGGAGCCGTAGACATACCCTTTACGTTTTCAGATTTTGAATACTTGGATGAAATAACTGCGTAATTTGCAGTAAGGGAGAGTGCGCGGGAGGACTTCCTTCCGCGCTTTTAACATAAAAATACAGGAGGTATTTAAAACCATGAATCTTACAGAGATGCTGCTGTCCAATGACATAAACGAATTCAAGCTTCCCGAGAAGGAGCTGGAAATTAAAAGGCTCAGCGCGCTTTACAAGCAGGCCTTTATAATCAGGTTCCGCGCCATAAGGCCGGATGAGGAGGAGGAAATACAGAGAGACTGCATGACAATAACAAAGGACGGCGTGGAGGTGGATTCTTCCAAAATGAAGTATCTTACCGCTGCCAGGTGCATGCTTGATCCCGATATAAAGAACAAGGATCTGCAAAAAAAATTCAAGGCTCCCAACTTTATGGAGCTTTTAAAGAAGCTGTTCCTTATAGGCGAAATCACGTCGGTGTACGATGAGATACAGGAGCTTAGCGGCTATGGAAAGAACAAGGTGGAAGAGGTAAAAAACTCATAAGCAGGGATAGAATAACCTATCTCTGCTACAGAAACTGGCAGAAGGGGATTCTGCCGGGCGTCACAAGAAGGCTTCCGGCAGGGGAAAGACTGGTGCTGGAGGCTTTTATGCAGTTTGAGGATGAACAAAAGGCAAGGGCGATGAGGGAGATGGGAGAGGGAGGAATGTCATGCCCCTATGCCCTTTTGACTTTGCTGTAGTTAGGAAAGGCGGTGAAATATATGGAACAGATATCGGTTGTGAGCCCCGGCATTGAAAGCATACTGAAAAGCATTCAAAGCAACCAGAATGCTTTAAACAGGTCGGCGGATTTTATGAAGTTTGTAGATGAAAGAGGCTTCAGGCCGGCCTTGCGCATTGCACGAAATATGCATGAGGAAATGAGCGGCTTCAACAAAAAGATACTTTCGGTGGTGCAGTTCGGCATTAAGCAGATTATCGATTTCTTATCAAAAATTGTGGATTTGTTAAAGGAAATATTAGATAAAATCAGGCCTGACCCAAATAAGGTAATTGTCAATCTGCCAATGCATGAGGGACTTGACAAAAGCGGCGTCTACAGCAAGACGGTAAGTATTACAAATAACATAAGCAAGGTGACCAGTGTTACAAACAACATAAGCATATCTTGTACTGCACAGGCGCAGGAGGACGATAAGAAAGGGTTCCTGGAAAATCTTCTGGAGAAAATTCTGGATAAGATTTTTGATAAAATATTTGACGCGGTATTTGATGCCACAATAGGCAAAGTGCTGGATAAGCTTTTAGCGGTGCTGGGCGGCAGGTTATCAAGCCTGATTAGCAGACTCCGCGGAGGCAATGGGGGCGGAAACGGTGGCGGAGGCGGTTCGGGCAGGTGGACAAATGCTATGTCCTCTGTAATAAATTCCTTGAGAAATGTAGGCTCAGGTGCTTTTAATACATTGAGCAGAGCGGGAAACGGAATCCTTAGGGTGTTTCAGTCGGTAGGAGGAGCAATTTCAAGGCTAAACATAGGCTATAGATTAATGAGGGTTGCATTACTGGCAGCTTCTGCAGCGCAAACTGTGCTTAGCTCAGCCTTTATAGCAAGCCCGATAACATGGATAATCGTGGGGATTGCGGCTCTCATAGCGATTATAGTAGTTCTTGTAAAGAATTGGGATACTGTAAAGGAGGCGGTCGGAAGAGTATGGGATTATATTGCATCTGTATTCGGAAACATTGCGGACTGGTTTTCAAAAAACGTTATTCAGCCTATTCTAAGCATAATGCCGGGATGGCTGAAAAAATTTCTTGGTATTGAGGGGGGGGCATTAAGCGGGGGCGTAGATGGTTCGAAAGGAGAGAGAGGCTCCTTCGGGGGAGCCGGCAGCAATGGAGAACACGCCCTGGGGCTTTCATATGTGCCCTATGATGGATATATAGCTGAGCTGCACCAGGGAGAGCGTGTGCTGACCGCCCATGAGAACAAGAACTACGGCAGCGTGAGGACCGGCTCTGTAAAAGCGCCTGCGGCAAATGGAGGAAGCACCTTTAATATCACAATAAACGGAGTAAACAAGTCCACAAATGAGATAGTAAACGACCTTGTGGCGAAAATAAAGGAGGCTTCGGGAACTATGGGGGAG
Source organism: Bacillota bacterium (assembly GCA_023390115.1). Classification (GTDB taxonomy): domain Bacteria; phylum Bacillota; class Clostridia; order Acetivibrionales; family DSM-27016; genus Anaerobacterium. Next base: position 40,315 of record JAEWDM010000030.1, read on the forward strand.
GTGGCTTATAACACATGAGCGAGACTGCGGATTCAAGCCTTAAATCGGTAAGGGGGAAAATAGCTATTATGCTGTCCTTCAATAATAACGCCGAGATGCTGGCCCTGCCTGTGGTTCCAGATCAGCTTGAGGTTCGGACGGGGCTTTCAAACAGCACGGCAGAGGTTGTAAACCTTGGAGAGATAGGGATTATAGGGAACAGAAAGCTTAACGGCATAACCATATCCTCATTTTTCCCTTCATATTATGCGCCTTACTGCCAGTGCTCCAGTGAAGAGTTTACAGAGCCCTATGCGGCGGTGGAAAGAATAAGCAGGTGGATGGGCACCAAAAGGCCTGTCCGCCTTAGGATAACGGGAATGAATATAAACACGGCGTGCATGATAGAGGAGTTCAGCTACAGGGAGAAGGGCGGGCAGCCGGGAGATGTGTACTATGATCTTGTGCTTAAGGAGTATAGATTCATACAGTCAAAAATAGTGGAAAGCAGCGCTTCCGCCTCCGGCACGTCAGCGACGGCGGTAAGGACGGTTGAAAGGCAAAGCCCGTCTACCTATACCGTGAAAAAAGGTGATTCCCTGTGGGCCATAGCCAAGCTCCAGTACGGGGACGGAAGCAGGTACAGGGAGATATATGAAAAAAACAAAAAAATAATAGGCCCGGATCCCAATCTTATTAAGCCGGGGCAGGAGTTGGTGCTATGAGCTATTCGGTTTTGCATGTGCAGAGCGGAGTCACAAAGGACATAAGCGATTTTGTAACGGGAATTGAATACGGCGGAGAGATGGCCTCTGCCGTAAGGAAAATGGATATTTCGGTGCTGTCGGGCACAGACGCTTTTATACCCCGGCTTAATATTAAAAACGGGGATCTGCTTGTCTTGAGGAACGGGGACAGCGAGATAATGAGGGGCATAATTTTCAGGCAGGACAGGGACGATAAGGGAGCTTTGAAGCTTACTGCATATACTCACGCCGTATATCTTGTGAAAAACAAAGACACCAACAGGTTTGAGCAAATAAAGGCCAGCCAGATAGCGGCGGAAATATGCCGGGACTTCGGCATACCCGCAGGGAAGCTTGAGGACACCAGGATAATATTCCCCAAGCTTATTTTCAGGGACAAAACGCTGTGGGACATAATTGTGACGGCCCTTACAGAGACCACCAAGCAAAGCGGCATAAAATACAGGGTATATTTCAAGGAGGGAAAGCTTAATATAGTGCGTAAAAGCAGCCAGTCAGTATACCTTGTGCTTAAGGAGGGCGGCAATCTTTTAGCGGCGTCGGCGTCGGCCTCAATCGAGGATATGAAAAACCAGATAAAGCTTGTGGGAAAGCTGACGGGACAGGACGGAGAGGAAACAGAGCTTATGTACACCGCCCAGAACGAGGAAATGCAGAAGCTGTACGGAATAATGCAGGAGACGCATGAGGAATCGGGGGACAACATAAACAGGTCCACCATACGCCAGATTGCCGAGACAATGCTGAAGGAGCTTTGCAGGGAGGAAATAGAGGCGGACATAGAGGCAATGGGCTTAGACGAGGTGGAGGCTGGAGCGGCTGTAAGGGTTACCGAGCCTGTCACGGGGCTTTCGGGGGTGTTTTATGTGGATCAGGACAGCCACACAATAGAGGGGGCAAGGCATACAATGAAGCTTAAGCTGACACGCACCGGCGATGTGCCTGACATGGAGTATGAGGAGTAAGGCTGGGGTTTCTGCCCTGCCAATCTGGAAATCAATTTATTCCGGGATAATTTTTAACAGCATCGGAAAGACACATTTGAGGGAAATGTCTTTAGGGAGCGAGCATTAATACTCTTCAAGTATTCTGGTGCTTTCCTTAGTATGTATTCCTTGTGGGTCATTAAAAATTACCCTTCAGAAATTGATTTCCATTACTTGAGGGCATTCCAAAGCAAAGGAATGAAGCTGTATAAGGAGGGTGGTTTTTTGGGAGCGGCGGAGCTGGTTAATTTGATAAGGAAAGAGGCGGGGACGGTTATTGCGGGCCGGAGCAGGGGCTTTGAGCTTGCGACGGTGATATCGCCTTATCCGGAGCTGGTAATAAGAGTGGACAACATGAAGGCTGAGCTGTCCCGCACAGATTTGATTGTCTGTGAAAGGGTGATGTCAGGTAAAAGGATAGTAAGCCTTAAAAGCGAGCCGGGTACGGAAAGGGATTTGGGACATACGCAGCAGCCCGCTGCGAAGGACTTGAACAGGCTTGAAAAGGGAAGCGGAACGCTTTCGGGCAGTACGGGCGAGGCGCAGGGCCATTCGCATTCGCTTGACGGCCTTGGCATGGAGAATGCCGGTATAGAATTGACATATGCGGAGCTTAAGTTTGAGGATACCTTAAAGGCGGGAGACAGGGTGCTTGTTCAGGAGGTTCCGGGGGGCCAAAAATATATTGTAATAGACAGGGTGGTGGAGTATGGCTGATATATTTCCGCAAAGCGGTACGAAGGCTGATGTGAGCGCGGCATCAGGCGCCGGGGAGGTGTCATATGGAAGGAGTCCCATATTCGATTTTGAAAAGGGGGAGTTTAAAACGGTTGACAATAAGGTGTATATGGGAGAAGGGCTTGAGGTGCTGAAGAGCTGGATAGAAAAAACCGTAAGGACTGAAAGGTTCAGGTTTCCCATATACAGCTTTGATTATGGCATAACGCTTGAAGGGCTTATGGAGAAGGGCCTGCCCTACGAGCTGCTTATAAGCGAAATAAGGGAGCAGATCACAGACGCCCTTATACATGATTCAAGGATCACGGACGTTGGGGATTTCGGGTTTCTAAGGAGCGGCAGCTCCCTTGAAATACAGTTCCGGGTGCATACCTTTGACAACAGAACAATTCATATGGAGGTGAAGGTATAAATGCATGAGAATGAGACAGAAGAGGCGATAAAGCAGAGAATGCTTGGAAATGCGCCGGAGGGAATAAACACGGCTGAGGGCGACTTCTTCAATGATGCTGTGAGCCCTGCGGCGCTGGAGCTGACGCTGGCATACCAGCAGCTTGACAGGCTCCTTGGCTTAGGCTTTGCCGAGAGCTCTTACGGAGAGTATCTGGATAAAATAACCTCCGAAAGAGGAGTGAACAGGAAGCCGGCAACAAAGGGGACCGGCATAATAGAGGTTACCGCTGCGGTTGGCTCGGTGATAAACGCGGGGGACATACTTGCCACCTGGCAGGGAAACATAAGTTTTGCTGCTGTTGAGACAAAGACGGTGGGGCAGACGGGAAAGGCTCTGGTACAGTTTGAAAATGAGACGGCGGGAAATCTTGGGGGTATAGCTCCGCTTACGCAGTTCATTGCTCCGGTGGCTATTCCGGGCTTTATTTCGGCCCGCAACACCGGGTATATCAATGCGGGCACCGATCAGGAAAGCGATGAGGCGCTGCGCCTGCGCTATTTCAGCAGGGTGCAGGCCCCTGTTACCTCGGGGAATAAGTACCATTACAAGAACTGGGCCGAGGAATTTCCGGGTGTGGGAGCTGCAAAGGTATTCCCGCTGTGGAACGGAGCAGGGACTGTAAAGGTGGTTATAATTGACTCAAACAAGCACCCCGCCTCAGAGGAGCTTGTGAACGATGTACAGCAGTATATTGATCCCGGCTCAAGAGGCTGCGGAGAGGGCCAGGCCCCCATAGGGGCATACTGCACGGTGGAGCCGGCCGGGGCTGTGGAAATAAACGTCGCCGCGGCAATAAGCGGGGCGGATGCAGCGGAGGCGGCGCCGCTGTTTGAAAGGGCTCTGGCGGTATACCTGGCGGATATAGCCTTTACCGATACGGCGGTCAGCTATGCCAGAATAGGGACGATACTTTTGGAAAGCATATCCCAGGCGGGGGGCAGTGACTACACCGGGCTTGCTGTGAACGGTGACAGCGGAAATATAATTCCCGGCCCCGAGCAGGTGGCTGTGGTGGGGACGGTGAGCCTTTCATGAGCAGGTATGATGTAATGCTGTCATATGTACCGCCGTACTATCACACCTCAAGAATATTCAAGTCGATACTTCAGGCGGAAGGGCGGGAGCTGGACACGCTGAGAGACAGAACGGGAGAGCTGCTGGAACAGCTATTTGCCGACACCGCTACATGGGGGCTTGAGCTGTGGGAGCGGGAGTACGGGCTGGGTACAAGCCCCCAGCTCTCCTACGGGGACAGGAGAGCGCGCCTTAAGGCAAAGATGAGGGGAGTAGAGAAGGTGACTCCCGCGATGATAAAATCGGTGTCGGAGGCATACTCAAACGGTGAGGTAGAGGTGGGCTTTGACGGCAGAATAAGTATAAGGTTTGTGGGAGAGAGGGGAATACCCTCAGAGCTCGGGCTGCTGAAAAAGCAGCTTGAGGAAATTGTTCAGGCGCATCTTGAGATAGTGTACGAATTTACCTACCTGCTGTGGAGGGAATTTGACCTGCTTACGGCCGTGGTGCAGGAGTCGATGACATGGAAGCAGCTTGAGACATATAGGCCGTTTTCAAAGGAAAACCCCAATTTCACGTGGGACGAATTCGACCTTATAATACCCGGGGTGCAGGAGTCAATGACATGGGACGAGATGGAAATATTTGAACCGTAAGGAGGAGAAGAAATGGCGGAATATACGACAAATCTTAATCTGGAAAAGCCCCTTGGAGGGGAAAACCTGCGAAGGCAGGTTATAAACGATAATATGGACAGGATAGACGCGGCGGTGGGGGAGAAGGTAGAGCAGGATGCCTTTAACGGGCATCTGGCCGACTATGTGCGGCAGCCGGGGTATGCGGAGGCCACGGGAAGTGCTAATACCTATGTGGCATCCCTAAACCCTGCCCCTGCAGAATATACCGGTGGAATGGGTATTGCGGTAAAAATAAATGTTACCAATACAGGAGCGTCAACGATAAACATAGACGGCATAGGAGCTAAAAGCATACTCGATTCAAAGGGCAATGCCATGACTGCGGGAAAGCTCAAGAGCGGCAGCATATATTCCCTCAAATACAACGGCGTAAATTTTATATTACAGGGTGAAGGAGGTGGTGGAACGGCTCAGTCCGGAGATGTATTGAGCGGAAAGACGTTTACGAATGACGCGGGGGATCAGACTGGTACTATGGTTAACAGAGGGGAGGTCGCTATAACGCCGGGGACAGCAAATCAGCCTATATCGGCGGGATATCACAATGGTAGCGGGTATGTTAAGGGAGACGCAGATCTGGCTGCCGCAAATATTAAATCAGGTGTTGATATATTTGGTGTGATAGGTAGTCTGACAGAAAGAAGAGTTGCTTCTGGACAAGGTACAGTAAATGCCTTAAGTGGAATTGTTCCCATCAATGTATCAGGCTTGCCTTTTAGACCAAGGTTAGTATTTTGTACTTGTATTCTTCCTTCTCAATTACCATACAGACCAAATTTTAGTATGGACGTCGATGGCGGAATGAATCCTAGACCATTTTTTAGGTTTGATAATTTTGAAGATAATAATGGTACAATTATTGCTAATTGTGGAAATTATACCGGCGAAAATGGACAATATCTCAATTTTTCATTAAATGGATTTTCTGCTGGGTTGGATCAGGCTTATGGAAGTGGTTATAATTCTTCAGAATTTACTTATAGGTGGATCGCTATTGGATAAAAGATGGAATATAAAAACAAAGCTCGGTAAGACGCCTGTATTCACTTGTAAAAGGACATATAGAATACTATTTGGATAAATGAAGCAATCTAAAGGAATTTCGCAAAGGATTTTTATAATACATTGAAGTCTATTAAAATAGGAAATACCAGGCTTGACTTAAACAGCACATAGCCTGATTAAGCAAAAGGGCCCTTAAGACAGGCCTTTTTTCATGGGAGGAGAAAGAAATGGCGACATATACAACCAATCTTAACTTAGAAAAGCCTGACGAGAATGACAACTTCCGCAGGCAGGTCATAAACGAAAACATGGATAAGATAGATGCGGCAGTGGCCGCAAAGGCCGACAGCGGCCAGGTGCAGGGGATGCTGGCCGACTATGTGCGGCAGCCGGGGTATGCAGAGGCCACAGGAAGTGCCAACACCTATTTGGCATCACTGAGACCGGCCCCTGCAGAATATGCAAGCGGAATGGGCATTGCGGTAAAAATAAATGTTACTAACACAGGAGCATCCACGATAAACATAGACGGCTTAGGAGCTAAAAGTATACGGGATTCAAAGGGAAATGCCATGACGGCGGGAAAGCTTAAGAGCGGCAGCATATATTCCCTTAAATACAACGGCGTAAATTTTATATTACAGGGTGAAGGAGGTGGTGGAACGGCGGGGGCCGGAGATGTACTGAGCGGAAAGACATTTACAAATGATGCCGGGGATCAGACTGGGACTATGGTGCACCAAATGGGAGACACGCAGGCTTTGTCAAGCACAGTATCAGGATTGACTTTAAAACTGCTGCCTTCAAGTGGATACAGAAATGGGATAAACGATTATATAACATTAAATAACCCTACCCTTAAAACAACTGTTTCTGAGGGCTTCAGTATAAATATTGATCCTTTAAGTACACCAAATATGCAACTTGATAAAGACGGAAACTGCTATATATTTGATGGGTTAGATCTCAAGCTGATAAATAGAATTACAGGAGGTACTATCTGGAGTATAAATTTTGGAAGTAGTTTTAGCAAAGCTTTATTTACTCTTAATAGAGATACTGGAGAGGTGTTTTTAATAAATTCTGATAAAACTTTAAGGAAAATTAATAGTACCGGGAATATTGTTATTAATAGAACTATTAATTTACTCAGCTATACTCAGATTTACGATCTTGTTTATTCTAACAATAGGCTTTTTCTTCTTTGCGATAATGCATCAGATAGCTCATCCTATATAAAAGTATATGATGCATTGGGCGATTATATAGCAACAGTAAATTTATACCAAGATAATTATCGCTATCTTATGGTGAGGAAAAATGGAAATATCATATGCTACAGCAGATCAAAGGGAGCTATGGAAATGGATGCACAGAGTCTTGTTTATACACAGGTGATTAGCCGTGGTATAGGCCGTGGATATATGGGAGAGGATAAATATGGGAATCTGTTTTATATATTTAGTGCATCTAGTGGTGAAGAATTGATATCAACTGATGGTATTATAAAGAAATGGGGAGAAGGTCAAACACCCACCTGTTTAACTGTTGACAGTAAGGGTAACTGCTACGTTGTAGTTTATGAAGTTGCAGAAGATGGAACGGGATATAAAAACAGTACATACAAATTTGACTCGTTTCCTAGTACCTACGAAATACTATTACCAAATCTCAACTTTGATGGAGAGTATAATCTTTATGAAATGATTCTTAATGAGTTGACAGGAGATTTATGGTTCTATTTTAATGGTAGCGTATATAAAAAGACATTAAGCTTTACTTCGATATAATGTAAAAGAATTTAAACTATAGCCCACAGACAAGGAGCAGTGAAAATGAACGAGAACAATCAGAGCGTGCTTGAGAAGGTGTGCAGCGAGAGGCATAAGGCGGTGGACGATAAGCTTAAGACGGCGGAGGAGCGGCTCGGCAGCCAGTCCCGGAGGATAGACGCTGTGGAGGACGCCGTCATCAGGCTGACAAATGTAGTGGAGTCTATGGCGAAAAAGGACTTCTTTGACAAGATACTCATACTGACGGTGTTCATAATTGCCCTTGTGCTGTGTGCAATGATCTTAGGACCGGAGATAACGGGGAAGATGGCAGGGGCAATAAAATAAAATAATAGCTGTCATTAAAATGCTTCAGCGCCATAAAATGAAACTAACGGTACTATATCGGCGAGGAAAGTAATATCTTCCGGCATAATTTTTAACAGCACCGGAAAAGCGGATTTGAGGGAAATGTCTCTGGGGAGCGGGCATAAATCCGTTTTCCTCGGATGTATTCCTTACGGGTCAATAAAAATTATACCTCCAGAAATTACTTTCCGCTACTAATGTAACCAAATACTACTAAGAAGGGGGAGAGATATGACGGATATAATGATTGACGCGGGGCACGGGGGGGGCGATCCGGGGGCGGTCGGCCCTACGGGGCTTAAGGAAAAGGATGTGACGCTGAAGCTGGCGGTAAAGGCGGGCGGTATGATTTCCGGACAGGGAATAGGCGTGGCGCTCACAAGAACCACAGACATGTTTATAAGCCTGTCCGACAGGTCCGCCATAGCCAATAGCGCGGCCGCAAAATACTTTTTAAGCATACATATAAACAGTGCGGGAATACCAAAGGCAAACGGAACCGAGACATACGCGCTTGCCGCCGGGGGGCAGGGCGAAAGGCTTGCGGAGTCTGTCCAGAAAAGCCTGGTAAAAAGCATAGGTCTGTCCGACAGGGGAGTTAAGTTTGCAAATTATTCCGTGCTCCGCGAAACAAAAATGCCCGCTGCTCTGGTTGAGGTATGCTTTATAAACAATCCCGATGAAGAGTCCCTTCTAAAGGACGAAGCCTTTTTAGACAAGGCGGCGCTGGGAATAGCAAAGGGTGTGGCGGCCTTTTTAGGCGTAGACTGGAAGGACGAAGGAGAGCAAAAGGACCTGACCCCTATAATGGGAGCCTCCCAATTGCACACTTCGCAAATGATCTCATATGCCGTAAAGGTCAACGGGAGCCCAAGGCTTCCCAACTGCTCATTGGAAGAGCTTGCGGGCCTTTTTGACGAGGAGGCGGCAATTGAAGGCGTAAGGGCTGATGTGGCATGGGCTCAGAGCCTTAAGGAAACGGGGTATTTCAGGTACGGAGGTGTGGTGCTGCCCGAGCAGAATAATTATGGGGGCATAGGGGCCTTAAGCGGAAGTCAGGAAGGTCAGGCTGCAAGCTTTGACACTCCGAGGACGGGAGTAAGGGCTCAGATACAGCATTTAAAGGCATATGCAAGCACAGAAGCCCTAAAGCAGGAGCTTGTCGATCCCAGATTCGGTCTGGTAAAAAGAGGCTCCGCAAGGTATGTCGAGTGGCTGGGGTATGAGGACAACCCGAACGGCGCAGGGTGGGCATATCCCGGAAAGGGCTACGGAGCGGATATAGTAAATATGCTGAGTGCCATGTTAAGCGAACCTGTCACACCCGGTACCTCTGAAAACAGCAGTATACCCGCGTGGCAGATGGAAGGCTTTGAAAAGCTTATAGCAAGAAACATTATCCAGACACCGGGCTACTGGAGGGGGAAAATGGAACAGCCCATTACAGTGGGAGAGGTCATGGGGATACTTGGGAAGATGGCGGATTAGTATAATACCAGACAGGAAAGAAATATCTTCCGGTACAATTTTTAATAGCACCGGAAAACGTATTTGAGGGAAATGTCTTTCCGGATATAAGCCCTTTCGATAAGTAATATAACGAAGAATTAGTATACAAGAGAGGATGAAAAAAATGGATGAAATACATGGACTTTTCAGCCGGATTATTGCTGACATAGCGCTGGCGCTGCTTTCGCTGCTGTTTGCTTATGCGGCAGCGGCAGCCGGAAGGCTTGCGCAGAGGATAAAGGCCGAGGCAAGCCAGATTAAAAGCTCCGAGAGGAGAAAGCTTTTGCTGGATGCCATAGACGACCTTGAGGATATAACCTTTAAGACAGTTGCACAGATAGAGCAGACTGCCGCAAAGGAGCTCAGGGAGGCTGTAAAGGACGGCAGGGCCGGCAAATCGGAGCTTACCGCGCTGTCGGAGAGAGCATACAATGAAATTGCCTCCGCCCTGACGCCTGAGTGCAGAGCCCTTATAGATAAAAATTTTGGAAGCTTTTCGGATTATCTTGTAAAAGCCATTGAGGCAAAGGTGCTTGAGCTTAAGAGCAGAACGGCCTGATTTCGGAGCTTTTGTCGGGTAGCTTGTGCGGCCCTCCTTTTATGAATTTTATTTCATGGAAGGAGGGCTTTTTAGTTTTTCTGCAAAAATTAAGTTTTTTCATTGACTATGGGAAGCAATGCTGGTAAAATATTAATTGAAATTATTAATATTGATACTAATTATCAATATCGTTTTGGTATGATTTGTAAAAAGGGGTGATGAGGAATGCCGTTAACTATGTTAACTCCCGGCAAGGAGGCTATTATAAACGGATGCAGGGCGAGGGAAGCGACTAAAAAATTCCTTGAATCGCTGGGAATAGTGCCTGGGACATCCATATCGGTTGTATCTGAAATGGGCGGCAGTCTGATTGTGTCTGTAAAGGGCTCAAGATTGGCGTTGAATAGAGGAGTTGCTCAGCAGCTTTTAGTGCAGGCTTGAATTTTTATAGGAGGCGAGTATTTTGCAAAGGAATTTGAGGGAGTTAAAACCGGGAGACAAGGCGGTTGTCGCAAAAGTTGCGGGTGAGGGCGCAGTAAAAAGAAGGCTTATGGATATGGGGGTTACAAAGGGAGCTGAGGTTTTTGTAAGGAAGGTAGCGCCCTTGGGAGATCCTATAGAGGTGAACGTCAGAGGATATGAGCTTACGTTCAGAAAGTCTGAGGCGGAAAACATATTTGTGGAGTAGTATTGATTGCTAAATAAGGGGCAGCATTTTTTTGGAATACTACATGATAATGACTATCAATTTCGAATGAAGAATGAAAGGGGTTTCAAAATGTCTTTGAGGTTTGCACTGGTGGGAAATCCTAACTGCGGAAAAACCACTCTGTTTAATGAAATAACCGGCAGCACCCAGTATGTGGGGAACTGGCCGGGCGTTACAATTGAAAAGAAAGAAGGGAAGGCCAGGAAGGTTCAAGAGGATGTAAAAATTATCGACCTGCCCGGCATATACTCCCTATCCCCTTATTCCTTAGAGGAGATTATTGCGAGAGATTATATACTGGATGAAAAGCCTGACGTAGTAATAAATATTATAGATGCCACCAATATTGAAAGAAACCTTTACCTTACCACACAGCTTATCGAATTGGGAATTCCCGTGGTTGCCGCACTGAATATGATGGATGCGGTAGAGGCCAGGGGGGACAAAATTGATACGGGGGCTCTGGAAAAAAGTATTGGAATTCCTGTGGTGCCAACCTCTGCCAGTAAGGGGCACGGAGTAAAGGAGCTTCTGGATAAGGCCATTCAGGTGGCCTATGCTGCTGCTTCAGGAACGGCAAAGCCCCAGGCGCAGGTTTATGATCAGGAAATTGAAAAATGCATCGGGGAAATAGAGGCTAATGTTGTCCCTTCTCTGGGGAAAAAGACGGATAGTTCAAGATGGACGGCTATAAAGCTTCTGGAGGGCGATGAAAAGGTGCTCGAGAAGATGGAAGTTTCTGCGGCACTTTTGAAGGATATTGAAGCCTGCCGGAAGCAAATAGAGAGCCATTATGACAACGATGCAGAGACGGTGATTGCCGACAGTAGGTATAAAATGATATCAGGCATAGTGGGCAGGGCCGTAAAGAAAAAATCCGGGAATGGCAGCCTTACCATATCCGATAAAATTGACAAGGTTGTCACCAACAGGATATTGGCAATTCCTCTGTTCCTGGCGTTGATGTACCTTGTTTTTAAGGTTACCTTCGGAGAGATAGGATCATTTACAATAGATTGGGTTGACGGGCTTGTAAACGGTACTGTTTCCGATGCGGTGTCGGGCTGGCTTGAGGCGGCGGGGGCCGCGGAATGGCTGAGCGGGCTTATTGTGGGAGGTATTATAGGCGGTGTGGGCAGCATGCTTGTGTTTGTCCCTCAGATTATGATACTGTTCTTTTTCCTCGCCATACTTGAGGACAGCGGATACATGGCAAGAGCTGCGTTTGTCATGGATAGGCTTTTAAGAAAGCTGGGCCTTACCGGAAAGTCATTTATACCTATGCTGATGGGCTTTGGCTGCAGTGTGCCTGCGCTTATGGGGGCAAGGACTCTGGAAAATGAAAAGGACCGCAGGCTGACAATTATATTGACCCCATTTATGTCGTGCGGCGCAAGGCTTCCTATTTATCTGCTGTTTGTCGGCGCCTTCTTTGCTAAAAATCAAGACTTGGTAATATTTTCAATATATTTGCTCGGTATTGTTATTGCGATTCTTACGGGAATAATACTTAAAAAGACAGTGCTGAAGGGAGAGGCCGCGCCGTTTGTTATGGAGCTTCCGCCTTACCGTATTCCTACAATTAAGGGCTTGCTTATACACATGTGGGACAGAGGAAAGGGCTTCATTAAAAAGGCCGGTACAATTATCTTTGCGGCGGCTGTGGTTATATGGGTGCTTCAGAGCTTCAGCTTCTCGTTCCAGATGGTTGAGGACCCGGGAGAGAGTATTCTTGGCGCCATAGGAGGAGTTATTGCCCCTATATTTGCTCCGTTAGGCTTTGGGGACTGGAAATCGGCTGTTGCGCTTATCACCGGATTTGTAGCAAAGGAAGCTGTGGTAAGCACTATGGGAATACTTCATGGCGTAGGTGAGATAGCCGAAGACACTACTGCGCTGGCTGCTGCCATTCAAGGAGTATTCACACCCCTTACGGCTTATGCGTTTATGGCCTTTACACTCCTGTATATGCCTTGTATGGCTGCGTTTGCTACAATAAAAAGAGAAATGAATTCGTGGAAGTGGACTCTGTTCACGGTAGGACTTCAGACCGGAATAGCCTGGGTAGCTGCATTCCTTATATTCCAGGTAGGCCGGCTGATGGGATTGCAATAGAATCGCAGGGGCGCTCCTGTGTTTGCTTTCCATAGGAATGCCCCCGCATTTAAAAAAAAGGAGGCTGCTTGTTATGATTAACTGGGTAATAGGCGGAGTGATTTTTGGCTTGACTATATATATTGCCGTAAGATCTGTTTTAAAGATGAGAAAAGGCAAAAGCGTATGCTGCAGCGGATGCAGTTCTTCCGAGGACAGCGGCAATTGCCAGTGCCATCATAAGCCCTGATGGGGCAAAAATTTTTAATTATTTTATGATAATGATTATCAAAATCAAAATGCTTATTTTAAGAAAGGAGATATTGTATGAGTATTGTACTTGTAGGAGGACACGAAAGGATGCATGATGAATATAAAGGAATTTGTTCGAAGCATGGACATCATTTGAAGGTATATACCAATATGCCGGCGAGGTTTGACAAGGTAATAGGGTCGCCGGACGGCATCGTATTGTTCACCTCTACCGTGTCGCATAAGATGATAAGAATTGCTGTGAAGGAGGCCAAGAGAAAAAATATTCCCTTGATGAGGTGTCATAACAGCAGCGGGGCGTCGCTTAATGCCGTACTTGAGGAGATGCAAAAAAATTTGGGCACAGTAAGTGCATAAAATCACATAAAATAACAGGAGGCGTATTTTTATGAAAAATATAACTATCGTATACTGGAGTGGAACAGGAAATACTCAAAAAATGGCTATGGCAGTTGCCGAGGGTGCAAAGGAGGGAGGAAATTCCGTTAATGTTGTGGAGGTTCAGGACGCGGTAAAGGAGGATGTTGTCAAATCCGACGCCATTGCCCTCGGGTGTCCTTCAATGGGCTGTGAGGTGCTGGAGGAGGAGCAGATGGAGCCATTCGTACAAGCTCTTGAGAGCGAGGATTTAAAGGGTAAGCCCATAGCGCTGTTTGGATCGTATGATTGGGGAGACGGTCAATGGATGAGGGACTGGGACGACAGAATGGGAAAGCTTGGTGTAAGGCTTGCGTCAGAGGGCCTTGCTATTCAGAATACTCCCGATGAGGATGGGCTTGCACAGTGCAGAGAGCTGGGAAGTAAGCTTGCTTCATTATAAAATGTATTTTCCGGGAGGAGCGTCTATGAGCTGTGAAAGATCTGAAGCACTTCATTTTATAAATATATTGCATGATTTAAGTGAAAAGGAGTATCTGTTCTCTCTTATTGCTTATAGGGCCGCACCTACTATCTGGGGAGGCAAGCCCGCATCACTTGTAACATTTACCAAAGGCTTAAAAAATCCTTATGATTTGTGGAGCGTATACAAGTTTGAAATATGTAAAAAGCTGAGGCTGGAATTTCTTGAAATTAAAGATACGGGGAAAAGTATACGGGTGCTGTTTTATAAAAGAAGAGCCCTTATAAGATATATAAATAAAAAGGAGTGCAGAAGGTTTTTATATGACATGGGCTATGATGAGGGAATGAGCCTGGATGAATGTCTTATGCAGCTTAGGCAAAGATTTGAATACCTGTGTCCTCATGAAGTAGGGGTGTTTCTTGGCATTCCGGTTGAGGATATAAAGGGCTTTATACAGCATAAGGGCGAGAAAAGCCTTATATGCAGCAAATATTGGAAGGTATACAAAAATCCGCGGCGCTCGCTAAGCTTATTTAATACATATGACAGGGCAATGGCTTTTGTGCCTGGGGCTATAGAGAAAATTTATGCTCATAAGGCTGTAAAATCATGCTCTGCCTGCAGCCGTGCCTCTGTTTTCAGTTGCTTTTGAAATAATCCTTGCTGCTGAAAACAGAGGTTAATACCACATTAAAAATTTATTAAAAATTTATTAAGGAAAGAGGAAAATCTCAAAAAAAATAGAATAATATTAATATATGAGGAATCGGTTAAAAGCGGTTCTTTATTGCATACTTCCATGTTTAAGCTTAATTTTTTAGAATACCCCAATACTTTTTATAAGGAATGCTATACCGAAAGGACAGTATGTTTTTGGTAAGCGATTTGTGAAGCTTATATAAGATATACCTCATTTTGAGGGATTGTAATTATAAAGTGAGCAGCGTTTGGCAATCTAATTAAATTTAAGGGGGAATTTTTATGAAGGAATATGCCGTGGAAAAAATACGCGACATATGCTTGCTGGGGCATGGGGGTTCAGGCAAAACCACTGCAGCCGAAGCCATGCTATTCAACACAGGTGTTTTGGACAGATTGGGAAGGGTAGCGGATGGGACCGCCGCTACAGATTATGACCCTGAGGAGATCCGGAGAAAGACTTCTGTGAGCACTGCTATAGCAGCCTGTGAATGGAAGGATCATAAGATTAATATAATTGATACCCCCGGATATTTTGATTTTGTAGGAGAGGTCAAGCAGGGCATCAGGGTGGCCGATTCGGCTTTGATACTTGTCTCGGGCAAAAGCGGAGTTTCGGTCGGAACCGAGAAATCGTGGTCCTATGCGCTGGAGCACGGAATCCCCAAGATGATATTCATAAATAAAATGGATGAGCAGAACTCCGATTTTTTTAAAGTATACGGACAGCTCGGTGACACCTTCGGGAAAGGTATCGTGGCATTTGAGATACCTATTGTCGAGGGAGGGAAATTTGTTGGCATTGTCGATGTTATTAATATGAAAGCAAAAAGGTTTAATGGGGATACGCTGGTTGATACGGCTATCCCTGTTGCTTTAAATGATAGAATTTCCGAGCTGAGGGACTCTCTGAACGAAATGATAGCTGAGACGGATGAGCAGCTTATGGAAAAATTTTTTTCGGGAGAGGAGTTTACGCAGGATGAAATATTAAGGGCTCTGAGGGCTGGGATATCCGACGGATCTGTGGTGCCCGTCTTTTGCGGTTCAGCTTTAAGCAATCTCGGAATTCAACCATTGATGGAGGCCATAATACAATATATGCCCTCTCCCTCGGATAGGCCTGTAGTTGAGGGTGAAAATCCTGTCAGCGGTGACGGTGTGAAGATAAATATATCTTCCGATGCCCCATTTTCGGCTCTTGTATTTAAAACGGTTGCGGACCCTTTTGTGGGTAAAATATCTTTATTTCGTGTTTACTCGGGAACTCTGAAATCAGACTCTTCAGTCTTCAATGCATCGTCTCAAAAAAGTGAAAGGATAGGTTCACTGTTTATAATGAGGGGCAAAAAGCAAATACCTGTGGATAAGCTTTCCGCAGGTGATATAGGAGGTGTATCCAAGCTTCAGTCCACCAATACAAATGATACTATTTGCAGCCAGTCAAACCAAATAGTGCTGGAGAAAATAGCTTTTCCGGACCCTGCCATATCATTGGCAGTTGAGCCCAAGGCAAAGGGAGATGAAGAGAAGATAAGCTCGGGCCTGCATAAGCTTCAGGATGAAGACCCAACCTTTAAGGTTTCCATAAATTCTGAAACACACCAGACGCTGATTTCCGGCGTAGGAGAACAGCACCTTGATGTTATAGTAAGCAAGCTGAAGGCCAAATTCGGCGTTTCAGTGAGCCTGACTGTTCCCAAAGTGCCGTACAGGGAGACGATAAAAAAGAAGGTAAAGGTTGAGGGGAAGCATAAAAAGCAGTCGGGGGGCCATGGGCAATACGGGCACGTATGGATGGAATTTGAGCCCGGGGAAAGTGAAGACCTTGTGTTTGAGGAGAAAATATTTGGAGGATCGGTTCCAAGACAGTATCATCCCGCTGTCGAGAAGGGCCTTAAGGAGGCTATAATGCGAGGTGTCCTTGCGGGCTTTCCTGTCGTAAACCTTAAGGCTACACTTGTCGACGGCTCATATCATGATGTTGACTCATCGGAAATGGCTTTTAAAATAGCGGCCAGGCTTGCGTACAAAAAGGGTATTCCGCTGGCCTCACCTGTTTTGCTTGAGCCTATAGCCCATGTAGAGGTATATGTTCCCGATAGCTATATGGGAGACATAATAGGGGATCTTAATAAAAAAAGAGGCAGAATACTTGGCATGAATCCTCATCAGGGAAATATTCAGCAGGTTGTCGCTGAGGTTCCTCAATCGGAGATGGCCAAGTATGCAAATGACTTGAGATCAATGACTCAGGGAAGGGGATATTTCAAGCTGTGGTTTGAAAGATACGAGGAAGCCCCTCCTCCTGTTAGTAATAAGGTTATTGAAGAAGCCAAAAAGCATATGGTTGATGAGGATTATGACGAGTAAAGACATGAAGGGGCTTGTGGCAGGTACGGCTGGCGCCTTTTGCCGAAGTCAATTCTAAAAATATTGACTTCGGCAAAAGGGGACTGCTTTTCATGTGGTTTATCATGATAAAAGCAGCCCCTTTTGTTAAATTTAAAGCTGTAGTTTTATGTTTGCTCCGATATCACCATGCCCCTAAGAAAAATGCGGGACAAAAAATAAGTACCGCCAGAAATATTATGATTATCCAAACCAATACACTTCCCCAGCCTCTTGCATTATCCGTCATCAATACTTCCTCCCTTCAAGCCGGAATTTTTACAGAGAAAGTATCAGACAACCTATTTGTTGATTCCCAAGAAGCCGCCGCCCCTCCAGCTAAAGAACAAAAGCAGGAATAAAATAATAAACCACAGTATCTCATCATTATCGAATGCGTTTTGCAAGCCTCCCCAAAAACCTCTGTCCGCCATAAAAAAATCCTCCTTTACTTTACCTAGTTAAATATACTTACATAGTATTCCTTACATTTCCTTTCTGTTACTGTTCTGGTGCGACTAGTAAAAGTATGGGGCTGAAATACCCTGTGTGCAGGGCGCTATGCAATTGCGGTATTATAGCTTTGATGTTTTAAGGAGATATAAAAATAATATTATGAAGTGTATTTATTGACAAAGGAAAAGCTTTTTGGTAAAGTTATATTATAAAAATTCCAGTATATCTATGCGTCTGCATTTTGGAATATTAATCCTTTGATTAATTTAATGTAAAAAATATTTTTTAATATATATTACTGGTAATATATCATATAATTTAATATAGTCTAATGAATTTATAGCGCTTAATCTTAAGTTAAGAGCGGGAGAACCATATATAATTCTGTATGGGTTTTATACAGAATTATAAAGGCCGGATAATGTGCCGGCAATATTTGGGGTGAATAATTGTTTTTTCAGAGTATCTGATAAATAGTTTAGGGTTATCTTTCGACCCGAATCCGTCAGCTAATCTCGTAAGCGTTGGAGGAGAAGGTGATTGATGTGCTTTATTAGGATGTGCTTTTAAAAGGTATACATTTCTAAAGAGTAAAGAACCGCAGAGACTTCTCTGTGGTTTTATTTTTCCTTTTCTGGTGTCTATATATGCCATTAATGGCTGAATATACAATAAAGGCGGCAGGATTTGAATTTGTTATGAAATGGAGGAGATAATTATGATAAGAGTATGTATAGCGGGTCTGGGCAAAACGGGCAAGGAGATTGCCGGAGCTTTATTTGAAGAGGACGGTATAAAGCTTGTAGGCGCGATCTGCAGTGCCTCCAGCGCAAAAAAGGGAAAGGACCTGGGTGAGGTTATAGGAAAGTCAAAGACCGGGATAATAGTTAATAGCGCAAAGGATATAGAGCAGGTTGTTTTTAAGACCAAGCCGGATGTGGTTGTGGATTTTTCAAGCCCCGAGGCCGCGCTTAGAAATGCCGTGATTTTTTCTAAAATGAGAGTCAATATAGTTATCGGCACCACAGGGTTTTCTAAAATAGCGTTAAAAAAGCTGTTTGTGCTTACCCGAAAATACAGGAACGGAATAGTATATGCCCCAAATATAACCTTAGGGGTGAATGTGCTCATGCTTCTTACCAACCTGGCCTCTAATCTTTTAAATAATTATGATTTTCAGATAACTGAAATTCATCATAAGAACAAAAAAGATTCTCCTTCAGGCACAGCCATTAAAATAGCGGGAGAAATTGAAAAGGGCCTGAAGTCTTCCGGAAAGAAGGAAAATACCATAAATGTTCCTATAAGCTCGGTTCGTGCGGGAGGTGTTATAGGAAAGCATGAGGTTATGATTGTAGGTGAGGAGGATAAAATCGAAATAAGCCATGAGTCGTTTTCCCGAAAGGCATTTGCTGCGGGAGCAGTAAAAGCGGTAAAGTTCGTCAGGGGCAAGTCGGGATATTTTGAAATGAGTGATGTCTTAAACCTTAAAAAGGTGCTGAGTGATTATGTGGAAAAGGAAAGCATTGCAACTAATAAGCGCCATAATCGCTATAGCGCAGGCGACGAAATGGAAGATTCACAGATAGTGCTCTAAACAGCTTTAAATAAGCTGTATTTTAGAGGGTGAAGGACATTTAAAAGCTGCCTTTCACCCTTTTAATAATCCTAACGCCTATTTAAGGCTACAGTGGCCTACGATTTTTTCTATGCTTCTGGGCACGGCATCTCTGGAATTTCCCCAAGGAGCGTCATTATTTCTGTAATCAAATTTTTTAGTAAACCAGTTTACCTCCTGCTGAATACGCTCCATATTTTCTAATTGGAGCTTTAACAGGTTTTCCAGAAATATTGCGGCATCCTTTGAGCTTAAGTATTTTTTTGTGCTCTGGGCCAAAAGACGAAAATGCCTGAGGCAAAACCCCTTTTTAGAGTTGAAAAGGGCTCTGAAATCGTCCTCCTTAAACCATAAGTACAACACAATATCCATATATCTGTCCATGGTATAGTTTAGCTTATTGCACACGGCACAGCCATTCTCAAGGTTAGTCAGCTCTTCAATAAGGCTGTCAAGGAATTTATCGGTTTCAGTCTGCTTTGATGAGATTTTGTTCGATATATTTTTTACCACTGAGATTTCCGAATCCCTTTTAAGGGCATCTGATTTACTCAGGTACATTTTTTTGAGCTTTGCGTTTTGCTCCGACAGGTGAGTGTCAAGTATAAGAGCCAGAGCATGTCTTGTAGATTGAATGCTGTAAAGCATTTGTATATGGTGCCTGCAAAAACCGTTTTTATTAGTCTCAGCTCTTCCGTCGGGCTCCATAAGGGAAGGTCCCAGAATATATTCAATATATTCATCCTCAAGCTTTTTTTCAAGTATGCACACCGGACATTCGCACTCTTCTCTGAATGCGTCGGTTACAGGGATTGTATAAATTTTTTCTCTCATAAACTCCCTCTATAAAATAATAATATTTTTGTAAATATGCGTTTTATTAAATTATAACAGAAAAAGGTGGGAATATATATATGGCGGAAAATTTAAAGCTTAAATTTATGAGAGGATGAAAGCTATTGGATTACAGAGGATATAAGGTTTATCAGGAAGGTGAAAAAGTAATTGCGGAGAATGTCGGGGATTTCAACTGCACTCATATATTTGAGTGCGGGCAGTGCTTCAGATGGATAAGGGAAGGGGACGGAAGCTATACCGGGGTAGTCAGAGGAAGAGCTGCCAATATAAGCCTTTGTGATGGACGGCTTATAATTTCCAACACCTGCATGGAGGATTTTAAGGATATTTGGTTTGACTATCTTGATTTGGGAAGGGACTATGGAGCAATAAAGGCTGCTCTGGCAAAGGACGAGATAATGAAAACGGCTATAGAATTCGGGCATGGTATAAGACTTTTGAAGCAGGACATATGGGAAACGCTCATATCCTTTATAATATCGGCAAACAACCGGATTCCAAGAATTATGAGGACTGTGGAGCGTATGTCGCAAGTATATGGAGATGAGATAGAATACCGGGGCAAAAGCTATTATAAATTTCCTGCTGTAGAAAGGCTTTCCTCCTGCCAGGTTGAGCGGCTTGAAGCCTGCGGTGCGGGATTCAGGTGCAAGTATATAGTTAAATCCTCTGTAATGGTGAAAAATAAAGAAGTGGATATATATTCCTTGAGCGAACTGGATGCGGATTCAGCAAGAAGCGAGCTTGTAAGGCTTGCGGGAGTAGGAAACAAGGTTGCCGACTGCACCCTGCTGTACAGCGGTACCAGATATGATGTTTTTCCCACGGATGTATGGGTAAAGAGGGTAATGGAGGAGCTCTATTTTAAAAGGGAAGCTGGCTTTAAGGAAATTCAGGCTTTTGCCCGTGACTATTTCGGAGAACTGGCAGGCTTTGCACAGCAGTATCTTTTTTACTATGCCCGGGAACATAAAATAGGGGTAACAATGTAAATGCATCTTCAGTATTATATAATTGATTAATAATTCTTTATTATTTATATAAGATGCATGAGATTTTGGGGGAATGTGTTTATGTATTGTTTGGGGATGCTTGACTCAGGGAATTATGCTTTTAGCCTGTGCAGAATACTGGAAAGGAAGGGTTATGTATTTGAAGTGATTTCAACCCCATGTCAGATATCCAGAGGAGGGTGCAGCTATTGTATTAAATTTCCTTTTGAATATGCCAATCTTGTTATACAGGAAGGAGCATTAAACAGGCTGTACATAAGAGAAATGTATAAAATTATACCTGCTTTCACAAAAAACAAATATGAGAGAGTTTATACTTAAGGTGGCATTTCTTTCCTTAATTATTAAAAGTGCGGCCAAAAAAAGGTATGTATACAATACAGGAAACATGTTTTGATTTATGGAGTATTTTAAAGGCTGTTGATATAGATTTTGTTTAAAGGATTTTAATGTAGGCTTAGAATCCTTGTTTAATGATTTTAACTGGTGTATAATAAGGATGCAAACGGAATAATCCTGAAATGCTCGGATAAGCCTATTATTTTGAACCTACATCGGACATAAGGGAGTTTGGCGTTTGAAAGCGGATATCAGGCCCCAGATTAATTCCGCCATTCGGTACTAAGCGAATGCAACGGCGGGGGAAGGTTGAAGCTTTCGGCAGAACACCCACCTAGCTAAGGCTAGGTGTCAAAATATAGGTGAACGGCATTTCGGGTGCTTAAAGTTTTAAAAGAGCTCTGCATGCAGAGCTCTTTTTGCTAATCAGAAATTTCTTCATGCTCTTTTCCCCGGACTGCTATGCCGTAAGCTTCTCCTGCAGGCTCCGCCGGATTTTCAGTATTATTGTTGAAGTTGCTGTTCATAAGGGCTTTTATATGAGGAATTCTATCCTTAAATTCATAACAGCCGGACATCTTTAAGGGTACTTCTGCCTTTAAGTCATCCAGTTCCAGTCTTAAGCTGTCCAGCCTGCTTTCTATCTGCCTTAGCTGGTTTAATTCATTTTCAATAAGATTAAGCCTGAGAGATAATTTTATAATCTCTTTTTCAATGTTTTCCTGAGAGGAGATAAGTTTTAAGCTGTCCTCGCTGTTATTTTGGACAGCCTTCTTTAAGCCCTCAAAATTTTCCTTTAAAACCTTTAATTCATCCCCGACAAGGCTTTTTAATGAATCCGCCGCTTCATTTTTGGGAGCGGGAGAATTATGCTGGTAGAACGCCAGCTTAAAGCCATTAATGAAATTGCCCGGTATGTAAGGGGCAATAATGCTGTCCGAATCACTGAAAAGGTTGGATTTATATGTAATGCACATTAAGTGCCTGCCTGTCGGGAAATTGTAACGGCTTGCCTTACTCCATATGCTGCCGCTGTTTTCTGACAGGCAATAGTATATTATGTCGTTGTGAACCCAGTATATTATAAGCTTTTCATGCACCTGCAAAATTGACAGGTTGTCAAAAGAGTGAGGTGAGGTGCATAATACCGATTCTCTGGACCATATGTTTTTATCGGGAGTCTTTTGCTTGTATACAAGCTCATATTGCTTGTTCGGCCTGCTCTGACAGCACATATGAATAACGTTTGAGGTATCGCATATTACCTTTGCATATTCGCAATGGCTGTCAAGGCTGGTGACTGGTATGAATTCCCCCCATATTTTTCTGTCGCTGAGATATTTTTTATACCCAAGCTGAAGATATTTGCCGTCTGTGGATCTATAAAATGCATATATATTCTCCCATTTATCGAATACGATACAATGGGGAAGAGGATCGCCTGTTATATAGTCAATAACCTTTGGGTAGCCGGCAACATTATTGGTAAATAATTGATGAGCGAAAATAAGGGAGCTGTCATGCTTGAGCACATAAAATAAATGAACTGCATTTTTAAGCGGCACGAGAAACAAATGCTTATTATATGTGTAGGAGGTTCTGCTTGTAAGTATGGTAAAGGTTTTTATGTCAAGGTTCTTTAAAAAAAAGTATATTATATTTCCCTCTCTGCTTTGGGATAATATATGAAAGCAATCCTCGGAGTCCATGTCTGCATAAAATAAAGGATGCGAATTCCGGCTAATAGAAGTGGCTTCCGACCATGTACCCTTTGAGGTGAGATGGCAATGACAGAGCCCAAGCTTTTCATCAAAAAAAATATTTACTGTCCTGCCGTCGGACTGCTTAAAAATATACTGTCTTTTATCATAGTTATACAAATCTGGCACCTTCTAATTTATTAATAATTCTTAATTATATATATGACGAATATTTAAATAAAATTTTAAGAACAGAGAAAAATTTAAATTATTCTTTATTTAGCCAAAGTTGCAGTACCATTATCACAAAAAAATAACAACAACATATTATGTAATTGACAGAAGATTTCTTAAAGAAGTAAATATATTGTTTAATTAAGGAGGTATTGATATGGGTCATGAGAATGACAGGGTAGTGGCGGGCCTGATAAGCGAGAGAGATCTTTGCAAAATCAGAGAAGCTGTTTGCATACAGGTAGAAAAAATATTTGACTCCTGTAGAGAAAAAGATTGCATAGAAGACGCGAGAGTTTTGTTTAAAAATACTGAGAGCATAAGAAAAATAATACATAGAGCTATCAATGTAAAAGCCAAAAGGGCCGAGGTTGTGGATGTGTATTCGGATATCGAGCCTGTGCCGTTTAAAAGAGGCTTCTATACTGTAGATATTAAATTTTTCATCAGGGTAGAGCTTGATTTCTTTGTACCCAGGGAAAATGGAAGCACAAGGATAATAACCAGAAAAGGGCTGGTGCTTTTTGATAAAAAAGTTATACTGTTCGGCTCAGAGGGAAGCGTGAAAATCTTTAAGGCGCATTTTTCAAAATGCGGCGTAGACGATGAAGGCTCAAGGCTGCAGCAGGATAACCTTCCTTTCTCTAAAATAGAAGTAGCTGATCCCATAGCCCTTAGCGCGAGAATTCAGGAGTCGTGCGACAAGTATTTCGATGATTGCTGCAACATAGAGAAAATGCCCAGAAGTGTTTGCAATCTATTTGGAGAAGAAGAGGATGTAGAGCTCGACGATGCCGACGATATAGTAGAGGATGAATTCGGACGCAGAAGGGTGCTTGTTACAGTTGGCCTGTTCTCAATAATTAAGCTTGCAAGGCTTGTGCAGCTCCTTATACCGGCATTTGATTTTTGTGTTCCAAACAAGGAGTGCATAGCTTCAACGGAAGACGATCCATGTGAGCTGTTTGAAACAATAGAATTTCCTGTAGACGAGTTTTTCCCTCCGCAAATATTCGACTTTCCCGGTGCGCTGGAAGCGGTACAGGAAATGCAGGAGGGAATAGAAGGAAATAAGAACCACAGCTTTGAGGGATAAGCTGCACATATAGTTTCTGTTATAAAAGGGATAGCCAAAGGGCTATCCCTAACCTCATTTATTACATAGCCCGTCCGGGTATAATAGCGTCTACTATTCCGTAGACCAATGCACCTAACAGTGCGCCCCAAATGCTAACGTTAAACCCTGAAACAAAGAACTGGGTAACGTATATTATTACTGCTGCCATAATAAAGCCTGTAAGCCCTTTCCCAAAGGGGGAGGCATTTATTCCTAAAAATCTGGAGGCAAGGTAATCTAAAGCTGCTAAAATTATAGCACCAACTATCAGGGACCATATTCCCGATATGGAAAAGCCGGGGGTTAAGGCTGCTGTTACAGCAAGAACTACAGCTCCCACGACAAGCCTGATGATAAAATGGACTATACCGGATGATCCTGACCGTGCGGTATCTTGAGTAGCCAATTAATTCACTCCCTTTCAAATTTGACATGATAAAAATCAAATGATATGTGTATAATTTGATTTATCATTAGTAATATTATTAATAAATTATTTATCATTTATTCAGGCGGCAAAGTCAGGCGGTGCTGTAAAGTTTTTAAAACTATTTACTTGTACATACTTATTTGATAAAATTAATTTTATTTGCATATATATTAAAGATAATGACTGGGCAGAGTAGCTTATAGGTCCCTGCAGAGAGAAGCGGTCATAGGCTGAGAGCGGCTTTAGGTCGGCATATGAGTGAAGTGCGCCCATGAATTTGGAGCAGAAGGGGATTGTTTGATATGCATTATAGTCATGTCCCTGTAGGCTTTCACGGAGAAGCACCGTTATGCTTAAAGATGTGATATTAGCTTTCTTTAAATATTGCGTCCGAGATGGATTTTCCGAATTAGAGTGGAACCGCGATTTGCCTCGCCTCTATAATGTAAATTATAGACGGGGTTTTTTTAGTGTTGGGGGGGAATTATGTTTAAAGGGGTTTTATATGACGCAAGAGCCATTGCAAAAAGAGATCCTGCTGCAAAGAGCGTTTTTGAGGTTATGCTTCTGTATGCGGGGTTCCATGCGGTATTCCTTCACCGCTTTGCACACTGGTTTTACAAAAAGGGATTGTTTTTCCCGGCCCGTTTTATATCTCAGGTATCAAGGTTTATTACAGGTATTGAAATACATCCGGGTGCTGTTATAGGAAGAGGATTGTTTATAGATCACGGAATGGGAGTTGTTATAGGAGAGACGGCAGAGGTGGGCGAAAATTGCACGATTTACCATGGAGTTACTTTAGGGGGGACGGGAAAGGACAAGGGAAAGAGACATCCCACTATAGGAAATAATGTACTGATTGGAGCGGGAGCCAAAATATTGGGACCCTTTAATGTAGGAGACAACTCTATGATAGGGGCGGGATCGATAGTTATAAATGAGGTTCCTCCGTATACTACAGTTACAGGGCCAAAGGCAAGGAATGTCAAGCATAAAGGCGAAAAGCTTATACCCTCGGTGGAGCTCGATCAGATACATATGCCCGATCCGGCTGCTCAGGAGTTATGCGCACTGCGTGCCCGGCTTGAGCATCTGGAAGGTATATTGCGAAGTAAGGAAGAGGGAAATGTAAATAAAAAGTAAAAAATACCGGCAGTCTTTTATCGCTTAGTTTTAGAGGAAGGGGACATAAATATATAATGAAGCTGTATAATACGCTGACAAGAAAAAAAGAAGATTTTAAGCCCGTGGATGATAACGAGGTAAGGATTTATTCCTGTGGCCCTACCGTATATAATTATTTTCATATAGGGAATGCCAGGCCTTTTATTATATTTGACGTAATGAGAAGGTACCTGCTATACAGAGGATATAATGTTAAATTTGTGCAGAACTTTACCGACATTGACGACAAAATGATCAAGAAGGCTAATGAAGAGGGTATTACCGTAAAGGAATTGGCGGACAGGTATATAAAGGAGTATTTTATAGATTCGAAGGGGCTGGGAATAAGCGAGGCCACAGTACACCCAAGGGCAACCGAGAATATTGATGCAATTATAGAGCTCATTGAAGCTCTGGAGAAAAAGGGGTATGCCTATGCCGTTGACGGGGATGTATATTTTGACACTAAAAGATTTGAGAAGTATGGCAAGCTGTCGGGGCATAATCTGGAGGATCTTGAAGCCGGGTCCAGAATTGATGTGGATGACAGAAAAAAGGCACCTGTGGATTTTGCACTCTGGAAGGCGCAAAAGCCTGGTGAGCCGGCATGGGACAGTCCATGGGGCAAGGGAAGGCCGGGGTGGCATATAGAATGCTCGGCTATGGCCAACAGGTATTTGGGAGAGACTATTGATATACATTGCGGAGGGCAGGACCTTGTATTCCCTCATCATGAAAATGAAATAGCTCAAAGTGAGGCTGCCAACGGGAAGACATTTGCCCGCTATTGGCTTCACAACGGATTTATAAATGTTGATAATGAAAAGATGTCTAAATCTCTGGGCAATTTTTTTACAGTCAGGGATATCGCGGAAAAATTTGATTATGAGGTTATAAGGTTTTTTATGCTTTGCGCTCATTACAGAAGTCCCATTAATTTTAGTGACGAGCTTTTGACTCAGGCTAAAAACGGGCTTGAAAGAATATATAATTGTATCGGGAATGTTAAGCATGTGAGAGAGCATTTGTCTCTTCCTCATATGTCCGGAAGTGAAAAGGAAATTGCCGAAAGACTGTCTGCAATTAAGGACGGATTTATAGAGGCTATGGACGATGACCTCAACACAGCGGATGCCATTTCCAAAATTTTTGACGCTGTAAAGGAAATTAATTCAAATATTACTTCTGCTGCCGAAGTTTCCATAGAGATTGCCGATTTCGCACAGACGCTTTTAAAAGAGCTTACAGGAGTGCTTGGAATTGCACAGCGGGAGCGGGAGCAGGAGGACGACAGCGAAATCAATCAGCTGGTGGCCCAAAGGCAGCAGGCAAGGAAGGAAAAAAACTGGAAGCTTGCCGATGAGATCAGGGATAGGCTTAATAAAATGGGGGTTACACTGGAGGACACTCCCCAGGGGGTAAAGATATCGAGAAAAGACAAATAGGGGGAGATTCGCGGCTTTTATATAAAAATTGCTGTTTACTTGGAATTTTCTATGATATATAATAAGCCTTAGGTAACGGGCTTAAGGCTTTTAGCAATAGATACCAGGTTATTGTCTTTATCTTTATTGATATAGAGAATTTCACTTCTAAATAGATAGGGTAGCAAATATTTATGATTGATAACTATTTTAAAGAGCTTTTTGATAAGTTCAATCTTAAAAAAAAGGATCCTGGGCAATACAATCCTTTGGTTCTGGCTTATATAGGTGATGCCGTATATGAGGTTTTTATACGGACATTTCTGTTACATAACGGAAATTCACCTGTACACAAGCTGCACAAGCAGTCCATAGGGTTTGTAAAGGCAAAGGCCCAGTCGGATATTATCCACCTTATATGGGATAATCTTGATTCCGAGGAGCAGGATATTGTGCGGAGAGGAAGAAATGCAAAGTCAGGTACCATACCTAAAAATGCCGATGTTGTGGAATATAAATATGCGACGGGATTTGAGGCTTTGGTAGGCTTTTTGTTTCTTAAGGAGGACAACATGCGGCTGATGGATATTTTAAGCATGTCTGTATCCGGCAGGGAGGGCGGTATATAGCCCGGTTTATTTTTTGCGGCTGCAAGGAAATATATTATTGAAAATATTATTTGTAAGAGGGAAGTGCTGTAATGCCATACGACAGGGATAAAAAGCATAGGGAAACAAGGAATGTGAGAAAAAAGGCTGCATTTTTAAGAGAACGGCAGGAGGAGGCTTCCGAGCCATGCTTTGACAAGCTTGAGGGCAGAAATTCCATACTTGAGGCCTTGAGGTCGGACAGATCAATAAACAGAATTATGGTTTCAAAAGGAGATAAGGAAGGCTCTATAAAGCAGATTATTGCCCTTGCAAGAGAAAAGCATATAATATTGCAGGAGGTTGAACGGTCAAAGCTGGACAGCCTGTCGGAAACTCATGCACACCAGGGCGTGATTGCGTTTGTGGCTGTAAAGGATTATGTTGAGGTGGATGACATACTAAGGGCTGCGGAGTTAAAGGGAGAGGAACCCTTTCTGGTACTGCTGGATGAGATAACGGACCCTCATAACCTGGGCTCGATATTGAGGACGGCAAATGCTGCGGGAGCGCATGGAGTTATAATACCCAAAAGGAGATCGGTAGGCCTTACCGCCTCTGTATCCAAGGCATCCGCAGGTGCTGTAGAGTACGTACCCGTTTCACGTGTCACAAATCTTGCGCAGACTATAGATTATCTTAAGAAGCGCAATATATGGGTGGTTGGTACGGATTCCACAGGTGAGAAGCACTTTTATGACAGTGACTTAAGAGGTCCGGTTGCAATTGTGGTAGGAAGCGAAGGAGAGGGAATAGGCAAGCTTATAAAGGAGAAGTGTGATTTTATTGTTAACATTCCCATGAAGGGTGCAATTTCATCGTTGAATGCTGCTGTTGCAGGAGCAGTTGTTATGTATGAAATATTAAAGCAGCGGGGTAAATAAAAAACAGAAGCGAGTTTTAACTTGACACAAGCATTGAAGTTACATATAATTATGCATGTGCGGTCTATAGATAAAAATTTTACCTATAATCATAAAAACTCTTTATGCTGCTGTATACTTGCTATTGACAAATTTTCCTAAATTGTGGATAATAAAAATGTTAAGATGTGTTTTATATACAGGTGTGTTTTTTAGACTGCATAAGGGGGCATGATTTTGAAGACTAACGCACATAGTGAGATTGCGCATATTTTTAATACTATGCTTGATGAGGAAGTAATTGAGGATGCAAGATCCGGGAATCATGATGCCCTTGAGTATATAATCAACAAGTATAAAAGCTTTGTCCGCGCTAAGGCGAGAACGTATTTCCTTATAGGAGCGGATAGAGAGGATATAATTCAAGAAGGAATGATAGGGTTATATAAGGCCATAAGGGATTTCAAGGAGGACAAGCTTTCTTCATTCCGGGCATTTGCAGAGCTTTGTATAACCAGGCAAATCATTACTGCCATAAAGACTGCCACGCGTCAGAAGCATATTCCGTTGAATTCTTACGTTTCCCTTAACAAGCCTATATTTGATGAAGAATCTGACAGGACTCTTATGGATATAATAAGTGAAGAGACTATAAGTGATCCTGAGGAAATGGTTATAAACCGCGAGGAGTTTATCGGTATAGAGGCCAAAATGGGAGAAATACTAAGCGAGCTTGAGTGGGAGGTTCTTTCCTTATATTTGCAGGGCAAGTCCTATCAGGAGATTGCGGAGGAATTGGACAGGCATGTAAAATCCATTGACAATGCGTTACAGAGAGTAAAACGTAAATTAGAGAAATATCTTGAAGAAGGTAAAGTATAAATAGGTTATTTGAGCTTTGAATATGCTGGACTATTGATACTTCTTATGCTATAATATCTTTCGTTGCACACCTTGCGGGTGTAATTCAATGGTAGAATATCAGCTTCCCAAGCTGACTGCGTGGGTTCGATTCCCATCACCCGCTCCACATGCCCTCATAGCTCAGTCGGCAGAGCGCATCCATGGTAAGGATGAGGTCATCAGTTCGATTCTGATTGAGGGCTCCAAATTGAAACATTGGAAAATGCTTGATTTGCAGAAATTGTGAATCAGGTATTTTTGCATTATAAGCCCTTTTGCTATTAATCCATTTAACAAACTCCTATTAAATAGGGTAGGATAGAGTTGGAGATATTATGATGACTAAAGAATTTATAGAACTATTGGTATTTCAAAGACAGTGGACAGATGTGATCTTGATGAAGAGGGTCTAAAAGAGCTTGAAGAATATTCATGTGAAAATCCAGATAAGGGGGATATGATTTAAGGTACGGCAGGGATAAGGAAATTACGTTGAACAGGTTTTCCAGATCAAGCGGGGGATTCTTTAGCTTATGAAAATCAAATCCGGCAAATTTCTCAAGAGATATCTTATGTTTAATTTAAATTACAATGTATTGTAAATTTGCCAGCGATATAGTATAATTGCCCTATAATTAACTAAAATTTGATATGAGTTATATTATTTTGAAGGGTTAATTTTTATATGCTTGTGTTATTTCGGGCTGCAATTAGGCCATTAACAAAATCAATAGCGGATTTTACAAAGCTGGTTGTAGCCTTATGTACAGCGGCTTTAGTTTCTATTGCAGATATCCTGTTTTGCGAAAATCAGGTATTCATAAAGGCAGCTATTGAATGTATTTGTCCTGGCATATATACGGCTTTAATTATCTTTGTCAGTATATTATTGTTTTTATTATGTATTCTAATTAATATATATCTGATCCTTGAGATCACTTCTTTGTTCAGTGCTTTAATTCTTATTTTATTTCAAAAGATTAAAATACCATTCAGCTCTATCTGATGCTTATTATTTAAGTAATTGAATAATCAGGTGCTTTTGTTAAGATGCACATAAACTGGTCGTTAAATTTCGTAGTCTTTTGCCCGCGCTTTTTTATTCGGATGCCTATGGGGTTAATTTAAAAAGCCTGGATAAGAAAGAATTTATTCTGGATATTAACAAGGCTTTTCCTTAATATGTCCCATACGGGCTTTTTCATTGACCTTGAGTCTTTAAAGGATAGTGCTGCTTGAGACAATCGTCATGTACAGCATTTGAAAGCAGGATGCTTACAAGCGAAATAAAAGCTCAAGATATTGATGCTTTCATAAAAGAGCAGAAGGATAATGGCGTTGATGCATTGGTTAAGGAAATCCAAAAGCAGCTGGATAAATGGAAAACCGAAAATAAGCAATAAGAGCGGAGTGTAAGCTCACAATACGATGGATGAAAAATATAGTGGGAGGTTTCAGACAGATGCCGCAAAAAATGAAGAGGGGTAAGCTTGCTTTAAATGCTCCCGGTCTTAATTATTCCGATTATGACATTACAGCTTACCGGGAGCTGCCGGAGGATATAAAAAGGATCAATCTAAAAAGCGAAAGCGACAGCTCATTAAAGAAAATATCCGCGGAACTTTTAAACCAGGCGCGGAAGGAAACAACGCATCTTGATGAGCTGCTGCCAAGAGCTTATGCGCTGGTGTGTGAGGCGGTAAAAAGGGTATTGGGCCTCACGTCCTTACTGCGAACGGCTATCTGGCGCGGAGGGATGCCGGGTGGATGGGGCCGGTATACACCTTCCTGGGCTTGACGACGAGCTTTATTAATGAGGGGATGGGCAGGGAGGAACGGAGGAACGCCTATGACTCCGATATAACCTATATTACTGCCAAGGAAGCAGGATTTGACTATCTGAGAGATTGCTTGTGCTATGAGGTAAATGAGCTTGTACAGCGTGAATTTAATTTTGCAATAGTGGATGAAGCAGACTCCATACTTATTGATGAATCCCGTATTCCGCTTATAATATCCGAGAATGTCCCTGTGGCTCAGGGAGTATGCGGGGAGATTACAAAGGTAGTGGGAATGCTTGAATCCGGTGTTGATTATGATACCGATGAGGCTTCAAGAAATGTTTACCTCACCGAGAAGGGAACAAACCGGGTGGAGAAGCTGCTGGGATGCGGAAATATATATGCTGAAGATAATTATGAATTATTGATTGAGTTGAATTGCGCCCTTCATGCCGGGGCACTGTTAAGACGTGATGTGGATTACATAGTTCAAGACGGAAGGGTTGAGCTTGTGGATGAGCTTACAGGCCGTGTAGCGGATAAACGCGTCTGGCCTGACGGCCTGCAAGCTGCAATCGAATCCAAGGAAGGGATAAGGAGCTTTTCAAAGGGCAGAATCCTGGGAACAATAACAATACAGCATTTTATGGAAAATTATCGTGGAATGTGCGGAATGACAGCCACGGCAAAAATATCTGAGGGTGAATTTAAGGAGTTTTATAATCTGGATGTTGTTGCTATTCCTCCAAACAGGCCATGTATCAGAACAGATTATCAAGACGTTGTTTTTACCCATTTACAAGCAAAGTACGAGGCGCTGACTGCGGAAATAAAAAGTGTCCATGCAACGGGCAGACCTATACTGGTAGGTACGGCCAGTATAGAAGAATCTGAAAGGCTTGCGGACACACTGCAAAAGGCAGGAATCAAATGCAATGTGCTCAACGCAAAAAATGACGAATTGGAAGCTGGAATCATCGCCCGGGCAGGAGCCCTTGGAGCTGTAACTGTCTCAACCAATATGGCAGGACGCGGCACCGACATACGCTTAGGCGGAGAACGGGAGAAGGTAGTCGGTCTTGGAGGCTTATACGTCATAGGTACAAATAAGTACGACAGCAGGCGTATAGACGACCAGCTCCGGGGACGCGCCGGCCGTCAGGGGGATCCCGGCTCATCAAGATTTTTTGTCAGCCTGGAGGATGATTTGTTTAAGAAATATGGGGACAGCACGCTTATTTCATCAATGCGGCGTATGAAAAAGCAGGACGGACCCATTGATAATCCGGTGTACCTGCGTTCGGCAGAGAAGGTCCAAAAGGTTGCGGAAGGACAGAATGCCAGTATTAGGGGCCTTCTCTGGAGGTATTCCTATATTATTGAGGAGCAGCGTAAAATTATATATAAAAAACGCCAGGATATTCTGTTTGACAGAGCGGGTCTTTCCCTGCTTGAAGAAATGGCTCCCGGGCAATACAAGCTTGCCCTCAAATATGTGGATACCAGTGCTTTGAAAAGGATGGAGAAATATATCTTTCTTTACCATATCGACCAATGTTGGGCGGAATATATAGCCCGGGTAAATTGCATACGTGAGGGGATGCATCTGGTTAATATTGGCGGAATGAACCCCCTTGAAGAATATAACAGGATACATGGCAAGCGTTGTTATTGTAATGTAAAAAAACCATTGCAGCAAAAAGCCCTGAAAATGTCGAAAAAATAAAATTTTTTGTCCATAATTTTCGTGAATTCATTTTGTTCTCCTGATTCAAATATTTTAATGGGTATAAAAAAACAACGTGCTGTGTCATCCAACTGTACTTACGTAATAACACGACATGTTGTAACATTATTATACATTCTTTATTGCTCCATTTCCAAGAGCGAAGAAGATAAATAGGTGTGTGTCGAAAGAACTGTCTTTATGTGACACCTGTGACGCATGCTCCTGGCATGTGTTTAAATTATCCGAATTATAATGTAAAATAATATATTACAATATTATCATAAAAAGTGATGAAAAGTAATAGTGTATAAACAAAAATATGGCTGAGAGTACTATTGAATATTTTTGGAAGTATATTGACATGCTTGAAAATAAAACCTATAATTGTGATAAAACATCGCAATTTATAAAAAATATAGATTGAACATCGCTAATCATGCCGTACATGCCATAATGCGTTACGGGTATGACAATGCAAAGAGACAGGAGTGTTATATATGCTTAAGGAGATTATAGCTGAAATGCAGGATTTGCTTAATAAATCCGTAACCGACAAAAACCTGTCCTCGGAAAACATCTTAAGCCTGAGCAGAGAGCTTGACAATACAGTTATAAGCTATATAAAAGCGAAAAGGAGTACTGTAAAAATAAACAGGGAAAAGGTGTATCAGGATTTGTTTTTAAAGTTTTGCGGAGGCAGCTACAGCCGCTTTGCCCGAGAAATCTCCGTGGATCCGGGGCATTTGCACCGTTTTCTGACCAGAGATGTGGGAGGGGGTAAAAAGCTCATGTGGGGCATTATACTGTTTTGCAAAAGAAAAAATCTTGATTTTGAGAATTATATTGATCCAATAATTGTAAAAAAAGGGAGGGACTAAAATAAGAATCTGCATATAAGCCACAGAGCTTCAATCTGAAATTCTCCGGAACCGTTGGGGCCGGAGAATTTTAATATTAACTTGAAGCTGCAATTATATTAAGAAAGGATTACCTTATGTATTCACGCAATGCACCCTTATTTCCAAATTATTGACATTATAATAATTTAAGTTTAAAATAAATAACTGTACAAATGGTTAATAATATTAAAATCGGAAATAAAAACAACAAATAAATATAATTTGTGTCGAAAAATATAGAATGGCCGGTTGCCGGAGGCCTTGAATAATTTTATGTAAATTTATCTTATGAGGGGGTGCGTATAATATATCTGCAAGCATAATGCCATATAAAGAAGGGAGGTTAAAAAATCTTTACTTTTGCCATTTGCAAAATATTAACAGTTATTTTACATAATCTAAATACTAATATGATATTTTACACTATATAAATAACCAGCACGATTTTTTCAAACTAAAGGCTGCTCATTATTTTAATCTATATAGATATTGCTTTTGTAAATTTATTAAAAGGATATGATGTATTTTGAAGATGAATTTTGATGTTGACATTGGCGAAATAAAGCCCGGAATGATATTGGGGGAAGATATCATAAACAATGGAAGCCTTCTTCTGTCCAAGGGCATGGTTATAAAGCCCAGCTATATCCCAAATTTAGTAGCCAGAGGAGTCAGCAAGGTTGCGGTTATAGCGGAGAAAAAATATAGCGACATATTTTTAAACCCCGTACAAAAATTTTATGCGCAGACCTATGAATGTGTGGCAAAATTAATTGATAGCCTTAAAAGCAATTACAACATAATGGCATCGGATGCATTTCCCGTTGTAGAAAATATTCTTGAGACAGTATTTACAAACAAGGATTCCATTTTATTGCTCACGGGCTTCAGAGGCAAAGGGGATTACTATTACGCGCATTCCCTTGACGTATGCATTTACAGCCTTATAACGGCAAAGGCCATGAAGCTGAATTATGAGGAAACAGTCACGCTCGGAATGGGTGCACTCCTGCATGATGTCGGCAAAGCCAAGATATCGGACAGTATTCTTCTGAAAAAGGGGGATTTGACCCCGAGCGAATTTGAGGAAGTAAAAAGACACTGTATTTACGGATATGACATTGTAAGATCAATTCCGGGTATCAGGCCGAATGCGGCCAGAATAGCCCTGCAGCACCATGAGCGCTGTGACGGAAGCGGATACCCGTGTCATCTTAAGGGTGAAAAAATAGATATGCTTTCCAAGATAGTTGCTATAGCGGATATATATGACGCATTGACGTCGGACAGGATATACCGGGAGAAGGTTCTGCCTCATGAGGCCGCAGAATACCTGCTTGGTATATCGAACTCTATGATTGACTCTAAAATTGCCAAGGTATTTCTTGAAAACATAGCGGTATATCCCAAGGGGTGCCAGGTGCTTCTCAACACAAATCAAGTAGCCGTTGTGACAGATTCAAATAAAAATATGCCGCTCCGGCCCCTTTTAAAAATAATAAGCGACAAGGACGGGATTCCCCTGCAGCATCCGTTTGAGTTTGATTTACAGAGCCATTCCAGTGTTTTTATTGTACAGATGTTTAATTAAAACAGAGGACAAGGTGTGCCACGGGTACCGCAGAGTGTGATTTTCCGGAGTAAAAAAGTCGTCGGCCCCCGGTGATGTAAAAATCTCCTTGGGTTGACGACTTTTTATTGTATTTGGAGCATATATATGGTAAAATTTTGGGCATAAGCAAAAAGGGCGATGCCCTAAAAAGGCGCAGACAATGCTGTTATAATCGTGCTATTGTAGAATTGAAAATAACAATTAGGGGCTGTTAAACTAACATACTTCATCGAAACCACCTGCAGTAATTTTGTATATATTATTGCAATATGGGCCAGGTGCGCAGAAGGTTACATAATGTGTTTAAGAAATTAGGATGTGTCAGGAGAACCGTCAGATTATGTGAACTCCCCCAAATTATTTGAAAAATTGCAGTTCATCACCGCTGAGGCATCATGGGGTACGGTTCCGCTGTTTTACTTTCAGTTCTCCGCTGCTTTTTCTGTAAGTTCTAAGGATTTTGATTTCAATCAGAATAGCTTTCACACAGTCTGCCGTCCCCCTGACAACGTAAGCAAAATCTATCCCAGATAATACCTTTTAACTTGTTACACTGTCTTCTAAATAGCCGTTCAAATTTTCTTAGGATAATCCATTGCCCGCATTCTGTAAAGAATATCTGTTATTGACAAAATAAATTAATTCAAGACTTAATTTTGATCCAAGCATAGAATTAAAGTCAAAAATTCATTTTAATATATATATTATGGATATAAAAACATAAATTTATATAAATTTTAAATAATGGTTGACAAATAAAAAATGAATTCATATAATTACTATATGTTTAGTATGGAATGGACAAAAGGAGTCAGGACAGACTATGCTATAGAATAAAAAAATTGAGCGGGATATGTAAGAATATAACTTTTCTATAGAGAAGGTGAGTTTCTTAATTTGTGCCGGCGGATGCCTGACAGGTATATCAGATAACTGCTGTAAATATGGAAACAAAGGTGATAAGTGATATTAATTTGAGAAAGGGGTATGCGGCATAACCGTTGTATAACAGGTTAAGCTGTATTGCGGGTATGCTATGGATGATTTTATAAAAATTAGAAATTTATATAAAACTTATTCTGCTTATAGTGTGCCTTTGGAAGTACTAAAGGGAGTAAATCTTTCTGTAAGGAAAGGTGAGATATTGGGAATTATAGGCTTCAGCGGAGCCGGAAAATCTACATTGGCCCGTTGTATCAATCGCTTGGAGGAGCCTGACAGTGGGGAGATTTTTATTGATGGTATTGACATATTAAAGCTGCCAAAGCGTGAGCTCCTTAAGGAGAGAAGAAAAATTGGCATGATTTTTCAGACATTTAATTTGTTCGAGGCTAAAACCGTATATCGGAACATTTCGTATCCGCTTGAGATCAGCGGGGTTTCCAATACAGAAATAAAGCAGCGTGTATTAGAGACGGCAGAGCTTGTAGGGCTATCTGATAAATTGTTGGTATATCCCGGCGGACTTTCAGGCGGACAGAAACAGAGGGTGGGTATTGCAAGGGCCCTGGTTAATCGTCCCCACCTCCTGCTTAGTGATGAGGCTACATCTGCTCTTGATCCGCAGACAACACTGCAGATTTTAGAGCTTTTAAAGAAAATCAATAAGTCTACAGGGATTACAATACTCATGATAACTCATGAGCTGGATGCAATTAAGTATGCCTGTGAGCGCATGGCAGTTCTCGAAGATGGGCTTATTATAGAGTCTGGAGCTGTTAATGATATTTTCCATAATCCTCACAGCCGGACAGGAGGGCTGTTTGCTAAGGTGTTTTTAGAATTCCAGAAGTCCGAAGGTCTTGAGGCGGGACAGGGAATTTAATCTATATATAAGAAGCCTCGTGTCTGGTCTGCGCAAGCCGGACTTTAAGCTTGCCGGCGGAGGCGGGTTTCCAGCTGAAAACAGCATTATAGCTGCATAACAGGTTAGGGGCATGTAGCAAAGCGGAGTGCGGATATCCGCTTCGGCAGTAATACAACAATTACACAGATGGATATAGCATTAAAAGAAGGAGTAGATTTATGAGCTTGCTGGATACTCCCCTTTGGGAGGTCATTAGAGGATCTTTTGCGAAGGAGGTATGGATTCGCATAGCTCCCGCAATTTTTGAAACAATTTACATGACGGTTTTAGCTTCTGTTATTACGCTGATTCTTGGCTTGTTATTGGGAATTTTACTGACGGTTACGAATCCAAATGGATTGGTGCCTCTAAAGGTGATTTATACCGGTTCCGGGTGGCTGATAAACTGCCTGCGTTCTTTGCCGCAAATGATTATGATAATTTTAATGATACCGGTCGCACGGCTGTTTTTTGGCAAGTCTTATGGAACCAATGCCTGTATTATAGCTATAGCGGCAAGCTGTATCCCCATGTATGCGCGTATTGTAGAAAGCAGCTTGCTGGAAATCACAAAAGGCAAGATTGAGGCGGCAAAATCCATAGGCAGCATAAATTTTCAGATAATTTTTAGGATACTGATTCCCGAAACGATCCCTTCACTGATACGCGGATTTACAGTAGCAGTGATTGCAGTGATATCGATGACCGCTCTTGCCGGTATGTTTGGGGCCGGCGGAATAGGTGATATTGCAGTGCGTTTTGGATATCAGCGTTTTCAGCACGATATATTATTTGCTACGGTATATATTCTGATAATTTTGGTGCAGTTGGTTCAGTTTATAGGAGATTTTACTTCAAGGAGGATTCTTAAAAAGAGAAATTTATTATAAGAGCAATTTATAGTTAACGCACGCTTTAGCGTGAACCCTTTTTAGAGTGAGTACTCTAAAACTCAATATAAAATAATGATAAAGAGAGGAGATTATTATGAAAAAATCAAAAATACTGGCGCTGATTCTTTCAGGAGCTTTGTCAATGGCAGCTTTAACCGGCTGCGGTTCGGATGTGAAGGATGCCTCGAAGGAAACTGCTACAATTAAGGGGATTACAGACCTTGTACCTCATTCGGAAATTATTGAACATGTAAGGCCCAAGCTTGAAGAGCAGGGAATCATTATTGAGCTTGTGTCAACAGCAGCAGATGTTACAACAAATGAAAAAACAGCAAAAAAAGAAGCTGATTTTAATTATTTTCAGCACTATCCGTATTTAAAGGCCTGGAACAAGGCAAACGGCTATGGCCTGGTAAGCGTGGGGGATATACATGTGGAGCCAATAACAGCATATTCCGACAAGTACGGCAGTACAGATGAAATCCCTGAGAATGCGGTTGTGGCAATACCAAATGACGGAACTAATGAGTACCGTGCCTTGCTTATTCTGGAGAAAAACGGATTTATTAAATTAAATGAAGAAACTACCACAACATTAAGCGCATCAATTACGGATATTAAAGAATATCTTAAGGCGATTGAAATTGTAGAGCTGGATTCGGCACAAATCATACCGACTAAAGACGATTATGACTTTTTTATTACTAATACTAATAAAGCTCTGGAAGCAAAAATAACTTCTGCAAAGCTATTTAGCGAGGGAAATGAAAGCCCTTATGCGAACATTATAGCGGTACGTGTTGAGGACAAGGATAATCCTGCCATCATAGCTCTGGTAAAAGAGCTGCAGTCAGAAGACACAAGAAAATTTATAGAAGAGAAATATAATGGAGCCGTAATACCTGCCTTACTTAAATAGGGAATAACATTTGTATTGCGGAGGAAGTACAGAGCTAAGGGAAATACCAGATTTTAAAATCCGGTATTTCCCTTGGCCGTGATATGCTATATTGCGTTGTCCTTTATAAAGGCTATGAGCTCGTCTGCCGTGGTATAGGCCATGCAGGTTACGGTGTCGGCCGCTCCGTAGTATATCGCAATTCTCCCCGTGGGAGCGTCATGCAGAGCGGAACAGGGGAATACCACGTTGGGGACGTCCCCCACACACTCGTATATTGTCTGAGGTGAAATTATATAGGGGTAGGTCCTGTATAATACCTTCCACGGCCTGTCAATATCCAGCAGGGCTGCTCCTGCGCTATATACATATCCGTTGCAGGAGGTAAGCACTCCATGGTATATTAAAAG
Organism: Bacillota bacterium; assembly: GCA_023390115.1. Lineage (GTDB taxonomy): Bacteria > Bacillota > Clostridia > Acetivibrionales > DSM-27016 > Anaerobacterium. The sequence goes on from JAEWDM010000030.1 coordinate 79,994, forward strand.
CCAGCCCTCGGTGGTTTCTATAGGAGTGGGGCCCGCACCTATCTTGGTGCTCTGCCAGCCCCCGGTGGTTGACATTACATGGCGGTGATGCCCCCAATGGCACATATCCGGGCTTTCACTGTAGAAAATGTCTCCGAAGGGCGTATGCCCGTTATCACTGGGACGGCTCAGCATTGCATACTTTCCGCTAATCCTTCTGGGAAATAAAACCCCGTTTCTGTTAAAGGGAAGATAGGCGTTTTCCAGCTGGTAAAAATCCTCAAAATCATATGTATAGCCTACACCTATTGTGGGACCGTGATAGCCGTTGCACCATGTTACATAATATCTGTCCTCTATCCGGCAGACGCGCGGGTCATAGCCATAGACGAATTTTTCTATTTCCTCATCGTCACATATAAATCTTATACGGTCATTGCTTATATCCCAGTGAATCCCATCCTTGCTCACACCTCTGTGGAGCTGCATTGTGCGTCCCTTGTCGTCACAGCGGAATACTCCGGCGAATTCTCCGTTGAACGGAACAACCGCGCTGTTGAAAATGCTGTTGGAGCAGGGTATAAGATCTCTTGGGATTATAGGATTCATTTGTGAACGCCACAGCACGTCACGGCACCCTTCCGGCCTCGGTTCCCACGGAATATTGGGCAGAGCGCTTCCGATAATGGTTTGTTTTTCGGACATAAACATTTTACCTCCTCAAAATTACATAATTTAACTTAATGTCTAAAGTCATTATATTTTACTTGTTAGGCAAAATCAAGTATAAATAAATTTACATTTGAAAATAAGTAAATTTATTTATAGACAAAGTAAATTTACATTGGAAAATAAAAACACCTGTGATATAATGGTTTATATTAACAAAAGGGTGGAGTAAAATGGCGCAAAGAGTAAGGATGGAGGATGTTGCAAAAAGGCTGGGAGTGTCCAAATATGCGGTTTCGCTTGCCATGAGGGGGCTGCCGGGCATTGGCGATGAAACGCGGAGCAGGATACTTAAAACGGCGGAGGATATAGGATATGTATATAAAAGGGGGCTCAGCGGCGAGGATGAGAATGACATAAAAAATATATGCATAATTATATCCCAAAATGTAAGGAACTCCGAGGGCTTTTTTGAATATATACAGTATGGGATCGAAAAGGAGGCCAGAGCCAATAAAATAAACTGCATCGTGTTTTGCTGCGATGAAGGCCCGTATGGATATGACATCCCGTTAAGCCTTAAGCAGGAGATGATATGCGGTGTTATTATTATAGGCGGCATAGAGAGGTCATATATTGGCGAGCTCAAAAAATACAATGTCCCTATAGTGATTGTTGACCACTATTTTGAGGATGCTTTAGCCGATTGTATTCTCACGGATAATATAAACGGGGCTTTTTCGGCCGTTTCCTATCTCATAGAGCTGGGACACACGGAAATAGGCTTTTGCGGTGATATTTACGAGGCTCCGAGCTTTTTTGACAGGTGGCTGGGATATGTAAAGGCACTCAAGTGCTTCAATATTGAGCACAGGGAAGCACTGCATATTAAAAGCCCTGAGGCCTGGAACCCGAAGGCTGCCATGCCGACAGCCATTATATGCTGCAATGACAAAAATGCTATTGAGCTGGTCAAGCTGTGCGGCTTAAAGGGAATACGCATACCACAGGACATTTCTGTCATAGGCTTTGATGACATACCCTCGGCCGCAAGAATAACACCTGAGCTGACTACTGTCAGGGTTATGAAGGAGGAAATGGGCGTAAAGGCTCTGAGAAGAGTGCTTTGCAGGATGGGCGATCCCGAGGACGCCGGGCAGAACATAATTATTCCTACCCGCATTATTAAGAGAAAGTCGGCCGCAGGCTTAAATATAAAAACTGAGAGGAGCTTAAAAGCATGAGCAATTTAATTGCCGCAGATTATCTGGAGGACGCGGAAAGAGAGCTTAAAAATAATATACTCCCTTTTTGGATTAACAATACCGTCGATGAAGAAAACGGAGGCTTCTACGGATACATATCAAATGATGTGGTTGTGGACAGAAAGGCTCATAAGGGATGCATACTGAACTCAAGAATACTGTGGACCTATTCTGCCGCATATAATATGCTTAAATGCACAGATTACCTGCATATGGCTCAAAGGGCATATGACTTTATGAAGAAGCATTTCTGGGACTATAAGTATTCGGGGCTGTACTGGATGACTGATTATACGGGAAAGCCGATAAATACTAAAAAGCAGGTATACAACCTGGCCTTCGGCATTTACGGGCTTTCGGAATATTATAAGGCCTCAGGGGACGAGAATAGCCTTAAGCTGGCGGTCGAACTGTTCAGGGTCATTGAGGAGTATGCCTATGACAGGGAAAACAAGGGGTATATCGAGGCGCTGTCACAGGAGTGGAATACCGTAGAGGATATGCGCCTCAGCATAAAGGACATATATGCCGAAAAGTCCATGAATACCCACCTGCATGTACTGGAGGCCTATACAAACCTTATGAGGGTATGGAGGAGTGATGAGCTTAAGGCAAAGCTGAAGGAGCTTATAGAGGTGTTTGAGGAGCGCATAATAGATTCCCGGAACTATTGCTTTAAGCTTTTCTTTGACAGGGAGTGGAATACAGAGGACGATAAGATATCCTTCGGACATGATATTGAAGGGAGCTGGCTTTTGTATGAGGCGGCGGAGGCCCTAGGAGACAAGGGGTTGCTTGAGAGAACAGGCAATATATCGGTGCTCATGGCTAAAAGGGTTTATGAGAGGGGAGTGGATACCCAAAACGGAGGTATTTACAACGAGGGCAAAGAGAACGGCATATGTGATTCCAATAAGCCGTGGTGGCCTCAGGCGGAGGCGGCGGTGGGATTTTTGAATGCATTTTGGCTTACACAGGATAAAAGGTTCTTTGACGCTTCATACCAAACGTGGAGCTTCATAAAAAAATATATTGTGGATGAAGTACATGGAGAGTGGTTTTCCATGGTATCGGATAAAGGTGAGGTTTATGCCGGTGAGCCCAAGGTGGAGCCGTGGAAGTGCCCTTACCACAATTCAAGGGCGTGTATGGAACTTATGGCAAGACTTGTAAAGGTAAAATAAAACATCTTATTCCCCCCTCTTTTGGAAAGAGAGGGGCCGGGGGTGAGTATTATTTCATTTGTACCCGAATATTGTCTGTTTTTACATGTGCAGAAATATACAGATAAAAATAAAAAGGGATCCTCTGGCTCACAGGTCACCGGAGGGCCTTTTTTGCTGCATGGGAGCTGTTTTATTCAATATTATATTGCTAAAAAAGATGTGATTGGGTAATATATGAAATAGAGTCAGATGTTTAGGGAGGATTTAATGTCATACAGAGTAAATGATGAAATACTGCAAAGTGTTGAAAAACCATCAAGATATACGGGCAATGAATGGAACAGCATACGCAAGGATCCGCTCGAGGTAAAAATACGTTTTGCTTTTTGCTTTCCTGATCTATATGAGGTGGGTATGTCCCATCTGGGCATGAAAATCCTGTATTCGATTCTTAATGAAAGGAGGGACACATATTGCGAGAGAGTATTTGCACCATGGGTTGACATGGAGGCTAGGATGAGGGAAAATAATATACCTCTTTTTGCATTGGAGTCGCAGGAGCCTATAGCGGGATTTGATTTTGTAGGATTTACTCTCCAGTATGAGATGTGCTATACCAACATTTTAAATATGCTTGATCTTGCCGGAATACCCATATACAGCCGTGACAGGCTAAAGGAGCACCCATTTGTATGTGCGGGGGGACCTTGTGCATATAATGCCGAGCCTCTGGCGGATATTGTAGATTTTTTTATGATGGGAGAGGGAGAGGAAATCATAAATGAAGTAATGGACGTTTACTTGAAATGGAAGGAAGAGAATGCAACCAGAGAGGATTTCCTGAATAGAATAGTAAACATAGAAGGGGTGTATGTGCCGGGCTTTTACCGGGTAGAGTATAATGACGACGGTACTGTGCAGAGTGTAAGGCCTGTACATTCCCGATATCCGGAAAAGGTAAGAAAAAGAATAATGAAAAGCCTTGATGAATCCTATTTCCCTGATAGACTCATTGTGCCTTTCAGCGATATTGTTCACGACAGAATAATGCTTGAGCTTTTCAGAGGCTGTATAAGGGGCTGCAGGTTTTGTCAGGCCGGCTTTGTTTACAGGCCTGTCAGGGAAAGGTCTGTCACAAAGCTTCTGGAGCTGGCTGAGAAGCTTGAGAACAGCACCGGATATGAGGAGATATCGCTCACTTCCTTGAGTACAAGCGACTATACGGGGTTTAAGGAGCTTGCGGAGGGACTGATCGACAAAATGGAGCATAAAAAGGTTAATCTTTCCCTTCCATCCTTAAGAATTGATTCATTTTCACTGGAGCTTATGGAAAAAGCCCGGAAGGTCAGAAAGAGCGGGCTGACCTTTGCGCCTGAGGCGGGGACTCAAAGGCTCAGGGATGTTATAAACAAAGGGGTAACTGAGCAGGATCTCATAAATTCGGTGGAAATGGCTTTTAACGGAGGCTGGAACGGTGTAAAGCTTTATTTCATGCTTGGCTTGCCGACAGAGACACTAGAGGACGTAGAGGGCATAGCCGGCATGGGGAGTATGGTTGTGGCTGCTTATATGCGGGTGCCCAGAGAAAAAAGGGCAAAGGGCTTAAGTGTAAACATAAGCACGTCTTTTTTTGTACCCAAGCCGTTTACTCCCTTCCAATGGGAAGCGCAGGATACGATGGATGTGCTGCTGAAAAAGCAAAAGTTTTTAAAAGAACGCATAAAAAGCAAATATATAAAATATAGCTGGCACCATTCCGAGCTGAGCTTGCTGGAAGCTGTTTTTGCAAGAGGCGACAGAAGAGTGGGAAGGGTGCTTGTAAAGGCATGGGAGAAGGGTTGCCGGTTTGATAGCTGGGGGGAGCATTTTGACTACGGCAAATGGGCGCAGGCATTTGAGGAATGCGGAATAGATCCGGGGTTTTATGCAAACAGAAAAAGGGAATATGATGAAGTATTTCCTTGGGATCACATTGATGTGGGTGTTTCAAAGGAGTTTTTGAAAAGAGAAAATAAAAAGGCTTACAGGGAGGAATTAACCCCAAATTGCAGGACACAATGCTGGAATTGTGGAGCTTCGGGGCTTGGGGGAGGGGATTTTTGTTGAGCGTGATAAGGGCCAGATTTATTCGCGGTGAGGAGATTAAATATATTTCTCACCTTGACCTTATGAAGGCTTTTGAAAGGGCTATAAGACGTGCGGCAATACCTATTGCTTATTCACAGGGCTTTAATCCTCATCCCCATATGGTGTTTGGCCTTCCTTTGTCCGTCGGTGTTACCAGTCAGGCGGAATACGGAGATTTTGAGCTTTCAGCGCCAATGAGCGCCGGGGGATTTATGGATACCCTAAATAAAGAGCTTCCGCCATGGCTGAAGATAATTCAGGCCAGGGAAAAGCATTCGGGAAATAATATTATGGCATCAATAGCTGCTGCCTGTTATGACATTCTTCTTTCCTCCGAGCTCAAGACAAACAGCGTTTTTATTGAGGATAAAATAAGAGAGCTTTTGATGAAGCCTGAAATAACAGTAAAAAAGACGTCCAAGAGAGGGATAAGGGAAATAGATATCAGGCCTATGATACACAGGGTTAATTTTAAGGAGCTGGATGGCAATAATTATGAAGAAAAGGGAAGCGGCGGATTATATATTAGCGGGGAGCCTCCCGTTGCCGACTCAAGGCTATGGCTTAAGAAATATATTGACGGGCTGTCGGATCCAAAGCTGCTGAAGCCGAGCCGGCCTGTCGAAAATATATTTTGCGTATCGGTGCTGTTAAGCGCGGGGAGCTCTCAAAACCTTAAGCCGGAAATATTTGCGGATGCATTTTTAGAGCTTTTAGGACAGAGGGGGGGGCTTGTAAAAATCCATAGGACGGAGCTGTTCACAAGCCTTGAAGGCAATTTGGCAAGCCCTCTTGACAATGGTGTTATAGAATAAGCGTCAGTAATATTAGGAGGAAGTAATGGTAAATGAAATAATTGTGGATGTTGGCCTGAATGAAACGAGAGTTGCCGTACTGGAGGATAAGGAGCTTGTTGAGATATACATAGAAAGGCCTTACCCTGAAACGCTTGTGGGGAATATATACAGGGGAAAGGTAAGCAGCGTTCTCCCGGGTATGCAGGCGGCCTTTATAGATATAGGGCATGAAAAGAATGCATTTTTGTATGTTGGAGATGCTGTTGCGCAGAGAGAGTTTATAGAGGAGGATGATATACATAAGGATTTTAAGGGATATAATATTGATGAGATTCTGAGGCAGGGGCAGGAAATTACCGTTCAGGTAATAAAGGAGCCCATAGGGACAAAGGGGCCGAGAGTTACCACCCATATTACTCTGCCGGGAAGGCATCTTGTATTGCTGCCAAATGCCGACTATACAGGGATATCAAGAAGAATAGAAAATGAGTCTGAGAGAATAAAGCTGAAAAAAATAGCGGAGGAAATCAAGCCAAAGGATGTGGGGCTGATAGTAAGGACTGCGTCTGAGGGTAAGGATATAGAGGATTTTAAGCACGATCTCAATTTTTTGCTCAGGCTGTGGGAGTCCATAAAGCAAAAGGAGCACAGCGGAAGTGTGCCGAGATGCATGCATAAGGACTTAAATCTCATATACAGATCGGTAAGGGATTTGTTTACATGGAATGTAGATAAGTTTATAATAAATGACAGGCAGCAGCATTCCAAGGTATTGGAGCTTGTCGATATGATTTCCCCTTCGCTTAAGCTGCGGGTGGAATATTTCAGTAAGAATTATAATTTGTTTGAGTATTATCAGATAGAGAGCAAAATAATAAGAGCTCTTGCCAGAAAGGTATGGTTAAAGTGCGGGGGATATATTGTAATAGATAGAACGGAAGCTCTTACGGTAATCGATGTAAATACCGGTAAGTATATAGGAGGCTCCAATCTTGAGGATACCGTGCTGCGCACCAATATAGAGGCCGCAAGAGAAATAGCAAAGCAGCTTAGGCTAAGAGATATCGGAGGCATAATAATAATTGATTTTATAGACATGCATGAGCATGAGCACCAGCATATGGTGCTGGATGCTTTAAGACAGGCATTGAAAAAAGATCGGACAAAAACTACGGTAGTGGGGATGACGGGCCTGGGACTTATTGAAATGACACGCAAAAAGGTGCGGCAGGTGCTTTCGTCGATTATGAATGTAAATTGCCCTTACTGCGACGGCACAGGCAAAATATTGTCTCCCGAATCTGTCGCCAGCGATGCCGAGAAGGAAATAGCGGCGTATTTTAAAAGATCTGTTGCGCGTGCCATTCAGGTAGATGTGCACCCTTCCGTTGCTTCAATTTTAAAAGGAGAGGATGGAAGCAAGCTGGCGGAGCTTGAAAGTTTACACGGCAAAAAAATAGTTGTAAAGGGCTCAAATGATTTGGAGCGTGATGATATAAAGATTAAGGAGATTGACATTAATTCATTGGTATGCTAGAATATATCGGTAGCCGCACGGCAAAGGTATTATAAACGCAATTTTGATATGAATTGCTGCCTTTTGGAGGCCCTTGGAATTTTTTAGTCGATTTGGGGCATCAAATCCGGCGAGACTGGAATGAGGAGGTGTTTTAAATGTACGCTATAATTGAGACAGGCGGAAAGCAGTACAAGGTTCAAGAGGGAGATGTTGTTTTTGTTGAAAAGCTTGCAGCGGAGGAAGGCTTGCAGGTGACCTTTGATAAGGTGCTTGCAGTTTCAAAGGAAGGCAGCGTTGAGTTCGGTGCGCCGTTAGTCAAGGATGCTACCGTAACTGCAAAGGTTCTTGGACATGGCAAGGATAAGAAGGTAATTGTTTTCAAATACAAGCCTAAAAAAGGCTATAGAAGGAAGCAGGGACACAGGCAGCCTTATACAAAGGTTACCATTGAAAAAATAAATGCGTAAGAGCGGGCAGGGTTTTTATAAAGTAAAGCGGATATGATAAAAGTAAGCATAGTCAGAGATAAAGAAGGATTTATCCGGGAGTTTACCGTGGAGGGCCATGCCGGTTATGCCAGGCATGGAAAGGATATAGTGTGTGCCGCTGTCACCGCAATTGTATTTACGGCATTGGGTGCGCTTCAGGAAATGGTCGGTATAGATACCTGTACTGAAAATGAGGGCTATATTAAATGCTCAATTCCTTCTGAGCTTGGAGGCAGTGAAAAACAGACGGTTAAAATAATTCTTGATACCATGGTGATAGGACTTCGTCAGATAAAGCTTTCTTATAAAAAGTTTATATCGATTTTGGATGAGGAGGTGTAATCCAATGATTAAAGTAAATTTGCAGTTTTTTGCCCATAAAAAGGGAATGGGGAGTTCCAAAAACGGCCGTGACAGCGAAGCTAAGAGGCTGGGAGTTAAAAGAGCCGACGGACAGTTTGTTTTAGCGGGAAACATCCTGGTGAGGCAGAGGGGAACAAGGATTTATCCCGGCACTAACGTAGGCAGGGGAAGTGATGACACCCTCTTTGCACTGGCTGACGGAAAGGTTAAGTTTGAAAGATTGGGTAAAGACAAAAAGCAGGTAAGTATAGTCAACGCATAAAAAGTAAAAAATAAATCCCAGTGTATACTGGGATTATTTTTTTCCTTACATACGTTATTTTTTAGAGGAGCAAAGAGATGTTTATTGACAGTGCAAAAATATTTATAAAGGCGGGAAATGGCGGCAACGGATGCGTGTCCTTTCACAGGGAAAAGTATATTGCCAAGGGCGGCCCCGACGGGGGAGACGGCGGAAAAGGCGGAGATGTGGTTTTCATAGTTGATGAGGGCATACGTACTCTGGCGGATTTTAAGTATAAAAGAAAATATACTGCCGATTCAGGCCAAAATGGAGGGGCGGCAAATTGCACCGGCAGAAGCGCTCAGGATTTGGTGATTAAGTTGCCTCCGGGCACCGTGGTAAAGGATGCTGAAACGGGGCGCGTGCTGGCCGATTTGACTGTGGCGGGACAGGTGGCAGCCATTGCAAAGGGAGGAAAGGGAGGAGCGGGAAATCAGCATTTTGCCACCTCTACCAGGCAGATTCCCAACTTTGCAAAAAGCGGAGATCCCGGCGAAGAAAAATGGGTGCTGCTTGAGCTTAAGCTTTTAGCGGAGGTAGGGCTGATAGGATATCCTAATGTGGGGAAGTCCACAATTCTGTCTATGGTTTCTGCAGCCAGACCCAAGATTGCAAATTATCATTTTACTACTATAGAGCCTAATCTGGGCGTGGTGAGTGTGGGACATGAAAAAAGCTTTGTAATCGCGGACATACCCGGCCTGATAGAAGGTGCGCACCAGGGCGTAGGGCTGGGGCATGAATTTTTGAAGCATGTGGAAAGAACCAAGCTTCTCATTCATATTGTGGATGTCGCGGCAATAGAGGGAAGAGAGCCGCTTGCTGATTTTGATGCTATAAACGAAGAGCTGAAGCTCTATAACCCCGTTTTGGCCGAACGGCCTCAGATTGTTGCGGCGAACAAGACCGATATTCCGGGAGCGGAGGAGCAGCTTGAGAAATTTACCAGAGAAATTGAAGGCAGGGGGCTTAAGGTCTTTCCAATATCGGCGGCAACAAATAAGGGGCTTAATGAGCTGATGTTCCATGTATCAAGCAGGCTTGATGAGCTGCCTGATACTGTTTTGCAGGATGCTGCCGGCGACGGTATGGTTGTATATGCTCCGCAGGAGCAGAAGCCCTTTGAGATACGTGTTGAGGATGGGGTATTTATAGTAGAGGGCGTGTGGATTAAGAAAATTGTCAACTCTACCAATTTTAACGACTATGAGTCAATGCAGTATTTCCAGAGGGCATTAAAATCCAGGGGGGTCATCGAAGCTCTTGAAAGCATGGGTATAAATGAGGGTGACACCGTAAAGCTGTACGATGCTGAATTTGATTTTGTGAGATAGAATAAAATTTAGAAAGACGGGTCCATTAGAGGGGACGGAGGGAAATAATGCTTACAGGCAAACAGAGAAGCTATCTGAGGGGATTGGCAAACGGAATTCCATCAATTTTTCAAGTGGGGAAGGGGGGCATTAATGAAAATACAGTAAAGCAGTTTGAGGATGCCCTTGAGGCAAGAGAATTGATAAAAGCAACGGTATTGAAAAACTCGGACTCGGAGGCAAGGGGGGTCTGCGAGGAAATTTCTTCTGCCACGGGCTCAGAGGTGGTGCAGGTAATAGGAAGTAAATTTGTTTTATATAAGGAATCAAAGAAGAATAAGGTTATAGAGCTTCCTTAGGCAGAGCACAGTCCGGAGCGGCTTTCCGCGCTCATATTTTACTTTTTAGGATATGCGGGACGGCCTTTTAAGAATTATTGGGGGGGCCCAAAGTCCGGTACAGTCCGTCCTTTCCGCATACCTCTTTTTAAACGGGGAACCTGCAGTGACAGTAGCGGCCTATAGCAAGGGCCTTCTTTTCTGTGCTACGGCAAATATGGTGTGGCGTTCTACCTTTATTCCTTCCTCGGTTCTGTGCTTTTCCAGCTCTGTTTCAATATCTGATTTTACGCTGTCCCTCAATGAATCCGGCACATGGCTCAAATAATTTCCAAAGGAGCTTGCCTCACTGTGCCTGATCAATTCAGAGGCTGATTGAAAAGACCAGAAGGAGGCTTTGACCTGTATATCGTCTATTGCAAGACCTGCTTTAGTCAGCAGCAAAATCAGCTCTGTGGCTGTCAAACCGTGCTTTTTTAATATATAGTTTTCGAGGTTTACCACCTCACTGTACTTTTTACTGTTCAGAATGCCTTCAGTGATGGCCTGAACCCCTGAAATACTGCTCAGCTCCTTAGCTCCGGTTGTAATTCCCACCCTTCCTCCGTGCTTAAGCACCCTGAAAATTTCTCTTAAAGCTGTTTCCTTATCTACGACCCAATGGAATACCGCATTTAAAATAACCACATCAACACTGCTGCTTTCTATGAAGCTCAGGCTTTCGGCTGTCCCAAGCTTGTAAACGGCGTTGGAATGCAGGTTTTTTTCATTGGCAATACGTATACGTTCCCTGAGAGGGTCGATGCCCGTCAGACTGCCTGAAGTCCCTATAATACCTGCTATGTGCCTGCCGAGCCTTCCCGTTCCGCTTCCTATGTCAAGAACGGTGTCACCCTCTGTTATTCCCAGGCGTCCAATGAGATTAAGCCCATTTGCAAATTGGGAGTCACTGATTTCGTCATAGGCTTTTGCAAGATCACTATTGTCAAGCGTTAAATCAACACTCATTTTTTATCACTCCTGTCTTATTTTATATTTATTGTAAAGGACGGGATACCTTTATGTGTGAATTCTCATCTAAGACGCATTTTCATTCCGGATTTCCGCCGGAACCGCTCCCTCGGACAATATATTTTTTTGTGCGATTATAGCGGCTCCTAATGCCCCTGCGTAAATGGTATCCAGCTTCACATCGGAAATCCGGTGTCCTGACAGCTCTTCTAAGGCTTTTCTCATGCCTATGTTATTTGAAACACCGCCTGAGAATACCAGATCGGGCTCCAGTCCGATACGGTTCAGCAGGTTCTTTACGCGTCTGGCGGTGGCTATATGAATGCCTGCGGCGATGTTTTCACGTTTTTCCCCTTTTGCTTTAAGTGAAATGACCTCGGATTCTGCAAAAACCACACACTGGCTGCTGATATCCGATGGACTGTCTGCCCGGACAGCCTCATTTCCCAACTGCTCTACAGTGAGCTCCAGCAGATTTGCCACCTTTTCCAGAAAACGGCCTGTGCCTGCGGCACATTTGTCATTCATTATAAATTCTATAACCCTTCCATTTGAGGGGTCTACCCTTATAGCCTTGGAATCCTGCCCCCCGATGTCCACTATAGTTTGCACCCTGGAGTTTAAAAAGTGGGCTCCCATGGCATGGCAGGATATTTCAGTGACAATTTTAAGGGGAGTGTCTCCAAAATGGAGTGCAATACGGCCATATCCCGTACCTACAATATATCTGATGTCTGATTGGGCAATTGCCGAATTTTTTAAAAGCTTTGCATACAGCTTATCGGCTGTCTGCTGCATATATACCCCTGTAGGGGTAATGGCGGTATATATTTTGCCGTCTGCTATAAGAACGGCCTTTCCTGTTCTGGAGCCTAAATCAAGTCCTATTACGGGAGAATCTGTTATATCCCCGATAAGCCTGTTATCAATGACCTCTTCAATTTTTTTCATTCTTGCCACCTCATTCTAATTATTAAGCGCCGTACTATGAAAGCATTTCTATAAATGCCTTAATCCTTGTCAGAAGCTGTCCTGTAGGGGATCCCGTCTGATATGTGCCTTCCAGGTTTATACTTGGTATACCCTTCTTATGAAAGTATTCTCTGAACATCTCCCTTGCCACGCTCCCAAAAGAGCAGCCAAGATAGCCATAGAGTATAAGGCCTTTGGCATTAAGGCTTTTAATCTGATGCTCAATCACATGCCTGCGGTAAATAGAAGCCCCTGCCATCTGACCATCCAGTACAAATCTTGCCAGCGATTCCACCGGAGGTATATCCTCCCTGTAATCCTTTTCATAGGGGGTGCTGACGAACCCCAGAAGTGCGCCTCCCGCATTATCAATGGCCTCATATACGCCAAATTCCTGGCCCCGGCCGCCCGCCCATACAAGCGGTATGACATTGTCCCTCTCATACGGGTCTTCCGGGAGCCCTTCCAGCTCCTCAAGCAATCCGTCAACCAGCTCGGTAAAGGCCTCGGGATTTCCGAAATAATGGCTTAAGCCCCCTAATAAATACATGATGGCAAGGCTTTTTATATATAAAGGATGCTTAACTCTTAAATCCATAATCCTGCGTATTTTTGCCATCAATTGATTTCTTCGCGCTATTTCAAGGGAAAGCGCCTTTTCATCCAGCCTTCCGCCATCTGTAAGCCATTCGGAAAAATCATATATTTCATCTACAAAATATCTGACCAACTGCTCATATCTGTCCCCGCCAACACCGGGAGCGCGGTATACGACATCTATTGTATAAACGTCATAGCCTTCCTTCTTCATGATCTCCCATGCCAGGTTAAAGGGCTCGCAGGATGCGCTGGAGCCGAAAATGCGGTTGATGGGAGAATCCCTTCTTAAGTACCATTCCCCCAGGGAGCATTTTACCATTGAGCAGGTCTCCACAGGCACCTGGTAATAGTCCTCGGCAATTGAAATTGCTTCCTGCCCGCTAATCCGTCCTACCTCGGAAAATGCCACCGGGATTGTATGGCTGGCATAAATCAGCGGGATTTCCCATCCGCCCAGTGTCCAGACGGCCTTTCTCCCATTTCTCGCTTGATTTTCGGCTTCGTCGATATAGCCTTCAGTCAGGTCGAAAAGCTTTCCGATGGATTTTGAATACCCGTGAACTGCGTCCCTGCTGTACCTTATATGGTCAAGCTGGGTCTGGAACTCTGTTTGTATCACTTGTCCTCACTCCTTTAAATATTATTAAAGCATTTTTAAGCTCATATGCTCATGCCGACCGGCCGGAATATGGGTTGGCCTTTCTTTCCTTTAATACCTCAATAAATGCCTCGACCCTTGTTTTGATCTGCCCCTGATCACTCCTCGAATAGTCGGCGGGTATTTCAAGGACGGGTAGATTAAGCTGTTGAAAATGCCTGAAAAATTCATTCTTAATTTGACCGTAGCAGGGACAGAACTTGAGATATACATACAGAATCCCATCTACTTCATATTCCTCTGCCAGCCTGCCTGTGGAGTATATGCGCTCCTGCAAAGGCTTCATCCTGGAGCAGGGCTCACTTCCAAGATAGCTGTCGGCAAGTGCCGCATAGGGCTCATCTTCTTCATTTACATCAACCGAAGCGGCTTTGGCACCTGTGCAATGATCCTCTATAACAATTCTGGCGCCTATTTCATCCTCCAGAAGCTCCAGGAGCTTTCTGTCTCCGTCTGCAACTATTCCGCCGGACATCATAAGGCGTATACGCGTCTCTCCGGTATCCGGCATACCGGAGAGCTGGCTGTAAATGCCTTCATATACCTTCAAAAGCTCATTCGCGGGAAGATAATAGTATGCCTTAATCAGGTCCAGATAATCCTTTCCCTTCAATGGCGGATCGGGGCGCTTGCGAAGTTGGGAGATATCTCTTAGAAGACTTCTTACTTTATTGTAAAGCACTATATTTTCGTGTATGTCCGACTCGGATATTTCCTTCCCCGAAAGGCTTTGCAGGTCATTTTTGAAGTTGATAATTTCGGATCTGTAAAAATCCCGGGAGGAGGATTTGCCGCGATGCCTGGGAAGAATATATATGTCGGTGGGGGAGAAGAAATCTCCTATAGCCTCTCCCACTTTTTTAATGCAGTCGCAGGTATAAAAGGTGTATACCTTGTCGAGGGAGGAATAAAGAGGCTGCTTTTCCTTAAAGGCTCCCAGAATGCTTTTGGTGAAGTCGCAGAAAACACTCTGTGTTATTTGCTCGCCGCTTGCTATTACTTCCGGATTGCCTGATTTAAAAAGCCTTATATGAGAAACTCCCGCTGCGCTTATGAGCTCTAAGGGTGTATAAGTACATAGATAGCCGGCCTTCTTTATCTGGGAGGAGCTTGTAATGAGTAGCTCCTGCTGCTTTGCAATCCTGTTCTCCAAATCTGTAAGATCCAGCTTATAGGTGCTGTTGTTTCCTGCCTTCTGCCCTGTGCCCGATTCAAAATACTTATAGGCATGAATTGCTGCTCCCAGAGCTCCCGCAAATATTGTATCCAATTTTACGGCAGCTATTTTTTGTCCCAGCAGGTTTTCTATTGCCTTTTTCATTCCTATATTATTGGAGACTCCCCCCGAGAATACCAATTCCGGCTCGCAGCCCAAACGCTTCAGCAAATTCCGTATTCTGCGTGCGGCGGCAAGATGTATGCCTGCCGCAATATCCTTTCTGGCCTCGCCCCTGGCTCTTAATGAAATAACCTCGGATTCGGCAAAAACTACACACTGGCTGCTTATGTCCGAAGGATTCTCCGACTTCACAGATTCCTGTCCCAGTTCATCAATCGAAAGATCCAGAAGGCTTGCCACCCTTTCTAAAAAACGTCCTGTTCCGGCCGCACATTTATCATTCATTACAAATTCCAGAACCCTCCCGGAAGCGGGATCAACCTTTATTACTTTGGAGTCCTGCCCTCCTATATCAATAATGGTTCTTACATTGGGGTTCAGATAATAGGCGCCGAGTGAATGGCATGATATCTCCGTCACAATCTGGTGGGGGATATCCGGGAAGGACAGAGCCACCCTTCCGTACCCCGTTCCGACGATATACGAAATATCACATCTCCGCAATCCTGAGAGCTGTAAAAGCTCTTCAAACAATTCGTCGGCAGTCTCCTGCATGTTAATGCCCGTTGCGGCTGCAGCGGAATAAAGCCTGTCATTACTGATAAGCACTGCCTTTCCTGTTCTGGAACCGATATCGATTCCCAGCACATTTGCACCGCTAAGCCCTTCTGCAAGCTTATCCCCGATGATTGTTGCAAGTTTCATAAATATACCACCTTTCTTTAAGCAAAAATATATTATTAAAGCGATTTGTCAAGCTTCGCCGGGCTCCTGCCTCCATTTTGTGATCTTTCTTTCCACTGCGACAAGCGTATAATTCACTGCGACGCCCATAATAATTAAAGCTATTATTCCTGTATACATTTTTTCTGTCTCAAAATGGTTTTCAGCAAAAAATATAAGATGCCCCAGTCCTGAATCAGCTCCCAGCATTTCCGCGGCGACCAGAATTATAACCGAGCGTGAAGCACTCAGCCTTATTCCTGTAAATATTGCAGGAAAGGCAGAGGGCAGGATCACCTTGAAAAAAAGCACTATTTTGCCAGCTCCCATTGACCGGGTAGCTTTAATCAGCACGGCATCGACGTTTTTAACCCCTTCAATGGTGCTGAATAACGCAGGCCAAACCGCACCCCAAAAAATAATACCGGCTTTGGAGAATTCGCTGAATCCCAGTACCAGAATAAACAGAGGGTATAATGCCAGGCTGGGAGTGTTCCTTGACAATTGCATAAGAGGATCGAGAATCCTTTCCAGCCGCTCGGACCAGCCCACTAAAAACCCGAGTGGTATTGCAACAATTATTGATAGCGCAAAGCCAAAAAACATTCTTTCAAAGCTGATCCCGAAATGCATCTGGAGCTCCAGGCTGAGCAGCATTTCGACAAGCTTTTTGACAACAGAGGAAAACGGGGGAAGGGTATACGCGTCAATAAATCCTGTTCTGGGCAGGGTCTCCCATATCACCGCGGCAATTACAACCGCCAGAAAACGCTTAAAAAATTTTATTATGCTTTTAACAAATCTCAATATCATGCAGGATACCCCCTTTAAGCCTTATGATAAATGTTTTAAGACAGATCATTAAATTCATTCGTATAGATATCCTCGGGTTTTATTCCCGGCTTTATTTCCTTAAACTTCACCAATAAATCTATCCATACCTGTACCGTATCTTCCTTTATTATTGCATCAGCCGCAAAATTGCTTCTTCTTATAGTGCTTATATCAACCTTACCGCGCTTTGCGGTAACTTCCCTTGCCTTATCGGGGTTTGCATTAACCCAGTTATTTGTTTTTGCAATCACTCTTACAAAACGCCTTACTACATCGGGATGCTCCTTTATGAATTTTTCCGAGAAATAATATGGGGTTGCGCCTCCAACCTCCTGCCATATGTCATAGTCGGTAAAAAGTATTTTTAAATCACCGTTTTTTAACACGTTATCCGGGTTTTCATGAATCCCCGCTATGTCGATCTCGCCCTGACTGAGAGCCTGCTTAAGCTTGGGAGGGCTTTGAATGATGGAGATATTGAATTTACCTTTGGGATTGTCTATTCCCTTCTTTAAAAGATATGCATATGTGGTATACTCATTGCAGCCTCCGAATGCGGCAATGCCTACTCTTTTCCCCAGAATATCCTCAGGGGAGCTGATATTGCTTTTTTCCAGTGAGACAAAGGTCATATGGGGAATTTCCTTTGTTGTTTCAGTATTTGCGGCTACGGCTTTAATTTTAGCCCCCGCGTTAATTCCTGCTATAGTACGGTTGACATGGGCCCCTCCTATATGTATCTTGCCCGCCACCACCGATGCAACCAGTTGGCCCGATTGTATCGCACCCACATAATTAAATTTGATATTTTCTTCCCCTGCAAAGCCTTGCTCTTCGGCAACCCAGTAAGCTACAACCCCTGTGAGATCAGAAGGAGATGAAACATTCAGCACAAAGGCTTCATCAGTTTGATGTGTCCCTTGAGAAGAAACCGTCGATTGGCTTGCGGAACAGCCTGAGAGAAAAATCAGGCATGAGGCGGTTATAAAGATAAGAGGCTTTTGTATAATTTTAACTAATCTCATAAAATTCACTTCCTGTTAAAATATATTTTCAGAACAGCTTATGCCTTTACTATTTTTTCCTTCCATTTTGTAAGGCCGGTCTCCAACCTTACCATTAAAAAGTTAATAAGCAGTCCTAAAAGGCTGATTGAAATAATGCCTGCAAACATTTCCGGTACGGCATACCTCTCCTGATAGTAAAATATCATAAAGCCCATACCCCTGTCGGCTCCAAGCATTTCGGCGGCTACGAGCATAAGGATTGACGTAGAGGCGCTTAGCCTCAGGCCCGTCAGTATTGAGGGCATCGCCATGGGGATAACCAGCTTTAAAAACAGCGCGGGCCTGGATATGCCTGTAGAGCGGGCAAATTTTATTAATAGCGGATCTACTCCTTTAACCCCGCTTATGGTGTTCAGAAGTATGGGCCATATGCTCCCCCATATTATAATTGAAACCTTGGAGGCCTCGCCCAATCCAAAAAACAGTATGAATACAGGATAGAGAGCAAGCGTAGAAGTGTTTCTGCAGGCCTGTACCAGAGGGTCTATGAACTGCTCAAAGCCTTTGAACCAGCCCATAAAAATTCCTAAGGGAATAGAAATGAACACTGCCGTAAAGAAGCCTACCGCTGACCGTGAGAGGCTTGAAACGATATGCAGGAACATTTCACCGGATAGAAACAAGCCTGCGAGGCACTTAACGACGGTGCTGAAAGAGGGAAGCAAAAACCGGTCGATCAGGCCAAGGGCAGGCAGCAGCTCCCACAAGGCTACAAGCGTGGCAACCGCTATTGATTTTTCAAAAGCCTGCACCGGGATTTTTTTCCAATCCCGCGGTGTACGATGAGCAGGGGCGGAGGCTTTGCTGACTGATAGAAAAGCTGCATTCAGACTCTCTATATTCCTTTCCGACATGATATCATCTCCTTTCCATTTTCAGGCATTGATAATTATATTTATAGATAACGGACCGTAAAAATAAATAAAGGCCGCGATGCTACACTTTAAGGTAGCATTCACAGCCTTCAGTTTATCTGATCAACGACTTGATTTATGGAAAACTATAAGCTGATTTAACAGCTATTCCACTACATAAGAGCATATTATATCTCCTAGTATTCTTATATGTTTTATTGCTCTATGGGATTTATTGTAATATTATATCGCGTTTCTGTCAATAGTATTTTTAAAATAATTATTTTTTAAATAATTTATCCTTTAAAAATAAAAGCAGGCATGTTATATTTCCCTTAAAATCCCATATGATTATTTTATGTTTTACAGAAGCAGGGGAAGTGCAATACTTGGAATGAAGGATTTGCAGAGCTTAAAGCAGAGTACTGAAAATAAAAGATCCGGGAAATGTCATTTTAATTACTTTTACATATAATATAATGGATTTATGAATATATGGAGGAGCAAAAATGGAAGAAAGCGGCTTGAGCAGCAATCAGATACAGGAAGAGGAATGGGAGCTTATACGTAAAATCGAAATAGCCTATAAGGTCTACAGACTGAGTGAGATTTCTTTAGGTGAGGCGGAGGATGACTACGGAAAGCTGAAAATTGCGAGGCTCAGGCTTGAGTTTTCCAAGCACCATCTGGCCGCCCTGCTTGACGAGGCTAAAAGCAAAGGCGTAGTATGGGAAAACGACCAATTAAAGGAGCCGGAGCTATAAACGAAAGGCATCTTGAGAAAAACCAGGGATATTGATACCTATGTCCTTGGTTAATACATATATACTCTCTCTTTTAGCTTCTTTTCTTCATAACACTGTCAATTATCTCCGAATATATGGCTTGAGAGTTCTTCCGCCAGTTGTCGCAAATAGTGCGGGCATCATTTTTTGTACCTACCGTCAGCTTTAAATCCACCAGACAAAAATTGTCTTCATTTACGCTGCAATGCACGCTGTACTCATTTTCACTTTCAGGTATAAATTCTGCTGTTATAAGCGTTTCATTCCGCATATTTTTCTTTAATAAGGCCAAGGTACTGTCAATTTGCGCCTTAATCCCGAAGGGAATTATATTGGGGAAGTAGCCAAGGGTCTGCTTTCCGGTTTCCGTTATGGTATAAAAGATTTTGGACTCAATTATGCGGGAGCTCAGCATGTTATTGTCGCATAGCTCGTTTAAAAACTGCTGAAGAAAGAAATAATTCATAAACTTATTTTCCAGTACGAGCTTGGTTATTTGAAGGTTGCTTACAGGAATGCTAAGCTTATTTATAATATAAAGAAGTATAAGCTTGCTTTCGGCAAGCTCCTTATTATTGGCCGGACTCATTTTACCCTCCATAATATACTTATGTCTTCTGCTTTAGTATACCATATCTTTTTACTTTCTTCCATATTGCCCATTAATTCATGAGTTGACAAAAAAGGACAAAAAAGTTATAATTACCATTATATTTATAAAAATATGAACTTTAATGTCTTTCCTATTTAATAATGACACCTGATAAAGAAAAAACATGTTTCAAAGGCGGTTTCAGGCATAAACGCTTGTGCTTGGGCATATAGTTGTAAAGTCTGTCCTGTAGAATGAACCTGAATTTTACAAACCGAAGCTTGCAAAGCATTTACTTGATTTTAAAAAGATGGTAAGCTGGATATATATAATACTGCTTGCCGCCGGGGGGCATTTTTAGCGGTTCCGTGAAATATAGATAAAAGACTTGCGAGTCATTAAAATTATACGAATGAATGGGGGAAATTAAATGGTAAAAAAGGAGATTGTTGCGCTCCTGCTTGCGGGAGGGCAGGGCAGCAGGCTGGGAGTTTTGACCAAAACCATAGCAAAGCCTGCGGTGCTTTACGGAGGCAAATACAGAATAATTGATTTCTCATTAAGCAACTGCATAAACTCGGGAATTGACACTGTCGGTGTTTTAACTCAGTATCAGCCTCTTAAGCTCAATTCCCATATAGGTATAGGAAAGCCATGGGACATGGATAGAATAAATGGCGGCGTCACTATACTGTCGCCTTATTTGAAGGAGGAAGTAGGAGAGTGGTACAAGGGCACGGCAAATGCGGTATTTCAGAATATACACTATGTTGACAAAATTTCTCCTGAGTACGTTATAATACTTTCGGGGGATCATATTTATAAAATGGATTATTCACAGATGCTTGACTTTCACAAAAGAAATAATGCCGAGGCAACTATTTCCGTAATAGACGTACCTATTGACGAAGCCAGCAGATACGGAATTATGAATACCTCCGGAGACGGCAGGATTTATGAGTTTGAAGAAAAGCCTGCGCAGCCTAAAAGCACTCTGGCCTCTATGGGAGTATACATATTCAACTGGGACACATTAAAGCAGTACCTTATAAGAGATAATGAAAACACATTCTCTCAATATGACTTCGGCAAAAATATTATTCCCATGATGCTTGAGGATGGAAGAAGCCTCTGGGCATATAAATTTTCCGGCTACTGGAGGGATGTCGGAACGATACAGGCCTTCTGGGAGTCCAACATGGATCTTATAAGGAGAATACCCGACTTCAACCTGTTTGATCCGAATTGGAGGATATATACACCAAATCCTGTCGCTCCGGCCCATTATATAGGCCCTGACGGAAGCATCAAAAAGTCTATTGTGGCTGAGGGGTGTATGATATATGGAAAAGTAAAAAATTCCGTAATTTTTCCCGGAGTGGTTGTAGAGAAGGACGCTGTGATAGAAGACTCCATTATTATGTCGGGTGCAAGCATCGGGGAGAGAGCGGTTATAAATCAATGCATTGTGGGCGAGCGGGCCTATGTGGGAAGGCATGTGAAATTGGGTATCGGAGAAATAGTGTCCAATGAGCATAAGCCGCATATATACAACTCCGGAATTACAGTTATAGGTGAAGCGGCACATATTCCGGATGAAGCACATGTGGGGAAAAACGTAATGATAGACATAGAGGTGACTTTAGAGGATTTTTGTGATTTAAAAATTTCTTCGGGTAAAAATGTATACAAGGGCGGTGTATGCGAATGAAAAATGCTATGGGAATTATACTTACAGGAGGCAAAAACAACAGACTTAAGGAGCTTTCCTCAATGAGATCCATATCGGCGGTGCCGGTGGCTGGAAAATACAGGGCTATAGATTTTGCGCTGTCCAGCATGGTAAATTCAGGTATAACAAACATAGGGGTGCTTACTCAATACAGCTTTCGTTCTCTTATGGATCATCTTGGATCGGGTAAGGAATGGGATCTGGACAGAAAAAATGACGGGCTCTTTATATTTCCTCCATACCTTTCGGAAAACGATACGGGATGGTACAGGGGAAGCTCGGATGCGATGTTTAACAATATAACCTTCTTGAAAAGAAGTAATGAAAAATATGTGATAATAGCTCAGGGAAACTGCATATATAAAGTGTCGTTTGACAGTATGCTTGAAAAGCATATTGAAAACAACGCCGATATTACCATTGCCTACAGGGAGATGAACAACTTCGGGGAAGAGGAGCTTTCTTTATTGGGATTGATAAAGCTTGGGGACGACGGAAAGATTTTGGATCTTCAGGAAAAGCCGCCTCACCCGTGGACCAAGACCGGCTCGATGGGAATATATATAATAGAACGTGAGCTTCTTATATCTCTTCTTGAGGAGAGTGCTGCCCATGGCAATTATGATTTTGTAAAGGATATTGTTATCAGAAATCTCGGCACGCTTAATATATACGGGTATGAATATGATGTTTACTGGAGAAGCTTAAGCACTGTTCAGATGTATTACAGGTGCAATATGGAGATGCTTGACCCTGAGGTTAGAAGAGAGCTGTTTATAGACAATGGGAAGGTATATACAAAGGTAAAGGATGAATCTCCTGCAAAATATAATGATGAGGCAGAGGTCAAAAACTCAATAGTAGGAGATGGGTGCATAATTGAGGGGATAGTGGAAAATTGCGTTCTTTTCAGGGGAGTAACCATTAACAAGGGAGCCGTTGTAAAGGACAGCATAATAATGCAGGGTGCATGCATTGAAGAAAATGCCATGCTGCGCTATGCAATACTGGATAAGAATGCGGTTGTGACACAGGGAAAAAGCTTAAAGGGAGAAGCTGATTGGCCTATAATAGTTGAAAAGAAGGTAAGGGTATAAGGAGCACTGTAAAAGCAAGAGAACGGCTATAATTTTCCCGGCAAAGCGGATTAATATAACCGTTCTCCTGTTTTGTTTGCAAGAAGAAGAATATATGTAGTAAAAGGTAAGTATGCTGCCGCCTATTTTAAGTGTATATCAGCAAAATCTATTTAAACAGGTCGCAACTGTTTTGTATAGGCTGACAGGCTTAAATATTGTGCAATGCTGCTTTAGCTTAAGAAATGCTCATTGATTTTGCAATACTCTTAAAATCAATGCGTCAAGCCTTTCGCTCAATGCTAAAACTATATCTGTATCCAAGCTGCGTTTTTGTGCTTCGTTAATTAGTGCATCTCTTAGTTTGTCTATGTTCTCATCCAGCAATTTGTATATTCCCCTTTTTACAAATCGGTAAAACATCGGCAACCAAAGAAAACAAAAGCATTTACAGCCTGAGCTTCTCTTTCGCCTTTTGCATCAGGAACTTCATATCTTCCCGGGTATCTGGAAAATACCGGAATATACAATTGCCCCAATACATTTTAAACACCGCGTAAATGTACCACAGCCCTATAAGTACATTTAAAAGAATTAATAATCATATAGATAACTGCAAATATATAAGTCATGTAAGGCTTCTTAAACACAGTCAATATTCCAATAAAGTAAGGACCGTTAATAAATTATCAATTACCAGTGTATGTAACAAATTATAATACTCGTTTTGAGTACTGTCAATACTTTTTAGGAAAATTTTTTTAAATTTTTATTAAGCCTTATAAAATTATGTTATAGAGAGGGATTTTTCGTCCGTTTCTTCTCGATAATATCATTATATTTTGTAATAGCGGCATTAAGAACCTGACTGGCGGATATTATTTCAGGGTCCTGAAGGTTAAAGCTGTTTTTGCATGATATGATATCATTCAGCTTATTGCGGAGCCTTTCAACATCCTGAAGCAAAAGCTCCAATTCATTCATTTCGTTCATTACAGCCTCTCCTTTAAATTTAACTATTTCCTAGTATGTCAAAAGAGGCGGAAATTTATAAGTTAAATAAATATTTTATGCCGATTTCATATGAGATTTTTTTACCCGAAGTCTTGAGAATATTTTTTTAAAGACAAGTATAGAGATAAGTGCAATGACTCCTATAAGCACTATGGTGCCTCCGGGCTTTAAATTTACATAGTAGGAAATATAAAGTCCCGAGAAGGTAAAAAATACGGAGAGAAGCACAGAAAAAATGACCGTCTGCTTATAGCTTTTGGCAAGCTGCATTGCAGAGGCCACGGGAAGAACCATAAGCGAGGATATAATAAGAGTTCCCACTGTCCTTACCGATATTGAAATGGTAATGGCGGTAAGCAGGGTGAATATAAAATTTACAGCTTTTACGGGAACGCCCGCAAGCCTTGCCGACTCCTCGTCAAAGGTGCAATAGAACAATTCCTTGTACAGCAGAATTACCGATAAAATTACTACAATACTTAGTCCTATAACCATAAAAAGCTCAAAATCGGTTATGGCCACAATGCTTCCAAAAAGGAAGCTGTTAAGGCTTGCGCTGTTTTTAACAAAGCCTGACAGCACACCTGCAAGGCCTATACCTGTGGACATAATTACTGCAATTGCAATTTCGGAATACCTTGGAAATGCCTTCCTTACCTGCTCGATACCAAGGGCGGAAGCAACGGCAAAAACGACGGCACCCAGTATCGGATTTAATCCGGACACCAATCCGGCCGTTACCCCGGCAAGCGAGGTATGGGACAGGGCATCTCCCATCATGGAAAGTCTTTTGAGAACCACGACAACCCCTATGCAGGGAGTTATAGCCGCAATGAGAAGGCCCACTGCAAAAGCCTTTTGCATAAATTCGTATTGTAAAATATCCAGCATTATTCGCCCTCTTTTCTTATACAATTTTTACAGTGGCCCGAGCCGGACAAATGCAGGTTTATGTCGTACCCGTATATTTCGGTAACAACATCCCTTGTCAGTCCATGAGACGGGTCATGCTCCAGCAAGCCGTTCTCTCCAAGACAGATAAGTCGGTTAGAGTGGGCTGTAATGGCCCCGAGGTCATGAGTAACCATGACAACAGTCAGGCCAAGCTCGTGATTAAGCCGCGCGAGCAGGCAATACACCGCTTCCTCAGACCTGGCATCGATTCCTGATGTGGGCTCATCCAAAAAAATCAATTCGGGGCTATTAACAAGAACCCTCGCCAAAAACACCCTTTGCTGCTGGCCCCCGGATAAATTTCCCATCAGCCTTTTGGCGTAATTGTTCATTTCAACCCTTTCAAGAGCATGATAAACCATTTCCTTATGTCTTTTTTTAGGAAGCTTGAAAAGACCTATATCTGAAAACAGATTGGCCTGAACAACCTCCTCTACGGTAGCGGGGAAGCTTCCGTTGAAGGAGGTTGCCTTTTGTGATATGTAGCCTATTTTACTCCAACTCTTAAAACCCTTTATATCCTGGCCAAGCAGGCTTATATGCCCGCTGACCGGCATTAAGGTCCTCAGCATAAGCTTAAGCAGGGTGCTTTTTCCGGAGCCGTTTGCTCCTATAATTCCCACAAAATCCCCTCTGTTCACGCAGAAGCTGATATCTTTTAGGATGAGTTTTTCACTGTAACCGAAATTAAGGTTTCTTACTTCAATTAATTTGTCCATTTTTATATCTTTCCAATACTGTTATTCAAGAGCTTTTTTAAGTGCCTCAAGGTTTTGCCGCATCACCGACAGATACTCCCGTCCTGCCTGAATATCCTTTTCCTCAAGTCCTTCCAGCGGGCTTAAAACAGCTACCTGCGCTCCGGACTCATTTGCAATTGCCTCTGCTGTCTTAGGGCTTAACAGCTCCTCCGTAAAAATATACTTGACATTGTTCTGCTTTACAAAGTCCACTATCTCGGCCATTTTTGCAGCAGTAGGCTCCGACTCGGCATTCAAGCCTTCAATGGCAACCTGATTCAGCCCGTATGCATTGCATAAATACCCAAAGGCCTTATGGCTGACCACGATATCCTTTGTTTTAAAGCCGGAAACAGCATCCTTAAAAGCTTTATCCAGCTCATCCAGCTTTTCGGCGTTATCCCGGTAATTCTGTTCGTAATAATCCTTGTTTGACGGATCTGCCTCTGCCAGCGCGTCTTTTATAGCCTCCATCTGGTTTTTTGCATTCATGGGATCAAGCCATACATGGGGGTCATATTTAAGATCCCCGTGATCATGGCCTTCTTCGTCCTCATCCTCATGCTCATCCTCATCCTCTTGACTGCTCTTTTCCAGCAGAGTTACGCTCTTTGAGGTATCCACGGACACAAGCTCATCACTTTTTAAGGATTCGAGAACCTTGTCCACCCAGCTCTCCATACCAGCCCCATTATATACGAATATGTCGGCGTTTTCAAGGCTTGCGATATCCGAGGGCGACGGCTCCCAGTGGTGGGCCTCTACTCCCGAGGGAATCATATTTGTAAGATTAATTTTATCACCTCCTATTTTTTTAGTAAAGTCATACATGGTGTAGAAGCTTGTAAAAACCGAAAGCTTTTTTTCCTCACCTGCAGAGGGGCTTTCGGCCGGTTTAGCGGAACAGCCCGAAAGAAAACCGATGCCTAAAGTCAGCACAAGACATATAAAGCCTGTCATAATTCTTTTCATATACGATATATCCTCCTAAAATATATTTGCAAATGATTTGCGTTTGCATTATCATATATTAATATAGTACAAAACTTAAAGATATGCAAGAATTTTTATTGAGAAGGGAAATAGACTAGTATGTGTCTTGTAGCAAAGTATTTCCCAAATATAGCTGTATAATACGCATAGATCGGTTAGACAAGGGGAATAAGGGTTTAATCAATCAGGGGTAGATATATTCCTCCTGAGGCTTGGCGGCATTTTCCACGCTTTCTACCTCAATCAGGGGGTAAAGCTCGCCCTCATAACTATCCTGCACAATTTTCCCATTTATCTTTATCCAGGCGTTGCTCTCCAGCTTGCCTGCAGCGTTATAACGGCATATAATTCCTATGGGTTGGAGATCCGCGGTGCAGCATGACATCATAAATCTCACCACCACAAACTCATCCGGGTTTAACTCGGAATCCTTTAAAACCTGTCCTTTTATTTCAATACTTTTTCCGTCATACTTATCCACATTATAGTAGAGCTCGTCATTCCAAACAGCAAAATTTGCATCGTCAACTATGACCTTGTCCCCCTGAAGCTGTGGCTGAGTATCTATGGGCTCTTCCTGATATTCGGGGATTTC
This sequence comes from Bacillota bacterium, assembly GCA_023390115.1. Lineage (GTDB taxonomy): Bacteria > Bacillota > Clostridia > Acetivibrionales > DSM-27016 > Anaerobacterium. The sequence goes on from JAEWDM010000030.1 coordinate 106,840, forward strand.
ATAGAGCTCTTCGGATGTCCCCGGGTATTCGTTAATAAGACTGCCGACATCCTCAGGAGATGTAAAATCTGATGAGAGGCTGCCTTCTGAGGCAGGCCCGGTTTTAGGCTGCTGAGAAGTCTTAAAATTGCTCCCTGATAATCCCGAGGTATCCATAACACTTGGAGGTATTAAAAAGGAAGCGGCAAGCGGTATTATAAAAAAGAGCAGATACGCCGTTTTTACCCTTGTCACCTGGGGCATAAACGCTGACCTTACAAGGAATGCCGCTATAAGCAGCATAGCAGCAATTGAAAATTTCATATACGGCACAATTCTGGGATGAACATAAAGCTGAACACTTCCCGACCGGATTGTCATATAAAAAAACAGCGCAAAGCCCAACATGATTACAGCTTTAATTAAAGCCTCAATATTAAATCTTCTATACCTGACATCGTACATAACGGTCACTCCTATAACAGTATTGGTGTTAATAAGTACAGCACGGCAAAGGAGACAACGGCAATAGCAAGCACAAGCCTGATTACAAAGCTCTTTTTAAAGCTTCCTAAAAGCATGAGAAGGTTTTTTATGTCGAACATTGGCCCAAGTACCAGAAAGCCCATAATGGAGCTTAAGGGAAATTGCCCTGTAAAGGTGCGTGCTATAAAGGCATCCGATGTGGAGCATACTGAGAATATAAAGGCCGCCGCCATCATAACAAGCAGAGATGCCGCGCTTTCTCCTCCCAGGCCTGAGAGTATCTCCTTAGGAATAAAGGTAAGCATCACGGTAGAAATAAACGCTCCAATCACAAGAAATCTCCCCACCTCAAAAAATTCTGAAGCGGCATGCATGCATATCGCTTCAAGCTTCGGCATAAAGCCCTTTTTTTCCGCATATCCATTATCACAGAAGCCGCACGCACATGCATCCCGCCTTATGCTGTTATCCTCGGCTAAAGGGCTGCTCTGAGGGAAAATCACAAATACTATGCCTACCGCTACCGCAATAGCTATTCCTAAAGCCGTCCTTAAAAGAACCACCTGAATTTGTCCCGGAAAAGCATAAAATGTAGAGGCGATAACTATAGGATTGACTATTGGTGCAGCCAGCATAAATGTCATTGCCACCGGCAGAGGAACTCCTTTTTTCACCAGTCTTCCCACCACGGGAACAATGGCACAGTCGCATACCGGAAAAAATATTCCTGAAATTACCGCAGCTCCAAATGCCACTGCCTTATTACGGGGAAACAGCCTTATGATGGTTTCCTCACGCACAAACACCTGAAGTATGGAGGATATCAGCACTCCTACCAGTATAAAGGGAAAGGCCTGTATTAAAATGCTTATGAATACGGTGTTGAACAGCTGAAGCCGGGAAAGATCAAGCTCAAACCGCCCTGTCGCTATGAACACCGTGTACAGAAAGTATGACACCGAAAACACGGCAAACAGCAAAAAAAGTACATCAGAAGGCTTGGAAAACAAGCCCGTTCTTTGGGGATACAGTAAGCCGTTATCAATGGCTCTGCTGAGATCATCCTTAAAGGACACCGTAATCACCCTTGCTGAGCTGTTCAGGGAGGAAAGGGCCTTTGTTATTTTGTTTATTTTATATTTGGAAGCGTTGTCAATATTATTGATAATAATTGCCTGACTGTTCACAATCTGCTCTTCAAGTATATTTCCCATATTGCTCATAAAGACATCAAAGGTAGAAGCGTGTGCCATATGAAAAATCATATCGACACTGCACACTCCGATCAGGCTGTGATGTCCCAGTACAGAAAGCAAATCCCCCACCCTTGACATACCGTTATGCTCTATAATAATTCTGTGGGGAAGATGCTGCTTTATAATTTCCGATATGTAAAGTGGTGTTATTGACTTTTCACTATCCACCCTTTTAATGTATGTCTCTCCGTTATTGGAGGAGAGCGGGGATATTGCCTTTTCTTCTCCCGACTCGCATTGCAGCACCACAATGCGCTGCCCCGACATTTTCCTGCTTTTAATCAGCCGGTTTATAAAGGTGGTCTTGCCTGACCCTAGAAATCCCGTTACTATATCTATGTGTGATTTCATTTTTCACCTCGCCTGTGTGTTAACCTGGAACAGCTCACGCAGCCTGTCTTTTTTTAAGTCCCTGCCTATTACACACAGGCGGCCGGTATAGCCTGGGGATGTGCCTTTAATATCATACTCTCCCGATACATAGTCGAACTGTACCCATTTGCCCCCCTGCACCTGCAATATGCCCTTGCCGCGCAGCACCGTGCCATATGACTTGCTGCCGCTTATGGACTTAAGCATATCCTCAAGCTGCTTTTGTGAATATATCCTTGGGGTTTCGGCACCCCATGAGGTGAAGGTATCGCCTGCGCTTCCGGAATGCGAATGCTTGTGCTCATGGCCACAGCCGCAATGCGAATGCCTGTGCTCATGCCCGCAGCCGCAATTCCCGCTGTGTGAATGCTCCTTTTCACAGGCATTTCTAACTTCCTTCTCAAGTGACGTCAGGGCGTTCCGCTCGGAAGCAGACGTAATAACTCCGGCATCAAGGCTTTCCCATGGGGTTGTTATTACATTGCACGTACCGTTCAGCGTATTTATTGAAGAGACGGTTTCCTCCAGCTCCTTGCTGCCGCACTTTTGCGTTCTGCTTAGAATGACAGTCTTGGCCGATTTTATCTGATCCTTAAAAAATTCTCCGAAGTTGGAGAGATACATGGCGTACCTTTGGGCGTCGGCCACGGTTATAAGCATGTTAATATCCAATAAGTCCTTCAGGCGCGGACTTTGACAGGATTTTACTATATCCGAAAGCTTACCTACTCCCGAAGGCTCTATAATTATTCTCTCCGGCGAATATCTTTGTATTACCTCGCCGGCAGCTTTTTCAAAATCTCCTGCAAGCGTGCAGCATATGCAGCCTGAGTTGATTTCCCTTACCTCTACACCTGCTTTTTTTAGAAGAGACCCGTCAATACCTATTTCTCCAAACTCATTTTCTATTATTACAAGCCTTTCATTATCAAGCTTTTCCTTAAGAAGCTTTTTTATTAAGGTGGTCTTACCCGCTCCTAAAAAGCCTGAAATAATATCAACCTTTATTTTCATGGCTTAAATCCCCCCCTTTAATATTGCCTTCCGTTATATTGCTTTTTGCAGCAGCTTATTACTATCTGCAAATAATATGCATTTTCATTATAATATATACTATAAACAAAATCTCTGAACTATGCAATATGTTTTAATATTGAGTTTAGCTTTAAATTTAGAGGGTAAGAATAACATATGAAGTTGACAAATGAGGAGGTAGTAAAATGGGTATGGAAATTTATGAAGCTATTGCAAACAGACGCTCTGCTTATGAAATAAGTAAAGAAAGTGTGGCTACCGATGAAAGAATACAGGAAATAATAAGATATGCCGTAAAGCATACACCTTCTGCTTTTAACTCTCAGACAGGGAGGGCGGTGCTATTATTGAGAAATCACCACGACAGGCTGTGGGATATTACAAGGAAAGCCCTTAAGGCAATTGTTCCGGCAGAAAGCTTTGCAGCGACGGAGCAGAAGATAAATTCCTTCCGGAACGGATACGGCTCCGTTTTATTTTTTGAGGATCAGAAAATTGTTGAAGGATTTCAGGAAAGCTTTCCTTCATATAAGGATAATTTTCCCGTCTGGTCCCAGCACGCCTCAGGAATTCTGCAATACATAACATGGACATTGCTGGAGGCCGAAGGCTTCGGAGCCTCTCTTCAGCACTACAATCCACTGATTGACCATGAGGTAAGGGAAGAGTGGGGTATACCCCAAAGCTGGAAGCTGATTGCCCAGATGCCGTTTGGGAAGCCTGCTGCACCTGCGGGAGAGAAGGAGTTCAGTCCGCTGGAGGAGAGAGTTAAGGTGTTTGGATAAACGCCTGGACAATTTAGGCAAGGCTTATTTTTCGGTTTTATCCGGTATAAAAATGTGAGGGTGCAGAATGCATCCTCCATTTTATTATAACGTCTTTATTTAATAATAAATGATCAAAAAATTCCTGTGACACAGGCCACAGGAATTCAGTAAACAAAGGTATGTACTATCTTATTTTATATTTTTTAAGCTTCTTATCAAGCTCCTGCACCAGCAAATCCAGGCTTTCAGCGTCAACCTTCATGTCCTCTATGGACTTAAGCTGCTGATCTGTGGTTGCGGCTACTTCCTCACTGGAGGCCGCGGTTTGCTGGGACACCGAAGAAATATTTTCAATTGCCGCAATAACCTCATTTTTATCGGTCTGCATTTTTGTGACAGACTCGTTAACTTCATTTATCTTGGTTACAATAGCCCTGATTGCGTTTGCGATGTCGTTAAAGGAGCTGTCTGTCTTGTTAACTGCGGCGTTCTGCTCCTGAGAAACCTTTTTCATTATCTCCATGGACTGTATGGCAAGCCCCGACTCCTGCTGTATGCTCTGCATGAGATTATTGATCTCCTCGGTGGATTTTCTGCTCTGATCAGCCAGCTTCCTAACCTCCTCCGCCACAACGGCAAAGCCCTTGCCTGCTTCTCCGGCTCTTGCCGCTTCTATTGCGGCATTTAATGCAAGAAGGTTTGTCTGCTCTGCTATAGTTTCTATAGATTCTACAAAAAGGCCGATATCCTTTGTAGTATTTGTAAGCTTTTCGACAACCGAAAATATCTTTTCAGAGGTATTGAAGTTTTCCTCGGATTTATCCCTCAGAATGCTGACGGACTCAAGACCTACATTATTCAGCTCATTAATCCTTGTAGTTTCCTGCGTTATCTCATTGTAGCTTTCATAGACAAAATTGATCTGCTCGGACAGCTTTTCAACCATACGGACGCCTTGCTGTGCTTCCTGAGCCTGTTCGGAGGCTCCTCTTGCAATCTCGTCTATGGTTTTGGATATTTCAGTCATGGCGGATGAAGCGTCTTGAGAAGTGGAGCTCACTCTTCTTGAGGATTGTATAATGGAAAGAGATAGAGTAAAAAAGCCTTCTATTAATGTGCGTATATCGCTTAGAACAGAGTTTACACTGGTAGACAGGCCCCTAAAAATGCCATAGTTTTTAGAGTCTACAAGCCTCGAAAAATCACCCTTCTTAATTAGCTCCATTTCGTTTGTAAAGGATATGATTAGCTTTTTAAGCGAGGATTCCAAAAATAATTTTGCAATAATGGGCGAAACAGCACCTGCCAGCATAAAGAAAATAAAGGAACCCCACTGCTTTGTTATAAAACCTGATATAATTCCCCAAACAACGCCTGCCAATACTGAGAATAAAATTGAGAGACTGAAAGCATTAACCTTGTTTTTTTCTGTATCCTTCATATTGTTTTCCCTCCAAATTTAATAACGATTAATGAGTTGCGAGCTTTGTTGCAATTTGTTATAAGGTAAATAAGGGTTCGACATAAATTCCTAAAACTCCTTCTTTTTTTATTGATCTTTTGTTTAACGAAAGCAGAAAAACTCAACGATTAGATAATAACACAAAGAGTGAGATATTTTTATATATTGCCCGTATTGTTAAGCGGCTAAATTTGAAGAACTTCCAGATATAGGGGACGACTCTGTTTCTATCTACTTTAAAGTATATAAGCCTGGAACGGGAAATATTCTAAAGTATTTTATTGACATTAATTGTACTATTGTATACAATTATACACATATACAAAACAATGCAGATACATTTATAAGAATGAGATTGGTGAGGGGATAGATATGATAGAATTTAATAAAAAAACCAATACTCTGGAGCAGACCCAGTATAGGTATTCGCTTCAGGATGTAGCCCAGCCCAACCTTTACAGGGAAATTTTCAGCTATGACGAGATACCGAAATGTACGTTCAATCACAGAAGAGTGCCTATGCAGCCTGCCGACGAGATATGGATCACCGATACCACCTTCAGAGACGGACAGCAGTCGAGAGCTCCTTATACCGTTGAGCAGATAGTGCATTTATTTGACCTTTTGCATAAGCTCGGAGGACCAAACGGGATAATAAGGCAAAGTGAATTTTTCCTGTACAGCGATAGGGATAAGCAGGCGGTATACAAATGCCAGGAGAGAGGATACCGGTATCCGGAGGTCACAAGCTGGATAAGGGCTACAAAGAGTGACTTTCAGCTTGCCAAGGATATGGGCATGAAGGAGAGCGGGATTTTAGTGAGCTGCTCCGATTACCATATTTTTAAAAAGCTTAACATGACAAGGAAACAGGCTATGGAGCACTACATGGGGATAATAAAAAATGCTATTGAGGTGGGAATAAAGCCCCGGTGCCATTTTGAAGACATAACCCGCGCTGACTTTTACGGCTTTGTCGTTCCATTTGCACTTGAGCTCAGAAAGCTTATGGAGGAAAGCGGAGTGCAAATAAAAATCCGGGCCTGCGATACCATGGGATACGGTGTATTTTATCCCGGAGCCGCACTTCCCAGAAGTGTGCCGGGCATAATATACGGGCTGAGGCACCATGCGGGCTTCCCCAGTGAATTGATAGAATGGCATGGGCATAATGATTTTTATAAGGCTGTTTCAAATTCATCCATTGCATGGATGTATGGAGCTTCAAGCGTTAATTGCTCACTCCTGGGGATAGGAGAGAGAACGGGGAATACTCCTTTGGAGGCAATGGTTATTGAATATGCACAGTTAAGAGGCGCAACCGATGGAATGGATACTACGGTAATAACCGACATGGCGAGGTACTATGAGGACGAAATAGGATATAAAATACCTTCCAGGACGCCCTTCGCAGGAAGGCATTTTAATGTGACGCAGGCGGGGATACATGCGGACGGGCTTTTAAAGGATGAAGAAATTTATAATATATTCGACACTGCAAAAATACTCAGGCGTCCGATAGGTGTGGCAATAAACCAGGGATCCGGACTTGCCGGCATTGCACATTGGATAAATTCGTATATGGAGCTGTCGGGAAGCGGGAGGCTGGATAAAAAGGACCCGAGGATAGCGGTAATTAAGGAATGGGTTGACGGACAGTACGGGGACGGCAGAGTAACGGCGATAGGCGACGATGAGCTTGTCGAGGCCATAAGGCTTTTAGTGCCCGACATGCCGGGATTTGGCAAGTAATTTTCATTACAAATAATGTTTATTAATTTAATTATATACAGGGAGGATTTATAATGGGACAAAATCTGGCACAGAAGATTATAGCGGCTCACCTTATAAGTGGAGAAATGAGGGCGGGAACGGAAATATCCGTAAGGATAGACCAGACGCTGACGCAGGACTCGACAGGGACCATGGCCTATTTGCAGTTTGAGGCTATAGGAATACCCAGGGTCAGGACAAAAAAGTCAGTGGCATATATTGACCACAATACACTTCAAGCGGGCTTTGAAAATGCCGACGACCACAAATATATACAGACTGTGGCATCAAAGCACGGTATATATTTCTCGAGGCCGGGAAACGGCATTTGTCATCAGGTGCAGCTTGAAAGATTCGGGGTTCCGGGGATGACACTGTTGGGATCCGACAGCCATACTCCCACGGGAGGCGGCATAGGAATGCTTGCAATAGGCGCGGGCGGACTGGATGTTGCAGTAGCAATGGGCGGAGGCCCTTACTACCTTATGATGCCCAGGGTCTGTAAGGTCAATCTGAAGGGAAGCCTGAAGCCGTGGGTTTCAGCTAAGGACATAATTCTTGAGGTGCTTAGAGTGCTGTCGGTAAAGGGCGGCGTAGGGAAGGTAATAGAATACGCCGGAGAAGGAGTAAGGAGCCTGACGGTGCCTGAGAGGGCTACTATAACAAACATGGGAGCGGAATTGGGAGCTACCACCTCCGTTTTCCCCAGTGATGAAATAACAAGGGAATTCCTGAAAGCACAGGGAAGAGAAGCTGATTGGACAGAGCTGCTTCCCGATTCGGACGCCGTATATGACGAGGAGGTAGAAATAGACCTGTCAAGCCTGTGCCCTATGGCGGCACAGCCGCACAGCCCCGATAATGTTGCCCCGGTAGCGGAGATAGGAAAAATAAAGGTGGACCAGGTTGCGATAGGAAGCTGCACCAACTCCTCATATATGGATATGATGAAGGTTGCAAAAATCTTAAAGGGCAGGACAGTAAAGCCGAGCGTCAGCCTTGTCATATCTCCCGGGTCGAAGCAGGTGCTTACTATGCTTGCAAGGAATGGCGCGCTGGCTGACATGGTGTCGGCGGGCGCAAGAATACTTGAGTCTGCGTGCGGGCCATGTATTGGTATGGGGCAGGCACCTGCCTCAAACGCGGTATCTCTCAGAACCTTCAACAGAAATTTTGAGGGCAGAAGCGGTACGGCATCTGCGAGGGTATACCTTGTAAGCCCCGAGGTCGCTGCCGCAAGTGCTGTTGAAGGTGTATTGACAGATCCGGGGGATTTAGGAGAGGCACCTGTTATAGAAATGCCTGCAAGCTTTGAAATTGATGATAATATGGTAGTTGCTCCGGCGCCCGAGGGTGAAGAGGTTCATGTGGTAAGAGGTCCAAACATAAAGCCCTTCCCTATAAACAGCGAGCTGCCGGAAAAGATAGAGGGAAGTGCCTTAATAAAGGTTGGCGACAACATTACGACCGATCATATAATGCCTTCAAACGCAAAGCTTTTGCCTTTCCGCTCCAATATCCCGTATCTTGCCGAGTTCTGCCTGACACCCTGTGACGCGGAATTCCCCAAAAGAGCAAAGGAATCAGGAGGAGGCTTTATAATAGGAGGGTCAAACTACGGACAGGGCTCCAGCCGTGAGCACGCCGCTCTCGCACCCTTGCAGCTTGGAATAAAGGGAGTGCTTGCAAAATCCTTTGCAAGAATCCATATGGCAAATTTAATAAATTCGGGTATTATACCTATGACCTTCCAAAATGAAGAGGATTATGACAAAATTGATGCTGGGGACAGGCTGGCAATCGGGGATGCGAGGGAGCAGATAAAGACCGGGGATTGCCTGACAATCCGCAATATCACAAAAAATACCGACATAAAGGTTAACATATCAGTCTCAGGCAGGCAGACAGAGATGCTGCTTGCAGGAGGACTGCTTAACTACACCAGGAAGCAGAGCAAATAGAAAAAGGGGTACTCTTCAAAGAGGGAGAGGGATATGGCTAAAATTCAGCATAATGAAAATGAAAATAATTTAAGCTCGCTGAGAGGCAAGGTTTTTATACATCTGCAAAACGACATATTAAATGGAAAATACCAGCCCGGGGACAGCCTTATTGAAACAAGGCTGTCCGAGGAACTGGGAGTGAGCAGAACCCCTATAAGAGAAGCCATAAGACAGTTGGAGCTTGAGGGGCTTGTCCGGTCGATACCTAATAAGGGAGCGATTGTTACAGGGATATCCGCTCAGGACATTGAGGATATCTATACCATAAGGATGATGATTGAGGGTCTGGCTGCAAGATGGGCGACTGAAAAAATTACTCAGACAGAGCTTCAGGAGTTAAAGGAGGCGTTTGATATGGAGGAATTTTATACCGTGAAAAATGACACGGCTCATCTGCTGGAGCTGGATTCAAGGTTTCATGATATAATATTCAGAGCAAGCAAAAGCAAGCCCCTTATCCATACCTTGAGCACCTTTCATCACTATGTTCAAAGGGCCAGAAATGCTTCCCTTTCCTCTCCCGGAAGGGCTAAAAAGGTGCTGGAGGAGCACCGTGCCATATTGCAGGCCATAATTGACAAGGAGCCTGACAGAGCCGAGCTGCTTACCAACCAGCATGTGAAAAATGCCAGCATGAATTTAATCAGAAATAAAAATCAAAGCGGTATGTGATTATGTCATATGGAACAGAGACAATATAAAAGCCATTCCTTTAAAGGAATGGCTTTGGTGACCCATAGGGGATTCGAACCCCTGTTACCGCCGTGAGAGGGCGGTGTCTTAGGCCACTTGACCAATGGGCCGCAAATCTGACTGCAAAAAATATTATAACATGGATATAATAAAAACACAATAAAAAAATTTTATTTAATTCTTTGCCAGGAATTTTCTTTGTTTTCGCATTAAGTATTCCTTGCGAGTCAAATGAAATTTTATTCCGGATAATCCCTCGCACAGCCAAATTACGAATTGAACGTATGGAAATTTGCAATGGAACTTTAACACTGTGATGTGCTATAATACCACTATAAAAATTAAAGTTTGGAGCCTTTATGAGATTACCTGAGGATTTTTTAAATAAAATGAGTACGCTTATGGAAAAGGATGAGTATGAGAATTTCATACAATCCTATGAAAAGCCGAGGCACTATGGAATAAGAATAAACACCCTTAAAATAAGTGTGGAAGAATTTTTGAAAATTTCTCCCTTCGAGCTGGAGCCTATCCCATGGGTAAGGGACGGGTTTTACTACAGGGAAGGCGAAAGCCCTGGAAAGCATCCTTATTATAACGCAGGGCTGTATTATATACAGGAGCCGAGTGCCATGCTGCCGGGGGAGGCAGTGGATTCACGGCCGGGTGAGCGTATTCTTGACCTGTGTGCGGCGCCCGGCGGAAAAACGGTGCAAATCGCCGCGGGAATGAAGGGCAGGGGTATTCTTGTAGCTAATGACATAAGCTCGGACAGAGTAAAAGCCCTTATAAAAAATATTGAGCTGTGCGGAGTAAGAAATGCCATAGTCACAAATGAAACCCCTCAGAAGCTTGCAGGAGCATTCCCTGAATTTTTTGACAAAATCCTGGTGGATGCTCCCTGTTCCGGGGAGGGTATGTTCAGAAAGGACCCGGAGGCTATAAAAAGCTGGGAAAAGTTTAAAAGCGAAAAGTGCTCGGCAATGCAGAGGGATATACTCCAGCAGGTGGATAAAATGCTGAGGCCGGGAGGCTGCATTGTATATTCGACCTGTACGTTTTCGCCGGAAGAAAACGAAAAAATGATATCAACCTTCCTAAGCCTTAATAGCGGCTATGAAATTATTGAAATACCAAGAGCGGGAGGTATGGATCGCGGCAGGCCCGAATGGGCGGGAGGCGGCGAGGCGCTGTCCCGTACAGTGCGGCTTTGGCCTCATAGAGTTAAAGGTGAGGGACATTTTGCGGCATTGCTCAGGAAAAAAGCGGCGGAAAGCGGGGAAAGTGCTTATATTCCTTCTAACTCTGACAGGCGGGATGATGCCAGGCTTAATGCCTTCAGGAGCTTTGCGGAGGAGAACCTGAGCGCGGACTTGAATATTGGCGGTGACGGATATTTTGATATAAAGGGAAGCAACCTGTATTTTTTTCCTGAGAAGATGCCAGAGCTTAAGGGAATAAGGGTGGCGAAATTCGGATGGTATCTGGGAGAGCTTGGAAAGAACAGGTTTGAGCCGTCACACTCTATGGTGGTTTCTTTAAACAAACAGGATTTAAAAAACACAATTGATTTTGCATGTGATTCAAAAGAGCTGTCCAGCTATCTAAAAGGCGAAACGCTTATGCTGGAGGGAGAAAAGGGCATGAAGGCGGTATGTGTGAGCGGATATACCTTAGGATGGGCCAAGCAAATGGATTACATGCTTAAGAATCTTTACCCCAAGGGGTGGAGAAGGATGTCATAAAATTTTGGAGGATATGGCAGCGGCTATGAAAGAAACTCAAAGGCTGGATAAGATTTTGGCCAATCTGGGCTATGGAACCAGAAAGGAGATTAAGCAGGCGGTGAGGAGCGGACTGGTAAAGGTAGACGGCATTGCTGTCTCGGACAGCGGAATGCAGGTTGATCCTCACGGCAGCAGGATAGAAATAGCAGGGGAGACTGTTAACTACAGAAAATATATTTATGTCATGATGAATAAGCCGCAGGGGGTTGTTTCCGCTACTTACGACAAACGGCTTAAGACGGTGGCGGACATTTTGCCCGGCTCCTTTAAGGCGTTCGGGCTGTTTCCTGTGGGAAGGCTTGATATAGACACTGAGGGGCTTCTGCTGATGACCAATGACGGACAGCTTGCACACGGGCTGCTTTCCCCGAGAAGGCATGTGTCCAAGAAGTATTATGCCGTTATAGACGGAGAGGTCACAGAGGAGGATGTATTAAGCTTCAAGGAAGGCATAACCATAGATGACGGATATACAACAATGCCGTCGGAGCTGCAAATACTTGAAGCAGGCAAACAGTCAAAAATTGAGCTTACGATATATGAAGGAAAGTTTCATCAGGTTAAAAGAATGTTTCAGGCCGCAGGCAAAAGGGTGGAGTATTTAAAAAGGATACAGATGGGAGGCTTAAGGCTTGACGAACATCTGAAGACAGGTGCCTCAAGGGAGCTTACAGTCGAGGAGGAGTCCATTCTTAAGGACGGACCTGCATAGCAGAGCATATTTACGGAAAGCTGAGAAGAAAATGAACAAGCAAAATGTGAAGAAGCTGGAACTGCTTCTAAAAGGAATAGAACAGAGAGCTGCCGAAAACTATGATTTTTTTCAGGGTGTTTCCGCAGTATATAAATCGGGAACAAAGGAGTTTACCGCTAAGGTTGTGCCTTTGGACAACAAGCTGAAAATAAGCTTTAGCGGAAGCAGTGAGACTATAGAAATAGATATGCTTTCCGGAAGGCTCGCGGGCTATGCGGGGAGCTATGACGCCGTCGCGGTGGCATATGAAGAGAGAGGATTATCCATATGCATAGAGGCGGATAATAAAAATGTAAAAATGAAAAGCCGTGAAAATAGTATGGAGGCGCTTAATCCACTTGGGCATGAGCATTACAGGGGAGCCGCCCCGGCACAGGCGGGAGGCAGAGACTATCTTATAAGGCTGGGACAGGCTGGCCCTCTTCTTAAGGAAATAGGGATTCTGAGCCGGGATGGAAAGCTCAAAAACGATATGCTCCGCAAATACAGCCAGATAGACCATTTTGTAGAGCTCGTAAGCGGCATGCTGGAGGATATGTCCCAAAGCTGCGCATCCATTACGGTAATAGACTGCGGCTGCGGCAAATCATATCTCACCTTTGTATTGAACTATTACATAAAAGAGGTGCTTAAAAAGCCATGCCATTTTATAGGACTGGATTCCTCCGAGGCTGTTATAAAGGCTTCTCAAAAAATGGCGGAGAATCTTGGATATAAGAATATGGAATTTATTGCAACCGATATAAGGGGCTACGCCTCCCACAGGAGCATTGATCTTGCAATAAGCCTTCATGCCTGCGATACTGCAACCGATGAGGCCATGGCGCTGGCTGTAAATAATCAGGTAAAGGCAATGGTAATGGTGCCATGCTGCCATAAGCAGCTTCTGGGACAGTATTCCTATCCTCCCTTCAAAGGGATTTTAAGGCATGGAATACTTAAGGCAAGAATGGCGGATACCCTTACCGAGGGAATGAGGATGCTTCTTCTTGAGGCTGCAGGGTACAGCACCTCCATAGTAGAGTACATTTCTCCTCTTGAGACTCCTAAAAACCTTATGATAAGGGCTCAAAAAGCAAAAAATAGGAACGGACAGGCCCTTAAAGAATACCTTGAACTGAAAAAGCTTTTAGGCGTGGAGCTCACGCTTGAGAAGCTTATAAATTTAAGCTAAGCTGAAGTAAAGCACAGATGAAGCGCAGGGATGATTCTGCTGCCTCCTACCTCCGGTGAGGCATCAGAACCATCCCTGCGCTTTGCCTTACGGCCTATATCTTAAACTGTGATATAGCGGTGTCAAGCTCCTGTGACATTACGTTGAGATCCTTGGCCAGGGCTGCCAGCTCCTCTGCTCCCGCAATCTGCTCCTGTGTGCTTGCCGAAACCTCCTGTGCCGTTGCTGCGGATTGCTCCGATACAGCCGAAACATTTTCTATGGTGCTGAGGGTCTTTTGCCTGAATATTGATATTTCTTCTACCGAGCCTTCCATATGCCTTATTTGCTCCGATATGCCTTCCATAGCGTAAAGTATGGTCTTAAAGGCCTCATCAGTTTGGGAAACTGCGTCGGACTGCTGATTTATTGTGTCGCTTGCTGCATTAGCCTCCTCTGCCGTCAGCTCAGATTTCTGCTGTATGGTGTTTAATATCCTGTTAATGGTAACAGATGCATCCTTAGACTGTTCAGCCAGCTTTTTAACTTCGTCTGCCACAACCGCAAAGCCCCTTCCTGCTTCGCCGGCTCTTGCGGCCTCTATTGCGGCGTTCAGCGACAGCAGGTTTGTCTGCTCTGCTATATCTGCAATAAGCTTGACTATTTTCTTAATTTCCTTCATATCATCATTCAGGCTGTTGATATCAACCACTATTTTCGAAGTAACCGCCTTTGTATCCTGCGCTTTGTCATTGAGAATTTTGACGGTATTTAAGGCATCCTTGCTTAGTGATCTGGTGTTGTCAACAACAGAGGATACGTTTGCGGCGTCGCTGCTGACTTTGTTTATACCATCCGACAGCCTGCTCATATGCTCCATTCCCTGTGCTATTTCAGATGCCTGATCCGAGGCCCCTTTGGCAATCTCCTGAACTGTGAGGGATATCTGCTCAGAGGCTGCATAGGAACGCTGGGAGGAGGCTTCAATTTTTTCCGAGCTGTCAAGAACCCTATGGGTTGAGGACTGAACCTTTGATATAAGTGAGCGTATGTTTTGAAGCATTTGATTAAAATTGCCTATTACCTCACCTATCTCATCCTTGCTCTTGTCCTTAATCTCTATTGCAAGATTTCCGTTCTTTGCGTCAGACATAAAATTACTCAGGCCTGTAAGGGGGATAGAAATACTTTTAGCTATTATAAAGGATAATATTATGGAAACAAGCATGGAAATGACAAAAAACAGCACTATGAAATTTTTTATTGTATTAGGGTCGGCATTAATATAATCATATGGTATGGACGCAAGGGCGTACCAGCCCGTTGTCTGTATATAAGAGTGAGCTATAAGACAATTTTTGTCATTTATATTGTATTGAAATGTTTTGCTTTTTTCTGAAGTTAAGTTTTGCATAATTGATTTTTCTTTAAATTCCGTACCGAAGAGCTCGGGGGATGAGCCGGAAATCACAACTCCGTCTGAGGTAAGAAGCGTTATTTCAGAGCCTTCTCCGAAGCTTATGGTCTGCAATACGCTTTCCATTATATTAGGCTTGAGGTATATAAATATATAGCCTATATCCTTGGCAGAATAGTAAGCGGTAATTTTTCGGCCCAAAATTATGCAGTCTGTGAACCCGTCGCCTTCTACTGCTTTATAATAGGTCCATACCACTGAACTATCTTTTTCAGAAAAAAGGTTAATAAATTTATCCCTTAAATCCTTGTTTTTATTCAAAAGCCCCGGACTGTAGCTGATGACGGCATCGCTGTCAAGCTTAAATATATCTGCAGACAGCACCTCGGGAGTTGATGAAAATTTGGTATATATTTGCTGTGTGATACTGTTACTTATTCTGATATCCTCTAAGCCGTCTACTGTTCCCAGATCTGCAACGCCATCCCGTATTTCCTTTGACAGGGAAAGCTCCATAATGTATAGCTCATACTTGCTCAGATGTGTCTGACTAATGGTAGAAAATTGGTCTATCATTTGAGAAGAATATGATTGGATCTTTTTTGTAATTGCCTCACTGGATTTTTTGTAGGAAAGAATTCCTGTTGTGCCAAGGGTAATAATTGAAATAAGAGTAAAAGAGACAATTAGACGTAGCTGTATTTTGGTGTTTCTAAACGGGCTTGCGAGACTTGAGATGCCCCTGGAAATAATCCCCGCTATTTCACGGGCATTCTTATCTGTGGCCGACCTTGCAGTATTACTAGTTCTGAGCTTCATTGCAATTACCTCCATAGTTCATATCATCATTATAATTTTTACATGAAAATATAAAAAAGCAGGCCAGCTAACAATTTATCCCGTCAAGATGTGGTTTTATTTAATTAGGCTGCAGAAAGAAAGTCTGCAAGACATCACAAAACAGATCACATATTGGCGGCTCAACCGTCATAGTAAGCTATTACTTAACAATAAATCGGCGGACAACTCATTATTAAGTAATTTATACCGTAGACTTGTAGCTTTGTGCCCCCGCCTTTCGACGGGTTTACTATTTTCAATATTTTATCATATTGGATTATTATACTACATAAAACGAGTTTATTCTACAAAAAAATCAAAAAAAAGTAAAGACATGAACAGAGACGGCGTATTTCGACATTCTCTTGCAATTATGCCTGAAGCACTGTAAAATTATAAAATAAACAATATAAAGGGGATGCCTATGAACAATTCCATAATCAATAAACAAAAGCACATAGCTTTAATAGCACACGACAATAGAAAACAGGATCTTATAGATTGGGCAAAATTCAATTATGATGTGCTTTGCAAGCATTTTTTATGCGGTACGGGCACAACCGCCAGGATGATCACAGAACAGACAGGATTGCCGGTAAAGGGCTATAAAAGCGGGCCGCTGGGAGGAGATCAGCAGATAGGGGCGCGCATAACGGACGGAGAAGTGGATTTTATGATATTTTTTTGGGATCCCCTGTCGTCGCAGCCTCATGATCCGGATGTGAAGGCTCTTTTGAGAATTGCAGTGCTGTATGACATTCCCGTTGCAATGAACCGTTCATCTGCAGACTTTCTGCTGAGCTCACCTTTGATGGAGCAAGAATATAAAAGAAATATTATTGACTATTATTCCGGAATCAGGAAAGAAATTATATAAATTTTCAGGATCATTATGCCGTTTGAAGTCCTTTAAATTTTGTCAGGTATTTTTAAGCTCTCTGGCGAATAGTTTATATTAATACTTGTAAGCGTTATGGATGGATGTGTATTAATTCTATGAAGAGAGGTCTTAAGATAGCTATTTTCATTCTGGCAATTATTCTGGCAGTTTTTATGCTCAGCCTTGCATCTACCGAGTCTTCAAACAACAGTCTTCTTAAAAGCAGGTATTCTTCCCCAGGCTCAGATGCATCACCGGAAATGATATCCGTACCCGCTCCTGTCGAAAAAGCATATGAGTTCCGTATGAATACTGTGGCAGTATGGAGTATCAAGCTTATTATGGGATTTGCGGTGCCCATATTTTTCCTGTTTTCAGGATTGTCTGCCGGTATAAGAAGCTGGGCTGCCGGAAAATTCAAGAGAAGGCTTTTAATAATTGCACTGTACTGTACGGCTTACTCGGCAGTAAGCTATCTTATATACCTCCCCATTGATTTTTACAGCGGCTTCATAAGGCTTCACAGCTATGGCCTGTCGGGGCAGACACCGGGGAGCTGGTTTAGTAATTCCTTAAAAGCACTCCTCATGGATGTGGTTTTTAATACTATAATTGTATGGTTTTGCTACACTGTAATGAGAAAGGCTCCGAAACGTTGCTGGCAGTATATAGCGATAGCTGCCCTGCCATTTTACATATTGATGTATTATATATCTCCTATTTTTATAGATCCTCTTTTCAACGGGTATACTTCTTTGAAGGATAAGGCTCTGGAATCGGAAATCCAAAGCCAGCTCGGCCGCACTGCTATAAATAACTGCTGTCTCCTTGAGTCCGATGTCAGTTCACGCACAAATCAAATGAATGCGTATATGACAGGGATTTTCAGTTCCAGGAGAATTGTGCTGTGGGACACCACTATAAAAGGGCTTACCACAAATGAAATTTTAAACGTTACGGCCCATGAGGCAGGACATTATCTGATGGGGCATATATGGAAATCTATTTTGGTCAATTGCATTATTGTATTAATCGGGGCGTTTGCGGTGATTAAGGCTTCGCGCTGGGTATTGTCCCAATCCGGAAATTCCATGGGTTTTGTGAAGCTTCATGACATAGCGTCCCTCCCGTTACTGATTATAATGATAAATCTTGTGCTTTTTATTTTAGCGCCTGCTTCCAATGCTATAACACGTCACACCGAAAGGGAGGCCGACAGGTTTGCGCTGGAACTGACGCAAAACAACAAGGCAGCGGCAAGGATGCTGATAAAAATGCATTATAGAAGCCTTTCAATCCCACAAAGCGGGATTGTATACAGGCTGTGGGCATGTGATCACCCTGAACTTCAGGAAAGAGTAGACTTTGCCAATTTATACAGGCCATGGGAGGAAGGCAAGCCGCTTAAATACAGTAAATTTATCCTGAAATAAGACTGTCGAGGGGACGGTTCTTCTGACACACTTAAGTG
>JAEWDM010000018.1 GCA_023390115.1 Bacillota bacterium
AACAGAGTATCCAGGTTCGATATAACGCTGAATGCGTCAGAACAGGGAGAAGGTATAGCGTTCGTACTTGAATACTGTACTAAACTGTTCAAAAAGGAGACCATGGAAAGGCTTTCGGGACATTATGCAAATATATTGAGGGAAATGGCCGCGAACCCGGGCATGAAGATATCTGAAATAGACATGATGTCAGAGGAAGAGAGAAGAAGGATACTCTATGGCTTCAACGGTACGGCAGCGGAATATCCTAAGGGCGGCACAATACATGAGCTGTTTGAAGAGCAGGCAGGGAAGGCCCCCGGCAACACAGCCCTGGTGTTTGGAGACAAACAGCTTACATACAGGCAGCTGAACGGGAGGGCTAACCAGCTGGCAAGGGTATTGAGGGAGAAAAGAGTGGCACCCAATAGCATAGTAGGAATAATGACGGAAAGATCGCCGGAGATGGTAATAGGCATACTCGGCATCCTCAAGGCAGGAGGGGCGTACCTGCCGATAGACCCCGGATATCCGCAGGACAGGATAAGGTACATGCTGGAGGACAGCAGAGCTGAAATAGTGCTTGCACACGCACATATCGCAGATAAGGTGAGCTTCAAGGGGGAAGTTATAGAGCTTTCTGATGAAGAAATATATAAGAGAGATGCGGCAAATGTTGACAATATAAACAGTATGAACGATCTGGCATATGTAATATATACTTCAGGTTCAACGGGTAAGCCCAAGGCGAATCTTACCACCCATTCCAACACAATGGGAATAGTTAAAAGCACCGATTACATTGATGTTGCGGATACTGATGTATTTTTGCAGTTATCCAACTATGCGTTTGACGGATCAATATTTGATATATTTGGAGCACTGCTTAATGGAGCGAAGCTGGTGCTTGCAGGCAAAGATGCAGTGCTTGATATGAGGCTGCTGTCGCAAGTAATTGAGGAAAGCGGTATAACCGTTTCATTTATGACTACCGCACTTTTTAATACTCTTGCAGATGTAAGGATAGATTGCTTTAAGAATATAAGAAAGGTGCTCTTCGGGGGGGAAAGGGTATCGGTCCCGCATGCAAGGAAGGTACTTGAATATTTGGGCAGGGGAAGGATAATACATGTTTATGGCCCAACTGAAGCTACGGTATTTGCGTCATATTATTTAATAGACGATATAGAGAATAATGCTTCAAACATTCCAATAGGGAAACCGCTTTCAAATTCAAAATTATATGTTCTGGATAAGTATGGGAGACTGCAGCCTGTAAATATTCCGGGAGAATTATGTATTGGAGGAGAAGGGGTGGCCAGAGGGTATCTGAACAGGCCTGAGCTTACGGCGGAAAGGTTTGTAGACAATCCCTTCGATCCGGGAAATAAGATGTATCGCACAGGTGACCTGGCAAGGTGGCTGCCTGACGGAAATATAGAATTCCTGGGGAGGATGGACCACCAGGTAAAGATACGCGGCTTCAGGATAGAGCTTGGTGAGGTGGAGGCACAGCTGCTAAAGCATAAAGATATAAAGGAAGCACTTGTAATAGCCAAGGAAGCGGAAAACGGGGATAGATATCTTTGTGCGTACATGGTGACGGAAAAGGATATCGCCGTATCCGAAATGAGGGAGTACCTGTCAAGGGAGCTGCCCGGCTATATGATACCTGCATACTTCATAAAACTGGAGCGTATGCCTCTGACTCCTAACGGCAAGGTAGACAGGAAGGCCTTGCCCGAGCTTGACGGCAGCATAAAAACGGGAGCTGAATATGAGGCGCCTGCTGACATTACGGAAGAGAAGCTGGTAGAAATATGGCAGGATATGCTTGGAGTAAATAAGATAGGGGTAAAGGACAGTTTCTTTGACGTGGGAGGACATTCGCTGAAAGCTGCCATGCTTGTGTCGAGGATGCACAGGGAATTCAATGTTGAGATTCCGCTCAGAGAAATATTCTCCAGGCAGAGTATAAAGAACCTCGCAAAGTATATAAGAGAAACCGAAAGCAGCATATATTCATCCATAATAAAGGCACAAGAGAAAGAATACTATCCTGCCTCATCAGCCCAAAAGAGGCTCTATGTGCTGAGCCGGATGGAAGGGCCGTCTACTGTCTATAACATGCCGGGAATAATGATGGCGGAAGGCAGGCTTGACAGGGAGAGGCTTGAGAATGCCTTCAGGCAGCTGCTGGTAAGGCATGAGGCGCTGAGGACATCCTTTGAGGCAGTCGAAGGAGAGCCTGTACAGAGGGTGCATAAGAAACCGGGCTTTGAGATGGAGTACACGGAATGCAGCGGGGAGGAAGCAGGCGAGGCGGTAAAAAGGTTCATAAGGCCGTTTGATCTGGGCAAGGCACCGCTGATGAGGGCGGGGCTGTTAAAAATCAGAGAAGACAGGCATATACTCATGATGGATATGCATCATATCATATCTGACGGTACATCATTAGGCATCATTATAAGGGAATTCGCAAGCCTGTACAATGGGCAGGCCCTACCGGAGCTTAAGATACAGTACAAAGACTTCTCAGAGTGGCAGAACAGCCTGTTTAACAGCGGAGAGATAAAAAAGCAGGAAAAATACTGGCTTGATACATTCAGTGGAGAAATACCTGTATTGAGCATGCCGACGGATTATCCGAGACCGGGGGTACAGAGCTTTGAAGGCGATAGCATAGCCTTTGAGATAGACAGGGAGCTTACGGATAAAATAAGGGCGCTGTCTTCAAGTATGGGTATAACCCTTTACATGACGCTGCTTGGAGTATACAACATAATGCTTGCAAAATACAGCGGGCAGGAGGATATAGTAGTAGGCTCGCCCATAGCCGGGAGGCCCCATGCGGATTTGGAGAATGTAATGGGGATGTTTGTAAATACCCTTGCCATGAGGAACCACCCTAAAGACGGCAAGACGGTGGAGGAGTTTCTGAAGGAAGTAAAGGAAAACTCTCTTATGGCATATGAGAACCAGGGCTACCAGTTCGAGGAGCTGGTAGAAAAGCTTGAAATAAAGAGGGATTTAAGCAGGAATCCACTGTTTGATGCCATGTTTGCACTTCAGAATGAGGAAATAGGGCAATTGGAAATACCCGGACTCAGGCTGAGCTCGTTTAGGTCTGAAAACAGGATATCCAAATTCGACATATCGCTGCATGCATCAGAAGAGGGAGAAGGCATAGTGTTTGCCCTTGAATATTGCGCAAAATTGTTTAAGAAGGAAACCATGGAAAGGCTTTCGGGACATTATGTGAATATACTGAGAGAAATAACCGGGAAGCCATGGGCTAATATATATGAAATCGATATGATGTCTGAGGGAGAGAGAAGGAGGATACTCTGTGACTTCAATGATACGGAAGCAGAGTATCCCAGGAACAGGACCATACATGAGCTGTTTGAGGAGCAGGCGGAGAAGACTCCTGAAAGTATAGCCCTGGTGTTCGAAGATAAACAGCTTACATACAGGCAGCTGAACGAGAGGTCAAACCAGCTGGCAAGGGTATTGAGGAATAATGGAGTGATACCCGATACCATAGTAGGGATAATGGCGGAGAGGTCGCTGGATATGATCGTCGGTATACTGGGCGTCCTCAAGGCGGGCGGGGCATATCTGCCCATAGACCCCGCATACCCCCAGGACAGGATAAGATATATGCTGGAGGATAGCGGTATAAATATACTGATTACTCAACAGATTTTTTCATATAAGGCAGGTAACGTAGCTAAGGTTTATTATTTAGAGGACGAACAAATATATAGTACTGACGGCAGCAGCCTTGAGCATGTAAGCGCCCCTGGCAGCCTGCTGTATACAATTTATACGTCAGGCTCTACAGGTAATCCAAAGGGAGTAATGCTAGAGCATGGAAATATGGTTAACTTAATTAACTATGAATATAAAGGCACAAATATTAATTTTGCAGACAGGGTACTGCAATTCACTACCATTAGCTTCGACGTATGTTACCAGGAGATTTTTTCAGTGCTCCTGGCAGGCGGAAAGCTGTTCATAGTAAACAGCGAGTTGAAAAATGATATAATCAGGCTGCTGAGATATATAGAGGCGGAGGATATACACGTAGTATTTTTCCCTACATCGTTATTAAAGTTTATTACGGGCCACGATGAATACCTTGGCATTTTCCCAGCATGTGTAAAGCATATAATAACCGCAGGGGAGCAGCTTGTAATCAAGTACGAATTTAAAGAGTGGCTAAAGACGAACAAGGTTTGCCTGCACAATCACTATGGCCCGTCGGAAACACATGTGGTTACTGCATTGACGCTTGAGCCTGAGAGAAATGTACCGGAAGTTATTCCGATAGGAAAGCCTATATATAATACAAAAATTTATATAATGGACGGTAGATGCAGGCTGCAGCCTATGAAT
Source organism: Bacillota bacterium (assembly GCA_023390115.1). Classification (GTDB taxonomy): domain Bacteria; phylum Bacillota; class Clostridia; order Acetivibrionales; family DSM-27016; genus Anaerobacterium. The sequence goes on from JAEWDM010000018.1 coordinate 4,381, forward strand.
ATAACCGGAGAAATATACATTGCAGGGGACAGCGTCGGAAGGGGCTATCTAAACAGGCCGGAGCTTACGGAGGAGAAGTTTATGGATAATCCTTTCATACCCGGGGAGAGGATGTACCGTACGGGAGACCTGGCAAGGTGGCTGCCTGACGGCAATATAGAATTCCTGGGAAGAACAGACCATCAGGTAAAGATACGCGGCTTCAGGATAGAGTTGGGTGAGATAGAAGCGAAGCTGTTAAAGCATAAAGATATAAAGGAAGCACTGGTAGTGGCGAAAGAAGGGGCAAACGGGGATAAATACCTATGCGCATACATAGTTCAGGAAAAGGATGTTGCTGTACCCGGCATAAGAGAACACCTGTCCGGAGAACTGCCTGATTACATGATACCCTCATACTTCATAGAACTGGAACGTATGCCCTTAACCCCTAACGGCAAGGTAGACAGGAAGGCCCTGCCCCTGCCCGGCGGCAGTATAAAAACGGGAGCGGAATATGAAGCGCCTGGCAATGCTATAGAAGAGAAGCTGGCAGAGATATGGAGGGAGATACTCGGAGTAGACAGGATAGGGGTAAAGGACAGCTTCTTCCAGCTGGGCGGACATTCTCTGAAAGCTATCATGCTTGTGTCAAGGATACACAGGGAATTCAACGTTGAGATTCCGCTTAGAGAAATATTCTCCAGGCAGAGTATAAAGAACCTGGCAGAGTATATAAGGGAAACGGAAAGCAGTATATATTCATCCATAGGGAAGGCGGAAGAGAAGGAATATTACCCTGCATCATCAGCCCAAAAAAGGCTTTATGTACTTGAACAGATGGAGGGCCCTTCCACTGTCTACAACATTCCGGGAATCATGACGGCGGAAGGCAGGCTTGACAGGGAAAAGCTGGAGCATGCCTTCGGACAGCTGGCAGCGAGGCATGAGATACTAAGGACATCCTTTGAAGTAATTGAAGGAGAACCGGTACAAAGGGTGCACAAGGAAACAGGCTTTGATATAGAGTACATGGAATGCAGCGAGGGGGACGCGGACGGAATAGTAAAAGGGTTTATAAGGCCGTTTGACCTGGGTAAGGCACCGCTGATGAGGGTAGGGCTGCTAAAAATCAGAGAAGACAGGCATATACTCATGATGGATATGCATCATATCATATCTGACGGTACATCATTAGGCATTATTATAAGGGAGTTTGCAAGCCTGTATGACGGCCGGGGCCTGCCGGAACTGAGAATACAGTACAAGGACTTCTCGGAGTGGCAGAACAACCTGCTTAACAGCGGAGAAATAAAAAAGCAGGGAGAATACTGGTTTGATGTGTTCAGTAAAGAAATACCGGTACTGGACATGCCTGCGGATTATCCAAGACCGGGAATGCAGAGCTTTGAAGGGGATAGCATAACCTTTGGGGCAGACAGAGAGCTTACGGATAAAATAAGAGAGCTGTCTTCAAATATGGGTGTAACCCTTTATATGACACTGCTTGGAGCATACAACATAATGCTTGCAAAATACAGCGGGCAGGAGGATATAGTGGTGGGCTCACCCATAGCCGGGAGGCCCCATGCCGATTTGGAGAACATAATGGGCATGTTTGTAAATACCCTTGCAATGAGAAACTTCCCGCAAGGCAGCAAGACGGTGGAGGAGTTCCTGAAGGAGGTAAAGGAAACCTCTCTCAGAGCATATGAAAACCAGGACTACCAGTTCGAGGAGCTGGTAGAAAGGCTTGAAATAAAGAGGGACTTAAGCAGAAACCCTCTGTTTGATGTTATGTTTGCACTCCAGAATGAGGAAATGGGACAATTGGAAATACCAGGGCTCAGACTCAGTCCGTTTAGGGCTGAAAACAGGATATCAAGGCTGGATATGACGATGAATGCATCGGAAGAGGGGGAAGGCATAGCGTTCGTACTTGAATACTGCAGCAAATTGTTCAAAAAGGAGACGATGGAAAGGCTTTCGGGGCACTATATAAATATATTGAGAGAAATGGCCGGGAAACCGGGTATGAAGATATCTGAAATAAACATGATGTCTGAGGAAGAGAGAAGGAGGATACTCTATGACTTCAATGATACGGCAGCGGAGTATCCCAAAGGCAGCACCATACATGAGCTGCTTGAGGAGCAAGCGGAGAAGGCTCCTGAAAGTATAGCCCTGGTATTTGAAGATAAACAGCTCACGTACAGGCAGCTGAACGAGAGGTCAAACCAACTGGCAAGGGTATTGAGGAACAAGGGAGTGGTACCCGGTGCCATAGTAGGGATAATGGCGGAGAGATCTCTGGAGATGATCGCCGGTATATTTGGTATCCTTAAGGCAGGGGGAGCATATCTGCCCATAGACCCCGAATACCCCCAGGACAGGATAATATACATGCTGGAGGACAGCGGCACCAAAATTTTATTAATAAAGGGGAAAAGACAGCAGAAATTGGCCTTTGATGGTGAGACAGTTGACCTTGGGGATGATGAGCTTTACCGCTGCGGAAGTTTTGAGCTTAATGTAATAAATACCCCGGACGACCTTGCATATGTGATATACACCTCGGGTTCAACCGGAAAACCAAAAGGGGTGATGATACGGCATATATCCGTAAACAACCTTATAAAAGGAATTGCGGATAAAATAGAATTTTTACCCGGTAAGACAATACTATGTATTACAACAATATCCTTTGATATATTTGTACTTGAAACATTGATGCCTTTGGCAATAGGGATGAAGGTAATAATAGCAGGCGACAACTGCCGGAACGACCCCAAGCTTGTGCTGGATCTAATAAAAGAGAATAATATTGATATGCTTCAGATGACACCTTTGAGGATGAGTATGCTGATAAAAGGAAAGGATTCCGGAGACCTCCCTTTTGATAATTTAAAGGAGATAATGATAGGAGGGGAAGCATTCTCTGAAAGTCTGCTAAATCAAGTGAGGAAAGTAACTAATGCCAGAATCTATAATATGTATGGCCCAACTGAAACCACTGTCTGGTCAGCCGTAAATGAATTGACAAGGGCCTGTAAAGTCACTATAGGCAAGCCAATAGCCAACACGCATATGTATATTCTGGATGAAAACAAACAGCCTGTGCCTATAGGAGCAGCAGGGGAAATATATATATCAGGGGCAGGGCTGGCAAGAGGATATCTGAACAGACCTGAACTGAATAGCGAAAGGTTTGTGGATAATATCTTTGAGCCGGGAGAAAGGATGTATCGTACAGGAGACATTGCAAGGTGGCAGCCTGATGGAAATATAGAATTTTTAGGCAGGGTGGATCACCAGGTAAAGATACGCGGCTTCAGGATAGAGCTGGGCGAGATAGAAGCGCAGCTGCTAAGCCACGAAGACATAAAGGAAGCAATAGTAACAGCAAAAGAGGGGGGAAATGAGGATAAATACCTCTGTGCGTACATTACTGCCGAAAAAGATATTACCATATCCGGCATAAGAGAATATTTATTAAAAGAGCTGCCTGATTATATGATACCTTCATACTTCATAAGGCTGGAGCATATACCCCTTACTCCTAACGGTAAAATAGACAGAAAAGCATTGCCTGAGCCTGACGGCAGCATAAAGACAGGGATTAAGTATGAAGCTCCCGCCAATGCTACGGAAGAGAAGCTGGTAGAGATATGGCAGGAGATACTTGGAATAGACGGCATAGGCATAAATGACAATTTTTTTGAGCTGGGCGGACACTCATTAAAAGCCTTATCTTTGTTATCCAAAATAAGTGAGACTTTTAATACAAAGCTTTTTATTGCAGAAATATTAAATAACTCTACGGTAAAAATGATTGCAAAGAGGCTGGAAAGCTCTGCGCAGAGGCTAAGTGAAAATGTCCTTGGAAGCTCTGAGGCTATACTGCTAAATAATAAAGCACCCAAAAATATATTCGCATATCCTCCATTAGGCGGCTATGCATTAGCATTTAAGAATATGGCGGGACATATTGACTCACATTCTCTATATGGGCTTAACTTTATAGAAGAGGAAGACAGGATTGAGAAATACGTAGAATTAATAACAGGTATTCAAAAAGAGGGGCCGTATATACTATTAGGGTATTCAGCCGGCGGGAATCTGGCTTTTGAGGTGGCAAGAGGTCTCATAAGCAGGGGGGGCATAGTGTCGGACTTGATTATTATCGACTCTTATAGAAAGACAAAAATAAGTATGCGTACAGATGAAGAAATACGGCTTGATGTGAACGAAATGCTTGCACATATTCAAAGGAACAGAGAGTACAGTGAGCTGCTGAAAGATGAGTTTTTAAAAGAGAGCCTTGCTCGTAAAATAAAAGTTTATATGGGGTATATGAACAGGCTGGTTAATGAAGCTACAATTAATGCCAATATCCATTTTATACGTTCTTCCAGCAACGTTAAAGAAACGTGGAAGGAAGAGGCTGATAAATATGGTGAATGGAGTAATTCTACTTCAATGCTGTTCAAGGAATACCAAGGTTTCGGCAGCCATGACCAAATGCTGGATCCAAGGTACTTAAATGATAATGTGAAGATAATAAAAAATATTTTTGAAAAGACATAACAGCTTTTTTGATGATAAGAAAGAAATCGCTAAAATAGCAGAACTAAGCAAAGGGGACGAAGTAATTATATCCGGAAAGGTTGACGGGAAATCCATAAATATAGATGTAAATAAATGCAAATTTAAGTAAAGTAAAAAAGAGGGTCCGGCTGATTTAAAGTGATCCCAAAAAAGTTAGGCAAATATTTTTAGTTAAGCGGCCCGAGGGCTTGCTGTCTGCAAAGCGCGGGCGGCAAGCCCTTTAGCCTTGACTTGGAGCGATGGCTATTGCAGTAGCTTGGATAGTCAATTAATTTTGCTCGGCAGTAGTCAAAAAGTAGTCAAATGGTGATTTTGTTAGCAAGTTTTTAATATAGCAAAAACCCCGAAAGCGTAAGGCTTCGGGGGTTTTACTGGTGTGCCCAAGAGGATTCGAACCTCCGGCCTGCGGTTTAGGAAACCGACGCTCTATCCTGCTGAGCTATGGGCACATATATAAAATATATAAGCATTATCACCTGACATAGCATATGTGTCACCTGAAACACATGTTATTTTAACATGGCTGCTCATGAAAAGCAAGAGGTAATTTTATTTTTAAATTTTTAGATTTATAAATTTGAAAAATTGATTGTCTGCCGTGAAAAATCTGTAATAATATTTAAGATTTTGTTCGATATCTATATTAAGAGGATGGTGTTACATATTTTACAAAATATTATAAATTTAATATTTCCCCCCAAATGTATATTTTGCGGGCGGGTTTTGGACGCCTGTGCCAAAATAGATATATGCAGCAGCTGCTTTACAAAAATACCTTTTTGGGAGAGGGCTTACGTAGCTGGCAAAGCAGAAAATAATAATAAGAGGTATTTTGACACCGTAGTATGCGTGTGCGAATATACAGGTATTATAAAGCGGGCTGTCATTAAATTTAAATTTTTTAATAGGGCGTCCTACTACAGGGCGCTTTCGAAACTTTTGGCAGAAAAGCTAAAAAAAATGACAAATAATCATAAATTTGATATAATTGTAAGTGTTCCTCTTCATAAAAGCAGAGAAAGGCACAGGGGATACAATCAGGCGTTTTTAATATCCCGGGCTTTGAGCAGGGAAATAGATATTCCGGAATGCTCGGGAGCCTTAAAAAGAATAAAAAATACCGCGACCCAGAGCCTGCTCAAAAAAAATGACAGGCTTTTAAATACCAGAAATGCTTTTGTGGTAAATAGCAGTAAGAAGCTCTATAAAAAATCAATTCTTTTAGTTGATGATATATTTACAACAGGAAGCACTATAAATGAGTGCAGCAGAGTATTAAAAGAAGCAGGTGCGGCATATGTATGTGCTGCAGTGATAGCTTCAGCAAGAAAGTAATGGTGCTTTTTAACACAACAGGTTTCCTGCGGCGTAAGAATTGAACTATGAGTCAGTAATTAATATTTGGAGGGATTAATATGCCTGATGTAAGGAATTGCAGAAGATGCGGAAGAATTTATAACTATTTGGGCGGAGCGCCTATTTGCTCTGTATGCAGAGAGCAGGACGAGGTGGATTTTAAGAGAGTTAAGGAGTATCTGTATAAGAACCCCGGCGCAAGCATGTCGGAGGTATCAACTATTCTGGAAATAAGCGTTGAAAGAATTAAAGGCTATCTTAAGGAGGGGCGGCTGGAAATAATAAATAACGAAGGAAATATGGTGCTCGAATGTGAAACCTGCGGAAAGGCCATAAGAACAGGAAGATTTTGCGACGAATGTGCAAAAGGGCTTGCCAATGATCTGAAATTTACTGCAACTCAGATGCGTACAGATGTAGAAAAGAATGATACCAGAAAAAAGTCTGCCGTTGAAATGAGATATTTAAATAAGGATATAAAAAAGAAAATATAGCGTTTTTAAAGATAAAAGCTGCTCTCCGGTTTTATGGAGGCAGCTTTTATTTTATGAAAGAAAATACCAGAATAAACTTTAATAATAATATTAATAAAAATTCAGCTTCAACCGATATTTATTATAGATAATGAACAGGAAAATTTCATTAACACATAATGAATATAAGATACGAAGGATAAATAGGAAGCGGGACCTGTCCGCATAATAATTCTTTAAGGCTGTTAGGGCGGGCACGGGCAATCGTTTAGATATATTATACTGCAGAGAATGAAAATCCTGCTTGCAGGGGGACAATGTAACTGGCTTGGTTTTAGTATTTAAGAAAGTGAAGTGGTAACTATGAAGGTATGGGGAGAGATTCCCAAGGTATTGGGTGTCTATGAAAATCAGAAAAGCGTCAAGAAAATTGAGGCGGCCTCTGAAATAAAATCAAAAAAAGATGTGGTTTCAATATCCAGTCATGCCAAGGATCTTCAGACGGTGATAAAAGCCGTAAAGGATATGCCTGATATAAGGCAGGATAAGGTATCGGAAATCAGCAGGAGGTTTAAAACAGGGGTTTACAATGTGGATGGGCAGGAAACCGCAGATAAAATACTGAAGTCGGTGCTGGACAAAAAAGTATAGCGAATATAGGCTTATTGCGGGACAGAGATCCCGCAATAAATCTATAAGACGGCAGTATGCAAAGGCTCAGACCCAAACTTATTTATGCAGTTTATGATTATATTAAGCTGTCGGCTCTAAATTATTCTAAGGTGGTGTTTTTTAGCAAAATGCAATTGGCAAATGAACTGATAAATACGCTTAAACAGGAAAAAGGAGTCTATGACAGCGTTCTGAAGATAGCTGAGGATAAAACGGACGTAATAATAAAGGGTAAGGTGGACGAGCTTGAGAAAATGCTCAAGCTGGAGCAGGAGCTTGTCCTTCAGCTGGCAAAGCTTGAGGATTTAAGGGAAAGGCTGGTTGCCAAAATATTTTCGGAGCTTGGCATAGCCGGCAGGGATATGACCATAAGCACTTTGGCTCAAGCCATGGAAGGCCCTTACGCAAGCAAGCTTAAGGAGTGTCAGGGCTTGCTGCTGGACACAATAGGCCGCTTGAAAGCAAAAAATGACCTTAATTCAAAGCTTATAAAAAATTCTCTTGAATACATAAATTTTTCTATAAATCTTATTGCATCGGTGGATTCGGGGAGTAACAATTACAGCGGATCGGGACAGGTTAGCGATGCTAAGAAACGTAATTTTTTTGATATGAAGCTGTAAGGCTTGCAAAAGATTTTTTAACGGGGACGGAGTGAGTAGAATATGGCAATCGGATTTTCAAGCTATGAAATAGCCAGATCGGGACTGTATGTCAGTGAGCGCAGTCTTTATACCACTGGACATAATATTGCAAATGTAAACAGTCAGGGCTATGTAAGGCAGCAAACTATGATTTCTGCCCTTCCGTACAGACATGAGTTTTCAAAGTATGGAAATTACGAGCTTGGAGTAGGTGCAGGCGTACAGCAGGTAAGACAGATAAGAAACATATTTTTGGATAATATATACAGGCAGGAAAACACCGAGCTTGGCTATTGGAGCGCCAGGGACAGAACACTTCAGGATGTGCAGGATATTTTAGGGGAGCCTTTAGGACAGGGACTTCAGAGCTCTATGAATGAATTCTGGAACTCATGGCAGGAGCTGTCTAAAGAGCCTGAAAGTCTTACGCTCAGGGCTCTTGTCCGTCAAAGAGGCGAGATGCTGATTCAGCATGTAAATCAGATGGGAAAGCAGCTTGACAGCCTTCAGAACTCAATCAACAATGAGGTGAAGACTAATATTCAGCAGGTCAATGACATCATAGCTGAAATAGGTCTGCTCAATACTCAGATAATGAAAAGTGAGACCTCGGGAGATTTGGCCAACGATTACCGTGACAGGAGAAATTTTCTGATAGACGGGCTGTCAAAAATTATAGACGTAGATGTAAGAGAGATGCAGGATGGGCAGATTTCAATAAGTCTTGGCGGCCATTCGCTTCTTGATAAAACTGTTCAGACAAAGTTATATGCGGGAATGGATGAAACCACAGGAATATTTTGCGTGCCTATGCTGGAAGGCACCGAAACTCACGTAACTATAAAAAGCGGAGAGCTAAAAGGGCTTCTTGAATCGAGAGGAGAGGTTTTCGGCGCTAAGGGAAGCGTTGAAAACGGAAGTGCTTACGACAAAATAGACCTTGTGTTTGCCATAAACAGGGATGTTACGGCAGCGCAAAAGGCGGATCTTATTTCCAATGTTGCAGCCATGGTTGACAGCTTTAAAGCAAAGGGAATTGACGTAAGGCTTGGATATGTGGATTATGATTCGGCGGGCTACGGTACGCCCGTATTTGCATCGGACCTTGCCGACTTTACGGCTCAGGTCAGCGCCATACCCTATAACCCGACCGCCGGAGCTCAGGGGCTTGAGGCTGTAAAAGCAGCGGAAGGCCTCCATTTCAGGGATAATGCCCTAAAGAAGTTTATGGTTGTTACAAATTCAGAGCTGAGCACGGCGTCCTTTAGTGTGCCCGACATGGCAAAGGAGCTTTCGGAGCTTGGCATAAGCACATCAATTATAAGCGCGGCAGGGACTGTACAGGATCAGTTGGAGCACATAGCGGAGACCTCGGACAGTGGAGTATTTGACATAGGTGCAATGGCTGCTTTGTCGGAAGACATGTACAATGATGTAAAAAATGGTATATATAATAATGTGCATGAGACGAATAATATTATTTCCGATTTGAAAAACAAGCTTAATTTGCTCATAAATGTTTTTGCAAGGGAGGTAAACAGTCTTCACAGCTCGGGTAAAACCCTGGACGGGAGCAACGGAGGAAACTTCTTTGCGGCAATTGACGGGAGCTTTCCTATGGAAATGGGAAATTTGAAGATAGATGACAGTCTGCTGGATCTAAATAACATAGTGGCTTCTGAAAGCGGAAGCACAGGGGATAATACGATCGCTCTTAAAATAGCCAATTTGAGGAACGATGCCCTTATAGGCAAAAGCGGAGAGGAAACAAGCATTGACGACTTTTATAATTGGATTATACTGGGGATAGGAAATATAGGGCGCGAAGCGGCTACCATTTCGGAGAATCAGCTTAAAATGGTTCAGGCGGCGGATGGAAACAGGCAGTCTATATCCGGCGTTTCAATGGATGAAGAAATGTCCAACATGATGAAATTCAAGTTTGCATATGATGCGTCATCACGCGCCTTAAATGTAATAGATGAAATGATGGAAACAATAATTATGAGAATGGGATTGTCAGGACGGTGATAAAAAATGAGAGAGTCTTTTTTTGGGCTTAATGTATCGGTAAGAGGGCTTTATTCGGCACAGAGGAACTTAGATGTTGTCAGTCACAACTTAAGCAACGCAAGTACGCCGGGTTATTCCAGGCAGCAGGCTGTTCAGGTTGCGTCGAAGCCTATTGCGCTTAGAGACGGAACGGGAATGATTGGGACGGGTTCGGATGTTATTTCCATCCAGCGCATAAGAGATGAGTATCTGGACTATAAATACTGGAGCGAAAATGTATCCTATAAGGAATGGACCACCAAAAGCACCCTGCTGAATGAACTGGAGGCTGCATTTAACGAGCCCTCGGACAGCGGCTTCAGCACTGTGCTTGACAGCTTTTTTGCTTCTATGCAGGAGCTTTCCAAGGATCCCGACAGCCCTGCTGTAAGAGCTATAGTAAAGGAGAGGGGAGTAACTATAGCAAAATATTTTAACAATATGGCCCGGCATTTTGAAAAGCTTCAGTCCGACGTAAATGATATGGTGAAGTCGAAGGTCGAGGAGATAAACTCTGTTGCTACTCAGATTCAAGAGCTGAACAGGCAGATTTACAGGGCCGAACTGGACGGAAGCACCGCCAATGACTTAAGGGATCAGAGAACAGTGCTTGTAGATACATTGTCGGGAATAGTAAATATAAGCGTTAATGAGGTGGTAGTAGGAAAGCTTCCCAGTGGGGCTGACGATAAGCATTTTTCAGTCAGTATAAGCGGAAAGGCTTTAGTCGACCATTATGATGTCAGCAGGCTGGCTGTTGAACAGAGGCCCGAAAAGCTGAATGAAGAGGAGGATATAAGCAATCTTTATGAAGTGGTATGGGCAGATGGGAATTCCCTTGAAGTAAAGAGCGGAGAGCTTAAGGGCTATCTTGACATGAGAGACGGAAACGACAGTGCTCCCGCAAGCGCCGGCTATCAGGGAAGCTTAAAGGAAAGCCCTGCGTTTAAAGGAATTCCTTATTACATAAAAAAGATGAATGAGTTTGTAAGAACCTGGGCGATGTGCTTTAATGAAGGGTACATTCAGGATTCCAGCGGGACCATTCAGGATGGGCTGGGCCACGCCGACGGCTTCGGTATAGATCCTGACGGCTCAGGGCCTTTGACTGCGCCTACAGGCATAAGGTTTTTTACAATGCTGGGTGCCGACGGAAAACCATTGGACAGCACAACCTTTATAGACGGAGAAACCACCGCTGCGGGCATAGCCGACAGGTACAAAAATATCACGGCAAAGAATTTTTCGGTAAGCTCCGATGTTATAGAGGATTGCAGCAGCACGATTGCAGCGTCGGGAGACCCTTCCCAGGTTGGAAATATAGACAACCTGCAGGCCCTTCTGGATATGAGGCATGATACGCATATGTTTTCCGAGGGTGCTCCCGAGGACTTTATGAAGTCTCTGGTGGCGACACTGGGCATAGACTCACAGATGGCTCTGATGTTTGCCGAAAACCAGGAGAATGTAGTAGGCCAGGTGGTAAATAGAAGGCTTTCCACGTCCGGGGTATCCACAAATGAAGAATTGACAGACATGATAAGGTTTCAGCACGCATATAATGCCTCTGCCATGATGATTACCACAATGTCTCAGGTGTATGACACACTTATAAATAAAATGGGAGTATAGCTTGAAGAAAAAGTATAAGGAGTGAAAAGTTTTATGCGTATTACAAACACAATGCTCATCAATAACATGATGAATGCTATGAAAAATAACCTTTCCAGACTGGATAAGTATCAAATGCAGATGGCTACCGGCAAAAAGATAAGAATTCCCTCGGATGACCCTGTTGTTGCAGCCAGAGCCTTAAAGCTCAGGACTGATGTTTCGGAGCTGCAGCAGTATCAGAAAAATGTTAAGGATGCCAGCTCATGGCTTGACACTACCGAGTCCGCTCTCACAAATGTAGGGGATGTGCTGCACCGTCTTAATGAGCTTGCCGTACAGGCAAGTACAGGGACTGTTACTACCGAGGACTCTCAAAAAATCTGTGAGGAAGCGGAGCAGTTGAAAACCCAATTGGTTCATATAGCAAATACTACCTATGCGGGAAGGTACATTTTTTCAGGATATAAGACGAATCAGGCATTTATGAACGCTGACGGTACATTTAATATTGATGTGGATAACGCTGAGGCCGTAAAGTATGAAATAGGTATAGGCGATGACATTAACATAAATGTAGCGGGAGGAGATTTATTCAACAGTGGTGCCAATGCTGCGGCAGGTGCCGCGGGAGTCATGATACAGCATGTTGACAGCTTTATTACGGCATTGGAAACAGGGGACAAAACGGGCATATCGCAGATGATAGAGGATGCAAATTCGGATATGGCCAATGTTCTTAGAATAAGGGCGGATGTGGGGGCCAGACAGAACAGGCTTGAGCTCACGGAAAACAGGCTTGGGGACGACGAGCTGAATTTTTCGGAAAGAATGAGTGATAATGAAAATGCTGATATAGCGGAGACAATAATGAACCTTAAAAATGAGGAAAATGTTTACAGCGCTTCTCTTGCGGGAGGAGCCAGAATAATACAGCCTTCATTGGTGGATTTTTTAAGATAGGCAAGGTTTATACTGTTAAAATATAAATGGTGACTTTATGGGAATAATTCTAAATCAGACTTATGCAAAAATAGGGATTGAGAGTACGCCTGGGGATCTGCAAATGCAGACGCGGCACCCTAAGGTAGAGATTAATCAGGAGCACGCTCAGATTCAGATGAAATCAGAGCTGCCAAGGGTTATGATTGATCAATATGAGGCATTTGCAAGCGCAGGACTAAAAGGAACTCTTGACCTGACAAGGGAAATTGCCGCCAGAGCGCATCAGCAGTCCATGAGCTATATAGCGCAGACTGCCGAGGACGGGGATGCGCTTGCCGACATAGCAAGCGGAGGAAACCCTATTGTATCCATTGCGGTGAGGCGGGCATATCCCATGCATGAATATGGCTGTGACTATCTTCCCAAGGTTGGTCCTGAGATAACGGTAGCAGGAGGCATGTTGGAGATATGGCTTGCAGATAATGGCCCTAATAATGGAGTTGAGGTCAGGAACATAGAGGGAGACGTGGACATAAATTATGCCCCATCCCGTTTAAATATATATATGAGGCAATACCAGTCACTGAGAATAAGCTATCAGCCTGATAATAAGATTGACGTTAGATTGTAAGCATAACTTAAGGTTTGCTTATTTTTTTTAATATTTTGACATATGTGTTGCAAAGTTGACATTGGAATCTGGGAGGAAAATATATGAAATTAAATACAAAAAATTTTGGAGAAATAGAAATAAATGAGGGGGATATTATATACTTCCCCGAAGGGCTTCCTGCCTTTGAATCTATAAACAGATTTGTGCTGCTGGGAAATATGGAGGAAGACACGCCTTTTTGCTGGCTTCAGAGCGTTGAACGGAGTGAGCTTGCTTTTGTTGTAGTGGACCCAAGAGCAGTCAGGCCCGATTATGAGGCTGATGTAAGCGATGACGACATAAAGCTTCTGGAAATTGCGGAGGATAGCAGGGTGCTTATTTATTCCATAGTAGTTATCCCTGAGGATATATCCAGGATGACGGCAAACCTTCAGGCTCCCATACTTATAAACACACGGAACAATAAAGCAAAGCAGGTGGTTTTGCAAAACTCCGGGTACAGCATAAGGCATTTTATAGCCGAAGAGGCGGGAGGGGGTAAATAATGCTGGTGCTTACAAGAAAAAAAGGGCAGTCAATAGTTCTTGGGGATGATATGGAAATTGTAGTTGTGGATATACAGGGTGATCAGGTCAGAATAGGCATTAACGCTCCCAGGACCGTTTCTATACACAGGAAGGAAATATATCTGGAAATACAGGAGGAAAATAAAAAGGCAGCAGAGGTTGGCCCGCTATCCTTAAAGGATCTTATTAAAAAGGATGAAGGCAGAAATTAACAGAGCAGAGGGGAAAATTTTCTAAACTTTTTTAATAACTATCCGATATAATAAATGAAGCATATATACGGAGGGGTTAATATGAAAATTGATGGCATTGAGGCGCCGCCGGTAGTGGTTGCAAAAAAAGCCCCCGAGCCTAAAGCAGACACAAAAGTGAATACACAGGTGTCGGCGATTGATACGGCATTGGATGGCAAATCGATTTCACAAATGACCGATTACGATAAATCCGAGCTGCCCTTGTCTGAAAGGGTAGTTATAGAAGCGATTGAAAAGGCCAACAGGGCCATCACCGGTCCCAATATGAAATTTGAGTTTTCTATACATGAAAAGACAAAAGCCATTATGGTTAAAGTGCTAAATTCAGAGAGTAATGAAGTTATAAGGGAGATTCCTCCCGAAAAGATCCTTGATATGGTTGCCAGGATGTGGGAGCTTGCAGGGATCATAGTAGATGAAAGAAGGTGAAGATATGGCTGTAAATGGAATAAACCCTTACAGTACGACCATGAGAGTGTCGGGGCTTAGCGGGAGCGGCCTTGATACCGAGTCAATAGTTACTCAGTTGATGCAGGCCGAGAGAATGCCGTATGACAATGTTTACAGGAAAAGGCAGCTTGTTGAGTGGAAAACAGAGGCATACAGAGATATAACAAATCTTCTGGTGAGCTTCCAGAGCAAATACCTTGCCGATTCCTACGGAAGCTTTAAGTCTACCGGTATGCTGTCGCAATTGCAATACAAAAAATTCACAACCACGGCGGTTGACTCGGTTACAAAGGCTGCCAGCGGTATAGTATCCGTTTCGGGCGACTCAGCCTCTGTTGAAGGAACTCATACAATACAGGTGCTCAATATGGCAAAGGCGCAGATAATTGAAAGCGATTTTGCAGGTGAAGGGGCTTCGGCGGCTTTAACAGGGTCTGATGCGGCGGATTTTTCCAGTTTGGCAGGAAAAAGCTTCAGGATTTCAGTCGATGGGGTAAACAAACTGATTACCTTTAATTCGTCCTACACCTTTACAAGTGCGGATGATCTGGTAAACAATGCGCAATACGGCTTAAACAAGCTTTTAGAAGATGCCTTTGGAGCAGGTAAGGTGCTGGTATCGGAGGATGGAGGCAAAATTACCTTCGACACGGGCACGGGAGTGAGCAAGCTTTCTCTTTACATAGGAGCTGCTGAATCTGAAGCCCTTTCAGCCTTAAAGTTCTCCGCCGGAGATTCAAACAGGCTGAATTTGGGCATGACCTTAGATCAATTGGATCAGAAGGGATTGTTTAAAAACGGCATTACCTTCGGAGGTGATGACAGCGATACATTGGAATTTGAGATTAATGGAAAGAAATTTTCCTTCAACAAGTCTACTACCTTGTCGAGTATGCTGAGTACAATTAACGGGGATTCTACTGCCGGGGTTAACATACAGTACGACAGTACGGGAGATAAGTTTATTATGACGGCAAAGCAGCTCGGAGAGGGGAAGAATATAGTAATAAAAGAGACGAAGGGCAATTTCTTTTCGGGTACCGCGGCTATGATAGATATAACCGATGCGGAGGGCAATTCAACCAACAAAAAGGAGGTTCAGCAGGGAACAGACGCGAATGTGATAATTGATGGACAGACCTTGAAAAGGAGCTCAAACGTCATTACGGTAAATGGAGTAACATACACGCTTACAGGCGAGGGCGGAAATGTACAGAATGTATCCCTTGTGCCCGACACTGACTCGGTTTTTGATGCCATAACAGGCTTTGTGGAGGAGTATAACAGCCTTATAGATACAATCAATTCCAAGCTTTCTGAAAAATACGACAGAAATTATCAGCCTCTTACAAGTGAAGAAAAGGAGGCTATGACCGAGGAGCAGATTGAGAAATGGGAAGAGAAAGCGAAAACCGGACTTTTAAAAAATGATTCCATACTTCAGAGTATGGTGTACCAGATGAGATCTGCGCTTTACAGCAGCGTGGAGGGCGTTTCCGCGAGCCTGTCCAGTATTGGAATAACTACAGGAGACTATTCTCAAAAGGGAAAGCTCACAATCGATGAGAAGAAGCTTAAGGAAGCGCTGCAGAGCAATCCTGACGCTGTCATGAACCTTTTCAGCAAGAAGTCTGACACCTCATACAATCCCAATATGACAAAAGAGGAGAGGGCAGAGAGAAATGCTGAGCAGGGCTTGATGTGGAAGCTTTCGGATATAATTAACGACAATATAAGGACATCCAGAAATTCCAAGAATGAGAAGGGACTTTTGCTTGAGAAGGCGGGCCTGGTAGGGGATGCTTCCGAATACGACAACCTGCTGTATGATCAGATAGAGGATTATACCGATAAGCTGAGTGAGCTTGCAGATAAGCTTGCAGATAAGGAGGAGAGATATTATCTGAAATTTGCTAATCTGGAGACTCTGCTTGCGCAGATGGGCTCACAGAGCAATTGGCTTACTCAGCAATTGGGAAGCATGTAATTATAATCTTTTTAGAAAAGCAAGGTTAATTGACTTTTTATTTCCTTATGGAGGGATACTAATGGCTTTGAACAAGGCATATTCGCAGTACAAGGAAAATTCCATATTTACGTCGAGTCCCGAGGAATTAACGCTAATGTTGTATAATGGACTTGTGAAGTTTATAATGCAGGCTCAGCATGCGGTCGGTGAGAAAAACATTGAAAAAGCCAACAATTGCATAATAAGGGCACAGGAGATTGTCAAGGAATTTCAGGCTACTCTTGATATGAAATATGATATATCTCAAAATCTTATGAGCCTGTATGACTATATAGAGAAAAGGCTTTTGGAAGCAAATTTAAAAAAGAGCGCAGATATTCTTGAAGAGGTTTTGGGCCTGGCCAAGGAGCTGAGGGACACGTGGGTTCAGGCTATGAAAAATGCAAAGCATCCTCAGTCGAACACTCAGCACACCGCAAAGTAGAATCTTTGGTGTTTTGGAAAAACCGGACAGGAGGAGAAAATGACTCCCGAAAAATATGTAGACAGGCTTTTGGAGCTGTCATCCCAAAAATATAAGCTTCTTGAAGAGATGCTGCTGCTTACGCGCGAGCAGGCAGGTACAATCAGAGAGGATGAACTGAAAAGGCTTGAAGGCTTTATTGCCTCTAAGCAGGAGAAAATAGACTGTATTGATAAAATAGATGAGGAGTTTAATGTATATTTTCAAAGGCTGAAGCACCAGCTTAAAATTAAGAGCCTTGATCAGTTAAAGGATCATGAAATAGGAGGCATAAGAGATCTCCAGGCTATGGTTGGTAAGATTATGAATATTATAGCTGAGATTTCAAAGCTGGAGAAGACTAATGGGGCTCAAGCGCAAAAGCTGCTGGGCAGCCTTGGGGATGAAATAAAAAAGATAAATCAGGGCAAGAAAATGAGTGCTGCTTATAATCCCAGCCCTGTTTTTCAACCTCCCTCGTATTTTATAGATAAAAAGAAATGAAGCACAGGCTCTATATGGGCGCTGTGCTTTTTTAAAATATCTGCTGCTATTTGAGGTTATCCACAGTCTGGGGGGATTATCATCATGGAGTTGACAAAAAGAACTGAAAAACCACCTGTAAAAGCTTGAAACCTGCCAATAGTGCATATCCTGTCATATTCCAAAGAGTGGGGGCTTTTACAAGAGAGACGGGCTTTGTGGATATAAATCTGTGGATAATGTGAATAAGTCTGTGAATAAAGTATATTAGTGAGTTTGAAGTGTGGGTAATTTTTTTCCTTTATGTACAGACTGTGAATACTTTATGTATACCCTCGTTTCTTTATTCCTTGACATTAAAATTTTTTAAGAATATAATTACCTTATAAATAAAACTATATATCTTTGTTAGGTGAGGCTCCTATACAGAAAAATGCTGCTACCCCGAAACGTCGAAAGACGCCAATGGGGTGAACAGGCACTGCCGGATTAAGGTTTTGCTTAATGTAGCTGGTTGGTTTCCTACGCTGTATAGTGCTAAAGCTCAACGAGGGAAGAGGCTTTTTAGTAATGCTTTTTTACTTCCGCTCGTGTGGAAGTTTTTTAATGCCAAAAAATATTTTAATACTGGAAGAATTTTTTAAGTAAAGGGTGTGAAACCGTGATAGAAATATTTAAAACCAGTGAAAATGGACTGGAATTGACGAAAATAGATAAAATAGAAAAAGGCTGCTGGATAAATCTTATTGCCCCTAGCGAAGATGAGCTATGCTATATTCAAAATAAATTTAAAATTCTTCCTAATTTTTTAAGAGACCCGTTAGATGAAGAGGAAAAGCCCAGAATAGATATAGAGGACAATCAGGCGCTTGTTATTGTGGATATACCCTATGTCTATGAGCACGGCAAAAATCACAAATATGAAACTCTGCCTCTGGGCTTGCTTATAACCGATGACTATTTTATAACTGTTTGCCTTAAAGCAAATATTATAATTGATTATTTTAAAGAAAAGAAAATACGGGAGTTTTTTACCTTTAAGAAAACCAGGTTTGTTTTTCAGGTGTTGTTTGTAATTTCCAAGGAATACCTTAAATACTTAAGACAAATAGATAGGAATACCGATGAGGTGGAAAAATCTCTTCACAAATCCATGAGAAATAAGGAGCTTTTTAAGCTTCTTGAGATGGAAAAAAGCCTTGTGTTCTTTACCACCTCTCTCAAGTCAAACGAGATGATGATGGAAAAGCTTTTAAGGGGCAAATATATAAAAATGTACGAAGAGGATCAGGATCTTTTGGAGGATGTAATTATTGAAAATAAACAGGCCATAGAAATGGCCAATATATACAGCACAATATTGGGGAATATGATGGGAACCTTTGCTTCGGTTATAAGCAACAATCTTAACATGGTTATGAAGTTCTTAGCGTCCATGACTATAGTAATGGCAATACCCACAATGATTTCGAGCTTTTTCGGAATGAATGTGCCTGTGCCTTTTACAAATAATGCGTTTGGATTTGCATATATCACGTTTATTTGTATTGCGGCAGCATCAGGGGCAATATTTATTCTTTCCAAAAAGGGAATGTTTTAAATATTCCATCAAAGAAGTCAATAACCGTTTTGAGTATATTCGGAAATAAAAGGGAAATTACCGAAATTGCGGCGATTAAAATAATTATTATTAATATCAATATTTTTCTAAGTTTCCGGGATTTACGTGGTACGTAAGTTATGCCGCTGATCCTCATAAGATATCCTCCAGCGTTTGTTTTATAGTATAATTTTATTATATTTGCATTCGGGGATAAAGTAAAGGACAAATATTTTATGTAGCAATTCGTAATTTGGCTTTGCATGAGGGGAATTTTACTTAAGATTTTATATAGTGTTATGCCGGCCGGTGCTGATTGAAATGTAATGGTGGTGGAGGATGCTTGAAATGTAATATATGCCCAAGAAATTGTTTGGCGGAAAGAGAGGCTGTTGCAGGCTTTTGCGGCATGAGTGTTAAGCCTGTTATTGCAAAGGCCTTTCTGCATAGGTGGGAGGAGCCGTGTATAAGCGGGAGCAGAGGCTCGGGAACGGTTTTTTTCTCGGGCTGCAATCTTAAATGCATTTATTGCCAGAATTATGCCATAAGTCAGGATAACTTCGGAAAACAGGTATCAACGCAGCAGCTTGCAGAAATATTCTTAAGCTTGCAGGAGCAAGGCGCGCATAATATAAACCTTGTAAATCCCTCTCATTTTATTTTGCAGATAAGACAGGCACTTGTGAACTCTCATGAACTCAAAATTCCCGTAGTGTACAACTCAAACGCTTATGAAAAAAAGCACACGCTTAAAGATATGATGGGGCTTGTAGATGTTTACCTTCCGGACATAAAATATCATAGCAGCCAGGTATCCCAAAGGTATTCCGGAGCAGAGGACTATTTTAAGGTTGCATCGGCAGCCGTAGAGGAGATGTACAGCCAGGTTGGGGCCCCCGTCCTTGATGATGAGGGAATAATAAAAAAGGGGCTTATAATAAGGCATCTTATACTGCCGGGCCAGGCGGCGGATTCAATAAAAATACTTGACTGGATTGCCTCAAGTCTGCCTAAAGGCGTATTTGTGAGCATTATGAGCCAGTATACCCCTTATTACAGAGCAGAGTGCCATCCTGAGATAAACAGGAGAATAACCCGCCGTGAGTATGACAGGGTAATAGGCCATACAGCCAGGCTTGGCCTTGAATACGGCTATATTCAGGAGAGAGCGTCGGCGGAGGAATGCTATATACCGGGGTTTGATCTCGAGGGCGTTTAAGCCCTGCAAGCTTTAATACAGCAGGGCCTGCTTTTTTGGGCACCCTGTTATTTTCTGGGCGGTTGCACAAACTACTCTAAAAATATATAATTTGATATATATAGGGCGTAAATAAAGGATTTACATTGGAGGTAGTGTAGCTTATGCATGATTCTGTCCTGCCGAAAGCGTGGGAAAGCCTTTTGAATTCGGCCAGCTTTATGCCGGTAATAGTGAAAACGATAGAAAGAATTCATGATATAAGCTGGTCGATGGAGCCAAATACCCATGAATATTTTGAAATGGTTTATATAAAAAAGGGCTCCGCAGTATTCGAAATAGCCGGACAGCCAGTAGCGATAGGCCCCAATGATATAATAATCATTAAGCCCAGGCAGGCCCACAAATTTATTGTAAAGTCGGAAGCGGGCTGTGAGTTTATAGTTTTAAATTTTAAATTCACAAATCAGGTTAATAACGAGGTTTCGGAAATCTCCCTGGAGGATTTTCTGAATTTTGTAAACAACAAGGAATGGGGCCCATTTATATCTCTCAAGGTAAGTCAGAAAAATGAGATTATAACACTGCTTAATAAAATCTTAAGGGAGAGGGAAAGTGCGGAAATAGGAAGCGAGCTTCTGAATTACCTTCTTATAATGGAGCTTTTTGTGTTTATATCAAGGGCCCTTAAAATGGAATGGGAAAGCAGTATTAAGAATAAAAGCCCCAAGCTCAAGGAGCTGATAGAGGTATCTGTCAAATTTATAAATAATAATTTTGAAAGGGATATATCTCTTGGCGATATTGCAAGGTTTATTTTTTTAAGTCCCAGCTACTTTACAAGAGCATTTAAGGAGGAAGTAGGAATAAGTCCCATAAGCTATTTGTTAAAGATAAGAGTAGACAGGGCCAAGGAGCTTCTTCGGGAAACTGATCTTAAAATAAGTGATATTGCCTTAAGCATCGGATTTTCAAATCAGCAGAGATTTAATGAGATATTTAAAAAATATGCCGGCGTTACTCCCCTCCACTATAGAAAACAAATAAATGAAAAGCATTAGTTTAGTATAAGTCAAAAAACATTATATTTTTAAAACCACAAGGGCAAATAACAGGAAGAATGAAAAGCCTGTAAGCATTATAATTTTATAATATAAAGGCAGCAGGGTATTTGATAAAAATGTATTTGCACAAGGAGCTTTCTTAGAGCTTTTAGGAAATGCCCGGTTAGCAGTAACAAAAGGAGGTTATAATTATGGGAATGACCATGACGCAAAAAATATTGGCTGATCACGCAGGGCTTACAGAGGTGGAGGCGGGACAGCTTATTAAGGCAAAGCTTGATATGGTTTTGGGAAATGATATTACAACTCCTGTGGCTGTAAAGGAGTTCAGAAAAATCGGTTTGGACAGGGTTTTTGATGTAAATAAAATTTCCATAGTGCCTGACCATTTTACACCCAACAAGGATATAAAGTCTGCGGAACAGGTAAAATTCATAAAAGAGTTCGCAAGAGAAATGGGCATTGTAAATTATTTTGAGATAGGCCAGATGGGAGTAGAGCATGCGCTTCTTCCTGAAAAGGGACTCGTAACGGCGGGAGATGTGGTTATAGGGGCAGATTCTCATACATGCACCTATGGCGCTCTGGGAGCTTTTTCCACAGGCATAGGCAGCACCGATATGGCGGCGGGAATGGCTACAGGCGAGGCATGGTTTAAGGTGCCGGAGGCAATAAAATTTGTTTTGAAGGGCAAGCCTGCAAAATGGGTGAGCGGCAAGGATGTAATTCTTCATATTATAGGAATGATAGGCGTGGACGGGGCATTGTACAAATCCATGGAGTTTACGGGAGAAGGACTGGGGCATCTGTCTATGGACGACAGGCTTGCCATGGCTAATATGGCTATTGAGGCCGGAGGCAAGAACGGTATATTTGAGGTTGACGATAAAACACTGGAATATATAAATGAGCATTCAGCAAAGCCTTACAAGGTTTATAAGGCAGACCCGGACGCGGAGTATTCCGGGGTCTATGAGATAGACTTAAGCTCGGTAAAGCTTACCGTTGCATTTCCGCATTTGCCTGAAAATGCGAGGACAATTGATAAGGTGGGCTCCGTTAAAATAGATCAGGCAATAATAGGCTCCTGCACAAACGGAAGAATTGAGGATTTAAGAGTTACCGCCGAAATACTGAAGGGCAGAAAGGTCCATAGCGACGTGAGATGTATAATAATTCCCGCAACTCAGAAAATATGGAAGCAGGCTATGAATGAGGGGCTGTTTGACATATTTATAGATTCGGGGGCGGCGGTAAGCACTCCCACATGCGGACCCTGCCTTGGGGGGCATATGGGAATACTTGCAAAGGGGGAGAGAGCCGTAGCCACTACAAACAGGAATTTTGTGGGCAGAATGGGGCATCCCGAAAGCGAGGTCTACCTGGCCAGCCCGGCAGTAGCCGCTGCTTCGGCAGTAATGGGCAGGATTGCGGGGCCTGAGGAGCTGTGATATTGACAATGAATAAAATTTAGGAGGTAAGCATAGATGGAGGCACAGGGAAAGGTTATTAAGTATGGGAATAATGTTGATACCGATGTAATTATACCGGCCAGATATTTGAACACTTCGGACCCGGCAGAGCTTGCAAGCCACTGCATGGAGGATCTGGATGCACAGTTTGTAAGCAAAGTAGACAAGGGAGATATAATGGTTGCAGGCAAAAATTTCGGCTGCGGGTCCTCGAGGGAGCATGCCCCCATAGCCATAAAGGCTTCGGGCATATCCTGCATTATTGCCGAAACCTTTGCAAGGATATTCTACAGAAACGCAATAAATATAGGACTGCCCATACTCGAGTGCACTGAGGCGGCAAAGGATATATCCGACGGCGACAGCGTAAAGATCGACTTTTCGGCGGGAACCATAACAAACCTCACTACCGGGAGGCAGTATACCGCTGCTCCGTTTCCTGAGTTTATGCAGCACATAATGGATGCCGACGGACTTATAGGACAAATAAAGAGGCAGCTTGAAAAATAGAAGAGGATATGGGGGATTTATTCTATGAAATTTAATATTACAGTGCTGCCCGGTGATGGGATAGGGCCTGAGGTCACCCGTGAGGCGGTTGAAATAATAAATGCGCTTGGGAAAAAATACGGGCATTCCTTCGGGCTGACGGAAGAAAAGCTCGGGGGATGTGCAATAGATGCCTGTGGAGTGCCTTTGCCGGATAAAACTCTGGAAACCTGCAAAAACAGCCATGCAGTGCTTTTAGGTGCTGTAGGAGGCCCGAAATGGGACAGCCTTCCGGGGAATATACGGCCTGAAGCGGGACTTTTAGGGATACGCGGCGGGCTTGGCCTTTTTGCAAATTTAAGGCCGGCCGTTATTTATAAATCTTTAAAAGAGGCTTCTCCGTTAAGAGCGGATATTGTAAGAGACGGAATAGATATAATGGTGGTTCGTGAGCTGACGGGAGGGATATATTTTGGAGAGAGAGGGCGGGAGAAAACGCCCTCCGGATCGG
The DNA here is from genome assembly GCA_023390115.1 of Bacillota bacterium. Lineage (GTDB taxonomy): Bacteria > Bacillota > Clostridia > Acetivibrionales > DSM-27016 > Anaerobacterium. The sequence continues at coordinate 27,892 of JAEWDM010000018.1, forward strand.
AGGCTGCCTTTGATACTGAAAAGTATAGCACGGAGGAAATAGAAAGAATTGCCAGAGTGGGCTTTGAGGCTGCAATGAAAAGAAACAAAAGGCTTACCTCCGTTGACAAGGCAAATGTGCTGGAGAGCTCAAGGCTGTGGAGAGAGGTAGTTATAAAGCTTTCGTCCGAATTTCCCGAGGTTTCGCTTAACCACATGTATGTTGATAACGCTGCAATGCAGCTTGTGAGAAACCCGATGCAGTTCGATGTTATAGTTACCGGCAATATGTTTGGAGATATACTTTCAGACGAGGCGTCAATGATTACAGGCTCCATAGGTATGCTTCCGTCGGCCAGCTTAGGAGACGGAACGCTTGGGCTTTATGAGCCCATTCACGGATCAGCTCCGGACATAGCGGGGCAGGATAAAGCGAATCCCATTGCTGCGATATTGTCGGTTGGGATGATGATGAAATACTCTTTCGGGCTTGAGGCTGCCTCACAGGATGTTGAGACAGCGGTGAAAAATGTTTTGGACAAGGGCTACAGAACGGGGGACATAGCATCGGAGGGTACTGAGGTTATAGGTACCAGGGCCATGGGAGAGCTTATAAAGAAGGAAATTATATAAAGCTTTAAAAAATGACACTTCTTGCGCGGGCTTTTAAGGATAGCTCAGCTCGCATGGGAAGTGTCTTTTTTAGAAGAGGTTTTAGAAAACACAGGGTTTTAGAAAAATTTTGTTGATAAAAAAGATATCTATTATATAATTGAAATATATAGAATAAATATAAAGACTTACAAATATGGAAAAGGCCAATAATTAGTGCTGATGTGAATACACTTATGACGGAAGGGTGCTTTCAAAAATGCCATTTACTATTCTTTCGGTTGACAGGTTCGGTACTATGGGAGCGGAGCTTTCAGCCATGCTGAAGAACATGCACGCCAATATTATACATGCTGAGGATGAAGAGGAAGCAGAAAGCTTATTATACGGTAAAAAGCATAAAATAGATGTTATTGTATGGTCCTTTAACGATCCTGAAAGCAAGGATCTGGAGTTTATAAAAAAAATAAAGTCTGAAGGGCAGCACAAAAATCTGCCTGTAATTATTATGTCCGGATTTACAGATAAGAAGCATATTATAAAGGCTATTGAAGCGGGAGTCAACGAGTACATAGCTAAGCCCTGCGATAAGGATACGGTAGTAAGGAAGCTATACAAGATTATGGGAATAACTCTCGAAAGGACCGAGGCATTGAAATTAAGTGATGACATAATGAGCTTCAGCTTTTTCGAAATGCTGGATAAGGAAATAAAGGGCGCAAGCAGAGGCGCATACCCTCTTACCATAATGATGGGGGGCATACAGCCTGCCGGGAATACTGACGCAGAGCCGGATGCTTCCGAAGACCTTCTTAAAGCTCTCAGGACTGCCCTGAAATGCAACTTGAGAGGGACTGACGCATGCTTTTACTACGACACAAACAAGCTTATAATTTTGCTGCCTTTCGCAAACAAACAAGGGGCAGAGGCTGTAAAAGCAAAAATAAACAGATTATTTGATACAAACTCAGTAATACAGCAAAAAAATACGGGATATAAGCTCAATATAGCCGACGTCAGCTTTCCCGAGGACGGAAAAACAAAAAGCAAGCTTTTAGAAAAGCTGGAGGATACCTTCTCTAAGTGCCTGCTTGATAATTAAAAATTATACCATAGCCCTTGCAATATCGCCTTTAGTACCTTGTATACCGGCCTGTAAGCTTACCCAGAAGGATAATCTCATTTTTATCAAAGAGTTCCTTTTCCAGTATATCGTTTTCAGCCTTTAAGAATATTGAACCGGCGTTGTCGCTTTTGTAATAATATCTAAGGAGTGAACGGTTCTGGAATAAAGCCAGGACAATATCTCCGTCAGCTAATTCCAGATTTCTGCTGAATATAAGCATATCCCCCGGCTTAATGCCGCTCTCTGAAAGGCTGTCGTCATGCCATTTCACAATAAAGCAATCATCCAGCTCTGCTTCAGACACATCGGGAGATATGGGATGATACTTGGAAATGTTATACATGTTAATAAGATCTGCTGCCGTGCGCGGGGTTATCTTTTTCAGCTCAGGTACGTATGCAGGCTTTACATACTGGGATTCACTGGATACCAGTTGAATAGACCGGGCCATGCCTACCTCTCTTTTGATAACACCCTTTTGCTCCAATCTGTTTAGTATACCATGTACAGCCCCAGGAGTCTTTTCACCTACAAGCTCGCCGATTTCTCTTACTGTGGGGGGAATACCCCTTTGCTTCACAAAAGATTCAATGGCCGAATAAACTTTTTTTTGTTTCGAGGTAAGAGTATTGAAATCTAATAACACTTATATCACCCTTTATATTATATTAATTACAAACATAGTTACGATAGAAGCCAAGGATAAAATTAATATTGAAACTCGCATATGTTTAAAACTTAGTATACCCCAATTTTTGTCATTATAATCATTTATAAAGATCACTTTACATAATCATGCATTATAGTTTATCAAAGTTAAAATATTTTTTCAAATTATATAATTACAATTATGTAAATAGACGTTAAAATAACATAAACATATGTATATATATTAAATATTATATTGTAAGCCACATTATATATAACACTAAAAGCGAAGAATTATTTTATTATATTTGGATAATATAAGTTTATTCCCTGAAGGAGGAATTATGTTTAAACTTTTAAAGTCAGGAGAATGCTTCACACCTGAGTATACAGGAAAAAAAGATTTATTGGTTTTTAACGGGAAGATTTGCAGGATAGATGACACGATATTATATAAGGATCTCTGGGATGTAGAAATAATAGACTGCGAGGGCAGGCTTTTGTGTCCGGGCTTTATTGACCAGCATGTCCATATAACGGGAGGAGGGGGCGAGCAGGGGCCTGAGAGCAGAATACCTCCCTTAATGCTTGGGGATATATTGAGCGCAGGTGTTTCAACAGTAGTCGGTGTTCTGGGCGCCGACGGCCTTACAAGGGGGATTGCGGATTTGCTTGCCAAAGCACGCGCGCTGGAGGCTGAGGGGATAACAGCGTATATATATACGGGGAGCTATGGTGTTCCTCCCACAACTCTTACGGGCAGGGTAATATCGGATATAGCCTTTATAGATAAAATTATCGGTGTGGGAGAGATCGCTATTTCGGACAGCAGGGCTTCCCACTGTCCCTTAAGCTCCCTCAGGGAGCTTGCGTATGAGGCGAATGTGGGGGGAATGCTGGGCGGAAAAGCAGGAGTTATGCATATACATGTGGGTGATGGCAGAGAGGGATTGAAGCCTTTATTTGAATTGGTTGACAAATCCGATTTCCCTATAGAAATGTTTGTTCCCACTCATTTAAACAGAAATAAGGGGCTGTTTGAGCAGGCGAAGGGATATGGAAGCCTGGGAGGGAATTTAGATCTGACGGCAGGTGAGTCCTCCCAAACGGGATATAGTGTACCGGACGCATTGGAGAGTCTTCTGGAATGCGGTATTAACGCAGGCAGAATTACAGTATCGTCTGACGGGAACGGCAGTATTCCGGGAGGAGGCACAGGCAAAGTCGGGCAGCTGCTAAAGGACATAACGGGCTGTGTGCTGGATAAAAAAATAAATTTTGAAACGGTACTTAAAACTGTAACCTCAAATGTAGCAAGAATTTTGAAGCTGTATCCGCAAAAAGGGGTGTTAAGTGTAGGGAGCGACGCAGATATACTGGTGCTGGATAAAAATGACCTGACCATATATCATATGCTGGCAAAAGGGGAGACATGCATACTGGGCGGCAAAATAATTAAGAGAGGGAAGTATGAACCTCAATAAAAAGGATGATTATTATGAGTCATAGCAAAAGCAATAAGGAAAATTTTGCAGTGGCGGCGAAAGGCCTTTTTTTATCGCTGATAGGGTGGAGTGCCGCAATAATGTCATTGTTTGCTTATCCGTTTATATTCGGAACACTGGGAGTGGTAATGGGAATATTATATACACGAAGCGAGGGCAGGGCCGGAGTGCGTATAATTATTACAAGCATAGCATTAATGAGCATGGGGCTTTTTCTGGGCAGTGAATTTATAAGCCATACAAAAGATTTTTTAGGATTTAAGTAATACCGGAGGCATTGGCACTTACCTTGTTCCAAGGCCTTTTTTCTCTTGTGTAAATTTTCAGATTTAAGAATAATTAACATTGATATGGAAAAAATAAGCAGTATGTAAAATACTGAGGATGTCTAAAATAAACTTTGGTTAAGCTTAGGAATGGAGAGAATATAAATTTTTACCCTTTCCTAAGTATCCTAAAGGTTCGGAGGCGCTAATGGGAGAAAAAACAAAGGGAAATTTGATTATTATAGGAGGAGCTGAGGATAAGTATGGGGAAAGCAGCATACTAAAAAATGTTGTAAATATAATAGGCGGAAGCAATGCGGCGCTTACAGTTCTTACAACGGCAACCGAAAACCCTTCCGAGGTGGGACAGGAATACAGGAATGTTTTCGGAAGGCTTGGTATAAGCAATATTTCTATACTTAATATAGACACAAGAGACGATGCGAACATGGAGGAAAACGTGCGGATTATTTCAGGAGCGTCGGGAATATTTTTTACGGGAGGCGATCAGCTCCGTATAACCAGTATACTTGGAGGGACAAAGGTCTATAAGGCCCTGCATGATTCCTATTTAAAGGGAGTGGCCATTATAGGCACCAGCGCGGGCGCGTCGGTGATGAGCAGCACAATGGTGGTTGATGGAAACAGCAATGATGCGGCAAGAAAATGCACCCTCAAAATGGCGCCGGGCCTTGGGCTTCTTGAGGAGGCCATAATTGACCAGCATTTTGAGCAAAGGGGAAGGATAGGGAGGCTGCTGTGCGGTGTGGCTGAAAATCCGTATATACTTGGGATAGGCATAGACGAGGACACAGCCGTTCGGGTATACCCCGACGCACATTTTGAGGTTCTGGGGACAAACGCCGTTACTGTTGTAGACGGCAAAACCATCAGGAATTCAAATGTATCTGAGCTGAAGCCTGATGAAATCCTTGCTATAAGCCATGTAACCCTTCACGTTTTACCCTGCGGCTATGGATTTGATATGAAGAATAGAGAAGTTTTAAGGCTTCATTAGAATTAGGAGGACATACAAAGTGCACATTCATAGTATAAAAAGCTTTACCGGAAGAAACATATACAGTCATAAGCCGGTAATTAAAATGGTAATAGATTTTGAGGATTTGTACAGGTACCCGACAAGTAAGATTCCAGGGTTTAATGAAGCCCTTTTGAAAAGCTTCCCGGGCCTGAAGGCACACTGCTGCTCTTTGGGCTATGAGGGAGGCTTTGCCGAAAGGCTTACGGAGGGGACATATATAGGACATGTCACAGAGCATTTGATTTTGGAGCTTCAAAGTATTATGGGCTATGATGTATGCTTTGGCAGGACCAGAATAATTGAAGAGCCCGGTCTTTATTATATTATTGCGGAATACAAAAACGAGAGGTGCGGCATGGAATGCTGCAGGGCGGCTGTGAATATTGTTTCATGCCTCGTTAAGGGCAAAAGTCCGAATGTAAGCAATATACTTAAGGATTTGAAGGTAATTGCCACAGAAGCCGAGCTTGGCCCAAGCTCAAGAGCCATATACGATGAAGCGTTGAAAAGAGGAATCCCCATTACCCGTGTGGGAGGGGAGAGTCTTCTGCAATTGGGGTACGGCAAATACTCAAGGCTTATTGAGGCTTCTCTCAGCGATAAGCCAAGCTGCATAGCCGTTGACGTGGCAGGAAGCAAGCATCTGACAAAGCAAATACTTGTGCAGAGCAATATTCCTGTCCCGGCGGGGGATATTGCGTATACCGGACAATCGGCAGTTGCCATAGCGGAGGAGATAGGCTATCCCGTAGTACTGAAGCCATATAATGCAAATCAGGGCAAGGGAGTTACTCTTAATATAAAAAATGCGGCGGAGGCAAAGGCTGCATATAAGGAGGCGGTAAGATACGGCCCGGCGGTTGTTGTTGAAAGATACGTAAAGGGCAGAGATTACCGCATACTGGTAGTGGGAGGAAAGGTTTCCGCAGCTTCCGAAAGAACGCCTCCCGTTGTTATAGGAGACGGAATACATTCAATAAAGGAGCTGGTACGGCTTGAAAATCTTAACCCCTTAAGAGGGGATGATCACGAAAAGCCTTTAACTAAAATAAAGCTTGACAATTTGGCAAGACAGGTTATTAAAAGGCAGGGGCTTGATGAGGAAGGAGTTCCCCGAAAGGGCGTTGCTGTAAAGCTTCGTGATAACGGAAACTTGAGCACGGGAGGCACGGCAAGGGATTGCTCGGATGAAATACACCCTTACAACTGCCAGCTTGCCATTAACGCCGCCGGGGCGCTGGGGCTGGATATAGCGGGAGTAGACATAACGGCACAGGATATATCCCGGCCTATAAACTGCTGCAATGGAGCCGTTATTGAGGTTAATGCCGCTCCGGGGCTCAGAATGCATTTATACCCCACGGAGGGAAGCCCCAGAAATGTGGCGGCCGATATAGTGGATATGATGTTTCCTGAAGGCCGGCCGCACTCAGTACCCATTGTGTCGGTAACGGGTACAAATGGGAAAACCACCACTGCGAGGCTGATAAGGCATGTTATGGCGCTGGAGGGGAAAAGGGTCGGAATGACCTCCACCAGCGGAATTTATATAGGAGACAGGTGCATACAGAAGGGGGATAACACCGGGCCTTTAAGCGCGAGGCTGGTGCTGTCCGACAGGAGCATAGACGCCGCGGTGCTGGAAACCGCCAGGGGAGGGATATTGAGAAAGGGCTTGGGATATGACCTTGCCGATGTTGGGGTAATAACTAATGTGGGAGACGACCATTTCGGAGCCGAGGGTGTAAATACCTTAGAAGACATGGCCTTTGTAAAGGCACTGGTGGCGGAGGCGGTAAAGCCCGACGGTTATGCGGTAATCAACGCGGATGATGCAATGGCGGGATATATGCTGAAAAGAGTGGCCTGCAACGCAGTTCTTTTTTCTGTAAACAGCAAAAACCCTCTTATAGAGGAGCATTTAAATAAGGGAGGCAAGGCGGTGTATGTGGAAGGGGGCAGGATTTGCATCCGTGAGGGCGGGCTTAAGAAGAATATACTGAGTATTAAGGACATACCTATGACCTTTGGAGGAAGACTGGACTGCAATATAGAAAATTCTCTTGCCGCCACTTCGGCGTTGTATTCTCTTAATGTTTCGACAGATGCGATAAAAAAAGGCTTAAAGACATTTATGACCGACCCTGTGACAAATCCCGGAAGGTTTAACATATTTGATATGGGAGAATTCAAGGTTATGCTTGACTATGGGCATAATCCTTCAGGCTATAAGGAGGTCTTAAAGTTTGCCTGCAAAATGGAGGCTTCAAGGCTTGTAGGCGTTATAGGAGTGCCGGGAGACAGGCTTGACCGCAATATAACCCAGGTGGGAGAGATGTGCGGAGGGGCCTTTGACACCCTTTATATCAAGGAGGACAATGACTTAAGAGGAAGGAAGCAGGGGGAGGTTGCCGCTCTGCTGCATAAGGCTGCTATAAAGGGTGGAGCAAGGCGCGAAGGTGTAAGCATTATACACTCTGAAATAAAAGCACTCGAGGCTGCGATACTTGACGCGCAGCCGGGGGATTTCATAATTATGCTGTATGAGGAATTCGAGCCTGCGGTGGAGCTTTTGAACAGGCTGAAAAAGGAGCTTGAGCAAATCCCTGTGGCTGTGGACATGAGAGTAGCGGAGCCGGCAGGATAGGGGATTTTGTTGAGATAACGGACTATTTGAAGAAAAACACCTTTCGGGCATAGGAGTGATCTGCCTGGAGGGTGTTTTTTGCAGATATTTTACTTTTTAAGATATTTTTATTAAAATATTATTAAAATTAGTGCATATTTATTGACAATAATTTCTATTACTTATATCATTATATTGTTGCGCGCAATAGTAAAAATTTAGCTTATATGTTACTTATAAATTAAAGGGGCTACGATTATGGCACATTCAAAAAGCAAATATTTATATCCACTTATATTAACTGCTTTGATTATTCTGGTAGCAGGCAGTGCCGGGTGTTCATCAGAGGATAACAGCAATTTGCCATCTTCCGGGCAGGTTGCTTCCGCGAACAATTTGTTTCAGGCATCCTCTGATGTTACTGACAGCCTTGTAACAGCAGGGGATATTGATGAAGGAATTGAGTTTGTACAAAATTATCTGAATGCTTACAAAGAAGGGGATATGGATAAGCTAAGAGACCTTTACTTTCCTAATCGCTACCCTGAAAGAACAAATGAATACTTTAAAAGCAAGAAAAATCTTACCATAAAACGAGTAAGCTATCCTACAGTGTATCTAAAAGGCTATGTTGAAGATACATATAAGAGCAGGCACAAGGAAGGCTTGTATAAAGGGCTGATTTTGTTTGCCGAATATGAAGAAAACGGAGAGCACACGGAAAATGACTTTATACTTATAAAGCTGAAACCCGATAGTAAGTGGCTGCTCTATGACATGGGGAAATAGAGGCTAAAGGAGAGACCGGCAATGAAATCCTTTAAAAACAAATACTTTCGCCCTCTTATATTAACTGCTTTAATTATTCTGCTAGCAGGCAGTGCCGGGTGTTCATCAGAGAATAACAGCAATTTGTCATCTTCCGGGCAGGATGTTGTCGAGAACAATTCGCTTCAGGCATCCTCTGATGTTACTGACAGCCTTGTAACAGCAGGGGATATTGATGAAGGGATTGAGGTTGTACAGGATTATTTGAACGCCTACCAAGAAGGGGATATGGATAAGCTTAGGATTCTTCATCTGCCTAAGCGTTTCTCAGAAATGAGAAGTGATTACTTTAAAAGCAAGAAGAATCTTACAGTAAAAAGGGTCAGCTATCCTACAGTGTACTTGAAGGATTATGATACCGAGAAGGAATACAAAAATAATAATGAGGAAGGCTTTTATAAAAGTCTGATTCTGTTTGCCGAGTATGAAGAAAACGGAGAGCATACGCAAAATGATTTTGTGCTTATAAAGCTTAAGCCTGATAGTAAATGGCTGATATATACTATGGGGAAATAGAAGCTAAAGGAGAGACCGGCAAATTTAAGCCCTTCTGGCACTTGCAAAAGATTATGCATTGCAAGTTAAATTGAAGCCGGGGGTATTAATTATGGCGAAAACTTTAAAAAAGCCTCTAAATTTTGTTATACTTGCGGCATTACTGTCTATATGCATACTCGCTTGCATATACTATGCTTCTCCTATGAAGATTCAGAGAATACAAGCCACATACGCAGGCTATTCCAGTGTAGAAGAGCTTAGTGAGTATTCGGACATGATTATAATAGCAACTCCGTTGAAAGAGTTCGAGGAGTGCCCTCCTGCAATCAAATATAATCCTGACGGAAGAATTGAGGACGAATACACTGTTTCGCCCTTTGAAGTGAAGAAAGTCATAAAGGGAGATTCAGAATTAAAAAGTGTCGATATACTTCAGCCTGCTGCAATAATAGAAAATGCCCTTGGGAAAAAGGTTTTGCGGATTACCGGGGATTACTATACCGTAATGAAAAAGGGGGAAAGCTATTTGCTGTTTTTGAAGAAGGTGCAAGAAGAGGGCTTCTATTCAGTGGTTTCTTTGGAATATGGCAAATACAACTTAGATGGTGGGGATCAGGATGAAATGAACATTACTGAAAAATCCGACAAATTTAAAAAGGTAAAGGATATGGCTAAGACAAGATTTAAAAAAACATTTGATTCAATACAATAAGGCCATTTTCATAAAGATGGACGTTCTTTAGCAATAATTAAGAGGCTTTTCAGAGAAAAACACCTTCCGGGCAGGGCGCGTGACCTGCCGGAGGGTGTTTTTCTTTGACAAATGGCTTTTGTACGCGTAAAATAATGTACATGATATTTATAGAGTTAAAGAGAAACGTATGCATTTGATTTTTTTTAAAAGTGTCCCGGTGACAGGAGAGTGAGCTTTGTGATAGATAAGGAGAGAATAAAGGCAGCGGTGAGAGAAATACTGGAGGCCATAGGTGAAGACCCCGGCAGGGAAGGTCTGGTGGAAACTCCCGACAGGGTTGCAAGGATGTATGAGGAGATATTTGCCGGGCTCCATATGGACCCCAGAGATGTTGTCAAGGTTTTCAAAGAGGAAAACCATGAGGAGATGGTAATGGTAAAGGACATACCCCTGTATTCCATATGCGAGCATCACCTGCTTCCATTTGTGGGCTCGGCAAGTGTGGTATACCTGCCCAGAAAGGGAAAGGTTATGGGTCTCAGCAAGCTGGCAAGGATAGTGGATATTGTGGCAAAAAAGCCGCAGCTTCAGGAAAGGCTGTCGAGCCAGGTGGCCGATATAATTATGGAGGCCGTAGACCCCCTTGGAGTGGCTGTAGTGATAGAGGCGGAGCACTTATGCATGACAATGAGAGGAATAAAAAAGCCCGGCGCAAAAACAGTTACATCAGCATTAAGAGGGGTAATCAAAACCGATTCAAAAACCAGGGCGGAGGTTATGTCTCTTATAAAGGGGATATAGCAGGGAACGCCCACTGTAGCGTTCCTTTACATGAAGAAGCCTTTTTTGGGGAGAATTATTCTTCCGTAAATTACTTTATATCTGTTTTAGATATTATAGCCTAATCTGTATTTAAGAAACAAATCTATGTTAATCCATTAAGATTTCTGGTAAAATAATAGTATACTGAGGGCTGCGAAAGGGGAGAGCACATGTCTAAGCACATAAAAGCAGTACAAGACAGCGACTTTATAATGCTGCCGGTTGTGGACTTCGTTTTCAAGCTTTTGTTTGGAGACATTAAGCATAAGGAAAGACTCATATCGCTGCTGAGCGCTATACTCAGGCTGCCTGAGAAGGAG
>JAEWDM010000037.1 GCA_023390115.1 Bacillota bacterium
GAGGTATATCACCTGACAAATGGTGAACAAGGAACTAAGAAGCTTGATGTTCTTGAATTTGATATAATAAAAGCACGCTTCGTAAAATATGTACAGCTAAAGAGACATTATGTTGCTGCTTTTTCAACCTATTACAGTGGTGGAATTTTGGAATTCCGCGTTTCCGGATTCGACAAGGCTAAGTATAGCAATATAATTAAAGATGCTGAGCTGTTGCTTGATTCAGGTATAAGCGCTGATGTTGTATCAAAACTCAAAACAGCGATTTCGGATTTGAAAGCATATATAAATCAGGGAACGGTTTATCAGAGCCATGCCGATGGTCTGTATCAAATTTTAAATAATACCATTTCAAATTTAGGAAAAGAAGACAGTTCATCTCCGGAGAGCGTACCCGAAACTTCAAACCTGAGTACAAATGAAAAACCATGGGTTTGGCTAACAATCGGGATAACAACTGCTGTTCTTGCAATCGCTGCTGTTAGCGCTGTTATTATCGTGAAAAAGAAGCGCGGTAAATAATTAGGTGAAGCAAATGTTAATAAGATGGCGTGCTTAAATGATCTTCCAGCTTGGTTTAATTTAGCTACCGAGGAATTCCGGAGCACATCTGCATATCCATCACATCTCCCCGCAACCTTGATGACGATTTCACGATTGCACCGATTGATTACTATAAAATAGAACCTGCTCTTTACGAGAGTTACGAATAGTAACTTTGGTTTCTTGTTCAGATGAGAAAAGAATTATAATTAAATTAGCAGTAAAAAAGAATCCCTCTATTCGGGATTCTTTTTTGTATCGGATTTGAATTCGTTATTTTACCAAATAATATAAATAATCGTTGTATGTAAAATAATCATTGTTTTGTGGTTTATAATCGTTACAAACAAAAGTGTATTTCCTCGAGCGGGTATCTCTTTCGTTATCCTCTTCAGTATAAAAAAACAGGTCGCTTTTTTCATTTATTACAACATCTTTAGTGCAGAATAATTCGTTGTGACAGTTTCCTACAGGGCACAAATTTCCATGTTTACAGGTCAAACAACATTTAATATTAATATCTTTGGGTAACTGATTTTGCAAATTGGCAAATGTTCTAATCCAAAAATAGTCATAATTTGAGGAATGATATACCTTGCCGTCATAATATAATTTCAATTCAACCAAAGGTTCTTTTTCATCACTTTCCTCGTAAGAGATTTTGATTTTGGCGGTTATCTCACCTTTAAGCGTAGATAAGGTGAGATACTCATTTAAATAATTTATAATAACCTCCATTAAATTTGTAACATCATTATATATTTTTAATCTTCAAAAGCAAGCTGTTCATATTATGTCATAATCCTTGCAAGCATCGTGTTTGGATATCTCAAAACACCTTGTTAGGGTGCACCCTAATTCCCCAAAACAAAACCCACCTCAAAAAAGAATGAAAAAAAGAATGTTCATAACGGCTCAAGTCCGTTATGAACATTCAACATGTTAAGGGCGGACGATTTAGATCCATGTGGCTTTTTCATGGATGGATTCGAACTCTCGTGATGTGGATGATGACCTTTTTATTTAATTTCCACTCAAAAACGCTACAATAATTACGGAGAAAAATGCCAAAATAAATGAAGCAACATTCCAAGTCGTCCAAAAACCAACTGTTGATTCTTCTTTTCTTGATACAGAAATTCTATCTCTTATAATAGAAATAATTATATTTGAAATAATAAAGTGAATAGCGAGTGGCATTATACCAATACACAAACCACCATCCCAAAAAGCTCCAGATATTAAATTTAGTACAAAGAAAATTAAACTTAGTGCAATAGTAATTTTACTATACGTAATTATTATATTTACTTTTTTATTATACCTGCTTTTTTTACTTGTTTTTTCAGATTTAGATTTTATGTATTGACGTGTAATTGAAATTAGACTCATTATTAGAATAGATACTGCTCCAATAAAACCAAATAACCAATCATAAGGAAAATAAAAAATGTTATACCAAACTGGTTTTTTAACTATATAATCCTTAGTGCCGTCACTCGTTATTCTAAAAACGTTATAAGTGTTGAAATAAACTTCTCCAATTTTAAAATCGGAGATATTAACTCCGGTGTTTTCCCAAACAAAAGCTAATTCTAAATCTTCAGAAGATTTCTTAGCAATAAAATTACCGTTATTTTTATTGTATAAATAAGCTTCATCGCCATTATAGACCACGAGATGACCGTCTTTAATTTCAAAATAACTGTTTCTTAAATAAGGAACAGAAACAGCCCATATAAATTCACCATTTTCGTTATACACATTTACATAAGAACCATCATTATAACAAACATAAATATAATTATTATCAGGAGGAATTAAGACTGTATTTATTTCTTCTACTGTATTAATTTCAGGAAGTGTTTTCTCGTAATTCTTATTATCGTTAATGCATAACAATCTGCCTAACATTCCAATTAAAATACCACTAATAAACATTACAATAAAAATGGCCATGAGGACCTTGGGTGCTTTGATATTCTTCACTTGCAACCGCTCCCTCATTATATAATAGTCTTATTTGCATTATATAATAAACTGTTATATATATCAACAAAGAAAAAAGACTGTCGACAAAAATCGACAGTCTTTTTGGTGGGGGAAGGTGGATTCGGACCACCGAAGTCAGTGACAACAGATTTACAGTCTGCCCCCTTTGGCCGCTCGGGAATTCCCCCATATATTCGGTTGTTAGACCGAAAAGACTTTTTTAGAGTCTTAGTGATGCTTATGCATCACTGCGATGATTTTACATCGCTGTTTACAAAAGAGCTTTTAACCTTGTTCTTATAAACGTTTGCGCTGTCGTACAGTACGCAGTTTTGCAGTCTTGGACTGCTGGAGCTGGTGAAGGGAGTCGAACCCCCAACCTGCTGATTACAAATCAGCTGCTCTGCCATTGAGCCACACCAGCGAATGTATTGCACCGGACAACGTTTGAAATTATATCATGTTATGGGGTATTTGTCAACACC
>JAEWDM010000038.1 GCA_023390115.1 Bacillota bacterium
CTATAGAATATTGCATCGAGACGGGTATTTTGAGAGGATATGGTAACTCAAAAATAGGGGGCGATGATAAGTTAACCAGAGTACAGATGATTTTAGTACTTGACAGATTTGCAGACAGTATGAAATCGGTAGCAGGAAGGTGAATTAATGAGTTTGACATCAAAACAAGAAGTTTTAGACTTCTGGGCCAAAAATGAAAGTTCTGATGCAAAAGCTGAGAGACGAGAAATTGAAGCTCTTAAAAAAGACATTCGCACTGCCCAGAAATTTATAAAGGACACTTTAGCCCAATACCGAAAGAAAAAGCTGAATGTCAGGAGTAAAGCTGCAGCAAGCAGCGATACAGTGTTTGCGGAGCTTGATGATTACCGATCCATGCAAGAGATTCAAGATGCCTACGGCTGGGAACTTATATCCGAAAAAGAAATGGATCGGCTAATAAATCTCTGGCAGCTGCGGCAGGATTCCAAAGCAAAATCTGGTGTTTACATAGATCGTATCACAGAGATGCTGGAATCTGCTTCTAATAGCATTTTTGACAGCTACGGCGAGCCAGTCATGGAATATGATAAGAAAATCATCCAGATGCACAGAGAGGCAGAATGTATCGCAAGAGAAAATTTTGCCAATGATGCGCGGCGACTATATGAAAGAAGGTGAGACTATGAAATGCAAAGATTGTGAATTTTGTCGGTTTGAAGAACTCAATGGAAGTCCAAACCGTTACCACTGTACACACCCTGATGCGGTTCGCAGCCTCGGGTATAAAATGATTTGCCGCACCGAAAGACATTCCAGAGAACTGAAAATGAAGACATCACCCAAATGGTGTCCCTACAGGGAAAGGAAAAACGAGCTTAATTAGAGTCATGGATTAAAAATAAAAGGAGAACAACCAAATGGCCAAGCAAAAGATTGAATGGTTTTGGAAGAGTGAAATATTAGTAGCTTTAAATAACGATAAGAAGCATGCATGCTCTTCTCCCGATTATGACTTATATGAAATTAAAGAAATATCTTCACGGACTGAAAGCCTGGGCTTTGGCAAAAGGCTTGATCCGACAATAGTAAAATATAAGGCTGTCCTTATGTGCCAGAAATGCTATGAACTCTTTGAAGTTACCTATGAGTACGGGCATAATCAAAAGATAGATCATTTTGAAATTATAGAGATAAAAGAAATAACAGCCGAGAGGGCTTAAAGGGAGGGCTGCATATTGTCGGATATTAAGCTTGAGACGACAGATGATTTGTTTAAACTGCTTCGGCAATTACCGGAACAGGAGCGATGGGCAGCTATGGGGGCTATAAACAGATTGCAAAACGGTAAAATTGATGCAGACAAGGCGACTGAAGAAATAAAACAGTTATTTCTGCGAAGTGGAATGGCGCATGAATAATAACATTTACGAGGAGTGATTTTTATGGATGATGTTATTGGTATCCGCGGATGGTGCAAGCGGTGCTACTATGGGAAAACAGATGCAGATACAGTGATATGCCAAAACAGAGAATCAGCATTTTATGGGATGCAGACTAATAGTATTTTATGCGCGCCGTGCTTCAGAAATGACAAGACCAAAGAATACGTTACTGCAGAGCCGGTAGGCTTTAGTTCATAGATAAAGGATTAAGATATATAGAAAAGGAGGGTTTTACGAAAATGAGCAATTTATATAAGTGCAATGAAGATGGAGTGACAGAGTGGTGTATAGCAGAAAGCAAAAAGCAAGCATATGACTTCATGGTGGAGTTCTGGGGAGCAAGTACAATGCAAGAGTATTTAGGTGAGTATTTGGAGGATAACAAAGAAGGCTCGTTAGAAGAGTTTATAGAGAACTTCTTTACAGAAGAGGAATTAGAAAAGGACTTTACAATACGGGGAGAGAAGGGCGAAGATCTTACATTAAAAGTGAGAGAGTGGATCGAAGCGGCTAAGACTGTTCCAAGCTACCTTTGTTGTGGAGATTATTAATTCGCATTTCAAAGTAATGGCACATGAATAATAACATGAGTGAGGGGATTTGATGAGCCAGCCGGGCAAGCTAAAGAGAATAGTAATTAAAGAGGAGTTCGTAGCACTCACGGGGGACTATGTTGATGCTGTCATCCTAAATCAGTTCCTTTATTGGTCTGAGAGGGTCCGGGATTTTGACATATTCATAGAAGAGGAAATGTCTGTGGCGGCCATACTTGGCGGTCAGGTACCGGAGCTTCAGAAAAGAAACGGGTGGATATACAAATCCTGTGAGGAACTGTCTGAGGAGATTATGATAAGGCTGTCCCCCAGCAACATGAGAAAGCACATTAAAGCATTGGTTGAAAAGGGATGGCTGGACGAGCGTAATAATCCTTCCCGGAAATGGGACAAGAAAAAGCAGTACAGGGTAAATCTCCTGAAAATAAATAAGGATTTGCAGGAGCTGGGATATTTCCTGCAGGATTACAGAATAGATATGACGGGAATAGAAAATCGAACTTCTGAAATAGAAAATGCATTTTCTAAAACAGAAAATGGAGCTTCTGAAACAGAAAATGCATTTTCTGAAATAGAAGATGGAATTTCTGAAACAGAAAATCGAACCGCACAAAACAGAAAAGCAATACCAGAGATTACTATAGAGAATACTACAGAGAATATATCAGAGATTACAGAGACTCTTTCAAAACATAGTGCTATAAATAGCCCTATGGGTTTTGAAAGAGTCTCAAAGATTACATCAGCAAGAGAAGCCTCAGTCCTTGGTGACAGTTCAGAAGGTTTTAAAACAAAAATCACACCGGAGAATAATACCGTCAGTCGGTCTATAAGCAGTAAAGAAAATAATTCCACTGAAGGACGGACGTACAGCATATCGTTTCATAAATCAGAGAAATCGGGAAAATCCAGAGATGCGCCCGCAGATGAAGACGACCTTCCGGGCCTTGAGAATGTGAAGGAGAGGTGCGAGCTGCATGTGTTTACCGACCCGGATACTCATAACATGCTTTCACATGCCCTTGAGCTGATGTGGTTCTCCAAGAATTTGAAGGTAGGTGAGGCGGTGATTCCCCGCGCCGTGGTAAGAAGCCGGATGCAGCTGCTTACCGGAGCGATGCTTGCCTATGCTCTGCATAAGGCCCGAAGCCCGGAGATCCGGAACACCACAAGCTACCTGATAAGCTGTATATACAACGCTATAAGCGAATACCACTCTGATGTTGCTTTAACCTTCAGCGGATAGAGCAGGGAGGTGAATTTATTGATATTGGTTTTAGCTGAGAAATCCTCCGTAGCGCAGGATATAGCAAGGGTAATGGGCTGCACGCAGAAGGGCAGGGGCTTTTTTGTGGGACAGCAGTACATAGTTACATGGGCTGTAGGCCATCTGGTTACGCTGTGCGAAGCAAAGGAATACGACCCTGCCTTTAAAAAGTGGTCCTTCGCAACTCTGCCCATAATACCCAGGCAGATGCAGATTAAAGTCATACCTGAGACAGAAAAGCAGTTCCGGGTAATAAAGGCACTGATGGATGACGATAAGGTGGACAGCGTAGTGTGCGCTACCGATGCCGGAAGGGAAGGAGAGCTCATTTTCCGCCACATATACAGCATGTCCGGGTGCCGCAAGCCGTTTAAAAGGCTGTGGATCAGCAGCCTTACTGATGAGGCGATAAGGGAGGGCTTCTCAGGCCTTCGGCCCGGAAGCGATTATGACAATATATATTACTCTGCCCTGTGCAGGAGCTACGCCGACTGGATAGTGGGCATAAATGCCACAAGGGCATACTCCGTAAAGTATTCCGGCAAAGAAAAAAGCGTAACGCTCACACTCGGAAGGGTGCAGACACCTACCCTTGCGTTAATTGTAAACAAGCAGAAGGAGATTGACGCCTTCCGGTCAAAGGAGTATTGGGAGATACAGGCCGTCTATGACAAAGGCTTTTCCGGGCAGTGGATGGACAGGCACACAAACGAAACGCGGCTGCATGACAAGTCCAGGGCTTATGAAATAGCCGCGAGTGTAAAGGGCAAAAGGGGATTTGTAAGGGACATTGCAGAGGACAACACCGCAGAGCCACCGCCGCTGCTGTATGATTTGACGGAGCTGCAGTGTGACGCAAACAGGAGGTTCGGCTTTTCCGCACAGGAAACCCTTGAAATAGCCCAGAAGCTCTATGAGTTAAGAAAATACATAACATACCCAAGGACAGACAGCAGATACATTTCAGAGGATATGGTGCCCACCCTCCCGGAAAGGATTGAAAGATTGAACGTTGAGCCGTACCGCAGCCTGGCGGGAAAGCTGCTGACTCTTCCGCAGCTCCCCGTAAGCAAAAGGATAGCCGATAACTCAAAGCTGTCTGATCACCACGCCATCATCCCCACACCCGTAAGACCAGACATGAGCAGGCTGTCGGAGGATGAGGAGCAAATATACGACCTCATAGTAAGGCGATTCTTATGCGTATTCTATCCCAAATACGAGTATACAACCAAAACGGTAAAGGTGGAAATTAACGGTGAGAGCTTTGTGTCACGGGGAAAGACGGTTAACAGGTGGGGGTGGATGGAGTGCTATATTGAGGTGCTTGAGGAAGAGGACAATTCGGATGACAAGGCTGCAAAGGATGCCGCAGGAGTTCAGAGCATAGGCGCTCAGAAGCTTCCCGAGCTTAAAACAGGTGAAGAGATCACGGCTGTTGATGTCAGGGCAGCGGGCAAAAAAACCAGGCCTCCGCCTCCGTACACGGAAGCCGCGCTGCTGTATGCAATGGAGCATGTGGGACGGTATGTGTCGGACAGGGAAATGAAGGAGAAGCTCAAGGAAACAAAGGGACTGGGCACACCGGCTACCCGGTCGGCCATAATAGAGAAGCTGATTGGAACGGGATACATAAAGCGTAAAAATAAATACCTGATCCCTTGCGATAAGGCTATGAAACTCATTGATATTGCCCATGACGAGCTGAAATCCCCCGAGATGACAGGGCAGTGGGAAAAAGCCCTGTCACAGGTTGCGGAGGGCAGTATGACAATGGACATATTCATGAACTGCATTGTGGATTTTACACGTCAGGTAATAGAGGAGATAAGGTATAGCGAGGGAGGCGATATATTTGATTGTGAAGATCCCGGTGTGCGAAATTACCATAGGGGAGAGGTTCCGTAAAAACATAGACCCCGCTAAGGTGGAGCAGCTTGCAGAATCAATCAGGGAAATAGGCCTGCAGCAGCCTGTTAGGATTACAACAGACAAAAGGCTTGTTTTTGGGATGCACAGGCTTGAGGCGGTAAAGCTAAATGGCGATACGGAGATTGAATGCAGCGTTGATGATGAAAAGGAGCCGTTAAAGATAGAGCTGGCCGAGATAGACGAAAACCTCATGAGAAATGAGCTGCATTACCTGGACAGGGGGCTTCATCTGGCAAGAAGAAAGGAAATATATGAGCAGCTGTATCCTGGAAGCACTCCTGAAAATTCGGGCGACATGGAAGCCTCCGGCGAAATAATTTCGTACCAGCCAAAGCCCTTCACCGAGGATGCAGCGAGCAGGCTGAATGTATCCCAGAGAACAGTGCAGGGGGAAATACAGATAGCAAAAAACCTTATACCGCAGATGCAGCAGATTGTGGTGGAAAAGGATGTAGGCAAGGTGGATGCGCTGAAGCTTGCGCGGATGCCGCCTGAGGAGCAGAAAAAGATAGCCGACAGGATCAGCATAGGCGGCGCCGGAACAGTAAGAACCGCGATAGCCGAGCTGAAAAGGGAAGGCACGCTGGACATTCCGGGAGAAAAACCATCAAGGGAGGCCGAGATGGGAATGGGGGAGGACTTAAGGGATTTCCTTCAGACAGCAAGAGTATTAAGCCGGCAGCTGCCTATGCTTTTTGAGTCGGATGTGGCAGCCGCACAGAGGGAGTATGTGTGTGAATGCCTTGAGAAGCTGTATGCGGAGCTGAAGGAGGTGATGTCCAAGATACGCGGTCAATAGGTTCTAATGGTTTACAAAAACGGTTGACTAATACATTCAACAGGGTATAATGTATAATAGTAATTGCAAAAACATACCGTTTTTGAACTATATGGGACGTGATATTATATTGAGTTGCTGCTGTGACTGTGAAAACTGCATATATTACAATACAAGATGCTCGGGCTGCTCCATGTGCGAAGCGCCCCTTATCTGCAATGAAAGCTGTATGGCCTGCAACTATACATGCAGGAGAAGGCCGGGGGCTACATACTACTACGGACTTTTATCAGGACTGGATACAGAGCTTTTACGCAATGCCGCATATCATGCTCCGGCATATATCCCCACCGTCCCGTCACGCATTAATACAGACTACAATGCGGAAGACCTGCCTGTGGCGGCGGTACACGGGGGCAACTTCATGTCGGCATCAGGCAGAGCTGTCGCAGGAGTATACGCCTCAAAGGGTGTGCATGGAGCATTAGGGCTGAACCCCAACACAAAGACAATTCTGCATTTTTATGTCCCCGACAGGACACTTGAGGGATTCTGGGAGAACAGGCAGGATATGTACGGGCACTTAAAAGGGATGGGCTTTGAGTTTGTAATAGCTCCCAACTTCTCGGTGTATGAGGATTCCCCAAGGATGGAGCATATTCTAAATATCCGCCGCAGCATGATAGTATACAATGAGCTTATGGAGGAAGGGATAAAAGCCGTTCCGGATGTAAGCTGGTATGAAAAAAAGGATCTGGAGATGTGGGCGGGGCATATAAGGAATGGAGGCCTGAAGCTGATATCCTTTTCGTTCCAGACAGTGGGACCTCAAAAGAGGGCCACAAACGCATGGAAGGGCTATATGCTTGGCTTAAGGTATCTGTGCGAACGGATACCCGAGGATGTTGGAATAATCATTGTTGGGCTGTCAGGCCGGGGCCGGCTGAAGGAAGTGGCGAAGATTACAGGAAAGAGGAGAGTAACTGTAATAAACACCTTTGCCTTCATGCGTGCCAAAAGCGGCAGATGTTACGGGAGCAGGGAGCTGGCTTTAGGCATTACACATGATGATCTCTTCATACAAAATGTGAAGGAAATGAACAAAAGATATATGCTGCTGTTCGGAAAGACGGACCTGGAGCCGGATTGAGAAAATATATAGCAGCTATAGAATGTTAAAGGGATCTTGAAAAGGCCCTTTTTTATTTTGGGAACACGGAAAAAAGGGAGTGAAGGTTATTTGATAAAAGAGTTATATGAAAAAGCCAATAAGGTGATAGAGTGGTTTAAAAGGGAGGAACCAGAGTTCATAATAACCATTAAAACAAATTACGGTGGTGAGTTTTCAGCTGTTATTCCGGAGGAAGAAAAAAACAAGATAGAGAATTGGTTAAGCAACAGCCATAATGAGCCTTATATACTGATAGATAGGGACGTACATCATATGTTGCATTATTCCGACATTATAAGTATTCAGGTGGAGAAATTGCTAACCTCAAGGCGAGTATTTGAGCCGGCTCTTTACCTTATAACAACATCTGTACCCAAAAGGCTGGGCTTCAGCTATTATCTGATGGTGTCTGCCGCCGGATTTGCAGGGACACTTATATACCTTGCATTTCCGAAATGGGTGAGAATGAGTTTAGCAGCCTCCTTAGAGAAGCTGCTGGGGAAGAGCTGCCATATGAATATGAAAATGTACTAAACGGCTCTCCGGCTACCTTTGGAATAGAGCTTGAGCATGTCGGAGGAAACAACAACGCAATTGCGGCGGAGCTTAAAAGGCTTGGCCTGAACGGCAGCGGGAGGGTTTTAGGCTATACCGAAAGCCATTCCAGAATACCGCCAGAGGACAGGGATAAATGGAGGGTTACGCTGGATTCCTCTGTGGGCGGCGAAATAGTTTCGCCCATTTTGAGGGACACTCCCGAGACATGGAGACAGCTTGAGAAGGTATGCGAGGTAATAAGGAGGCATGGAGGAACGGTAAGCGCCCGCTGCGGGGGGCATGTACATGTGGGGGTAGATGTGCTGGACAATTCAAAGCACCGGTGGAGGAGGTATAAAAAGCTGATTTCCGGCTTTGAAAACATACTGTACAGGCTGTCTACAAACAGGGATTTGCCCGCCCACAGGGGAACGCACTATGCCCGCCCGGTTGGTAATTCGTACAGAAGCCTGGCGGACCGTACAATAAATGTTGACCAGGCGGGCGGAACAGAAGCTCTTCAAGCATTGGCAAGAAGATTTAACGTTTTCGGCCATGCCTCGGGCGTAAGCACAAACAATATTGCCGACGGCTCAAAGCCTACTATAGAGTTCAGGACGTTTAACGGCTCCCTTGACCCCGCGCAGGTACAAAACAATGTAAGGGTAGCCGTGGGGATTATACAGGCGGCTAAAAATGCCCGCACCCGGAGTGAAAGCACAAGAAAAAGAGGAGAAATGCTGGCAGGGCACACATATACACAAAGGCCCGCACCGGAGGATCACAGCCATATAAGGAAGTTCCTGGACATAGTTTTTACAAGAACGAAGGATAAAAGAGCCTGCTTGGGCGCTTACGGAAGGTCGCAATGGCAGAATATATGAACTTTGCTTGACATATCCACAATGATGTATTAATATAAATGTATATACAGACAAATTAATACATGCTAAGAGAGGGTATTTAAGTGAAGAAGGATGATAACATAATAATAAGGGTGGACAGCGACTTTAAGGAAGAGTTCAGGCTATATTTTAACAAGGTATCTAAAAAGGTGCTCGGATGGATGGAGGAGGAGCTGGAGAAGGAAAGGCTTCTGAGGCTTCAGCCTGTTATCCAGGGGCTTAAGGGAAACAGGTATGCCGCAGTTGCCATTGATACGGCAATTAACGATATAGTGTTCTATAAATCTGAGGGGCTGGATGAGGAGGGTATTGAACAAAAGGTAGGTGAAATGCTGAAGGAGAAATTTGACGTTGGAGGCCGGGCTTCGGAACTTTTTTTTCAGAGGATTTACAGGGAAGTGTACGGCTGCGATGCCGGGCTGCTGTTTAAACACAGGGGCAGCATTACCCGGACTATAAACGATCATGTGAATGGGGGCCAGGTATAATGTATGTATTTGTATACGGCTCTCTTATGCGGGGATATTGGAACCATCCCCTGCTGGACAATGAGAAATATGCAGGCACAGCGATGGTAAAGGGCTACGGCCTGTACAATGTGGCTTCCTATCCGGGAGTTGTAAGACGGGAAGGGGCCGGGGTAAGGGGTGAGCTTTACGATGTATGTGATAAGACTCTTGCGGTATTGGATCAGCTGGAGGACGAAGGCGATATGTACATAAGGCGTGCGGTTACAGCGGAAACCGGTGAAGGGGAGGCGGAGGCCTTTATCTATGTGTGGAATGGAAGCGTAAGAGAGGATGATTATGTCCCTTTGGAGAAGCTGCCATGGAAGCCTCTGAAAGAGAGAATAGCTTACGGGAAAGGAGAGGATTGTGATGAATGAAGAATACAGGATATTTTTTAATACGGCGGATTCAGGGGAGAAGGCTGTAAAGCCTGAGCTGCCGGTTATACTTGCCCTTAACGGCCTTATATATGAGGCTACGTCGTTAAAGGGCGCTGTGGCCGTCATCGTGAAAGAGGCGGTTAATGAGGATTACTTGGATGCCGGAAGCACGGAGACGGAATGGCACCTGCGTGTGCAGGCCGCAAGGAGTCATGTAATGCTTGCCGCAATGACGGACAGGGAAGCCGTTGTGTGGAGCAGCTCCTATGGAAGGATAATGGAAAACTACTCCGCCGGAGAGGATGATCCCGACTATGAGGATGATTTCACAGGCGAGCCGGAGAAGATTATTGTTGATGACGATCTGGCCTTTGTGAAGTCATTAGCCGGGCTGGGAACAGTTGGAGTGTGGGTCAGGGATGGCTATGATTTGGAAGCAGGGGCAAAGGATAGCGGAGCTAAAGAGGAGGGAGGCCGGTATACAAGCATAAGCGACGGCCAGGGGCTGATATTTTAATTTAATTAAACTAAAAAAGTAACTAAGCACAATTTGTAAAAGGCGCAGGCGGAATGCGCTTTTTTCTTTGCTCAAATTTACTATGGAGAGGGGTATTTAAATGAGGAACATTTTAAAAGGAAGAAAATTGCTGCTTTTTGCTGGTATAATGATAACACTGGTTCTATACGCCGTCCCCGCCTTTGCGGCAGACAGTATATGGGATGAGCTTGAGACATATACCAGTGATCCGGCCCTGCAGAAGGAGGCGGCGATGACGGTAGCTCCGGTTATAAGGTTCGCGTTTTTCATTTTTGCTGTGCTGGCTACACTGGGGGCCGTGATTGTGGCCTTCAGGATACTGGTGCAGGCATTAAAAGTAAGAAAGGGCAAGGAATCTTTTGAGAAGAGGTGGATACTGGAGACGGCAGCGGTGCTGCTCATCTTTATCATTATAGGCAGCGGTACCTGGGTGCAGTTTTTCAAAACAGGACAGCAACTCATTGTCGATCCTGCAACGGACATTATCAACAAGGAATACGACGGCAATGACCCGGCGGCTTCAACTACTACAAAATAGGGGATGTGATTATTGTGATAAGGCTTGATTATGATGTTAAAACGGGTGAAGGGGAAATTCTGTTTCACAAAGGTAAGCTATATCCTGTAAAAGCAGAAGAACCTTCTAAAAATCCCGGCAAAGTGATTTTAGTGATTGACAGCGAGATACCGCAAAAAGAAGTTCTTATTGAAACTGATATTGAATAATCAACAAGGTGGAATGCAAACATGATGGGTACAACTCACTACAGGCTTGGGGCGCTGTATTACATACTGCTGGGAGCTGCGGCAGGCACAGTCCCCCTGCTTGCCGCCGTTCCGGTAATAGGGGATATCGCAAAGAATGGTATCAGCCTCGCCGGGGTGCTGGTTGCGGCACTGGCCGCACTGATGCCGGATATGGACAGCCAGCACAGTAAAATTAACCGTCTTAATCCTGTTACGGGCCTTGCTAATGAGGCTATTGACATGGTAACGAGGATGCTTGGATTTTGTATCAGGCTTGCCTTGGGGGTAGGATCTGCGTTGTTAATCTTACGTTACTCCCAATGGATAATCGTATGGCTTAAGTCAATAAAATATATATCAGAACACGCTGAAGCAATAACATATATTACGGCTGCCATATTGGCATTGTCGGGTATATTTAACGGGCATGCCATATCAGCAATGCCTGTGCTTGGCAGTATCTACAGAAGGGCGCTGGAATCGGTAAGCAAGGGAAGCAGCCTTTTAAAAAGGGCTGTAATGTTCCTGGCGTACGCGGGCTGCGGGGCAGCCATACTTATATATAACTTTAATTATCTGGGGGACGGTGTGGTATACCTTGCAGGACTGCTCCTTATCGCCACAGCCATATTCCCGCACCGTTCCTTTCTGCACAGCACAGAGGGCCTTGTGATGTATTCAGTATGTGCCTTTTACCTTGCTGGCAAGCTGGGATATGCCTATCTGGGAAACGTATTCTTCCTGGGCTACGCAAGCCATTTGTACCTTGCTGACATGTTTACAAGGGAAGGTATTCCCCTGTCGGTAATACCTATGATACTTAAAAAAGCAGGTATTCACAAGGTACTAAAAAAATACGCTGTATACAGGGCTGCTTACGGGGTGCTGGACATAAGGCTGAGGCTTCCGCTGTCAAGCACGGGCAGCAAGTCAGGGGACAGGCTTGAGGGTGGCTATGTGCTGCTGCTCCTTATTGCCTGTGCCACTGCCTTTTTAATCTCCGGCGCAGGTATAAGGATAGCCATATTATGAAATGCGGGGAGAGGTGTAAATAGGTGATTTTCCATATAATAGTTAAAGAAAAATCCCTCGACAGGGAATTTGTGAGGCAGCTTGAGGCGGACGGGCATGAGGTGGAGGTGAGCTGCAGCTTTAAGGACGCAATGGTCAGAATAACCTCTGCGGGGCTTAAGAAAAATTTATATTTAACAATGGACATTAAAGAAAAGATACACATACCCGACTACATAATTGCATCTGAAAATGCCCTGGAGGATTGCGGAGCTGTTGAGGAAGAGGACGGCAAATACAGACTGCTGGAGGAGTACATGGAAAAGCTGAGGGACAACATGCCTGAGGCGAAAATATTCCTCCAGATGGATACTTCACCTCCCGGTACCTTCCGGGAGAAATGCAGCGGTATGAATATTGTGGTACAAAAGGGGCAGACGATAAACCTGAATATAGGGGGCGGTGCAGAGCAGGTGGAGCATACTGCTTCTCCGGCTCCGGCACTGGCAGAGGCAGAAAGCGCAGTGAAGAAAAGAGTGCTGCTTGCCCTGCCTGATAGGCTGGAGGAAATGGCAGCAGCTATTGGTGGTATAGAAATTGTGGGAAGGGCAGGCACCAAGTCCGAGGCAGTACGGCTGGCAGGTGAGCTGAGGCCTGACATAATAGTACTGGCGTCGGAGCTTCCGGGGGATGAGGGAATAAGCTATGTCGCTGAAAATACAGGTATGGAAACAAGGATAATAATGCTTATGACCAAAAGCCTGAATGACCTCATAGTCGGCAAGCTGGAGAGAATGGGAGGAGTAGAGTTTGCCGACGAAATCTCTAAGGAGGCTGTCAAAAGGCTGATATTTAAGGATGTGCTTTCCGTCAGCAAGGAAGACGCAGGCCAAACTGAGAGCGCCCCGCCAATACATCCACCAGCACGCAGGGTGAGAAAAGCAAAGCAGCTCAACATAGGAAGCGGCAAAAGCATATTAAACGGGATAATGGATGCTGCGGCAAATGGGGCAGGGCAGACAATACAGACGTTTATGGAGGCAGGCAGGGGAGCTGCAAGGGCTGCTAAGGAAATCAAGCCTTCGGGTAAAGGCATGGGGATAAGGCGGTTCATAGGCAACAGGGATGAAGTTCCAGAGAAGGAAGCAGAGGATATACCTCAAGATATACAAAAGAGTGAAGGAAAAATACAACAGAATAGCAGGGCGGAATATTCCACATCCAAGGATGTGGATTTTTATATGCCCAATAGTCGGCTGATAGCTGTTGTATCGGGGGCCGGGCATTCGGGGAAAACAACCGTGGCTGCAGAGCTTGCATATATGGCTTCAGCCAAAAAGGTATCTTGTGCGCTCGTTGATATGGACTTAAAGCAGTTCGGAGTAAGCCACCGGTTTGATATTAAGGAAAAGAAAATACGTCAGAGCTTGAAATATCCGGGCTACAACAAATTCAACATGCTGTTTAACGCACTGAATGAGACAGATATTGATTCGCTCCCGGATACGGCATACCAGGAAAACAAACACCTTTCTGTATATACGGGCGATGAAGGGGAGATAAATCCCGTACCTCGGACTGAGGATGTGCTGAAACTGTTTGACAGGCTGAAGAGCATATACAATGTGACCATAGCGGATACGGGAGAATATGACGCTTTGGTGCACAGAACGGTTTCCATAGCTGATACCGTTCTGTTTGTCCATGATTTAAGCCCTTCGGGTATACGTAAAAATGAAAGGCTTCTGTTGGAGTTGTCCAGGGTATCAAATCTAAAAAAGTTTTATCTTTTAGTAAACCGTGCGGAAGATATACATGGGATAACTGTCAGGGAGCTGGTTGACTACTACAAGGAGGACGGTATAGCCTTCAGAGATGTGTTTACTGTACCAGTGGACAGCAGGGCCTGCCTGGAGAGCGAATGGGGAATGAAACCTGTATCTCTTTCAAAGCATGCTTCACAGGATATTAAGGATAGCTTTGAGAGAGCTTATGCAGGGCTGCTTGGCGGGCAAATATCGCAGGATAGTAAGGATAGTAAAAAGAAAAAAAGATTCTGGAATAAATGAAATAAATAAGGGAGGAGCGACAGGATGAGGTTTTTAAGGAACAAGATAGTTATATTTGTGCTGTGTTCAGTGATGGCACTTTTGCTTGCGTTTGTGGCAATACCGGCACAGGTGGGAAAGACACGGGAGACTGAAAAGATCATACGGGTTTCTGGCAGCATACCTGCAAACACATTAATAACCGCGAAGATGCTTAAGGAGGCGGAGGTGGGGAGGTACAACCTTCCCAAGGACATTATACGGGACAGGGACGGCATCGTGGGGAAGTATTCTGCGGTTGCTCTCACACCCTCTGATAACCTGATCCCGGAAAAGTTTACGGATAAAAAGGCGATGGAGGACGAATTCCTTTATTCCGTTGATAACAGGGGCGCGGTATCAGTAACTGTAAAGTCACTTGCGGCAGGTCTGTCCGGGAAGCTGCTGCCGGGGGACGTGGTTTCAGTATTGGTGTATTCAAAGGAGGAGACGGATGCTCAGCCGGGATATACTACGGCAAAAGGAGTGGTAAAGGAATATGCCAACCTTGAGTTTGTGGAGGTCGGGGCGGTAACAAACAATAAGGCCGAGGACACCGATGTTGTAAAGAGCAAGCAGGATAAAAGCTCGTCAGACACAATAATACCCAACACAGTAACACTGCTTGTGACGAAGCAGCAGGCAAAGGATCTCATTGACGCCGAGAACAGCGGAGTGATACATATACTGTTCAGGGGCAGGGGAGAGGCTGCAAAAAATCTGCTTGGACAGGCTGGCGGGAAGGATGCTAATAGCACCGCACAGGAGGCTGAGGCCGAAACAGTTCCGGAGAAGGCACCAGATGCCGGTACACAGGTCCAGAATGAAAAGACGGGAACCCAACAGCCTCAGCAGCCCCAGCAAACAGTCCAGCCTTCAAACGGGCAGCAAGGGAAAAATACGGGTACAGGCTTTAATTTACGATAAAGGAGTGGGGTGAGGAGCTTGGTTATAGCAGTATGGGGAAAGAACGGATCGGGCAGAAGTACGGTAGCATCAAACCTGGCCGTGTGCCTTGCCGGTAAAGGCTACCTTGTTGCCCTTGTTGGAGCAAGCAAGGCCTACGGTTCGATACAGCATTACCTGGGCATGGAAGTACTGGAGGAAAAGAGCATTAAGAAGGCACTTGAGGCAGTTAACGAGGATGACATGGTAAAGAGCTTTGTGCAGCATAAAAGGCTGAAGGATCTGTTTGTAATGAGCCTCAGCAATACGGAAAACTGCCTGAGGCTCAAAACAGTAAAGGAGGAGGAAGGAAAAAGCCTGCTTATAAATACAAAGGATAAATTCAACTATTACATAATAGACTGCACCGAATCCTTCGGAGATACCCTTACCACTCTTGGCTGCAGGTATGCCGACAGGGTTGTGGAGGTGATCAGGCCGTCGATACAGGCGGCAGCCTTCAGAGCGGCGCACAGGGAGCTGATTGACGGGCTTAAGCTTGCGCCCAAGCTTATACCGGTCGCAAACAATAATAAGAACCTTATAGATATTAATGAGCTTGAGCAGAAGCTTAAGCTCAAGTTTACCGGCATTCTTCCCTACTCAAGGAGCGTGGAAAGGTCGGAAGGAACGGGCGAGCCTGTATGCCTTTCGGGAGCTGTTACCAGAGCAGACAGGGAATATATAAAGGAAATACGGAAGATAGCGGCATTGCTTGAAGCTAA
The DNA here is from genome assembly GCA_023390115.1 of Bacillota bacterium. Classification (GTDB taxonomy): domain Bacteria; phylum Bacillota; class Clostridia; order Acetivibrionales; family DSM-27016; genus Anaerobacterium. The sequence goes on from JAEWDM010000038.1 coordinate 15,511, forward strand.
ATAAGGAGGGAGAAGAATAAATGGAGGAAATAAACTTAGATCAGGTGATATATGAGGCAAACAAGGAAGGGGGTGATGACGAGCTTAATCCTTCGGGAAGTAAGCTGGATAGTAAGTCTTATGAGGAAGTGCTTAATATTATTAAGGAGCTGGTGAGTACAAACCACGCGGGGGAGCTTGCAACCGTGTTGGAGGATCAGAAGGCCCAGGCGGTTATAAAAGGGCTGATAAGCAAGTATGTCCGTGAAAACAGTATAAGCGTAAGCGATATGGCTAGTCATGCAGCTCTGGTAGACAAAATTTACGAGGATATGGCCGGCTTCGCTTTTATAGGAGCTTACCTGTATGACGATGAGGTGGAAGAAATAAACGGTAATTCATGGATCGACATTGAAGTCGTAACACCGACGGGCTGGAGGAAAATTTCCGAACGCTTCATATCTCCTCAAAACAGTATTGACGTGGTAAAAAAAATGATGCGGCTGGGAGGAATCACAATGGATGACCAGAAGCCCACCGCCGACAGTTATATTACAAAGGGAGTAAGAATTTCCGCTATCATTCCCCCGTGCGTCGATAAGGACACCGGGGCTGTGTTCTCAATCAGAAAACAGAAAAACACAATCCTTACAAAGCAGCAGATAATTGAATGGGACACTGCCACCGAGGAAGAGCTGGACTTCCTTATATTATGCATCACCTTCGGAATCAGTGTGGGAATTGCGGGAGCTACCAGCTCAGGCAAAACCACCGATACAACCTTTTTGCTTTTCAATGTGCCCGATTATAAAAGGATTTTTTCAATAGAGGATTCAAGGGAGCTTAATTGTATCAAAACCGATGATGAGGGCCGGGTAGTAAACAGGGTTATACACACAAAGACGCGGAGAGATGAAAAAAACCGTGAAAGGAATGTGGACGAAAGTGTGCTGCTTAGAAGATCCCTGAGATTCCATCCCGACATAATAGTTCCGGCCGAAATGAGGGGGGAGGAAGCCCTTATAGCACAGGAGGCCGGGAGGACAGGCCACACAATATTAACCAGCTTTCACGCTTCTGATGCACTGGATGCATATACCAGGATACTTACAATGTGCATGATGTCAGGTATCAAGCTGTCGGAAAACCTTATGATGAAGCTCATAATCTCCGCGTTTCCCATAATGGTGTTTAAAAAGCAGCTGCCGGACAAGACAAGGAAGTATATGAAGATAATCGAGGTGGAGGACTTTGTTGACGGCAGGGTAAAGGGCAGGACGCTCTTTAAGTTTATAGTGACGGGGAAGGAGAAGGCAGAGGACGGCAAAAGGATAAAAAGGATGCTGGGCTACCACAAAAAGGTCAGGACTATATCCAAACGCCTTGCCAACAGGCTTCTGGAGAACGGCGCGGATATAGAGTCCATTAAGAGGTTTGCCGAGTTGGACTGGGATCCGGAACGGATTGAGGATGATCAGGAGGACTTGTAATGATTAACATCTTGAATGTAATTCTGTTTATACTGCTGGAGGCGATGCTGCTTGTGCTCTTCCGGATATCTCCGAAGAGCCTGTACGGCTCCGCCTTAAAAGCGCGGATAAGAAGCCCTGAAAAGGACTACAGGCAGGTAAGGAGAGCAATGCTGGTTCCAAGAAAGCTTAACTTCCTGCAAAAGCACAGGGAGGAGGCAGTTGAAGTTCTAAAGCAGGGCAGCTCCAGGCTGGATTATGACACATATATAAGGCTTGTCGTGGTATGCTCCGCCGTGGGCTTCGGTATAGGCCTTGCCTTCAACAACATACTCATGTCGCTTATACTGGCTGCCGGACTGGCCTATGCCCCGGTGCAGTATCTGAAGTTCAGGCAGATAGGCAATGTTGTAGCATTAAATGACCAGCTGGAGTCGGCGCTTAATATAATAAGCAACTCATATATACAGGGCGATGACATTATACAGGCTGTAAGGGAGAATATAGGCAGGGTAGAGGGGCCTTTGCAGGTTGTGCTGAAGGATTTTCTTGTGGACACACAGTTTATTGACGCAAATCTAAAGAAGGCTATTTTACGTATGAAGGGCAAGAGCAAGATAAACAACAGGTATTTCCGGCAGTGGTGTGACCACCTCATAATGTGCCAAAGGGATAGAGAGCTTAAATCCACCCTGCTGCCCATAATGGAAGAAATGTCCGACACGAAGAAGATGCAGGCTGAGCTGGACACAATGATGTACAGGATATATAAGGATTTTGCAAGCGTGGTTGGGGTGGTGGCGGCAAGTATACCCATGATGAGGTTGATAAATAAGGAATGGTATGACTTCCTTGTAAGTACCTTCCCCGGCAAGCTGATTATGGCGATAACCTGTGCTGTAATACTATTTGCAACTGCATACGTCATAAAGACAAACAAGCCTGTAAGCATATCTTAAATACTCTCATATAAAAAATCAAATATAAGGATGGTGATGCCTTTGTACGGGCTTATATTAATATGTACGGCAGCGGTGAGCTTTGCCGGGATGTATGCACTGCTGACCGCTGTACTTTCCGTACCCTCACGAAAAACAAAAATAGCCTTAAAGAGAATAAAAAGCTCTGATGACAAGAAGCCTGGATTATACGACATGCTGTTTAGCCCTCTTGTGAAGAAAACCGCAGGCCTTATGCGGCTGCAGCCGCATAAGCGAAATAAGCTGGGTGTGGGTCTTAAAAAGGCCGGGATAGGCATGGAGCCTGAGGAGTACATTGCACAGGCAGCGGTAAAGTCCCTGCTGACGGCGTGTGCCGGTCTGCTTTTTATACTTCTGGGCATACCGGCTGCCGCAATGGGATGTATTTTCCTATCAATAGCAATGTATTTTAAAGAGAAAGGTAAAGTCGATACCGTACTGAAAAAAACAAATGAAAAGATACTGAAGGAGCTTCCCCGGTTTATCCGCACCTTTTCACACAGCCTTAAGGGTACCGACGACATTATTAAGATATTTGAAACATATAGGAAGGTGGCAGGTAAGGCCTTCCAGTATGACCTTGATGTGCTGATAACGGATTTAAAGATAGGCAACAATGAGGAGGCGTTAAAGAGGTTTGACGAAAGGCTCAACATACCGCAGCTGTCCACATTTGTAAGCGGCATCATAGGGACAAGCAAGGGCATTGACCAGAACACGTTTTTTGCGTTTATGGAAGAGAACATGAAGACGCTTGCAAGAGAAAACTTAAGGCGTGAGCTGCAGAAAAGGCCGGGCAGGTTTAAGGCTGCGACATGGGCGGTAGCCGGCTGCGGCCTGCTTATGTATGTTGCGCCAGTCATAAGCTCAATCATGGACGGATTAAAAGCTTTTGGCTGAAAAGGCCAAAGCCCTTAAATATAAAAAAATAAAAATAATAAGGAGAAAAGGAGAAGAAAAGGCATGAGGAACATATCAGCAAGAGAAGAAGACAGGATAAAGAGGTATATAAGGAGGGCCGTTGCTGTCATAAACAATCAGAGGGGTGACGGAGGGGGAAACATAGTAAGCATAATAATTATGATTGCCATTGCTATCATAATCGGCGGGGTATTGCTTTCGTTGTTAAATGTGGCAATACCCGTTCTGTTCAATTCTATGATGGATAAGATAAAGAGCGTATTCTCGCTGTAAGGGAGTAAAAGGCTGCTGCAAAGCGTAATGAGGAATATTCTTGAGAGCAAGCTCTGTCTTTCATTTGCTTTGTAGCAGCTTCTTAAGGATAGTAAAGGTGGTGGAAATGCATATGCAGAAGTACTTAAAGCTCCTTAAGAACGACAGGGGTCAGGGCTATATAGACATGATATTTAAAATTGCAATAGTCCTGGCGCTGATAATGTCCTTTGTGGCGTTGCCCGCGCCATTTATAAAAAAGCAGAACCTGAATCACATGGCGGTGTCGATAGCCAGGGCGCTGGAAACAACGGGCGAAATCAATTCCGATATTATAGAGCTTATAGAGGAATATGAGGAGCTAACTGGGCTTAAGCCTCATATAGAATGGGAGGGCAATTTTAACGCGTCACGAAGGCTGCAAATAAGGGAGAGGTTTTCGGTAACCCTAACGGATACTATAGTCATAAAGGTTATGAAGCCTTCCTTTGCCTCGCCGGTAAGCATAGAAATACCCATTTCAAGCACTGCAAAGGGGGTTTCGGAGGTTTATTGGAAGCCGGGACAGATATAAAGGGGGTTGTATGAAGCGTCTTATTTTAATTTTAAGGAATAACAGGGGAACATCAGGGGGATCTGTGATCCTTGCCTGCTGTATTATAGGGGTGGTAATGGTGTTGATGATGGAGCTGTACAGGTACTATACGATAAAAGAAAATATGGACAGGCAGATGTCCAGGGCGATAAACATGGCGATTGATGTTGCTATGGAGGATTCCGCAAGGCAGGTGCATATATCAAAGATAGATACGGCAGTGGCCTACCAGGAATTCTATAAATACCTTACGGAGGACTTAGGGCTGGATGAGCAGCTCAAGTACAGCAGGGATAACTTAAATTATCAGCTGTACCTGAATAGCGTCAGCATTGAAGCAGAGCCTCCGCGATTTGAGGTCGAAGGCACCGTAATCCTTGAGCCTGAGCTGCTTAAGGGATTGGTGCCGTACACCATAGAAATACCGGTCAGGGCCAGAGCCCGGAACCAGAGAATGGATTAAAGGAAGGATGGAGCATGAAAACAAGCAAAATATTAAGTAAAAGGGGCAGGCACTTGGCCTGCCTTATTTCGGCAATGATTATGATTGTATCCGTATTTGCGAGTATTCCGGCCTATGCCGCAGGAAGCGTGGATATTGAGGTGTCATATATACAAAACAAGGTATGCTTTGAAGAGGAATGGCTGACAACCAACGTGGTATTTAAAAACAACTCAGGCACGGCGCTGGCCGGTATACCCATTCAAATTCAGATAGACGGAAAGACTCTTTCCGTTTCCGACTATAAGATCCCTAAAACGGTAAGCATACCGGCAAATTCAAAGGTCACCATACCTGTGACATGGTACGCCGGGACGGTGGACGGGGGAACTGAAAAGAAGGTAACCTTCAAGGCCTCCGTTATACCCCCGGAGGAGCTCACAGATACGGGAGGAGAAAACAATATAAAGACGGAGGTGGCGCTGGTAAGAAAATATGCTCCTGACTTTGAGGTGGTATCCATAAGCCCCGCAAGCTACAGGGAGTTTACCAGCGTAAACACAGTAATAGCAGTGGCAAACAACAGTAAGGAAAACTATAAGGGTATGACGGTAAGCCTCGGCATAAACGGACAGAGCATACAGAAAAAGGTGGATTTGCCTGCAGGCTCAAAAAGGAACGTGCTGCTGACGTGGGATACTCCCGCTGCGGGGACCGATGTAACCATAAGCGCCAGGATTAACCCGGCAAACAGTCCAGAGGAGAGTGATACGGCAAATAATGCGCTGTCAAAAAAGGTTACTATTACAAAGTATAATGTACCTCCATATATTAACAATGATGTAATACGTATAGTCCCACCTCCCAGCCCATGCTCAAATAATAACGTCACATGGTCTGAGATAAGGGACAACTGGAAGTATGAGGAGGTAAGGACGGGAACGGGCCACGGAACCGATGCGGAGGGCAATCCTACCTCATGGCCCATATACGAATGGAAATGGGTTAACTACCCTTATGAAAAAAGCTTCAATGCAAAGCTTAATGTTGAAATTGTGGAAATCAGGGAGGTATTCGGCAGCGGCAGAGATATTGTAAATCCGTCTGAAATGAAATCCGGCTACGGCATAGAAGTAACGCTGGCTACGGAGTTTGTAACCAATTACGACAGAGAAGACAGCATATTCGGGCCTCAGTATGTATATGCTTACTTTCCTGAGCATGAGTATACATACTGGGAGGAGCTGGAGAGCTCCGGCAGTCCCGGCAGCAAAAATACGTGGAAATTCCGCATTAATCCAAGCTCGGGGCTAAACAGGCGAGAGCATAACATACCCGTAAACTTCCCCGACAACGAAAACTATACATTGTATTTCAAGGCAGTGGGAGCGTCGGCCGGGGAGAGCGGAGGCATGTGCGACAGCCTGACAAGCAGCATATACATTAACGGCAACATGTACCAGGATGACACTACAGGGGGAAGCAATTGATGCAGATGGGATTGATATGGGGGATAGTATTATCGCCGGAGAAAGATATGCTCAGTGCTTTATATCTTGCCGCACAGTTTCTTTATATTTTTCAAAATGTGTTTTTAATATTTGCAACGATGGTGGCAGCAGTTATAGATTTAAGGACAAGGACTATTCCGGACAAGCTTAACATATTCATTGCCGCTGTGGGACTTGTGTTTACGGTATTAAGCTGCATTCTAAGCTATATTGCAGGCGCAGGAATCGGTGGGGCTTATGACAAGGCCGTCGGAGTTGTGGCTGGAGGCCTGCCGCTGTATATTGCGGCTTTTGCAACAAACGGAAGCATTGGAGGAGGCGATATAAAATTCATGGCGGCAGCCGGCCTGCTTCTGGGATGGAAAAAGGCACTGGCCGCTCTTTTTATATCCTTTGCCGGCGCGGCAGCCGTGCTGGCTTTGCTGCTTGCCTTCAAGGCCTGGCGCAAGGATACCCCTGTGCCGTTGGGGCCTTTCTTTTTTATAGGCATAGGTACAAGTATATTACTTTTATAGAGGGGGAGATGAAAAGTGGGAAGCGCGTTGTGGAAGGATCGCAAGAGGATATTCGGTATGCCCTTGTCCTTTACCCGGTATGAGCTGGATGAGGAAAGGCTTACCGTAAAAATGGGGCTTATAAACCAGGTGGAGGAAGAGATTATGCTGTACAGGATTGTGGACATGACTCTTAACATGACTCTCATAAACAGGGTATTCGGGGTGGGGAATATAAAGATTTACTCGTCGGATGCCTCTACGCCTGAGTTTAAAATACTCAGGATAAAGGAGCCCAAGGCCGTCAGGGACAAGCTCAGCGAGCTGGTTCATAAGCAAAGGAGGCAAATAGGCATACGGATGGTGAATTATGAAAGCTGACTTATTAAGAAGGATAGGCGCTGCCGCGATGGCCTTGATCTTTCTGCTGCTGTTCTTAAATATGCCTGAAAAAGCCGGAGCAATTTCAAACGAACAGTCTGAGTCCTTTGCCGATGCCGCCACCACTGCAGCGGAGGAGGAAAGGAATTGGCTTCAGAAGATAGGAGACTCCATAAATGAGGCTATGAAGCCGGTAAACGAAATAATAAAGGCAGTAAAGGATATATTTACAAACGGTGTAAGCTACATATTAGATCTTACCATAGGCAGCATACTTCAGGGAGCATACAACCAGGTAGCCGAGGGCATGGCAAGGTGGGTATTCCTAACACCAAAGCTGATTAATTTTGCATGGGTAAAAAAGCTGTGGTGGGTGTGCTATATTCTGGGAACTGCCGCTCTGGTTATGGGAATGCTGTTTACAGCGTGGAGCATAGTTGCCGGGAAGAAGAAAAGGTTTGAGCAGAAGGGAAGGGAATTCAATCCTTCAGGCATGCTGGTAACGCTTATTGTAGCGTTTATAGGGATAACCTTTTCACTTTTTATAGCTGATACCATAGTTACAGCAGAAAACAAAATGCTCAACAGCATAGCTTCAAATACTCTGTATGATCAGTATGAAAAGTACAGGGACAGCATGGCTGCGATAGGCATAAACGACAACCTTACAAGGGAGGAAACAGGGTTCGACTCGTTTTCGGGCGATACTCTGTGCAGGATGGCATATGGCTTAGACCTCAATCCGTCCCAATCTATTACAGGCAGCTTCATAAAGCAATCCGGCTTTTCAGTTCTGATACCCATGTCCCTTGCAATGGTTGTTCTTATACTCATAGGCGTTTTTGGGCTGCTGCGGTTTTTTGTCATTGGTATTCTGGGTGCTGCCTCCCCCTTCTGGTTTTCATACTGTGCGTTTTCAGGAGATACCGATCCGGCATGGGGATGGGTAAACCTGTTTGCCAGATCGGTGGCCCTTTCCTTCTTCTTTGACATCGCATGGCTGTTTTCGGTATACGTAAACAGCCATGTATTGGAGGAGGATTTCTACGGCTCAGGGCAGCTTGCTGCAAGCCTGCTTTTCCTTTTAGCTCTTGTAATTGCCGTAAAGTTCTGGTTTAAGTGGGTTATTAAGGCGGTCATGAATCCCGTAAAGCTTGCCGGTGCAGAGGCACGTATGAGGTGGGGCAACGCAAGCGAAAGCATAGGCAGGGGCATGCAGAGGATGGGGGCAAGGTACGGGCTGTACGGGCTGGGAGAGCTGGGCTATATGGGCGGGCAGATGGCGGCGGCTGGAAAGGCCCACCAGCAGATTGCAAAGGAAAAAAGGGAGGATAATTACGACTGGGAAAAGGGCTCTGTAAAGGACAGGCTCCTGGATGCAAAGCAGAGATATGAAAATGATTATGTCAGGCAGTACGGGACTGGGGGGTATATGAACCCCAAGAGAAGCTCGACGGTTGAAAATGAGGGCACGCTCGTGCAGCTTAATGCAGCAGGGTTTGATGCTTGCCAGGTATATAACATATTAAATAAAGGCGGCCTTAGCGAAGTGGCCTTCAAGACAGAAGGTGGCAGAGTAATGGTAGACAGCAAATATGTGGATAAAGCGAAGCAGGCAATCCAGGATTCATTTGAAGAAAGTAATATAGAGGACAATTCAATTATAGGGGATGACATAGGCTTTAAAATAAAAGGCATTGAGGACACAAGTAAAATTGAAACCTTACTAAATGATAATAAGATACAATATAAGGAGCTCAGAAAAGATTCGCATTCTATCGCTCTGGATAAAAAACAAATAGAACAATTAACAGATTGGGTAAAGATAGGAAAGGAGATACATCCTGAGAACTTTGCAGAACAGGCCAAGTATGAGAAATATGACAATCTGCTTAAAAAATTTGCTCGTGATGCTAAAGGGATCTATAATTACATGCTGGATGACGGGAACGAATATATTGAGGCCAAGGAGATGCTGAATAAGCTGGCAGTTAATTATAAGGTTGATAGCAAGACTAACAGAGAGCTTTGGGTAGATAATAGTTATAGGGATATATTTATGGAGAACCTGGCAAATGAGGATGACAGCAAAAGCCTGGATTTCGAGGAAAGCAAAGAATATGGATACTTTAAAGTAAACTCCAATGATTTAAAAGGGCTAAAGGATGAAATTGACTCCCAGTTCCCCGGCTCAGCCTTTATTGCCGGCTCCTGCATAGCGGTAGAAAAGGATGATGGAAAGGACGAGAGGATTAACAGGCTCATACAGGCATATTTTAAAAAGACACCGTACTGGGAGGACAACAAGGGCCGTTACTGGTATAAGGATAGTTCTGTAAGAAGGATTGTGCCGCATATGACAAAGCCTGAACGTGGCGGCAGGTATATGGGCAAGCGATAGGGGGTGTGAAATGGCGCTGAGACAGAGGTACATACCTCCCAATATACGGGAGGATATAAAGATAGGGGGCATATTGCCCATAGACGGCCTGTGGTGGATCATAGGCTCTTTTTTATTGGGGCTGCTGGCATGCTTCGGAATGAAGCTGAACATAGCAGTCAGCCTGATAGTGGTGTTTATACTGCCTGCGGCTTTGTTCCTCATTTTTGTGCTTGATGCATATAACCAGGTTGTAAAATGGATTGACTTTAGGCTTACGGAAAAGAAGCTCCGGGAGCTTTCCGAATTATGCGGCATACAGAAATTTGATACAATCTGCCGCACGAAGAGCAATATGCACAGGATCTTTCTGGAGGCAGATGCCGATCCGTGGGAGGTGTGTCCGGACGCAATAAAGGAGCAGAAGGCAAACGTGTTCTCCCAGCAGGTATTTTCAGTATTGAAGTCCGGGGGAACGGTATCGGTTCATGCCATATCCGCACCTGAAAGCACAAAGCAGCTTGAGGAACGGTATGCAAGGCTGGATACATACCCGGAAGGGCTTAAGGATCTGGAGGATGCCAGGATAGCAGTTCATTACCGCATATCACGCAGGGCAAGCTCAGCCAGGTATATTGTTTCAATCGGTATGCGCGACAGGGAGGAGGTGTCGGATGCGGCGGCAGCCTTTGAGGAAAATGCGGTGGTAATAGGGGGAGATATGGTAGAGGAGGCAGTTAACAGCCACCTGACTCCGGGGGCAAGGGTGAGTAGGGGGAACCGGGGAAGAGTAAAATATGTATAATAGTGTATGATGCTAAATGTTTTTGATTTTATATATTGACAAATAAATACAAAAAGGGTATTGTATACATGAAAACTTGAACTATAATTTAATTCTTTAAAAATATAGTTTGAGAAAAGGATTTATCCTAAATAAAAAAATGAAATTGGAGGGAAGAACATGAAAAAACTTTTAAGAATTGTTTTAGCATTAATGTTATCACTAAGTATTTTTTGTTCATATGTAATGGCCGCAGACAGTGTAAGTTTTGTCGGAAAAGAATCTAATAAGCTTGATTCTTATGATTTTCCAGTTAAAGGTGGCACTTATGAGTGGGAATCATTTACATCACATAGAGAAATGACTGAGGCTTGTCAAATACCACAAGATACTCTCAAAAACATGTCAACAGCAGGGTTGGTTGAGTCTGTGCTAAATTACCCTTTGTATGGAGATATGTTGGCATATAGCAATCTACAGGATGGTGTTGAAGCTTTAAGTAATCAATTTAATGGGCTGGCAGAATTACTTACTCGAGATGATGCAGGCAAAGAATTACTATCTGTATATAAAAATAATATAAACGTGCTAGAAGTAAAAAGTTTATCAACGAGTCTTCAAAAAGGAAACTATGCTCTAAAATTAGCATATTTAGAAACTATATTATCTCAAGATAAGATTCTTTCAAGTTTAACCCAAGCCGAGAAAGAAGATTTAGAAAAAGAATCAATTAAAAAAGACACCGAGAAAAAAAGTCAAAACGATGTGTTTAAATTTACATTAGATACTTCTGATACAATAAATAAAACTATTTCAATAATGGCATCTATAGGATATGTATACACCCCTAATGGGACACCCGTGGAAGTGATTGTAGATAGAACAGAAATGTCTTCAAGTGAAATGGTCGCGGCTGATACATATGTAGCAGTCTACTATCCGGGTGCTGTAAAATTGGCTTCTGCCACTAATAAGTATAACTGCCATTCATATGCTTGGTATTCCCGATCCACTTCTAATATAAGATGGATGAATGATCCTAGTGCTTATATGACAGATGGAAGTTACACATATTTAGGAACAACTCCTCCATCTGTTATAGTTTCATATCCTAGAATGTACTACCCTGGTGAACATTCGGCTTGGATGACCTCAAGTACTGGCTCAACTTATTCAAAAATAACATGTACTTCTAAATGGGGAAGCTTACCCTTAATGAGTCATAAAGCTAATTACTGCCCATATAATTATTCGATAATAGAATTTTATAATTAATAGTCGGATATTTAATCTCAGTGGGAAATAGTTTTTAACTATATCTCACTGGATTTTTTATGTTAGTATATTAATATTATATAGGATTAAAATTTTCAAAAATATTTAAATTTTTTTGATGAGTTGAAAGGTGGTGAAAAATTTTGAGAAATTTGTTAGTTATACTTATAATAGCAATTAGCATATGTTCAATTATTTCCTGCTCAAAAAATCGAACAAATACTGACAATATTGATGAATATCACTTTCCAATTAAGCCAGGAACTGAGGAATGGAAATCGTTCACTTCTCATGATGAAATGCTTCAAGCTTGCCAAATACCCGAAGATATCCTAAAAGGTATGTCAACAGTGGGGTTGATTGAGACTGTATTAAACTATCCATTGAGTAAGGATATTATTGCATATAATACTCCACAAGGAGGGATAAACTCTCAGATAAAGCAGTTTAATGGTTTGTCCGAGTTATTGAAACGAACTGATGCAAAAGAAAAGCTATTGGACAAATACCAAGAAATAAATTCTTTGGATGGGGAAAATTCTTTTAAATTATCATATCTTATATGCATACTGTCTCAGGACGATATTATTTCTCATTTATCGGAGAACGAATTATCTATTCTTCTCAAAGAGGGAAATAATAAGTTGTCTAAAAAACAGGAGTCAAATGAACCTATTAGCTCCAATATAAAATATACTGTATGGCTAATGGGCAAAGCAATGCGGCAAAAAAATTTCACACCTTTTGTTGAAAAGATTAAGGAAGATAAAATTCTTCAACAATTTTTAGATGACGGATTCATAGCAGACGATGAAATAATAGAAGAAATTGAATTATATGTAGGAAAATGTTTATCGGCAAAGTAGAATTATTAGTAAAGGTGCAGAAGTTCCCTTTTCTATTTTAGAATTGGAACTTCTGCATTTCTACGTTAAAAATATGTTGCTTTTCTATAATAAACATCTTAATACCAGCTAAAAAGTTCCCACTCTTGTAATTATGGGAACTTTTTATTTTGGAGAAAAAGCAAAGACTGAAAGGTCTGGGACAGGGCTTGATTATAAAAATAAAAAATTGAGGTGAAACTAAGCCAATGAAGCAGGTTACAAAATATATTTCAAGGAAAACACTGTTATACAAGACCGGTGTAGAATATGGCGATTATACTATAAACCATGTACAGGGATGTTCACATGGGTGCCAGTACCCATGTTATGCTTTTTTGCTTGCCAAGAGATTTGGTAAAGTGGGAACATATGAAGAATGGCTTGAGCCACAAGTGGTTCATAACGCATTATCTTTATTAGGCAATGAAATTCCTAAACTAAAGTCAAAAATTCAATCGGTACACCTCTGTTTTACCACCGACCCATTTATGTTTGGATATTCTGAAATTGGCAAATTGAGCGTTGATATAATTAGGTTACTCAATGAGGCGGGAATTAAATGCACTGCATTGACAAAGGGCATGTTACCAGCAGAACTTGCAGAACTGAGCAAGGAAAACGAATATGGTATTACCTTAATATCATTAAATGAAGATTACAGGAGAGAGTATGAACCATATTCAGCTACCTACCAGCAGCGAATTTCAAGCCTTTATTATTTGCATAAAAAGGGATATAAGACCTGGGTAAGTATTGAACCGTACCCTACACCCAATATAATAGAGCAGAATTTTTCTGAAATATTGAGCTCAGTTGCTTTTGCTGACAAAATTATTTTCGGGAGATTAAATTATAACCCGAAAGTCACACAGTACAAGAATTATAAGGGTTTTTACAACTCTTTAAGCGAACAGGTAATAAATTTTTGCCAGTCAAAAAACAAGGAATATCATATTAAAAATGGCACTATGACGGATAAAGGAAATAGAAGTGTAGCTGCGATATAATAATGCTTTAAAAATGTTACAATTTCTTAAAATGCAGATCAGTTTATATGGTCTGCATTTTGTTTTTATCTTGTATTTTTAAAATATTTTCGGGAGCGTAATTTAATATGAATAATATAAGGACACCGGCAAAGAAAAAGGCCAGAGAGCTTGTAAAATATCTAAGAGGTGAAAGGCCGGATTACTATTATCTTAAAGCATTATTTAAGGAGCTGCGTACTGAGCTTGAGGTGCAGGTGCCGGGAAGCCCAAGGAAACTGCCCTATGTTCCGACAGAGGAGGAATTGAAACGATACTATAATGCGGTATGGAGCTCCAGCAATTTTCAGGATATGCTGATAATAAAGACGCTGCTTTACACCGGAGCCAGGGTAAGCGAGCTTGCTAATATACGGCTTGACGAGATTGACTTCCAGAGCTGCAGGATCAGGATAACTCAGGGGAAGGGCAAGAAGGACAGAATGGTGCCGTTCCCGCAATCCTTCAAAGAGCTGCTTGCAATGCATCATAGGATCATGAAGGAAAAAGGGGCCTCATATTTATTTGAATCTTCATGGAAAAAGAAGTATTCGGAAAGAGGAATTCGGAAGATTATGGCGAAATATACAAATAAGGCAGGAATAGTACAGCAATTGTCACCCCATAAGTTGAGACATTTCCTATTTACATGGCTGAAGAAGCGAGGGGTAGACGATGCACTTATTCAGCCTTATTCGGGGCATGAGAGCAGGCAGGCTCTGGAGGTTTACTCAAAGCTGGCTATTACTGAGGCACAGGAGAAGTATGATGAGGTTATGGGGAAGTTTCCTGTGTGAGGGTGGGGATTATGGATGGGATGTATAATATGGAACTTAAGAGAATGTGGTCAGTGCAAAAAAGCTAAGTAAAACATAAGCAATTGGATATAATTTTACAAAAAAAACGTAAATATGTAATAATTCCATTAATGGTTGAAATAGACTAAAAAAAGGGGTATACTAATATTTGTAAATTTCAATTATGAAGGGGAAAAATATGGGGCATCATATTGTTGCAGAGAATGTATCAAGTGCTTGGTTAGAAGCGGTTGTATTTATTATTAAACAGCCTAATTCACATTGTAATAATTTAATGGTAGATATAAAAAATCCTATTAGCCGTAATATAAATATAGAGCAGAAATATAAGGAGTTTTGTGAAAATAATGGAATAAAACATTTTAGCATACCGGCTAATACAATATTTCCTCAAAAGTCATATCAAATTCTAGGAAATGATAGAAAAAAGTTATACAGTAAATATCCAAAACTTCATGAAGTGCTAAAAGGTAGGTGGGGAAGTTATTTTGGACAAATGATTGGATGGAAATTAAAAGGTAGTATGGATGAGCCGATAAATCAGCTTGAGCAAATTATCACAAAAATTAATGCTAGAGATAAAGTGTATAGAAATGCCTACACAATTCAAATAACTAATCCCAAAGACCACACAAGTTACATTAGAGGAGGACCTTGCCTACATTATATTACCCTACAGCTAGAAAGAAATCCAAAAGTAATGAATATGTTAGCGTTGTATAGAAATCATGATTTTGCTAGAAAAGCATATGGAAATTATGTGGGATTAGGGAGACTGCTAGAATTTTTATCAAAAGAAACAGAATTCTCAGTGGGTAGTCTAACATGTGTTTCTTCAAATGCCTTTATTGATTCCGGCTTTAAAAAGGGTCTGAATGGTATATTTGGGGGTTTTACAGAAAATGCAATATAATCTGAAAGAAGTAAAGATTGAAGTAACTCAAAAATGTCCTTTAAATTGTATTCATTGTTCCAGCGAAGCAAATAAAATTAAAAAAAGGAAATTAAATGAAGAAATAGTTAAAAATATAATTAACGATGCAAAAGAGATGAATGCTGAAGAAATTGTATTTTCGGGTGGGGAGCCTTTAGAATGGGAGCCGCTTTGTAGATGCATAGCTTTGAGCAAAAATTTAGGATTAAATACTATTGTATATACAACATGTAATGGATTTTTAAATTGTGATTATCTATTTGATAATTTTATCAAATCAGGCGTAGATAATGTGGTAGTTAGCCTTTTCGGAGCTAATCAAAAGGAGCATGAAAAGGTAACTAGAATAAATGGAAGTTTTGATAATACGATTTCTGGCATTAAAAGAATATCTGCCAAAGGTATAAGTGTAAGTGTTCATTTTGTGGCAATGAAGCTTAATTGGAGACAGTTAGCAGGCGTAGTGAACCTAGTAGAAGATTTAAAAGTAAAAAAGGTTAGTGTATTACGATTTGTGCCACATGGACGTGGCGAAATAATAAAAGATACACAAAACTTAAGCAGGGAGGAGTTAAAAGATTTAAAAAAGGAAATTATAAGATTAAGAGAGAATCCTAACGTGTTAATTAGACTTGGTTCCCCTTTTAATATATTATCGCTTCAGGCAGATATTGACTGTAAAGCTGCAATTGATAGAATAATAGTTGGGTCTGATGGAATAGTATACCCTTGTGACGCTTTTAAAAATATTATTCCAGAGAGTAAACTAATCTCTATAGAAGAGGGGTCCTTAAAGGAAATTTGGAATAAATCTGAGTACTTAAATGATGTTAGGCAGAAGGTGAAAAAGGGATTATGTAATTCCTGTAGCGTTTGCATTAATAGAACAAAATGCAAAGGTGGGTGTTTAGCTCAGAAAATAATCCGTTTTGATGGGAAATATGAAATCCCTGATCCTGATTGTATGATACAAAGACCGGGGGATGTATATGAACAACTTAAACTTGAAATATAATATTCAAATTGACAATAAAGAAAGACTCTTTAATAAATTAGTTGACTCTATAGAAAACTGTCGGCTTTGTCCTAATATGGAGTGCAGAACAAAAGTGTTTAGTGAAAATAATGGAAATATATATTCTAATGTACTCTTTATCGCAGAAGCACCAGGACGTTTAGGGGCAGATAGGACGAAAATTCCATTGTTTGGTGACCAGACTGGAGTGAATTTTCAGAGGCTTATTGACAGTATAGGATGGTCAAGAGAATCGTTTTTCATTACTAATGCTATTCTTTGCAATCCCAGAGATGAAAAAGGTAATAATACTACTCCTAAGAAGGAGCATGTCTCAAATTGCTCAATCTATTTAGAAGCCTTAATTGATATTATGAAGCCTGAATATATAATTACATTAGGACAGAAAGCAATTGAGGCCTTAAGCATAATTAAAGATATAAATGTATCACTAAAAGATAATGTTCGTAATATAATTAGCTGGAATAAGTATAATGTAATACCTCTTTACCATACAGGACCGAGAGCAATGGTGCATAGAAGCTATTATAATCAGCTTGCAGACTTTTACTGGATACAGAAAAATATTAAAGTTAAAGCTCAAGCATGGGATAAACTACAAAAATCAAATATGCCTAAAAAAGTTAAAGAGACCCGAATTTCAAAGTCAAAACTGCAGAAAATAATATTAGAAATATTATCCTGTGTTGGGGCAATTGGTGAATTTAAACTAACTAAATTAATATATCTTATTGATTATAATTCTCTACAAGCAAGAGGAAAGTTACTCACAAACTCATTTTATATACGTTCATATAATGGACCAATACCAGTTGGACTAGATAAGCAACTTGATGAGTTGACAGAATTTGGTATAATAAAAAAAATAAAGGGGAAGTATATTCTAAATGCTAGTGAAATAGATACGTTTACTGCTGAAGAAAAGAAGATAATGATAGAAGTAATTCAAAAATATGCTAAAAAAACTGATAGAGAAATTAAAACTGCTTCATACTTAACATTACCAATGAAAAGAATACTAAGACAAGAAAAAATGAAAGTTTCTATGCTACATAAACCTGTTTTTATTGACGAAGACTTTACAAGAAAGGAACACAAATTAGAACTTTAAAAGACTATAATAACTTAAAGTGAAAAGAATAGGAGTAATTCTTCTCAAAGACAAGGTATTCAGCCCTCAGGTTGGCTACCTTGTTTTTTTTGGCTATTCGCATTAGTGTGTTGAAATCTGATAAAAATAATTAATGATACATTTGATATGCCGACATATGGCGATTATGAAAACGAAGACGAAATGAGAGTAGATTTTAACGAGTGGAAGATTATGAAGGATGCAAACGCTATAGCAGATGAAATGATGATTAAACGTCCTGGTGAATTTCCAAAAGCGGCTTGGGTACTTATAGCAACATCGGAACTTAGGGCAGCACATAAGGCAAATATGGAAGCATTTGAACGTGAATTTGCCAGTGTAAATTAATAAGAGGGCGGTTGCCCTCTTTCACTTATACATGTATAAAAGAAAATACAAATTAAAAAAAAGGACGGTTTATTATGAATAAAGATTATCAAAAAATTGAGTTTTATGCAGGAAGTAATGTTGAAGATGCAGTTAATGAATTATTGAAATATGAAATCAAAGGAATTCTTGCATGTGGTGATTTTAATGGTACTACTCTATATTCTGATACGGTAACGATGGATGGTGCGTATAAAGAAATAACTGGTAAAACTAAATCCGAATTTGACAAGGAACAGCAAGAATGGAGAGACGAGTATAACCGAAAAGAAAAAGAACATCAAGAAGCAATACCTTCTTTAAGTGATGAATGGGTGAAAAAAGGCAGAGAAGTACTAACAGCAGACAAATGGGAGTTATGGGATAAAATTGTTCCTATCAGATTAGGAGATTTATATCATGGAATGGAGTTAGGCTGTTGTTTGGATATAGTAAAAGTATTAAATAATAACGGTACACTTGATGAAGCAAAAGAGGTAATAGATAGCCAAGACCACTCAGGAATGTCATTTGGTTTAGTTCTTTCAATGGTTAAAGAATTTTGTTCAAGAGGTAATGAGTTTGCTGATTTTATTAAGTAAACTGTTGTGAAATCTAACCAAGAAAGAGAGTTACATAATGGACAATATACTTAATTTACAGGGCTACAACGTAATAGAGCAGAAACAAACAGACATTGATTACTTATTTCAGGTGGAGGTTACTCCACCTTTGAAATGTCAAATAGAAGGTTGCAACGGTACTTTATTAAACCGATATGGTATGAAGCCACAACTATACAGAGATTTGCCTATGCATGGAAAGCGTGTCGGTATTGAAGTGTTCCGCAAACGCTATCAATGCAAGAGCTGTGGAAAGACGTTTTTTGAAAATCTCCCCGGCATGGATGAAAAACGCTTTATGACAAAAAGGCTTGTTGAGTATATTGAAACTCAATCCCTTAAACGTACATTCGTAAGTATTGCTGATGATGTTGGAATCCTAGAAAGTACTGTAAGAAGCATATTTAAGGATTATATTGCTGTGCTGGAAAAAGAATTTAAGTTTAAAGTCCCTGAATGGCTTGGAATTGATGAAATACATATCTTGCGGAATCCTCGATGTGTTATCACCAATGTCAAAGAATCTACCATGATTGATATATTGAGGGACAGGGATAAAAAGACTGTAATAAACTATCTGAATAATTTAACCTGCAAGCAGGATATAAAAATAGTCTGCATGGATATGTGGAATCCTTACAAGGATGCAGTAAAATTGATACTTCCCCATGCTCAGATAATAGCTGATAAATTCCATGTTATCCGCATGGCTAATCAGGCTATAGAAACTATCAGAAAGGATTTAAGAGAAGAATTAACCAAAAAGCAACGTAGGGGCTTGATGCATGATAGATTTGTCCTTTTAAAGAGAAATAAGGACTTAAAACCACACGAAAGAATATTTCTTGATGTATGGACAAAGCAATACCCCGAATTGGGTGCTGCCTATGACCTTAAAGAAAACCTGTTTGAATTATGGAATAGTGACATTAATAAACAGGTTGCAAGAGAGAAACATAATGATTGGGTTAGTAAAATTCCTGATAGTATTACATATGCGTTTGAACCTTTATTGACTGCAATAAACAACTGGAACAATGAAGTATTTGCATACTTTGACCATAGAGCAATTAATGCCTATACAGAAGCCTTAAACAGCCTTATAAGGGTAATTGATAGGTTGGGGCGTGGATATTCATTTGATGCTCTTAGAGCGAAGATTTTGTATTCAAATGGTGTCCATAAGGAAGAAAAGCCGAAATACAATAAAAGTAATTTTGTGATGAACGATATGGATTCAATGTCTTTTTCTCAATTCAGCAAGGTTATATGTGAAACTCCATCTGTCTATGGTATTAATACCCATAAAAGGAATCTTGGAGTTGACATATCAACTCTTGTACAAAAAATTGAACAAGGGGAATTTTAAGGGAAACAACACACTAATGCGAATAGCCGTTTTTTTATACATTCCAAACAAAAAGGAGCTGATAACATGCTGGCAAACAAAATTAAGCTTGGCAGGGACAGGCTTGGCATAAACGACATGCACGTCAAGACCTTCCTCATAACCAGCTTCCCGGAGAAGGCCATACCGGGGATGCTGTACTTCATAACCCACGGTGAGCACACCGGCCCGGAGATAATAATAAACTATTCACTGCATTTCAAGCCCTCAAAGCTTAAATTATTCGACTTCAAGATGAAGTCGAAGCTGCGGCGGCTGCAGAGGAACATCAATACCCGGCAATCGGGAGACATTGCGGAAACAGCGCGTTCAGAGGAGGTAAAGGCCCTGGATGCGCTGTTGTATTTAAGGGGCATACAGTCAGGGAGGTATGCCGATGTATGGCTTACCGTTACCATATCCTCCGACAGCGCGGCTGCATTTAAAAGCAGCATAGACGAATTCAAAAGCCAGATGGAGTTTAGGGAATACACTGTAAACGAACTGGAGCTGGAGCAGCACCGCGCGCTGGATGCCGCGTGGCTTGGCGGGGGAGGCAGCACTCTTTTTGAACGCTATCACGGCAGGGTTATGGATATGGACGCGGTATCAGCACTGTACCCTTTTGTTGACGGCAGCATAAGCGATGGAAGGGGCTCATACATAGGCCACAGGATAAAGGACGCGACTGCGGTATACAAGGACTTTACTTACGGCTCTGACAACCAGAACACAATTGTAGTCGGCAGCTCTGATGAAGGTAAATCCACCTGGATCAAGGGTACCGTTATATCCCTGCTGCTGGAAGGCTACAAGGTGTACATATTTGATGTAGATGGTGAGTATTACTCCCTGTGCGAGCTGGTGGGCGGCACATGGGTAGACTACACCATGGGTACCGGCCTGTATGTTGACCCTACCTTTATTGAGCCACCCATACTGTCTGAAATTAATGGGTATTCTTTAGACGGGGAAAGCCTTGCAGCGGCAAGGAACGCCGACAGCGCAAGATATAACGAGGCTGTGACAAACACACGCGCGACAATAAGCCTGCTGTGCGACGACTTTAGCACAAAAAAGAAGAATGCGTTAGGCCGTGCGCTGACGGAAATGTGGGAGGACGCAGGCATAATAAAAGCAAGCCCGGATACGTGGTCAGGCCGTAAAAGTGGGATGGGCCTGTACCAGTTGTACATTAGGATAAAAGAAAACGGACTGAAAGGGGATGAGGGTGCAAAGGAGCTTTCGGAGGATCTGTGGACGTACTTTGAAGGCCCCGACAGCGATCTGTTTGCAAGGGCAGAGTCAGGGGAATGGCTGAAGGAATCTCAGCTTGTCGTTTTCCATGTCGCCAGCTCGGCGGACAATATTGTGGATCAGAAGATGGGAGCCGTAAAAATAGTGTCTACCACACATATGACGTGGCAGCAGATTAAAAGGGACAGGATACTTGGAAATCACTTCTCGGCGGAGGTCTTCGATGAATGGCAAAGGCTGCGTAAAAACCCGTATGCCAGAGCTCCAGTCTACAGAAGCATAACCACGGGACGTAAATTTAACGATCAGGCGATACTCGGTTTCAACGACCCTTCTGTGCTGTTTACTCAGGAGGACGGGCAGGCACTGTGGGACAATACAAAATATAAGGTGTTATTTCGATTAGAGGAGAAATCAATAAGAAGGCTTTCCCAGGATGCGAGCATGCCAGACGAGGTTATACAGATGTGGCTTTCACTGCCTAAGTACAGCTTTGTATTCCGGCAGAGGAACGGGGGAAGGGACATATACGATGTACTTAAGATGGAGCTGCCGGAGAGTGAGCTGCAGAAGATATCCAGAACAAGGGGACTTAAACAGGGGGGATGATTTGAAATGGAGGTAACAACAACTCTTTCAGGTGTTGTTAAGAAGAAGGTTAAAAAGAAAATATGGATTTGGTTGCTAGGAGCCGGAATGCCGCTCCTTATTTTTTTGTCCGTTGTACTGGCTGTCTGCATGCTCCCCTTGTTCATACTGGGAGGGGACAGCCTGTATTATTCATCTGGCTATGACTATGACATGTACTACGGCAGCGAGTCGGGAGGAGCAGCCTTCAAGCTTACAGGGACGGGAGAATTTCTTTTCCCCATAAACACTCAGAAGATCGTCATAACCTCAGGCTTTGGCATGAGAATGCATCCTGTGCTGAAGGAGAGGAAGCTGCATACCGGCATAGACATTGCATGCGATACCGGCACGCCGGTGTTTGCGGCAAGCGGAGGGATCGTAAGTTTCGCCGGTGATGGAGGAGGCTATGGCAATCTGGTAATAATAGAGCATTCCGGAGGCTATAAAACCTATTACGCACATTTATCCGTAATCAGCACAAATAACGGCGCTGTAATTACTGCTGGTGAGCTTATAGGTAACGCAGGGAATACCGGCCTTTCAACAGGGCCGCACCTGCACTTTGAGATAAGGAAGGATGACAGCCCCATAGATCCCGCACCCTTTCTGGGACTGGTGCAGGACATTCCGGATGTGCTTCCTGAAGAGCTTAAATATACTGAAATAGATGCACACAAGCTAAAGGCCTTCCTTGACGGCAGGGACTCAATGCTCTCCGGTGAGCCGTATTTCTCCGCCATAATGGACGCGGCAAGGGAATACGATGTGAGCCCTGTGCTGCTGTTTGCCATAACAGGCCAGGAGCAGAGCTTTGTGCCGCGTTCACACAAGGATGCAATCAAGATAGCAAACAACCCCTTTAACGTATTCCATAGCTGGCGTGAGTACAACACCGATATACGGGACAGCTCCGGAATAGCCGCCAGGACTGTTATAAACCTGAGCAAAAATAGTCCTGAGGCATCCAACCCCATAGCATGGATAAACACACGCGGAGGCTCCGGGGGATACGCGGAAGACCCAAACTGGTGGGTAGGCGTATCAAAGATCTTTAACCAGCTCAGGCAGGTAGCTGCACTATGACGGACGAAATTATTTCGTCTGTTTTTTTATCCCCACCAAGGGCCTTACGAAGGCATTAGCAATACCCTTAAAAGGCCCTGTTAGGGCCTTAATTAGATAAAGGAGGATTATGCAATATGACGGACAAATATACCTTCAGGGTAGCCCCTGATACAGGGCAGGGAAAGCCCGGAGACAGCAGAGGTAAGAAAGTAAAGGCGATAAAGGTCTACTGCACCCGTGAGGATCATGAAAAATTCCAGAAGTACTGCGCCGACCAGAGAATATCATGCTCTGTGTATCTGGGAAAGGTAATCCGCAGGCTCACCCGCAAGATGGAATAACAGGGCCTTAAGAGGATTCTATAAAGGCCCTGTTAGGGTTCAGTAAGGGCCTTCTTAAGTCCCATATAAAAATAATAAACAGAAGGGACGTGTAAAGTAATGGGTTCAATAATGCTTGCCGCAGTGGTTATTACCGCAGCCTTTGTTGCCGGTAAATTCGCGGGCAAAACAGTAATGAACGGAGTACGTATCCTTGCGGTGGTGCTGGGCATCCTTGCCCTTGCCCGGAACTGGGATAGTACCGTGGTTCTTTTAGAAAGGTTCATAAATGAACTGCTGCCCTACCTGTGGGGCAAGGCTGTAAGCTTTGTTAACTGGGCTATAAGAAATGCTATTGATGTATCTAATGACGCTGTAAAGGAAATTACAAAATAAATGTGGAGGTATTGTCATGTTAAACATATTAAATCCGGAATTCTGGAGAAACACACTGTTTTCTTTAACCCTTGTCCTGGCAGCCGTTGTTGTGCTACCCGAAATAACAGATTGGCTTATAAATGCCCCGTGGGAGGATAAAAAAGGCCAGCAGGGCAAAAGCAGCCGGGAGGACACCGGCAGTCCCCGGCCGTCATTCCCCCAATACGCTCTGAATACCCTAAAGAATACCGGCATAACATATGCCGTGCTTATGCTTCTGGGGCTTGCACTGCTCATTGCACGTAAGATATCTAAAGGCATTGATGCAGCAATAGCGAAGGGTGCAATTGACATCCCTCAAATTGATCTTGCTATAAATATTTCCTTCCTGAACTACTATATTAAATTCTGCTGCACCTGGCTTGTGCTGTTATTGACTGTGGCAGCAGTATACATAGCCTTTAGGGTAGTATTGTCAAGGCTGAAAAATAAAGAGGTATTGCCTGAAGTGCAGGACAAGACTGTGGAGGCTGACATTGAACTAATCGAAGGGCCGCTGAAGGAAGGCTGCCCTCCGTTATCCCTGCTGGATAAGTATTCACATGCACAGTCCGAAGCTCAGGACACAGGTATGAGGTTAAAGCTGCAGCAGTGCTTTGATGAATACGGGCTAAGCTTCCTGTCCATTGCAAAGGTTGAAACCGGCCCTACAATAACAAGATTCACTGTTAGGATGGACACCTCCGGAAGGTTAGGAGCTGTACTTAAAATTGAAAAGGAAATGTCAATGTACCTGGGCGTTACGGCTATATCTATAATATCCTCGGCAGAGGGAGTCATAATAGACGTGCCAAACAGCAAAAAAAGCAAGGTAGCCTTCCGGGAAGTGCTTCAGATATTTGCAGACCGGAAAAGCATCGGCCCATTAAGCGTACCTCTCGGCAAAACTGCCGTGGGAGAGCTGCAGGCAATAGCCATAAACGAGGCTCCTCACCTGCTTATAGCAGGCACAACCGGCTCTGGCAAAAGCGTATGTATAAATGAGATAATAGCCAGCATCCTGTTTACCTCATCCCCCGATGAGGTAAGATTCATATTTGTAGATCCCAAGGTTGTGGAAATGAGCTGCTACAACGGAATTCCACACCTGCTTGCCCCGGTGGTTACAGACCCAGAGAAGGCTGCCAAAATGCTTGACTGGGCGGTACAGGAAATGGAGAGGAGGTATAAGGAGCTGGCTGAGGCGGGAGTCAGGAATATAACGGCATACAATGAAAAGAAACGCAAACAGAAAAACAGAATGCCTTTTATAGTAATAGTAATAGATGAATTGGCCGACCTGATGGTAGTGGCAAAGAAGGGAAAGAATAAAAACGAAAACTCGGTGGAGGAGTCAATACAGCGACTCGGACAGAAGGCCAGGGCTGCGGGAATACACCTTATTGTGGGCACTCAAAGGCCCTCGGCCGACGTAATCACCGGCACAATAAAGACCAACATCCCGGCAAGAGTGGCGTTTACCACCTCCTCCGGAATAGACTCACGCATAATCTTAGGAGAAAACGGAGCAGAGAAGCTGCTGGGGAAGGGCGACGGCCTGCTGCTCACGATAGGCACTCCGGTGAGGTTCCAGTCGGCGTATATATCGGATCAGGAGGTAGAGCGTGTGGTTGAGTGGTGGAAGGAGAAAGCAATGGAGAATAATGGAGAAATGCTGGATTGGGATAATGGAGAAGAAGAAATTGTGAAGGATGATATAAGTGTTGACTCTGACGAAGAGGATGAAGAAAATCCTGAAAAAATACTCAGAAAAAATATCTGTGACAGGGTTCTGGCTGAAGAAGCTGGGGAAGAAATCAGACTTTCTACAGTAAGAGATATAAAGCTTGAGATGAATATATCAAAATGGGCTGCGGAACAGGTATTGAATTTGCTCAAAAAGGATAGATGGATAGAGATAATAGGCGAAACAAAAAACTCAAAAACAGTGGTGATTTTAAGTAAAGAGGATGCTAAAAAATGGTTATCTGAAAATGGATATTTTTAATATATAATTTCCAGCTAAAACAGGCATGCTTCATAAAAAAAGATTGTCCGTATTTATTGTCCGGTTTAATTGTCTGCCTTGATTTCCCTATAGGAGAATTACCATACCAGACAAACGGACAATCAAAAAATCGGACAAATATTATGGGTGAATTTAGTTAATAATTTTCCAGTTAAGTGATAAAATGTGGGGAGAATTTCAAATCATAATATAGACTAATGGAATACAAATAAATTTTGCTAATAGGATATATTATTTTTAAAAACCATTGCATAACAACTACTTATGTACTAAATTTATGGGAACATCAATCGAAAAGCACATCCTATTATTTCTTTCACTCTTACAGAATTAAAGAGATAAGCTTTAAGGAAACATACAAGATAATATCATAATGATAGAATCGGGATGCTTGTCCTGACGCTTATCTCCTTAATTGTTGTGCTTATAAAGGCAATACTTATTTTATCATAAAATCAGTAAAAGTAAACCTGTTTTAATTAAAAATTCCCATATTTCCAAATAATACTTGACCTCTTTCCGGATGAGGAGAAGCTTACTCCTGTAAATTTACCTTTAACAATTCCGCCAATTTAACATAGAGGTCACTCTCCGGAGGAGATTCTACGAATAATTTTAAAAAGCTGTAGTATTTCTCATAGCCCAAGCTGCTAAAGCAGCCTTCACTCTTATGGCATCTTTTAATATATTGCATATAGTCAGAATCTGCATCGGTAATTTCTTTCGTCTGAGCGTCAAGGCTTCTTAACTGCTTGTTCAGCAGAGACCTTTCTACCTCAATTTCGTTCAGCAGCCTTAGCCGTTCTTCTTTTTCATCAATACTTTCACTTAAAAAGCCAATATTCATAATGTGCTCCTTCATAAATGGAATTTATGTACACATTATAAGCCTTTTAATACTAAAATTCAATGGATAGTAATCCTTACTACCCCCTGTTGCCCCCATACCCTATTTTAAAACCACACGGTTGCGCGGATGCTTTAAGGCCAGTATGTCCTTTTGCTTTCGGGTGGAGACATGAGTATAAATTTGAGTGGTGGTTATTGAGCTGTGGCCCAGGAGCTGCTGGATATACCGTATATCCACATCCTCCTCCAGCAGCAGTGTGGCGAATGAGTGACGGAACATATGGGGTGTAATGTGTGCCGGTATTCCTGCCTTCTCTGCCAGCCGCTTTATCA
This sequence comes from Bacillota bacterium, assembly GCA_023390115.1. GTDB lineage: Bacteria > Bacillota > Clostridia > Acetivibrionales > DSM-27016 > Anaerobacterium. The sequence continues at coordinate 42,082 of JAEWDM010000038.1, forward strand.
TGAACCTAACCGATTGCTCGGACAGGGGACAGCCCAGGCGGTTAATAAACAGGCAACCTGTATTCTGAATTTGTTCCTGGTACGCAGCCTTATAATTTATCAAGGCAGAAAGCACTTCCTCATTGCCTATTTGAATAATCCTCTCTTTTGAGCCTTTTCCATAAATGAGAATGGTTTTGTTTATAAGGTTTATGTTCTCGGGCTTTAGTGAGCAAAGCTCTGATACCCTTATGCCTGTTGAAAACAGAAGCTCAAGCACGGCGACGTTGCGCAGGGAGGTATTGCGCATATATATTGAGCTTGGAGAATCGGATAACTCCCGGTACGCGGTTTTTAAAAACAGCTCAATTACATCCAGCGACATGGTTCGCGGAAGCAGGTGGGGCTCGCGGAATTTTACATTGAGTTTATTAAAAGGATTTTGGTCTATGATTTCCTCATACTCCATCCATGCGCAGAAGGCCTTGATAGAGGCGATTTTCCTTTTTACAGTTTTAGGCTTACACGCCTTATGCAGGCTGGCGAAATACTCAGATAAATTTACTTTGCCCAACACTCCGTCGGTATCGCTCATAAATAAAATGAACTGGGATATATCAATACTATAGGCCTTTAAGGTCTTGGTGTTCAGATTCTTTTGACATCGGCAGTAATTCAGATAACGGCTGGATAGCTCCGGTAAATTGAGCATTCGTCATTCCTCCATAAGCATAGCATATTGTGAATGCCGTAATTTGTTTTGCATGTAATATTTTATATTATATGCAAAAGCTTGTCAATTTATAGTTCTGCTATGCAGCTCCTTCCTTTTTCAAAGCATATTGCACAGCGAATCCTTTTGTGACGTTATATGGAAAGGGTAATTAAAAAGAGCAGGCGTGATTGTTATCTTCATACTTACAAAAGAAGGGAGGGGGTAGGGGCATCCTTGTCACCAGTTTAAATTACATCTTGGCTGTATTTCAACTGGTTTCAAGCTATAACCGTATTTATATATTTGCGAAAACTGTATTCAAGTCAATTATAAGATCAGGAAAAGATGTTAACTGTAGCTTATTTTCATCCGTATATGTTTCAGGCCTGCCATATCTTCTGTTTTCCTGCACAGTAAATACATTTATAAACTTTCCTTCCGCCTCTACTATCCAATATTCTTTAACTCCCGCTTTTTCGTACATATTAAATTTTGATACCCTGTCACGCCTTGATGTAGCAGGGGAGGTAATTTCAATTATGAGTGCTGGAACTCCAAAATAGCCTGTTTTCCTCAGTTTGCTTTCATCGCACACTATAACTACATCTGGCTGAACAACCTTATCAATTTCATCATCAGCTTCATTGTACTCTGCAAGGCATAAATCGAAGGGCGCTGTAAATACTCTACAAGGCTTATTTACCAGGTAGTTTGATATTTGCCTGTAAAGCTCGCCCGATATGCTCCGGTGCTGCCATGATGGTGCCGCCTGCATATATGCGACTCCTTCAATAATTTCCCATCTTTCGTCTTCAGGCCATTTAATATAATCAGAATAAGTATATCTTTTTTCTTGGTTTGGTAAAGGCATATTTATCACGCTCCTTAAATTTTAATTTCAGCAAATATATGCTACTAATCATAACATATTTCCCCATTTTAATTTTTGAAACACTATAAAAATCAATCGTTCCGAAACTCACAAATTATAATAATATTGTATGTTATGTCAGATATAAAATCAATGAGCCAAAATTGCTTTTAAAAAATCTCTAAACCCATAAATAGCTACGCTTCAAGAATAAATTTATAATCTTATAAAATATTCAATATTTTAGATATAGGCTATGTAGAAGCTGTAATTTTATTGTAAGCTGTGTATAACAAATATAACAAATATAATTTTATATTTTTATGGGAAAATAGTGCAAATAATAAAATTATATGTTATAATTTTGAAGGTAATGCAGGATAATATGTAATTATATTCTCATACGACATCCAGCTATGCATAAATCCATTCAAAGCGTCCATATAAAAAAGTCGCTATTAAAGCGGAACGTGCTTTTCAATAAGCAAAAAGGCTATAGAAATCATTTGGTGAAGATATGCATTCTTGACAGAAAGGGAGTATTAATGAAAAAGCCGATACAGCACAAATTTCAATGGATATTTTTAATTTTCAGCCCTATATTAGCGCTTGTGACGTTTGTCCTGACTTATTTTTTAAATCCTCTAAAGTATACTACACAATCCGCGCTAGCGGCGATACCAGCTTTTCTCCTTTCCGTGATCATATTGATCATTAGCCATATTATCGCTGTATATAGAGAGGTTGAAAAAGTCTCCACTGATTCTGATAAGGTATACGAGGCTGTTAAAAATTACTTACATGTCACAAAAATCGGAACGCCTAAGAGGGCATGGGAATATATTATCCATCGATTGCCCATCTTAGATTATGTTCAGAACACATCATTTAATTTTGGCGACGAGAATGAGCAGACTAGTGAACGGCTATATAATGCCAATGATTATCAACAGTCTGCCATGAAAATTGCTCGTCAGATAGAACAAGGGTTAACGTGGAAAGACATTGGAGATTCGGCGGCAATAGAGCGGTTTCGAAGAATCGAGAGCTTCATTAAGGGAGATAAGTGTTCTGGTCGTTATGCATTTAAGTTAATACGGCAATCTGAGCCCCAAATAGGCTTCATTCTACTAACTTATAAGGATGGCACGACTGAGGTTCTATTTAATTGGGATTTTCGAGACATACCTCAAGATCCAATTGTTCTTCTATCGAGGGATCGTGAAATATTTAATATGTTTGCCGCACAGTTTAAGGGTTTATGGCGAGTTGCAGTTCAAGACTATGACAGTATGGCTACCAAGTCAACTTCGTAGAAATATTGGTTTCGCATGAGGGGATCGTTATCCATCCATGTGCGAAGATATTGAGCAGATTTTTCTGAAAGAAACTGGCAAGTCCAAAGCAGGGTTCCGTTATAATATGGTATAAAATCGATGGGAAACGGACTTGACCGTTCAAATAGTTCGAACTCAAAACAGCTTTGCTGGTAGGACGAGTGACGGAGGGCATTAAAAGTTCGATCTAAATCATAATGATGGAATCGTTGACTAGATTCGGTTGAAATTCTGAGCTCTATCTCTATATCTTGTCGCTTTGATGTTGGCATAGGCCCAAAACGAATCGAAGCGCCATCATATTGACGAATAGCAAGTGTTCCGCGTGGAACCCTCCTTGATAAAGCGTCTACAAACGAGTCGAGATCATCAATATATGGGAAAATGTTAAATGCCAGAGTTAAGTCGCTTGGCGGAATTCGTGAAGCCTCATGTTCTAAGTCAAGTTGAAGAAATGAGACCTTTCGTTCCCATGAATTACTTCTATGGGCAGCCATATTTAGTAATTCTTCATCGCCATCAATTCCTATAAACTCACATTCATCTGGTAAAAATTGATTCAATATCTCAAACCATAATCCTGATGCGCATCCTAAGTCCACTATGCTCTTTGGATTAAGAGTCGCTATTCTTTTAGCAAAAGCCATTCTCTCAGGTAGCTTAGCTCGATGATGGGAGGCTAGCCAATTAGCATCAGCAAGTGGTCTTCCTGTTGCGTTTTCTTGTAAAATCATAAGCTATACCTCCGATAATTACATATTATCCTGCATTGATAAAAAACCTGTACTACTATTTTATTTAAAATCTCCAGAAAAGCATTTGCGGCACAGCATCCAGCAAACATGAATATTATCATATCCTGTCGCTTATGCACTAGTTTTGTCGAAACCCAATAAAATGTAAGTTTTACTATTGATTTCCTTTGCAAGATAATATAAAATTCTAAATAATTGTAGAAAGAATTATTAGCAATACGGCAAAAGCGTGATCTAAGTAACAGGAGGGCTTTTTGAATTATGGATCAAATGAGTTTATTCAGTATATTTTCAACGTCATTGCCTGAAGCAGTATTTGATGTGTTTCTAGGAATGCTCATAGTTGGAGAAAAAGATAGATTTAGGCTTGAAAAAACAAGTATAATTTCTTACATGATGGCAGTATTTTTATTTTGCCTATCAGCTGTTGCTATACGCAGGATTATCCCGGTAAGTTTAATAACTCTCTTTATAGTTACTATGTTATATGCGGTTATTTATAAAGCTATATATAGAGTAAATTTTCTTAAAGCGGTAACTGGGGCTCTATTTGTGACTTCACTTATCGTGACCATAGAAAGCTTTTATTTTCCTCCGTATGTGGCATTTGTAAATAGCCTAAAAAGTATACTTACAGATGATATTACAAGGCTTTTAATTTCTGTCCCTGAAAGAGTAATCCAATTCACAATAATTTTGATATTATGGAATTCAAAAAATATATTTATTAATATGGCAAGATTCAGCAAAATAAAGACGTTTGCTATAATCACTATATTCTGTAATTTAAGTATACAAGCAATATTATGGTATGTATTATTAAATATCATTAAAAATGTTATATTAACGGTATTTTTGCTAGTCGCAACTACTTTGTCAATAGTCGCTATTATTTTTACGTTTAAAATTATAACAAGTTTTACAAAAACAATAAGATTGGAACGCTTGTCAAATAATGAAAGTAATAATATAATTTCTTATATTGAAAAATGTATGGACAAGAATTCAAACTTTAAAAAAACTGGCTGATGGAGGCGATTAAGTGAAAAATACTAAAATGAAGATTTTAGAATTGCTTGGAACATTGGTGACATTGATAGCATTTGGAACAGCTTCTACTGCGTGTACATGGATTATTTATCAGCCCAGAGAACCAAAAAACTTCAAGAAAAGATAAACACCTTTAAAGGTGTTTATTTATGTCTGGGACTTACTATTTGATAACTTGTTAAATAGTAAGCTTTCTTTTGGCGGTATATTGTGTTTATCTGAAAGAGTTGTGGCCATATCCTTTATTAATTTTCTTTCATTATCTGGCAGGTCTTTAGCTCTGCACATTTCCATTAAAAATTCCGGATCAGATTCATATAATTTCTTAAACAAAGCATATAAAGAAATTTCTGGTGCGGAATTATTTGCAAAAATCTCTTTAGCTTTTTCTAAGGATTCTAGGGTATTTTCTTTATAAAAAAAATTCACATCAATACCGATCTTTTCGGCAATAAGTCCGAGAGTACCGATTTTTGGAGTTAATCTGTACTCCTTGTCTTTTTCAAAATAAGATTCCATTAATTCCTGAGTTATTCCAGGCTCGTTTATGTAAGATATAAACTCAGGGATAGACCTATTACCCATAACAAGTTTAAGGTTAGGCAATATGCATTCCTCACGGGAGGGTTTGATTAAGTCATCAATTGTTAGTCCTAAATTATCGGATATTTTGGAAAGTAAATCACTAGAGGGATTTTTAATTTTTCCTTTGACGAGGTCACTCAAGGTCGATTGCGGTATTCCTGTGAGTTTGCTCAACCTATATTGTGTAATACCCTTACTACTCAGTATTTTTAGTAAGTTTTTTCCTACTTCCATTTTATCCTCCAAATAGTTCGGTCAATATTATAATAATATTTAAAAACATATGAAAAGTCAAGAAAAACAGCGATAATACTAATGTTAATCGTAGTAATACGCTCAAATTAAGTATGAACAATTTGAATAAAACGGTATAACGTAGTATTGTAAATATAAAGTGAGGTGTTTTCAATGACAATTGGTGAAAATATTAATCTTATACTTATTGAAAAAAACAAAACACAGTATAGATTATCTAAAGAAAGTGGCGTATCTAAATCGTATATTAGTGAATTGATAAGAGGGAAGTATACAAATCCTTCAATGAAAAAAGTATCAGCTATTGCGGAAGCATTGGAAGTGCCAATATATAGACTCTTAGATACAGAGCTTTAACAGTATTCATGCCCGAAAGGAGGTGACAACAAACATGGAGCAGCTCTACACCCAGTCGCACGTAACAACGGTTTTTATATTGGGTATATTACATGGCTTCCTGATGGGGGGCTTGCTGATATCCCGGCTGAAGAGCAGGCCGCTGAAGGTAGCAGCCGTAAAAAGCAAGATACCCAGTGCCGCAAACACTGAGTATCAAAAGGTAAAAAAGCTATTAAATTCAAGGGCTGTATAAACCCTGTACTTCTACTGTAATTATACAAAAGATTTTGCTGGAAATCAATAGGCAAAATGACATGCTTGTACCTTGACAAAGAAAGCTGTAATTCCCGGATACGAAAGGCAAAAGGGGTACAGCGGCATAAAACAAAGAAAGCCCTTGTATCGGGGCAGCATATCGGAAAATGCAGGGATAACCTTTGTCTGTAACAAATCAGGTGAGCCACATATTAACATACCCGTATAAATCGTAGCAACATATCAAGCGGTACTTCGCCAAGACCCACCGGCAGCAGCTTGTGCCGGGGTGAGCGGTGCTATAATAAAATGACTTTTGGGAGGGAGGCACATTAAGCCTTACCTTAAAGAGAGGTCACAGGTGAGCCGGAGGAAGCACAGATAGATACTTCTCGCTTCATGCGTCATGCACTTGTTGCGGAGACGGTGGAGATCAGCTATGAGCCGGGGTGAGAGCCGGAGGCACGGGAAAACTGGGAGGCAGAACCCTGGGGTAAATCTCAGCCTATGAGTAGATTATACTGTCCATGCATTTCAAGCGTTCCGGGTACGGAACGGTAAAAAGAGTGTACCCAACGCGGCGGCTGAATGAACGCAGGGCGAAAGCTCAATGTGTATGTATGCGGTAACACTCATACACATTTTTAAGGATAGATTATGCGCCGGATTTCTCCGGCGCACCGCTGTGTCCTTGAAGGATGCATATTGAAGGGAGGAATGAGCGAATGAAAGAGGGAGTTTTGTTTTACAACCAGGAAAATGGCCGCATAGGTATTTCATTTGATGATGGTATGTCGGACGATGGTCTGCATTGCGGGAAGGCGATGGAAGTAAAAATTGATGGGAAATGGATACCGGCAAGGATTGAAATGAATAAAAAGCAATGGTATCTTGTCGGTATAACAGTGGAATCGTTAAGGGCGCTAAGGGTGAGGGTGTAGTATAAAAAAATCTTTAAAACTGGAAAATTTGTGATATAATATATCCAGATTGTTTTGGAAGGTGGTTTTGAGGAATGAACGACAGGGAATTGTTAGAATATATAGCTGCTCAAGTAGGTAAGCTGACAGGGGATGTATCCAATATTACAAAAAGGCTTGATAGTATTGAAATCAAGCAGGACAGTTTGCAGAAAGGTCAGGACGGTTTGCTCCAAAGGATGGACAGCATAGAAGGAATTGTCCTGAACATTGAGCAGAATCACGGACAGAAGCTGGATGCACTGTTTGACGGATATAAGCAGACATATGAGAAGCTTCTGGAGCATGACAGGAGGTTTGATTCTGTAGACGGCAAGCTTGACTCACTTTCCTTAAAGGTAAACAGCCACAATTCAAAGCTTGAAGTTCTGGAAGGCGGTAAGAAAAAATCCTTTTGATATAAAGATTAATATAATTGGCAGTAAAGAGTGCTTGATAAGGGCACTTTTTTTAATACGCTTTACTGTGAATATCTCACAAAAATAATATATGAAGGGGTGTTTTACATGAAAAAGGTTATAGGCTTTATTATGGCATTTGTCCTGATAGCGGGGCTTTTGCCGGGGAGCTGCCGGGCGGCGGGAAAGAAGTTTTCCGACGTTCCGGACAGCCAGTGGTACGCGGTGTACATAAACGAGCTGTCGGGGCATAAGAACCAGATAATAGGCGGGTATCCGGGAGGCACGTTCGGCCCTGCCGACGATGTGCTGGCAGCGCAGCTCATAACAATGGTGCTTAGGGCAAAGGGCTATACCAATTTGAAGTATTATCAGGGGTATGTTGACAAGGCGCTGGAGCTGGGGCTGGTGAAGAAGGGCGAGTTTGACAGCTACACAAGAGTAATAACCAGGGCGGAGATCGCAAGGGTGATAGCAAGGGCTGTCAAGGGCGAGAAGTTTCCTGAAAATCTGACGGACTACAAGGCGCTTATAAAAGACTTTGGCAGCATACCGGAGAATTTCAGCGAGGATATCCTGAAGGTATATTATCTCGGCATAGTGGAAGGCGGGCCGGGAGGGTACAATGCCGGGGGCAGCACATCACGGGCGGCGGCAAGCAAGATGATACTTGCAATGCTTGAGCCTAAGTACAGGGCAACGGTTACACTGAGGATTGATGACGACTATGTAATATCCAAAGGGTATACAATACAGGTCAATAAAAATGGAAATTTTAAGTATATAGGGGTCTATACGGATAAGGATATCCTTTTTGAAGGTGAGGAGCTGCGGATAAACATCAGCCTATACCTTAAAAATCTTGACAAGCAGTGGGAGGAGGCAGGAAAAGTTATTGCAAGCAAGTTTGGCAAGGCTGCGGCAAAGCAGATTATTGACTATGCAAGCCAGAAGAACTTCGATAACTATAGGACAATGCGGATCAGTAAGAGGTTCACATTTGATGGACAGGAAATGAGCGTGGGCAGCCTTGAAGGTGATGATATTTTGACAATTACAGTATATGAACCTAAATGATAAGAGGGTGAAGGGATGAAATGTGGAAGTATGAAGGTCGGAAAGCTTCTTCTTGTGACGGCTATGATTTTAGGAGCTTCTCTCTTTACGGCAAGTGCGGCAGTACTGGATGAAAGGCAAAGGGAGTTTTTAGACGGTGTAAATGAAGAGATAAGTATTAATTATGGCTTTCAGGAGTATTACGGACTGCAAAATGCTGATGGAATGAATATACGAGCCGGGTTGCTTGTACCGGGGCATCGCATTGTATATGGCAGTCCACACGACATAAACAATGGTACATACAGGAATTGGGGGTACACAAGGGAAGGGGACAATTACCCAAATGAGGACTATCCTCCTGACAGATGGGCAATGAAAATACCTATGGAGCAGTGGCAGTGGGTAGATGCTCCATGGGATAAAATACGTCAGGAACATGCGGATTATACTGTTGCTTTAGCAAAGCAGACAACCATAGCCAATCTTCTTACGTCAAGGAGGTTTGACTATACCTCCGAATACTACACGGACGGCTCTGAACGCGGCCTTATAAACGACAAGTACCAGCCCAATATAGTAGAGGGCATAAGACGTAAATACTACTACAACCCGGACGGAAAGACAAGGGTGCTGCTGTCCAACGGCAAGACCGCGCTTGACGGCAGCTTTGAGCAGAAGGACGCTTCGGGGAACTATGTAATATCCTGGTACAAATACGTGCATATCCTCCAGCCTCCAACTAAGGAGGCATTGGGGCTTGGTGTGATGGTACATTACAGCTCAGGCCAGTACTGGTATGTGACGCTGCCCATAGCCCCCACTAAAGCAGTAGAAGCCGTTACATATAAGAAAATCGACCATGCCGGCGGCTGCTTTCTGGATAATCCCCAGAAAAATGGTGAGGTTATGGAGACATATATAATAAGGGGGCTAGACTACAGCATAACGGAGCCTGAGGCTGTGGAGCTGAAGGTGTGGCTTGTGGAGAATCTGGATCAGGAAAAGCAGCTTGCGCATGACTCCCTGCCAAAGAGCAGCTGGGGCAAGCTTATACTGGACAAGGAGCTGGTTTTTACGCCGGAAAAGCCCTATGCGGTGGAAAAGGTAACGTATGCCGTGCCGCAGAAGGGCAGCAAGAGCGGGATAATAGTGCAGACGGGGACAAAAAGCACGGTGGAGAGCTACACCTGGCACACGCCCGGAGGGAATCTCTGGTACGGAAGCCACACGACATCGAAGGAAAGCATAATGGACTGGCTGCCGTGGGACAGCATCAAGGCCGAGTATGGGATCGTCCGGGGGAAGTAGAACGGGAACCCGCTAATATGGAGGGGCTGGGGAACGATGGGACATTTGAGTGTCCTTTAATTCTTAATAATGAAAGTCCAGAATTAGTTCGATATATGATTGAAAAAGTGGATGGACTAATAAGTGCAAGAACTCTTGCTTGTTTTAATGACATACTTATGAATAAGAAATATAGTTTTCCATGTGTTTTTCTTAGTAGTTATAATTCATGCATGATTTATAACTCAAGGCCCACTGTATGCAGGACACATGGTTCATGTAAAGTAGTTCATAACGGGTACTGCAATATGATTGAAGCATACAGTGAAAAGTTGTGGTTAGCAGATATATCAGATTTTTACAATGGTAGTATAGACTGTATGGAAGTCGGGGATATTAAAATAAATTTCAGATTATACCCAATTATATATTACATCTATGGGTGTAAAGACGAAATAAAAACAGGAAAAGTTGCAGTAGATTATAGAAAATTGAATATGTCAAAAGAAATATATATAAAAAATACTTTGAAAGCAAAAACAGGGAATTCATAGGTTAAACACATGACTCCCTGCCCAAGAGCAGCTGGGGCAGGCTTATATTGGACAAGGAGCTGGTGTTTACGCCGGAAAAGCCCTATGCGGTGGAGAAGGTAACGTATGCCGTGCCGCAGAAGGGCAGCAAGAGCGGGATAATAGTGCAGACGGGGACAAAAAGCACGGTGGAGAGCTACACCTGACACACACCGGGGGGAAACCTCTGGTACGGAAGCCACACCACATCAAAGGAAAGCATAATGGACTGGCTGCCGTGGGACAGCATAAAGGCTGAGTATGGGATCAGCAGGGGGAAGTAGAACGGGAACCCGCTAATATGGAGGGGCTGGGGAACGATGGGACATTTGAGTGTCCTTTTTTTGTTTGGGTAGTAAGTTTAAAATATTAGAGGGAGGGGGCTTTTGTATGTCCAAAGTCGGTACTATGACAGAAGAAGGCAGCTCCAGATGGGAGATAAACAGGTAATGTCGATTGAAGATCCGAAGGATATTGAAAGAGGGCTAAATCGGTTTGAAGAATATCTCAAGAATATGGACAATAGAGACATAGAGCAGTTGTAAATATTTTAGTGAGGAGAGAAGTTTATGATTTATACAATTGAAATTGCTATATTAAAAATGTTGTTGAGGGAAGAATTAATAACAAATGACGAATATAATAAAGCTATTGAAACACTGTATAAAAAAGTTGCTTAATGTATTAATATTATATGCGTTTGACGCTTTAAGAAAAGGTGATCATATCTTATGTTTCGTGTAGTCGATTATTGTAGAGTATCGACTGAGGAAGAAAGACAGCTGAAAGCACTTGATACTCAACAGGAAGAGAACGAAGATTTTATTAAAAAGCAGGCTAATTGGACATTAGTTGACAGGTATATTGATGAGGGAAAGAGTGCGACAACGACGCAAGGCAGAGATGATTTCAAGCGACTTTTGTCAGATATGCAGACTGATAAATTTGATATAATCTTGATTAAAATTCTTGACAGGGGATGGCGCAATACTCTGGATTGGAAGTTGTTTGAAAAGTTACTTATAACTAATAAAAAACAATTGTTTATCAAATCAAGAAATAGCTTTTATGATTTTAATAACCCTACTGATTATATGGCAACGGGATTCGAAGCACAATTTGCAGAGTGGAGTTCATTAAATCAGTCTATTAAAATGAATCAGGCTCATCAAACGAGAATGAGGAAGGGGACTGTAGTAACTAGTGGTAGCATATGGGGATACACTCAATCAAATGCAAAACTCGAAATCAATGAGGCCGAGGCAGAAATTGTAAGATATATTTTTAATGCCTATATTCAAGGGAAAGGGTTTAGGACTATAGCAAAAGAACTTGAGGAAAGGGGAATTAAAAATCACAAAGGAAATCCATTTGCCCTGACAACTTTGAAACGAATCATCAGACAGGAAAAATATAAAGGCACTTTAATTTGTGGTAAGCGCCACAAAAATTTTTGGACAAAAGAAGCTGAAGCAATGCCTGAAGCCGAATGGTTTGTACACAAAAATGCAGTCCCCGCGATTATATCAAATGAAATATGGGATGAAGCAAATAAAATCTTAGCAGGAAGACGCAAAAAATTTGGGTTTGAAAATAAAAAAAGGTTGGTAGGTTGTTTTCGTGGAACTTATGTCTACTCAGGGAAGATTAAATGTGGTAAGTGCGGTAGACCATACTATCACATAAAGTATACTACTTCAAAACATGCGGTATGGGAATGCAAAGGCTATCGAGAATACGGTAAAACACATGAATGGGGCTGTAATAATACTAGGATGTATGATTATGAGATAGATGGAATAGTAAAACAAATTATATTTGATTTTTGGCAAGGCAAAGATGCAAGTATTGAGCGTGTAATAAAAATACTAGAAGGTATTTTATTAAAAAATGAATATCAGACAAGCATTGATAAATTACTAAAAGATAAAGAAAAATTAATCAGAAAAAAGGATAAGCTAATAGAATTGTATTCTGAAGACCTTATAAGTAAAGAAGATTTCAAGAATCGAAATGATGAGTGCTCATTGCAATTGGAAAAAATGGAATCTGATATTAAAAATATTGAAGCAAAGAATAGCTCTATTATAGATAAAAGGGATAGGCTACTAATGATTCAGTCGCGCTGCCAAGTCAGCATTAGTTCTAAAGATGATCTGACGGATGAGTACATACTTTGCTTCCTTGATTCAATAATAATTAATCCAGAAAACATTATAAATATTACTTTAAATAGCAATTTCGAATTTGTCGTGCAAAAGGAGAATGATTCGTATACATATGAGAATGTGTCCGAACCTGGATCGGGTAGATATACATATAGAGGTTGCTTCCGTTAAGTATAAGGAGCTGGACAGCACAACCGCTGAAGAGAAATCGTGTGTAATAAGAGAAAGAGTCAATAAAGCGAGGAGGATTCAGCAGGACAGGTACAGGGGAATGAAAATATACTCCAATTCACAGCTTCAGCCGTCAATGATTGACAAATACTGCAGGCTTGACCCAAAAGGGAGGGAGCTTTTAAAAAATGCCTTCGACAGGCTGGGCTTAAGCGCCAGAGCCCATAACAGAATTCTTAAGGTTTCAAGAACCATTGCCGACATGGACGCGAGCGGGGATATAAAGCCTTCCCATTTAGCTGAGGCAATCCAGTACAGGAGCCTTGACAGAAAATTCTGGAGGGAATAATAGCTGAATATGCATATATGAACAACACGGCATTAACCCCCTTCTTTGATAATGTAAACAATAACCTTACCGGAGGATGTGCTTTATGTGCGGAGATATAAAATATTGGATTTGGCTCAGTTCTGTTCCTAATATAGGGCCCAGAAGGTGTTCGCAGATGCTTGAGTGCTTCGGAGGTCCGGAAGCCATATGGAATATGAGGGAAGCTGATTTAAAGGATGCCCGTTTTTTGTCCTCATATGCCATAGAAAATCTTCTAAACCAGAAATACAGAAGTGATGCTGAAAGATTAATGAATGAGATGCACAGGCACAGAATAAAAGCGATAGCTGTAAATGATCCGTCATATCCGTATTATCTGAAAAATATATATAACCCTCCTATAGTGCTGTATGTTAGGGGCAGGCTTAAAAAAGACCAGAAGGCGGTGGCTGTTGTCGGCTCAAGGAGGGCATCCTCCTATGGCATGAAAATGGCCGGGGAGATAGCATATGAGCTGTCCGGGCTTGGAATTGCAGTAATAAGCGGCATGGCAAGAGGAATAGATACAATGGCTCACAGGGGCTGCCTAAAGGCGGGAGGAACAACTATAGCCGTTATGGGATGCGGCCTTGACAGGGCATATCCTTCAGAAAACAGGGAGCTAATGGAAAGTATCGCCAGCTCAGGTGCGGCTGTATCGGAATATCCTCCGGGGATTCCTCCTCTTCCTCAGAATTTTCCTGCGAGAAACAGGATAATCAGCGGAATTTCCCGGGGGGTAGTAGTTATTGAGGCGGGAGGGCGCAGCGGATCGCTCATTACCGCTGATTTTGCCCTGGAGCAGGGGAGAGAGGTTTTTGCGGTGCCGGGAAATATTGACCGTGTAAACAGTGCGGGCGCCAATAAGCTTATAAAAGATGGGGCAAAAATGGTGACCTGTGTTGAGGATATCTTAGAGGAGCTGGATATTAATAATATGACAGGTAAAATTAACAAGGCTGGAACAGGCAATTTTATTTATAATTCAAGATTTGACAACCTTGACGGAGATGAGAAGGAGATTGTGAGGTGCCTGGAGGGAAATGCCCTTCATATTGACAGGATAAGCTTAAAAAGCGGGCTCGGCATTCAGGATGTAAATTCTCTACTGCTTATGCTTGAGCTTAAGGGAATAATAGAGCAAATGCCGGGAAGGATATATCGGCTCAGGATTTAATAATGCGGCTGATGCACCGGGAAATATGGGCAAAAGGCAGGGAGTATATTTGGAATACAATTTTTGACAAAATGGACTTAAAAAACAGGGGGAGTATTTAACGCTTTGCGATAATGCTCCTCTTTATGTATTTATGGGGATAATAGAGAAAAATAAGGGGGAAAATATATAGGCTAAAATACTTAATATCAAAATAAATAAATTATGTTTTACAATAAAAGATTGTGGACATTATAAAAAAATGTGTTAATATAATTATAGTTTTCCACCTTTTAAAATAATTATTTATAGGCTGAATTATTTCTATAGAAAATGCAATAGAAAATGCAATAGAAAATGCAATAGAGCTTCTCTGTAAGATGGGGAAAAATATTTTTATTAAAAGGTGAGGCAAAATACGGAAGAAAAGCTTATTATATTGAATAGTACTATAAAACAGTTTTTACGGAGGGACGAAATGGCAGAATATTTGGTGATTGTTGAATCTCCTGCAAAGGCAAAGACTATAGGCAAGTTTTTGGGGAAGGGCTATAAAATAGAAGCATCAATGGGACATATAAGAGACCTTCCAAAGAGCCAGATGGGTGTGGACGTAGATAAGAACTTCCAGCCCAAATATATAACCATACGCGGAAAAGGGGATTTGATAAGCAAGCTGAAAAAAGAAGCCAAAAATGCCCGTAAGATTTATCTTGCTACTGACCCTGACCGTGAAGGGGAAGCAATATCCTGGCATTTGGCCAATATTTTAAATATAGATGAGAATGAGCAGTGCAGAATAACCTTTAATGAGATAACAAAAAATGCTGTAAAGAGTGCAATAAAAGCTCCAAGGGAAATAGATATGGACCTGGTGGATGCACAGCAGGCGAGAAGAATACTTGACCGTATTGTGGGATATAAAATAAGCCCTCTGCTCTGGAGAAAGGTCAGAAAGGGCTTGAGCGCGGGAAGAGTCCAATCGGTGGCCACCAGGCTTATATGTGACCGCGAGGAGGAGATAGAAAGGTTTGTGCCTGACGAGTATTGGTCTATTACTGCGAAGCTTCTTAAGCAGAAAATGAGGTCAGGGGCATTTGATGCAAAATTTTACGGCTCCGGCAGCGGCAAAATTGAACTGAAAAATGAAGAGCAGGTAAAGCAAATACTGGGTGAAATCGAAGGCAGCCGGTATATCGCAAAAAAGGTTAAAACCAGTGAGAAGAAGAGGTATCCTTCGCCTCCCTTTACCACCAGTACACTGCAGCAGGAGGCGGCAAGGAAATTGGGCTTTACCACTAAAAGAACCATGATAGTTGCGCAGCAGCTTTACGAGGGAATAGAAGTTAAAGGAACGGGAGCCTTAGGGCTTGTGACATATATACGTACCGACTCCTTGAGAATTTCATCTGAAGCTCAGGCGGAGGCAAAGGATTTTATCAAGTCAAAATACGGAGAGAAATATGCCCCCGAAGAGGTGAGGAATTATAAAAACAAATCGGCTTCTCAGGATGCTCACGAGGCTATAAGGCCCACTCATATAACAATGAATCCCGAATCTATAAAAGCATCGCTGTCAAATGATCAGTATAAAATTTATAAGCTGATATGGGAGAGGTTTATTGCAAGCCAGATGGCTTTTGCGGTATATGACACTCTTTCGGTGGACATCGAAGCCTCAGGCTATATTTTTAAGGCTAATGGCTCAAAGGTCAAATTTGCCGGCTTTATGGTGCTGTATATAGAGGGAAGGGACGAGGAGAGCGAGGATGACGAGGTCAGTCTTCCCGAGATAAATGAGGGAGAGGAGCTCAGCCTGAAAAAAATTGATCCCAGGCAGCACTTTACCCAGCCACCCCAGAGATATACGGAGGCTACACTTGTAAAGACCCTTGAGGAGAAAGGAATAGGAAGGCCAAGCACTTATGCCCCAACCATAACGACAATACTTGCAAGGGGCTATGTGGAGAAGGAAAAAAAGCTGCTTGTGCCCACAGAGCTGGGTAAAATTGTGACGGACATCATGAAGAACCATTTTAAGGATATTGTTGATATAGACTTTACGGCTCAAATGGAAAAGCAGCTTGACGATGTGGAAGAGGGAGAAAAGAAATGGGTCCAGGTTATGGAGGATTTTTATACTCAGTTTGTTGATGTCCTCAAGGAAGCTGATGACCGCATAGGACATGTTGAGATTCCGGACGAGGTTACAGATATTTTATGTGATAAATGCGGAAGAAATATGGTTATAAAAAACGGAAGGTTCGGAAAGTTTTTAGCTTGCCCCGGATTTCCCGAATGCAGAAATGCCAGGCCCATACTGGAAGAGGCTGGTGTCAAATGCCCCAAGTGCGGAGGGAAGGTTCTTATTAAAAAGTCCAAAAGGGGCAAAAGGTATCTTGGCTGCGAGAATAACCCTTCATGCGGATTTATGACCTGGGATAAGCATACAAATGAAAGCTGTCCGAAATGCGGAAACTTTCTTGTAAAAAAATCTTCCGGCAAAAAGTCGGTACTAAAGTGCAGCAGTGACCAATGCGATTATGTAAAAGAAGAAACCGATAAAGGATAAAGCTGCGGGGGAGACAATGTCTGATTATATAAATGTAATAGGAGCGGGGCTGGCAGGCTGTGAAGCGGCCTGGCAGATAGCCCGGCGGGGAATAAAGGTAAGGCTGTTTGAGATGAAGCCTAAGGCATATACTCCCGCCCATCATATGCAGACCTTTGCAGAGCTGGTATGCAGCAACTCACTCAGATCTGATCAGCTTGAGAATGCTGTCGGGCTTTTGAAAGAGGAGCTTCGTATGTTTGACTCTCTGATTATGAGGTGTGCCGGCCTGACAAGAGTTCCTGCCGGAGGAGCACTTGCAGTGGACCGGGAGGGATTTTCAAAAAAGGTAACTGAATATATAGAAGGCTGTGAAAACATTAAAGTTATTAATGAGGAGGTGTGCCGGATACCCGAGGACGCAATAACAATAATTGCGACAGGGCCTCTGACCTCCGATTGCCTGTGCAGTGAAATACAAAGGTTTACAGGCCATGAGCATATGTATTTCTTTGATGCCGCTGCCCCTATAGTAACGTATGAGTCAATAGATATGTCAAAAGCATATAAGGCTGCGAGATACGGCAGAGGCAGCGAGGATTATATAAACTGCCCCATGAACAGGGAAGAATATAATGTGTTTTGGAACGAGCTTATAAACGCCGGTGAGGCGGAAGTAAAGGGCTTTGAAAAGGGCATGGTATTTGAAGGCTGTATGCCCGTCGAAAGTATGGCAAAAAGGGGACAGGACACATTGCGTTTTGGTCCTCTTAAGCCTGTAGGACTGATAAATCCCGTTACCGGCAGAGAGGATTATGCTGTTGTGCAGCTAAGGCAGGACAACAGCACAGGGAGCTTATACAATATTGTAGGGTTTCAGACGCATTTAAAATGGCCTGAGCAGAAGAGAGTATTCAGCATGATACCCGGCTTAGGCAATGCCGATTTTGTAAGGTATGGTGTTATGCATAAGAATACATATATCAACTCTCCCAGGCTTCTGGATGCCTCATACTCTGTCAGAAACAGGGAGGGGCTGTACTTTGCCGGGCAAATTACCGGAGTTGAGGGCTATATTGAATCGGCGTCATCAGGATTTGTTGCGGGCATAAACGCTGCTATGAGGTTTATGGGAAGGCCTCCCGTGATTTTTGACACTACCACTGCAACAGGAGCTTTAAGCAGCTATATATCCGACCCCTCGATTAAAAAATTTCAGCCAATGAATATAAACTTCGGACTTATGCAGGGCCTTAAGGCAAGGATAAGGGACAAAAGAGAGAAAAATTCTCAAATAGCCCAAAGGGCCTTGGATGTAATAAGAGCAATCAAGGACGGCCTTCCGGGATGATTAATAAATTCTTTTTTAAAAAGCACGGTCCTAAAATTGAACTATAAGGTTATAGTACGATAGAACTATTTTACTTTTTAAAATTCCATATATGTCTTGATTTCAGTGTGCTTCAGCGCATGAAGCTAAGACCCGCCCAAGGCATATACTGGCTTATAATAAATATTTTAGATATTCTATTGTTGTGTTTTTATATATAATATGTTATTCTTATAATAATTTATGGTATATTATGTATTATGTATTCAAGCGTTCTATTATGAGGAAATTTAACTTAAATTAACATAATAAATTGGAAAGCTTGAAGGAAATTTTATTAATATGTCGAACTATATCTTTAAGTAGGGATCTAAGCATGTAAGACTTAATTTTGATATGCATAGGGGGATTAGAAATGCTTCAGGGAATGTTTAACGGATTGAAACTAAGAGAGAAGGCTTTGGAAACCGCGTGGCTTAGAAATGACGTTATTGCTCAGAATATAGCTAATGTAGACACTCCGGGGTATAAAAAGAAGTCGGTGGCGTTTGAGGAACTGCTCAATAATGCTATGACTGATGCATATCAAGCGCATGAATATGCGACAGGTGAATATTTGAATGTGACCCCCACGGTTGTTGAGGATAACAGCAGCTTAAGCTATCGCCTTGACGGGAATAATGTAGACTTTGAAAGTGAGGCGGCGGCTATGGCTAAAAATGCTATTAAGTATTATGCCTTGTCCCAAAGCGTGGGAGGATATTTCAGCAAGCTTAAATCGGTTATAAACGGAGGGAGCAGATAGAATATGAGTTATTTTAGTGCTCTTGATATAGGAGCTTCCGCATTAACAGCCCAGAGACTCAGAATGGACGTTATATCCCAAAACATAGCAAATGCCAATACTACGAGATCCGAGGACGGGCTTCCATACAGAAGGAAGGAAGTGCTTTTTGAGGAAAGAACTCAAACGCCTTCTTTTTCCAGCTTTCTTGAAAAAAGCTCAGGGCAGTATTCGGTAGGCGGAGGAGTGAGGGCAGCAAAAATTGTCGAGGATTCCTCTCCGTTTAAATCAGTCTATGATCCGGGCCATCCCGATGCCGATAATGAAGGATATGTACAAATGCCTAATGTTAACGTAATCACAGAAATGGTAAACATGATTTCTGCAACAAGGTCCTATGAGGCGGGCATAACATCTATAAATACCACCAAGAGCATGGCTATGAAGGCGCTTGAGATAGGAAGGTAGGCGTTTTGGATTTCTATACTAATGATAATAATTTTTGGGAGGGAAATTTATGAATATAGGCGGAATAAGCGGTGTTGGTGCGTTTTCGTCTGAAGGTCTCGAAATAAAAGCCTTTCGGGAGAATCAGCAAGAGGCTGTAAGCTTTGCGGACTATTTAAAGAATGCTTTAAATAATGTCAGCGATATGCAGAATTATTCTGAGGAAGCCGCGAATGCGCTGGCGGCCGGAAAGACCGACAATATTGATGAGGTGGTTATTGCCGGGCAAAAGGCTGAGGTGGCGCTGCTGCTTACCCTTCAGGTGAGGAATAAGATACTTGACGCTTACAATGAAATCATGAGGATGCAGATATAAAGTTTATGTGTATGCTTTTAAAATATATTGTTTTGTATACTACTAAAGAGGAACCCTTAGAAGCAAGGTGGTGACTGATTACATGCCTGAAGTGTTTTCAAAGTTGCAGCGGCGTGTAGCTGATTTTTGGAAAGAGCTTGACAAATCTCAAAAAATTAGAGTTTATATTATAGCGGGCATACTTATAGTTGCTGTGGCAATTGGTATTTTTATTGCCGCAAGGACTACTTATGTCCCTTTGTTTGTTGACGGAATTCCTGAACAAAAGGAATTAAGTGAGATAGCGGCGGTGCTGGAGGCGGGAAGTCTTAAATACAAGCTTGAAGACAACAATATTCTTATTGATTCAAGAAGCAAAAACAAGGCACAGGCGCTATTGGTGGAGGAAGGATATCCTAAGTCACTGGATGCGATATTTGATGACGGGTACAGTAACAAGATACAATACAGCACAACTGAAAGTGACAAAAGGAAATTTGACAAGAATACTCAGGAAAGGCTTTTGTCTGCAAAGCTAAAGATGTTCGATTACATAGAGGATGCCTCGGTTACATTGGCGCTGCCGGATCCTCCCGTTCTTCTGCTGTCCGACGAACAGCAGTCCAAGCCTACGGCGTCGGTAATGATAAAGCCAAAGCAGGAACTTAGTAAGGAGCAGGTTCGCTCTGTGGTTATGTGGGTTGCAAAGAGTGTGGAGAATCTTGATCCAAACGATATTACCGTTGTAGATCATAATCTGAATGAGCTTACCGCAGATACCGCAGACAGTTCCGTAGCCAAGGCAAACGACCAGTACGAAATGACGGTAAAATGGGCAGCCGAGCTGGAGCGGAAGGTTAAAAGGCTTTTTGACGGCCAGTATACAAGCTTTGACAACATGGCTGTTGTAGCAAATCCCAGGCTTAATTTCAATAAGCAGACATCAAAATCAAAGGTGCTTACAAATCCCACAGAGGATGGGGCGGCTGTGACTAACAGGCAGACTCACACAATAGATTTGCAAAATGGAAATGTCACCGGGGGGGCTCCCGGTGTGGGAACCAATCCCGGCACTACTCAATCCCCTTCCTATCAGATAGAAGCGAATGGAGAAAATTCAACCTATAAAGAAAAGAATGAAGTCGTCAATAACGAATATAATGAGACATTGACGGAGCTGGAAAACTCCGTAGGCGATATAATACCGGAGCAGTCTACAATAGCGGTTAATGTAAAATACGGTATTAAGGCCGAGGATGTGCCGCAGGAGGAAATTGAGAGTGTGAGGCAGCAGGTCAGCATGGCGACCAGTATACCTGTGGATAATATTTCTGTAAATAAATTCAGGATTGCTGCGCCTGAAGAGGTGCAAGCCCAGTTGTCTGATACAATAAGGGAATTATTTGATA
The DNA here is from genome assembly GCA_023390115.1 of Bacillota bacterium. Classification (GTDB taxonomy): domain Bacteria; phylum Bacillota; class Clostridia; order Acetivibrionales; family DSM-27016; genus Anaerobacterium. Next base: position 63,260 of record JAEWDM010000038.1, read on the forward strand.
CATATGGAGTATTTGCGCTGATAGTTTTACTGGCAATAGCGCTTATGATAGCCGCGTTGCCCAGAAGGAAGAAGGAAAAGCTTGTGCAGCAGCCTTCTTTGAGCCCGGCTACAGCTCCAAGATTTATTGTTCCTGAAAGTCAGGTGGAGCCTATTCCCGAAATCGATCTTGAAGAAAGATCGGAAGTTAAAAAGCAAATTGAGAAGTTTGTTAAGCAAAAGCCGGATGCCGTTGCACAATTGCTGAGAAACTGGCTTTCGGATGAATGGGAAGGTTAAGATAAAATTTTAATAATCGCTAATTTATACGGGGGTTGATAATGTGGCTCGTGGCACTTCTGTGAAGACAGATCGTTCTGGAAAGGAAAAGGCTGCTATGCTTCTTATATCTCTTGGGCCTGAAAAATCCGCCGAGATATTTAAGCATTTCAAGGAAGAGGAAATAGAGCAGTTGACATTGGAGATTGCAAACATCAGGACTGTGACTCCTGAAGAAAAAGAAAAAGTGCTTGAGGAATTTTATCAGATTTGTCTGGCACAGGAATATATAGCCGAGGGCGGAATAGGATATGCAAAGGATATACTTGAAAAGGCCCTTGGAGCGCAAAAAGCGCTTGATGTAATAAACAAGCTTACAGTTTCACTACAGGTACGGCCATTTGATTTCATAAGAAAGACAGATCCGTCTCAGCTTCTGAATTTTATACAAAATGAACATCCACAGACAATAGCATTAATACTTGCATATTTGAAGGCGCAGCAGGCATCTACCGTGCTGTCGGCACTTCCTCAGGACAAACAGGCGGATGTAGCAAGAAGAATAGCTACTATGGACAGAACTTCCCCGGAGGTAATCAAAGAGGTGGAAAGGGTTCTTGAAAAGAAGCTTTCTTCATTGGTCACCGAGGATTATACCGCCGCCGGAGGGGTACAGTCTATTGTAGACATACTCAACAGTGTAGACAGAGGTACGGAGAAATATATCATGGAGACTTTGGAAATTGAGGACACCGATCTTGCGGAGGAAATAAAGAAGAGAATGTTTGTATTTGAGGATATTCTCACTCTTGACAACAGGTCAATTCAGAGATTCTTAAGAGATGTTGAAAACCAGCAGCTTGCAGTTGCGCTTAAGGGTTCAACGGAAGAAGTGCAGAAGCTTATTTTCTCAAATATGTCCAAGCGCCTTTCCGAAATGATAGCGGAGGATATGGAATTCTTAGGGCCTGTGAGACTTAAGGATGTTGAAGAGGCACAGCAGAAGATTGTAAATGTAATACGCAAGCTTGAGGACGCAGGGGAGATAGTTATATCCAGAGGCGGGGGAGATGAAATAGTTGTCTAGTAATATTTATAAAAATTATCAGATAAACTTAGGTATACCCTTTACCGTAAAGTCTGCCGTGAATTTTCATACAATTAATACGGTGAATCAGAATGAGGATATTGAGGAAAGAATGGAGGAAAGTCCTGAAGATATAATTGGCTGTGCAAAAGAAGAGGCTGAATTAATTATAAAGGAAGCCCATTATGAGACTGAAAGAATTATTAAAGCTGCGGAGGCCCGTGCCAATGAAATCAGCGCTGCCATAGAGGAGGAAGCAAGGCAGAAGGGTTTATCCGATGGGTTGGAGCAGGCAAGAATGCAGTATGAGGCTCTGATTAACGAAGCCGAGAATATAAAAGAGAGTGCCAAAGTTGAATATAACAAGGTCCTTGCAGGCATGGAAGCCGATACAGTCGGTGTTATTCTTGAAATAGCGCGGAGCGTTATAGGCAGGGAATTGGATCTGGATAATGAAAACGTTCTGTATCTTGTAAGGCAGGCCTTTGAGAAATGCATAAACAAGGAAAAACTGGTTTTAAGGGTGAGCATGGAGGATTATGACTACGTATCGGACAACAGGAATAAGCTGCTTTCAATGACATCAGGAATAGGCGAATTGGAGATTAAAGGAGATCCTTCATTAAAAAGGGGAGCGTGCATGGTTGATACTCCTTTTGGAAGCGTAGACGCAGGTGCCGACACTAAAATGCGCAAGATTGAGGAGGGCTTCAGACAGGCTTTAGGACGAGGGTATAATGATTAGTATTGATCTGGATAAATACAGGAAAACTTTAAGGAATTCCGATTTTATAGAGTATACGGGCAAGGTTACAAAGGTTGTGGGACTCACAATAGAGTCGCTGGGACCTGAGGTTAATATAGGAGAGTTGTGCCATTTACAGGCGATAAGGAATAAGGGAGTTATAAATGCTGAGGTTGTAGGCTTTAAGGATAACAATGTTTTGCTTATGCCTTTGGGCGAGATGGCGGGTATAGGGCCGGGAAGTACCGTAACAGCCACAGGAGGCAGTCTCAAGGTGGCTGTAGGCAGAGGCTTGATAGGAAGAGTGCTCGATGGACTGGGCAATCCTATTGACGGAAAGGGAGGCTTAGAGAGCGAGTGCTGTTATCAGGTAAGCAATGCGCCTCCTCATCCTCTTATGAGAAAGAGGATAACACAGCCCCTGTGCCTTGGCATAAAAGCCATAGACGGTCTGCTGACGGTGGGAAAGGGGCAGAGAATAGGTATATTTGCCGGTAGCGGTGTCGGTAAAAGCACATTGATGGGAATGATCGCAAGGAACACCAGAGCGGATATCAATGTTATTGCGCTTATAGGAGAGCGCGGAAGGGAAGTACGGGAATTTTTAGAGAAGGATTTAAAGGAAGAGGGACTTTCAAGATCGGTAGTAGTGGTTGCAACCTCCGACCAGCCAGCCCTGGTGAGACTTAAGGGGGCCCTGCTCGCCACTGCCATAGCCGAGTATTTCAGAGATCAGGAGAAGGATGTGCTTCTGCTGATGGATTCCCTTACAAGATTTGCCATGGCGCAGAGGGAGATCGGTCTGGCTATAGGAGAGCCTCCTGTGTCAAGGGGGTATACGCCATCTGTTTTTTCGGTAATGCCCAAGCTTCTTGAGCGTTCGGGCAATTCGGAAAAGGGATCGGTTACGGGGCTTTATACCGTACTGGTTGACGGAGATGACATGATGGAGCCTGTGACAGATACTGCAAGGGGTATTCTTGACGGGCATATCGTTCTTTCAAGGTCATTGGCAAACAGAAATCATTACCCTGCCATAGACGTTCTGGCAAGTATAAGCAGGGTAATGACAGACATTGTGGCTCCGTCGCATAAGCTTGCGGCTAACGAAATAAAAAAGGTCATGGCGGTATATAAGGATGCTGAGGATTTAATCAATATAGGAGCATATGTTAAGGGAAGTAATGATAAAATTGATTATGCCATTGATTTCATAGATAGTATTACGGCTTTCCTGCAGCAGAGTACCGAAGAGAAATTTACCTTTGATGAAATAATTGAGATGCTTGGGCAGGTGCTGAATGGCTAAATTTACTTTTAAGTTGCAGCCGGTGCTGAATCTTAAAATTCAAATGGAAGACAGCTTGAAGAACGAGCTGGCCAAGGCTATAAGGAAGCTTGAAAGGGAAAAGGATCTCTTGAATACAATAGAGCTTGAGAGAGATCAGCTTGTAGGGCAGATGTGCTGCGAATCAAGCAAGGGTATTCGGGTTTCAAGCCTTAAGGAATACGGAGGATATATTTCCTTTCTGGTGCAAAAGGCCCAGATACAGAAAGAAAATATAAACTATGCCAGAGGTAATGTCGATAGATATAGAGATCAGCTTATAAAGGCGGTTCAGGAGAAAGAGATGCTCCAAAAGCTCAAGGAAAAGAAATATGAGGAGTATTCCGCAGAGCAGTCAAGAGAAGAGCAAAAGATTAATGACGAGGTAATAAGCTACAACTATAATAGGGCTATGGCAGGAGAGAAAAATGGCTAGAAAAAGCAATATCAGTGAAAGTCCCACACCGCGTACAACGGATAACAACAAGAAAAAGCCAAATGGAGCACTGTTGGGGTTATTGGCATTTGCAATAGCAACAGTCATAATGGCAGCGGTATTAGGAGGGGCTTTTTATGTTGTAATCCATAATAATATGGGCGGTCTTGCAGATAAATACAGAATGAATATAAAAAGCATACCTGTTCTTAAGTTAGCGCTTCCGCAGCCGTTAAATCCTGAGGATGACAAACAAATGACCGAAGACGAGGTAAGGGAGAAGTACAGGGAGCTTTTAAAGCTAAGGGATGATTTACGGGCACAGCTTGAGGAAAAGGATAAGACTATAGAGCAGCTTGAGAAGGACATGGCGGAGTATGAGAAGGTTAATACTGAAAATGCCCGGATAAAAAGTGATGTAGAGGCTCAGCAGAAGCAGATTGACACTGAGAGAAAGCAATTGGAGGAGGACAGCAAGGCTGTTAACGAATTGATTGCAAATGGCGATAAGCAGGGGTTTAAGGAGTATTTTGAGAAGGTGGATCAGGAGACTGCCGAAAGGGTATATGGAGAAATCATAAAGGAAGAAAAGACGGATGAGCAGATAAAAAGCTATGCAAAGCTGTATGAAAGCATGGATACATCGGCAGCGGCAGAAATATTTGAAGAAATGGGGAGCTCCAAGATCGACTTTGTGGTGGAAATTTTAAAAAATATGAAAAAGGAAGTGTCGGCCGAGGTTTTGTCCGCAATGGATCCCTCGTATGCAGCAAAGCTTACCGACAAGCTCAGAGCAGCGTATGTTACAATCAATTGATTTGTAATATAAAAGCATAAGTGAAAGGAGGTGAAATTATGATAAAACAGGACTATTCATTTGAACTTGCCGGGAGGCTTATGGGCATACAGCCGTCTTTTAATACGGGTGGCGGTGCATATGAAAGAAGTGCCCGGAGTACGTCTGCCTTTAACGAGGTTTTAAGCACTGCCTCAAAGAGCAGCGTGGACAGGCCGGTGGCAGCAAAAAAGAGTACTGAAATTGGTTCTGGCCGTGACAGTTCGTTGGAGCAAAGACGTACAATAAAGAGCTTTAGAGAGGCAAAGGAAGTAAATAAGGGACAGGATTCGCCTTGCTCAGATTCACCCGCAGGTAAAGTTTGCAGGCGGGAGGGAGATATGGATGAGGCCGAAAGCAGCAAGTCTGATAAGGCATCCTCCTCACAGCAGGCTGATATGGCACTGGAGGGGCTGGCTCATATTCTTGGCCTGCAGTCGCCGGAGCTTAAAGAAATACTGGAGAGTATTAATATTCAGCCCCAGGACCTTCTTGACCAAGGTAAGGCCGGAATGATTTCCGACAGGCTTTCTGTGCTTATGGGTCTTGACATGAGTCAGTCACAGGCACTCAAGCAGATTATTTCCGTTTTGGGAAATGCTTTGAGTGAAGTATACGCAGATCAAGAGGGTGCAGACTATGCTTTTCAAGAGCAAAACGGCTTAATCTCAAATGATGGACAGAAGCTGTCTGAAAGCAGGCAGGCCGGCAGCACCGGTTCTCCTCAAATAGTTGTTGTTGAAGACAACAAGCCCGCAATTGATATTTTACAGGCGATGGCAAAGCTCAAGGTCAATCTTGAGGAGCTTTCCCGTAAGCTCCAGCAGAGTCCGGACGCTTTTGCGGCAGAGGTGTCTGAAGACATAAAGTCAATAGCGGCGGATAATTCCGTTTCCTTAAACGCGGGGGAAACAGTCATGCAGGAAGAGGACGAAAATTCCGAGGTGTACGGCATGAAGCGAATAACCTCGGAAGAGAGTGAAGGAAAGAGTTTGCGTAAGGATTCCGGAAGTGATACCGGCACACAGGACAAAGGAGAGGCAGTATCTCTGAATGCTTCCGAGGATATGAATACGCAGGTGGATAGCGAAAGCTCCTTGCAATTTACAAATGCCATTGAAAATCAGACCTCACAGAATGTAAAAGCATCCGAGTCAGTAAAGGCAGCAGCACAGAGCAGCATATCCCGGAATGAGATTGTAAATCAGGTTGTAAATAAGGCCAGAGTAATTATTTCAGGCGAAAAATCGGAAATGATAATGGACCTAAAGCCTGATAGCCTCGGTAAGCTGTCCCTTAAAATAGTCACTGAGCGCGGAATGGTTGTAGCAAAGTTTATTGCCGAAAGCCAGCAGGTGAAAGAGGCTATTGAAGCGAATATGCAAACCCTGAAGGATTCTCTTGAAAAGCAGGGCCTGAGCGTACAGGGCTTTAGCGTGTCGGTTAGGCAGGATGCCCACAAGGGGTTTTACAGGGAGGACAGGTATAATGCAAAGAGTGACGAAACCGGTGCAAGGATTGGCGGGATAGATGGAATAACGGAGGATGAGGCTGCCCTTTTAGAAGGGATGAGCAGCGCAAATCCATATGCATGGGGAGACAGCAGCATTAATCTGACGGCATAATCAGCTTAAATTAGTTCAATAAAAAGACAGGGGGTGAGACAAAATGGCTGTTGATCAGATATCCAATCAAAAGACTATAGAGCAAATTATACAGGATACCGCAAATAAGAGCGATAAGAGAAACACAGGGGAGCTTGGGAAAAGTGATTTTTTAAACCTTCTTGTAACTCAGCTCAGGTATCAGGACCCTTTAAATCCTGTGGAGGATAAAGAGTTTATAGCTCAAATGGCTCAATTTACATCTCTTGAGCAAATGCAGAATATGAACAGCACACTCACACAGGCTCAGGGCTTTTCTCTCATAGGTAAGACCGTTACGGCGACTGTGACTGATGAAACCACTAATGCTATAAGTACTGTGGAGGGCAGTGTCACAGGTGTCAAAATGATTAGCGGGAAGGTTTATGTAGTTGTAAATGAAAGAGATGTTCCCATAGAGAATATAAGCAACGTAACTGACGGGACAAATATATTAAAGCCTGATCTTTCACAGTATGTCGGGCTTATAGGCTCTAGGGTTACAGGCTTTGTTTATGATTCCTCAACCGGTTCTCTGGTTCCTGTAAGCGGAATGGTTAAATCCTTGAAAATGGGAGTGTACGAGGATTATTTCGTGATGGACGGAGTAGAGGTGGATGTATCCCGGATAGTTACAGATACTCCATCCGCCGATCCTGATTTCAACGAGAATTACTTAAGTGCAAACAAGGGCAAGGAGGTAACCCTTGAGGTTGTGGACAGAAGCACCAATGCCAAGGTTAAGGTTAAAGGCGTACTTAAGGATTATTCGATAGGCGACGACGGGAATATTAAGGCGGTTCTGGATAAGCTAAACGTTCCTGTAGAGAGTATGACCGACGTAAGCGGCACCCAGCGTCCTTCAATATCTACATATACAAGCCTTATAGACCATCAGATAAAGGGGAGCATATATGACGGCAATATGACTAGCTCAGTAAGCATAAGCGGAATTGTCAAGTCTATTAAATCGGGATTATATGAGGATTATGCCGTAGTAGATGGTATAAGCGCAGAGGTTGTTGCACTGAATGACGGAAGTTCTTCTTCCGATCAAAATGCTATTATAGACTACCTTAACCAGCATCAGGGAGAATCCGGTGAAATAGACGTTATAGTAAAGGATTCCGTTAGCGGTCAAAGAGTTGCTGTTAAAGGAAAGCTTGCAAGCTATGAGAATGTGGACGGTAAGCTTATTGGGATAATAAACCAGGTGGATCTTCCTGTGAACAGCATTACCGATGTATTGCCAAAGAGCTGATATAATTAAGGGGAGGTGCTTATATGGTAGTTAATAACAAGTTTTTAAACGGCATTAACGGAATACCGGGTGGTTCTCCGATTGCCTCTACCGTAAAGAGTCCCGGCCCGACACAGGGTGAGTTTGATAAAATACTTAAGGAAAAGGTAAATGAAACATCCGGGCTGAAGTTTTCGAAGCATGCCGAGTTAAGACTTCAGGCCAGAAACATAAATATATCCGGTGCTTTAAAAGACAAGCTCAGTGGTGCGGTGGATAAAGCTCAGGCTAAAGGAGTAAGGGATTCACTGGTTATTGCCGATAACGTGGCTTTTGTGATAAATGTTAAAAGCAGGACGGTAATAACAGCTATAAGCAGCGATGAAATGAAGCAAAATGTCTTTACAAACATTGACGGAGCAGTTTTTGCTTGATTGCTGCATGGGTGATAGGTACTAGCGCGGATGGGTAAAAGGTCTCAAAATTTAAATGACGCTCAAGCGCCTGTAAAAATATCCCGATAATATATTTGGTAAAATTATGACTGCAGCCGGACCCTTTCGGGAGGCTGGCTATTCCGGAACGATTGAAGGAATAGAAAACGAAGGAGGTTGTTTTAACTATGATGAGGTCTATGTTTTCTGGTGTGTCGGGGCTCAGAACCCACCAAACCAGAATGGATGTTATTGGCAATAATATAGCCAATGTAAATACAGTTGCTTTTAAATCAGGAAGGGTAACCTTTCAGGAGGTTTTCAGCCAGACCGTCAAAGGGGCAACCGCTCCCAACGATGAGACGGGAAGAGGCGGACAAAACCCTATGCAGATAGGACTGGGCGTTGGAGTAGGATCCATTGATACAATCATGACGGGGGGGAGTCCTCAAAGAACAGATAATCTCACGGATATAGCAATTGACGGTGAGGGCTTCTTTATAGTACAGGGAGGCAGAAACGATACTTACAGGTTTACAAGGGCAGGAAATTTCGGACTTGATAAGCTTGGCAATCTGGTAACTGCAAGCGGAATGAATGTAATGGGCTGGCAGAATTATGAGGTTAACGCTGATGGCTCATATGAGTTTAATACCGAGGATCCGTTGGAGCCCATAAACATATATACAGGCAAAAGAATGATAGCCGCGAAGGCTACCTCAAATGCCGCATTTGAAGGTAATTTGAATGTAGGGCTTTCTTCTCTGGGCGCGGCCGCCGGAGCGTCAAACGTGCAGGTTACAGTTCCGTTAACGGTTTATGACAGTCTTGGCACGGCTCATAAGGTGGGAATACAGTTCTGGAAGATCAGCTCTGCCGACACCGGTACAGGAGTTGAGACTGCATGGAAATGGGCTGTGGATACGGGAGCGGCTTCTATGTCTACGGCTTCGGGGATTTTAATGTTTGATGAAAACGGAAGGGTGCTGGCTTCCTCGCTTACAGGACTGGATGTTACATTTACCCCTGCCACAAGCTCGGGGACTACAAGCTTTGATGTCACTCTGGATTTCAGCAACCTTACAATGTATGCCTCGGATAATTCGGTTCAGACATCCTATGTTGACGGATATACCACCGGTGAGCTGGTGACCTTCAATGTAGGGGGAGACGGCATACTGACGGGAGTGTACAGCAACGGAAAGCAGCAGCCGCTGGCTATGCTGGCTCTTGCAAGCTTCAGCAACCCTGCGGGCTTGCAGAAGGTAGGGGAGAATATGTTCCTTCCCACCACAAACTCGGGAGATTTTGAAAAAGCGGTTAAGGCAGGCTCGGGAGGTACGGGAATGCTGAATCCGGGAAGCCTGGAGATGTCAAATGTTGACCTGTCCAGAGAGTTTACCGAGATGATAGTCACTCAAAGAGGATTTCAGGCAAACAGCAGAATCATTACTACATCCGATGAAATGCTTCAGGAGCTGGTTAATCTGAAAAGGTAGTGATTGACAACCTATACAGCCGTAGGCTGCCGGCAATCCTAAAGGAGGAGGGCGGCCTACGGTAAAATTATATTTTTAGTATGCTTTGTAAAGAATAAGCGCCGTACGCCTGCTATTTTTAAAAAGAGCCATATATATACATAAATTCATAAAACTTAGGTTAAATCGAAATTTTCTATTGAGTTTTTGAGGTAAAAATATTATGATAAGATTGTCGAGGTTTAATGGAAGCAGTTTTATTTTAAATTGTGAGCTGATAGAGACGATAGAGGAGACACCTGATTCTGTTATAACTACTATAAATGGCAAGAAGTTTGTTGTGGCGGAAAGTGCCGAGGAAATCGTCCTTAAGGTTATAGAATATAAAAACAGGCTTAGCCTGAAATGATTTTATTTAAATTATACTCAAAAGATAAAAGGGGGCACAAGTTTTGGAGGGAAAGGGAAGTTTATTTAATATTATTCTTTTGATCATTATCGCTTTTCTCACTTTAACCCTTGCTGCACTGGCGGGTTATGTCGTTCTCGGAGGAGGCTCGAGAGATTCGGGGGCTGTTGTAAGCAACATAGATACAAGCATTCCGTCCGACGATGATTTGGATATGTTTTCTCTATATGAAGGAAAGACTTATTTGAATTTAAAAGCTACCGATGACAAGACGGTACCTGTAATTCAGATAGGGATACAATTAAAGTACTATAAGGAAACACCTAAGGGCAGCAGTATAAAAGACCCTCTTGCAAAAATTGAGCTTTATCAGAATGAGGTAAAGCAAATAGTAGGTACATATTTTATGGGGTTGACTTCTCAGGATGTAAGGGATGCAGATGCAAAGCAAAAGGCCGCTGAGGAGCTTAAAAACAGCATTAACGATTTGATTAATAAAAATGAGCAAAATAAATATCCTATTGTTTATGATATAGTATTTAGCGAGTGGTTTTGCACATAGGGGGGTGGTAACTGGTGGGAGATATTCTGTCTCAGAACGAAATAGACGAGCTGCTTAAGGCCTTAAATACCGGGGAAATTGACGTACAGCAGATGCAGACCACTACCCAGGAGAAGAAAATAAGAAGTCATGATTTCAGGAGACCCAGCAAGTTTGCCAAGGATCATATAAAGACTTTACAAATAATAAATGATACATATGCCAGACTTATTACAAATTTTCTTTCGGGATATTTAAGGACTCTTGTGCAGGTAGAGGTTGCTAATGTTGAGGCAGTTTCATATTATGAATTCAACAACTCGATTTCAAATCCGGTGGTGCTTGCAGTAGTTGATTTTACGCCTCTGTCGGGCTCTATAATATTTGAGATATCACCTGCGATATCCTTTGCTCTTGTAGACAGGATATTGGGCGGCAAGGGTACTATGATTGACAAAGTGAGGGGCTTCACCGAGATTGAGCTTGCAATTATTGAAAGAATAATTATTCAGATACTCAATTTAATGAAGGAGCCGTGGGAAAACGTAATAGCCATAAGGCCCAGATTGGAAAAGATAGAGACAAATGCACAGTTTGCCCAGATTATTTCTCCTAATGAGATGGTTGCTCTTGTGACCTTTAACGCCAGAATAGGAGAAGTAGAGGGAATGATCAACATATGTATACCGCATATGGTGGTTGAGCCTATAATATCAAAGCTTAGCACCAGATTCTGGTTTTCAACGGTGGAGAAGGAGATTACCGGAGAGTCCAAAGAGTTGATAGAAGTGAAAATAAAGAACACAATGGTTCCCATAAGGGCAGTGCTTGGACGGACTACAATATCTGTCAATGACTTTATAGAGCTGCAGCCAGGAGATGTTCTTCCGTTGGATTCAGCAGTAAACGGTGATTTGGAAGTATTGGTGGGAGATCTCTTAAAGTTCTATGCAAAGCCGGGGGTCAGGAAAAACAAGACTGCGGTAAAAATTACTGATGTTGTTAAAAGGGAGGATGAGTAAAATGGGGGATATGCTTTCTCAAGCTGAAATAGATGCTTTATTAAACGGAACGCCGATGTCCGGCGGCGATGCTTCACAACCTGAGGCTATGCCTGAGGACGATCTGTCTACACAAGAAATTGACGCATTAGGGGAGATAGGAAATATAAGCATGGGTACCTCAGCTACCACTTTGTTTACTCTTCTTGGGCATAAGGTTTTGATAACAACACCCAAGGTCAGCGTAACAACATGGGAGGAGCTTTCAAAGTATTACAGTGTGCCTTATGTTGCTGTTAAAGTAGAATATACATACGGTCTTATCGGAAGCAATTTACTCATACTTAAGGAAGAGGATGTAAAAATTATTACCGATTTGATGATGGGAGGAGAGGGAGGCAGTACTTCAGGAGATTTGACGGATTTACATTTAAGCGCAATAAGCGAGGCCATGAATCAAATGGTAGGATCATCCGCCACCTCAATGTCCTCCATGTTTGATAAAAAAATAGACATATCACCGCCGCAATCCTTTATCATGCATTTTGATTCTTCGGAGCCGTATACTGATTTTGACGGCTCTCAGAGGCTTGTAAAGATTGCTTTCAAAATGGAGGTGGGCAATCTCATAGACAGTGAGATTATGCAGTTGATTCCTATAAAATTTGCAAAGAGCCTTGTGGAAAATTTGTTAAGGGCAGGGGAACAGCCGGAGGTGGAAAGTGCTGCGCAGAATATTCCTGATGTGCAGCAGAGCCAGATGCCGCAAATGCCACAGATGCCACAGATGCAGCAAATGGCGCAGATGCAGCAAATGCCGCAGATGCAGCAAATGCCTTCGCAGCAAGGTTATGCGCCGCCTATGGGGCAGGGTCCTATTTATTATGAGCAGCCACGGCAAAATAGTCATGTAAATGTTCAGCCTGCTCAGTTTCAGGCATTTGATGAAGGAAGAATAGCTCTGGAGAAAAAGAATATAGGACTTATTATGGATGTACCGCTTCAGGTAACTGTTGAGCTGGGCCGTACCAATAAGCTTATAAAAGATATACTTGAGTTTGGGCCGGGATCGATTATAGAGCTGGATAAGCTTGCAGGCGAGCCGGTGGATATACTTGTAAACGGCAAAGCTATTGCCAAGGGAGAGGTAGTGGTAATAGATGAGAGCTTCGGTGTTAGAATTACCGATATTATACACCCTTCAAAGAGACTTTGACGGAAAGTAATTGGTTTTAATACAGACAATGCCGTTTAGCTAAAGCTAAACAGCTAAAATTTGCTTTTTACCTGAGCGAATTAATGCAAAGACATTGTAATGCAAATGCATTGTAGGGACAAATTATAATTTAAGGAGAGGGATAAGTAATGGGAAAGAGAATTCTGATTGTTGACGATGCTGCTTTTATGAGGATGATGATAAGGGATATTCTTAATAAAAACGGTTATGAGGTAATTGGAGAGGCAGAAAATGGAGGACGTGCGATACAGCAGTATAAAGACCTGATTCCCGATCTTGTTATAATGGATATTACAATGCCTGAAGTAGACGGAATTCAGGCAGTTAAGGAAATTAAAAAGATAAGCTCGGATGCTAAAATAATAATGTGCTCTGCTATGGGCCAGCAGGCAATGGTTATTGAGTCCATTCAAGCCGGTGCAAGGGATTTCATAGTAAAGCCTTTTCAGGCGGAAAGAGTGGTTGAAGCAGTTAAAAAGGTACTTGGATAGGCCTTGCTTTAAATTCTAATTGAATGGGGTTATAAAATGTTTGCTCAAGTAATAGGGATTTTACTGGCGTTTGGGTCTGTTTTGTTTTTGGCTGTTATATTTACACGATTTATGGCAGGGAAAACAAAAAAAACTATGAAGGGCCAATACATGAATATAGTAGAATCCATAAGCCTTGGGGTGGATAAACAAATTCATCTCATAAAGGTTGACAGGCAGTTTGTTCTTGTTGCCACCGCTGGTAAAAACGTGGAATTTCTCACTACGGTAAAGCTTCATAATTATGTTGATGACGATGAATTAGCTAAAAACGAAAATGCATTCGATTTCAAAACCTTTTTCAACAAGTATCTTCAAAATTATAAAGATAAGAAAAATGGTAAGGAATCAGAAAATGCAGTAAAAGAAACAGAAGATGAAAGCGTTGAAGATATTATTGGTAAAGGGCAGACTGATGTTCAGGGAAGCTCAGGCCGCCCGGAGGCGGTTTTCGAAAACTTGGGAAAAGAGGTTTTCAAGAGTAACCTCAGCAGGTTAAAATCCATTACCGGTGTAATCTATCGACAAGGCGAAGAAAATGGGGATGATTAGACAAATGAAGACAAGAAGGACGAGGATTCAAAGAATATGCCTTACGGCAGTAGTTATCAGTTTAATACTTGCAGTATTTGTCTCTTCGGCATATGCCGAGCCAACGATCCCTTCCTTCAGGTTCGGATTTGATATGGAGCCTTCGCAAGATCCTCAGGATGTTTCAACCAGTATACAAATTTTAATAGCTCTTACCATACTGTCAATAGCTCCTTCCATACTGATAATGATGACCTCGTTTACGAGGATAATTATTATATTATCGTTCTTAAGAAACGCTCTGGGAACACAGCAAATGCCGCCGAATCAAGTGTTGATTGGGCTGGCTTTATTTCTGACATTTTTTATTATGACCCCTGTGGGCAGCCAGATTAATCAGGAGGCATTTCAGCCGTACAGCACGGGTCAGATACAACAGCAAGAGGCTATAGACAAGTCCTCTTCAATTATAAAAAATTTTATGCTTAAGCAGATGAGGAAGGACAGTGAAAAGGATCTGGCCATGTTTGTAAGGCTTGCTAAAATAGAAGGTCCGGTCACGCCCGAGGAGCTCCCTCTGTCGGTGGTGGTTCCGGCTTTTTTGGTTAATGAGCTGACAGTTGCTTTTAAATTCGGATTTTTAATATTCATACCCTTTCTGATTATTGATCTGGTGGTTTCAAGTACACTTATGTCCATGGGTATGATGATGCTTCCTCCCATTATGATATCGCTGCCCTTTAAAATATTGCTTTTTATAATGGTAGGAGGATGGGGGCTTTTAGTTGAGTCCATAGTAACCAGCTTTGTAATGTGACGCCTTGAGAGTATGTTAAAATTGTACTTTAATAGATTTAAATTCAATAGCTTTTAGGGGAGGTCTAAGGATATGGATCAGGGAATGGTTATAGGTCTTGCACAGCGTGCTTTGAATACCGTGCTGCTTGTTTCGGCACCTATGCTTGGGTTTAGCCTGCTGGTTGGAGTTACCATAAGTATCTTTCAGGCTACGACTCAGATACAGGAGCAGACATTGACCTTTGTTCCTAAAATTCTTGCAGTTATTGCTGCGGTAGCACTGTTTGGGTCATGGATGCTGAGAGTGTTGATTGAGTATACACAGGATTTATTCCTTCACATAAACGATTTTTTATAGGATAAGCTGCTTGACGATGGAGGGCTGATAATTTTAAAAGTATTATGATTATACCTTTTGATATACTGCAAAGCGGAATAGAGATATTTTTGCTGGTTTTTGTGAGAATGACGGGCTTGTTTGTGATAGCGCCTATTTTTGGGAGGAGGAATGTTCCTACATATTTAAAAATAGGGTTTGCGTTTTTTTTGGCACTCATACTTGTGAGCACAACCAGTCTTAATGTGCCGGACTATAACGCAACTATTATTGGATTTATACTTATTGTTTTTAAGGAGTTTATGGTTGGAATAGTTCTGGGATATGTATCATACCTGATTTTCACAGCAATTTATATTGCGGGACAGATTATAGACATGCAGATTGGCTTTGGTATGGTAAATGTGCTTGACCCCGTCAGCAACATTCAGGTTCCGGTTACGTCGAATTTTTATTTTATAATCAGTATGATGGTGTTTTTGATGTTTAACGGGCACCATTTGCTGATAAAAGCTCTTTTTGACAGCTATAATCATATCCCTTTGGGAGGTGCCTTGTTCGGAAGTGAGTTGATGAATGATGTTATGAGAGTTTTTGGAGATGTATTTGTAATTGGCTTTAAAATAAGTGCTCCCATTCTTATTGCAATATTGGTAACGGATGTCGCGTTGGGGGTTATTTCAAAGACAGTGCCCCAGTTTAATGTGTTTGTTGTGGGCATGCCTCTGAAAATATTGATAGGACTTATTGTTATGATAATTACTGTTCCTGCCTTTGTAGCGTTTATTGAGGTTTTAATAAACGGAATGAATAGCGAGATGCTTAATTTTATGAAAGATATGGGGCCAAGGTAATGATTATTAAGCCGTTAAACCTTCAATTTTTTGCAGCAGACGGTAAGACCGAAAAGGCCACTCCAAAAAAAAGGAGAGACGCCAGAAAAAAAGGCCAGGTTCTGCAAAGCAGGGAAATCAGCACGGCGGTGGTACTTATATTTGTTTTTATGGGCCTTAGGATTTTTGGGGGCAATATATACAGAGAAATTATTGAATTTATGCGAAGAGCACTATCCCAATACCCTATGGAGGATGGGATGTTTACAATAGACGCACTGTTTAAGCTTTTTACAGATGTGGTAACTGTGTTTTTAAAGAGTATGGGTCCTATATTTGCGATAGCTATGATAACAGGCCTTATAGCAGGTTATGCCCAGATTGGTTTTTTATTTACCATTGAAACCCTGGCTATGAAGTTTAACAGAATAAATCCTGCAAACGGACTTAAAAGGATTTTTTCAATCCGCTCAATAGCGGAGCTTTTGAAATCCATTATAAAAATAGTAATTATAGGATATATTGCATACTCATACTTAAGGTCTGAGGAAAATAACGTAATAAACTCAATGGACATGGATGTTATAAGCACTGCCGCGTATATAGCGTCAACCTCAATCAGCGTAGCGATAAGGATATGCGTAGCTCTTATATTTTTAGGTGTTCTTGATTATGCATACCAATGGTGGGAGTATGAGAAGAGCCTTAAAATGACAAAGCAGGAGGTAAAAGAGGAATATAAGCAGGTTGAGGGTAATCCTGAGATAAAGTCAAAAATCAAACAGAAGCAGAGGCAAATGTCCATGCGAAGGATGATGCAGCAGGTTCCTAAAGCGGATGTGGTAATAACAAACCCCACGCACTTTGCAGTGGCAATTAAATACGATCTTGAGGTTTCCGACGCGCCTGTTGTCATAGCAAAGGGACAGGACTTTATGGCTTTGAGGATTAAGGAAGCGGCAAAGGAAAACGGAGTTGAGATCGTCGAAAACAGGCCTTTGGCCAGGAATCTCTATGATACTGTTGAGATAGGGCAGTCCATACCGCCTGAATTGTATCAGGCAGTAGCGGAAGTGCTTGCATTTGTGTATAATTTAAAGAAAAGGAGCAGAGTTGGTTGAATTTAGGCAAACAGACTAACGAAGAGAGGGGAAAAGAGGCAAAATGAGAATGGGAAATTATGCGGTGCCTGCAATACTTGTGGTTATTGTTCTAGCATTTATTATACCTATTCCCCATACTATACTTGATTTTCTTATCGTAATTAATATAGCAATAACGCTTATTCTTATGTTAAATACGGTATATATGAAGAATGCTCTGGATTTGTCGTCATTTCCGTCTTTGCTTGTGGTAACCACCTTATACAGGCTGGCTCTTAATATAACAGCCACAAGGCTTATACTGTCAAGCGGCGACGCGGGAGATATAATAGGGGGCTTTGGAAGCTTTGTGGCAGGGGGAAGCCCGGTTATAGGTTTTATAATGTTCATAATTATAATGATAGTAAACTTTGTGGTTATAACCAAGGGCTCCGAGAGGGTTGCCGAAGTGGCGGCCAGGTTTACCCTTGATGCCATGCCCGGAAAGCAGATGGCTATAGATGCCGATCTCAACTCAGGCATTATTACAGAGACGGAGGCAAAGAACAGAAGAAAGGTAATTCAAAGAGAAGCAGATTTTTACGGTGCCATGGACGGTGCCAGCAAATATGTTAAAAACGATGCCATTGTGGGAATTTTAATAACCATTGTCAACATAGTGGGAGGCTTTGTCATAGGCATGGTTATGATGGGCATGGAAGCTTTTGAGGCCCTTGAGACCTTTACAATACTGACTATAGGAGACGGGCTTGTAAGCCAGATACCGGCTGTTATGATATCCGCAGCTACCAGCTTTATTGTTACCAGAGCGGGCTCGGACAGCGAAATGAGTCAGGACATCTTAAAGCAGATGTTTGTAAACAAGAATGTTATGTATATAGCTGCGGTTACATGCGTTATTCTGTCATTATTTCTGCCTAAGGTGCCGTTCCTGCTTATAGCTGCTGTGCTTGCCTTTGTCGGCTACCGCTTAGGGAGGCGCGAAAACGCGGCAATGAAGCAGGAGGAGGTAATGGTCCAGGAGAGCGAGGTAGAGGATATAAGGAAGCCGGAAAATGTGGTTGCTCTTCTGCAGGTTGATCCTATAGAGCTTGAGTTCGGGTATGGTATAATACCCTTAGCCGATGTCAATCAGGGGGGAGACCTGTTAGACAGGGTTGTAATGATAAGAAGGCAGCTTGCGCTGGAAATGGGGATGATAGTTCCCATAATACGCTTGAGAGATAATATACAGCTAAGTCCTAATGAATATATTATAAAAATTAAAGGTGTTGAGGTTTCAAAGGGAGAAATAATTCTTGATCATTTTATGGCTATGAATCCCGGAATGGTTGATCAGGAGCTGGAGGGAATAAAGACCACCGAGCCGGCATTCGGGCTTCCGGCAATCTGGATAAGCGAAGGCCAGCGTGACAGGGCTGAGATGTATGGGTATACGGTGGTTGATTCTCCGTCTATAATAGCCACACATCTGACCGAGATTATTAAGAAATATGCTCATGAGCTGACCGGAAGACAGGAGGTACAGAAGCTCATTGACAATGTAAGGCAGAATTATCCCGCAATTGTTGACGAGCTGGTGCCTAAGCAGATGGCTGTAGGCGAGATCCAGAAGGTGCTTGCAAATCTGCTCAAGGAGGGGGTTTCCATAAGAGATATGGTTACCGTTCTTGAAACTCTGGCTGACTATTCTCCGGTTACTCACGATACGGATATGCTCACTGAATATGTGAGGCAGGCTCTGGGAAGAGCCATTTCCAAAAAATTTATAAATGATACCAAATCCAATGTCATAACATTGGATCCGAAGCTTGAGCAGATTATTATGGATTCGCTCCAGAGAACTGAGCATGGCTCATATATTAATCTTGAACCGTCTATTACAAATACTATCATAAACAGCCTGTCAAAGCAGGTCCAAAGACTTGTGCAGCTTGGCCAGCAGCCCATCATTCTTGCGTCTCCGGTTGTAAGGCTTTATTTTAAAAGGCTTACGGAGCAGTTTATGCCGGGCTTGATAGTATTGTCATACAATGAGCTGGATCCTAATATAGAAGTACAATCAGTTGGGATGGTGAATGTATAGAGATGAAAATACGTCGGTATGTGGGGAATAACACCCAGGAGGCAATGCTGAAGGTAAAAATGGACTTGGGAAGTGAGGCGGTTATTCTTAACACAAGAAAAATAAGAAAAAAAGGATTATTGAGCTTTTTTTCCAAGCCCTTGGTCGAGATTCTTGCTGCCGTGGATGATAACTACAGTGTGAAAATTGACTCTGGCAAAAAACCGGAGGGCGGTGCCGCAAATCATACGCCAAAGAAGCCTGCAAACCGGGCACAGCCAGTACAGAGCTCTTTGGCGACGGGAATGTATTCCAAAGGTGCTTTAAATGAAAAAGAGGATAAGTATTTCGGGCTGGAGAATAAGGTAAACAGCATGGAGATGCTTTTAAAAAGGATATACGAGCGCATGGAGACTCATGAAGGGGGAATTGTACCGGAGGCTGGGACGCCAAGGGATAAGCTTTGCTCCGAAACGATGAAGCTGTTTTACAATAACCTTGTAAAAAATGATGTTGATGCAGAGCTGGCAAGAAAGATTATTGACGATGCCAGCGGAAAATTGGGTCAAAACCCGAGCGCAAGTGACATTTCTTCGGCTTTATATGATATAATTATAGATATGCTGGGCAAGCCGGAGGTTATAAAGCTCAGGGACGACGGCAAGCCTACAGTTGTAATATTTACAGGTCCCACGGGAGTGGGCAAAACAACTACTATTGCGAAAATTGCCGCGAGCTATTTGCTGAACATGAGAAAGAGTGTAGGGCTTATAACAACGGATACATACAGAATAGCTGCAGTGGAACAGCTTAAGACATATGCTGAAATTCTTGGAATGCCTGCGACGGTGATTTATTCCATAAATGAAATAGACGATGCCATTAAGGCATATTCCGACAAGGACATTATACTTATAGATACGGCAGGCAGGAGCCACAGGAATAAGGATCAGTTTGAAGAGCTTAAAAACATGATTACGGCCTTGGGGGCAGACGAGATTTATATGGTGATGAGCACCACCACAAATGCCGGAAGCTGCAGAGATATTTTAAATAATTACAGCTTTTTAAAGGATTACAAGCTGATATTTACCAAGGTGGATGAGACTCCTCTTATGGGGATCATACTCAACACAAGAGTATGGACCGACAAGAAGCTATCTTATATGGCGGTAGGGCAAAGCGTGCCCGACGATATAGAGATCATAAACACTGAAAAGATAGCAAAAATATTATTAGGGAGTATTACTGGAATATGAACGATCAGGCAGATAAGCTGAGGCAAATAATTGACAACCTGAAATCCCGTCAAAGTACTAATTATACCGTTGTCGTAGAAGCTGCCGGGAAGAAGTCGGCAAAGGTGATTACTGTTACGAGCGGCAAGGGTGGAGTCGGAAAGACCAATATTACAATAAACCTTGCCATAAGCTTGAGTGAGATGGGCTATAAGGTTATAATACTTGATGCCGATTTAGGATTAGCGAATATTGACGTTCTGTTCGGCATTAATCCCCGGGACACACTGGTTGATGTAATACATGGAAGAAAAAGCATATTGGAGGTTCTTGCAGACGGGCCCAAGAATGTTAAGTTTATATCCGGAGGATCCGGGGTAGAGGATCTGGTTAAAATGGAGAAGGAGCAGCTTGATAATTTTGTAGGCAATATTGCCATGCTGGATAAGCTTGCGGATGTCATACTGATTGACACGGGGGCGGGTCTGTCGGACAGCGTAATGAGCTTCGTAATGGCGGCTGATGAAGTGATTTTAGTTACTACACCCGAGCCCACCTCCATTACTGATGCATATGCTTTGATTAAAATGGTTGCGGGAAGGGATAAGGATAAGGTTATAAGGGTGGTTGTAAACAGGGCGGAGGATGAAAATGAGGCTTCCGACATACTGGGCAGGCTTTCAATGGTTGCAAAGAGATTTTTATCCATTGAGCTTAAGTCGCTGGGGTATGTGCTTCAGGATCAGATGGTAATCAAAGCAGTAAAGCTGCAAAAGCCTTTTACTTTGAGCTTTCCAAGAAGCCATGCATCCAGGCTCATCAGGGAAATATCAAGAAAGCTTATGGAGGAGAGGAAGAGTGCCACCGGGAATGGGCAGACGGGAGTGAAGGGATTTGTAAGCAGGTTGGTCAATTTTTTAAATTCGTAGAGCAATTTAGGTTGCTATATATACTTATCTTAAATAAAATATAATATAGAGTATTGTAAACAGTATTGTATCAGCATAGGATGTGTTAAATGTGAAAATAACAGATTTAGAACCGGGCATAAAGCTTGAAATGGAATTGTATGATAAAAACGGCAAAGCACTGAAGCCTGTATTTATAAGTGAATTTGAATGGGCTGAGGATGACGGCCTTGCTATAATAGCAGCTCCAATACATGAAGGAATTATTTATCCTGTGCCTGCGGGTGCTGTAATTGATGTTTTTTTTGGATATAAGCTGAATAATGCCCGCGGTATGAACATGTATAAGCTCAGGGCAAGGGTGAGAGGCAGGCGGGTGATTGATAACATTGCCTTGCTGGAAATTATTCCGGAGGGAGAAATAGAAAAAATACAAAGAAGACGGTATTTCAGGTTTGATTGCTCTGCGGCGGTATACTACAGGGCATTGGCTTTTTCAGGTAAGGATGAGTCCGGCCAGGACGAAGAATATAAAAGGGCTCTTGCCGTAGATTTGAGTGGCTGCGGTATGCGTATGCTTACCGCTGAAAGGCTTGAGCTCAACACTCTTCTGGAGATAGAAATAAAGCTTAATGATAATATGAGCCTTAAATTGCCGGGAAGGGTTGTGAGAGTGACTCCTATTGAAAATAACGACAGCTTTAAATATGAGGAAGGGATCTGGTTTAAAAAAATTGATAGTAAGCACAGGGAAGAAATTATAAAGTACATTTTCCAAGAACAGCGAAAACTTAGAAAAAAAGGGCTGATATAGGTATATGGCGAATGATTTGGAAAGAGCGATAAGAGTGTTGGTCGTGGATGATTCAGCATTTATGAGAAAGGTTATATCGGATATTTTAAACAGCGATAAGGCTATCAGAGTTATTGACACGGCTAAAAATGGTCTGGATGCTGTTGAAAAGGCAAAGGAGCTTAGGCCCGATGTTATTACTCTTGATGTTGAAATGCCTGTAATGGACGGGCTAACCTGCTTAAGGGAGCTGCTTAAGGGAACTAATGTGCCGGTGCTTATGCTCAGCGGGTTTACCAGAGAGGGCGCTGACTATACCATTAAGGCGCTTGAGGATGGTGCGGTGGATTTTATTACTAAGCCCACCAATATATTTGAAATGACAAGCGACATGAAAAAGCTTGAAGTAATTGAGAAAGTAAAAGTAGCACATAACTCAACAAGAGTTAAAAGAAATTCAATAAACAATTTACATATTAAGCCAAAAAATGATATAGTAAAGAGCAGGGAAATTAAAAAAATTGTGGCAATAGGTACATCTACAGGAGGGCCTAAGGCACTGCATGATGTAATACCCTTAATATCGGGAAATGTGCCTGCTGCTTTCCTTGTAGTTCAGCACATGCCTCCGGGCTTTACGCGTTCTCTTGCGGAAAGGTTGAATTCAATAAGCGAGCTGACTGTGAAGGAAGCGGAGGAAGGGGATGTTATAAAGCCGGGATTTGTGTATATAGCCCCGGGGGATTACCACATGCTGGTTGAGAGATCCAAGGGAGGGGAGATTAAGATAAGGCTGTCGAAAGCTCCTCCGGCGGGAGGGCACAGGCCCGCGGTTAATGTGATGATGGAGTCTCTTTCCGATACGGGACTGACAAATATTATAGGTGTTATAATGACGGGAATGGGCTCTGATGGAAGTGAAGGTATAAAAAAGCTTAAAAATATAAACAAGGGATATATAATTGCACAGGATGAAAAATCATGTGTTGTATATGGAATGCCGAAGGTAGCAGTACAGACAGGGGCTGTAGATGCTGTGGTTACTCTGAAAGGGATAGCCAGGGAGATAATGAAAATTGTGGAGGTGCACAAATAATGGATATGACACAATATCTGGAAATTTTTATTGACGAGACAAAGGAACATTTGCAGGGATTGAACCAGTCTCTTCTCCAGTTAGAGCAAAATCCTGATGATACCACTGTGTTGAATGAAATTTTCAGGGTTGCCCATACGCTAAAAGGTATGGCAGGTACAATGGGCTTTACTAAAATGTCCAGGCTTACGCATGATATGGAGAATGTATTACATGCTTTAAGAAACAATGAAATAAGCGTTACTACCAAGCTTGTGGATGTGCTGTTCAAATGCCTTGACGCTCTGGAAAATTATTTAAACAGCATAGTAAATACAAGTGGAGAGGGAAATGAGGAATATAGGGATATTATACAGGATTTAAATGATGTCCTTCATGGCAATACGGGAAATACTGATGCTCCGGAGGTGTTGCCGGATAAAGGTACTCCCTCAGTTCAGACTGATTCGCTTGATGCTCAATCCATATATCCTACTGCAAATGCGCAGCTTGATCAGTATGATCAAAATGTAATAAACAAGGCTATTGAAATGGGTATGAATGCTTTTAAGATAACAGTCTTACTCAGCAAGGGATGTGTTCTTAAATCGGCAAGATCCTTTATAATTTTTCAGACTCTTGAGCGCTATTCAGATATTATAAAGTCAATTCCCAAGGTTGAGGATATCGAGGATGAGAAATTTGATTTTGAATTTACGGTAGTGGTAGTCTCAAAAGAGAGTTCGGAATTATTTATCAAGGAGTTGAATTCCATAGCGGAGGTGGAGAAGGTTATTATAAGCTCTTTAAGTTCCTGCTCCATTGACACTGTAGATGAGGATAAGAATGAAGGCACCGTGGAGGTTAATGCTGTAGAAACGGCGGCTGAGGAAGAGCCTGCGGAGGAAAAGGACGAGCATAAGACTGTTGCCGCTTCTAAAAAGGCTGTTACCGGTAAAACAGTGAGGGTTGATATAAACAGGCTTGACGTGCTTATGAATCTGGTGAGTGAGCTTATCATTCAGAAAACAAGGCTGGAGGGAATGGAAGGCGTAGACCGGTCTCAGACGTTTAATGAGTCTTTGGAATCGCTTGAAAGGATTACTACAGACCTGCATGATGCGGTTATGAAGGTGAGAATGGTTCCGGTAGAGACTGTATTCAACAGGTTTCCCAGGATGGTAAGGGATATTTCAAAGGACCTTGGAAAGGAAATTGTTCTTAATATGTCAGGTGAAGAGACCGAGCTTGACAGAACTGTTATTGATGAAATAGGCGATCCTCTCATTCATATGCTGAGGAATTCTGTAGACCATGGAATAGAACCGGTTGAGAAGAGAAAGGCCTCCGGCAAGCCGTTGGCAGGCCATATTAACCTCAAGGCATACCAGGACGGGAATAATGTAATTATTGAGGTAGGTGACGACGGACAGGGTATTGATACCGAGAATGTTAAGAAAAAGGCTATAGAAAAAGGTCTGATAAGCAAAGAGATGGCAAATAACCTGTCTCAGAAGGATATTATAGATTTTCTTTTTAAACCCAGCTTCAGTACTGCCAACAAGATAACAAATCTTTCAGGCAGAGGGGTAGGGCTTGATGTAGTGAAGACAAAAATTGAGTCTTTGAACGGAAGCGTTGAGGTTGAGACGGAAAAGGGAAAGGGAAGCAGGTTTATAATACGTCTTCCTCTTACTCTGGCTATAATTCAGGCGCTGCTTGTATTGATAGGCAATGAGAAATACGCCATACCAATAAGCTCCGTGAGTCAGATTATTAATATTTCTCCTGAAGAGATAAAATTTGTTCAGAAGCAGGAGGTAATTCTCCTTAGAAATATGGTTGTGCCTATTATACGGCTTGATAAGGTCTTAGGTGTGCCCGTGGAGAAGTCCGAAGAGAAGCAGAAGCAGCTTACCGTTGTTATTGTAAAAAAGGGCGAAAAGCTTTCGGGATTCCTTGTGGATGTGCTGATAGGCCAGCAGGAGATAGTAATAAAATCTCTTGGGAAACTTCTCCAGGGAATTAAATGCATTGCAGGCGCTACAATACTGGGAGACGGGAATGTCGCATTAATTCTTGATGTGAATTCCTTAGCTTAGATGACAGGGATTTAGGTAAAAATTGATGGAGGTGTCGTAAATGGAGTTGTCTTCCAATACGGATGTAAGGCAATATGTGGTTTTCAAGCTCGGGCAGGACGAGTATGGAGTAGATATACAGAAGGTAACGACAATAGAGCAGGTGAAATCCATAGCAAGGGTTCCCCGTACGCCTGCCTATATAAAGGGTGTGCTTAATTTAAGGGGTGACATTATACCTATAATGGATTTGAGAGAAAGATTTAATTTGCCCGTTGAACCGGACACCGAGGATACAAGGATAATAATAATTAAAATTGAAGAGATTTCAATAGGCATAATAGTTGACAGTGTTGCGGAGGTAATGAATTTGACCGAAGCCGATATAGAAAATGTTACTAACTTTACAACTGAATTTTCCTTGGATTACATAATGGGTGTGGGGAAGGCGGATGGAAGAATTGTAACATTGCTTAACATGGAAAAGCTTATTAGACTGGAAGATAACTTATAACGCCGTAAGTGGAAGTTAGCGGCAAATGTGCTGCTTGGCATGGAGGTAGATATGACTATTAATATTGAGGATTTAAATAACCTGCATATTGATGTATTAAGAGAGATAGGAAACATAGGTGCAGGCAGTGCTGCTACAGCCTTGGCTAAAATGCTGAACAAAAAAGTAAATATGGATGTGCCTAAAGTAAAGGTAATGGAGTTTAAAGAGGTAAACGAAACTCTGGGAGGGGCTGAAATTCTTGTAATAGGCATATTGCTGGGAGTAAACGGAGACTTAAACGGAAATATAATGTTTATCCTTGAATATAATGCGGCACAGGTACTGGTAAATATGCTCCTGGGAAAGCCGTTAGATGAACTGAATGATTTCAATGAATTGGAGCTGTCAGCTTTAAAGGAGATTGGAAACATTCTGGCAGGCTCATATCTTTCTGCAATGTCTTCGCTCACAAATTTAAATATCATGCCGTCAGTTCCGGATATAGCTATCGACATGGCAGGAGCCATACTGAGTGTCCCCGCTATTGAATTTGGGAAAATAGGAGATACGGTTTTATACATAGAGACAGAATTTTTAGATGGAAATACCAGAGTAGTGGGAGATTTTTTCCTGATACCGGATGTTGAATCGTATGAAATTTTATTAAAAGCATTGGGAGTAATAAGCTAATGGAAAATCTTATTAAGGTAGGAATGGCGGATTTGCAAACATCAGGCCATCCTTGTGTGCTTACAACCCTTGGGCTGGGCTCTTGTGTTGGCATTGCACTGTATGATTTAAATAAAAAAATAATAGGGCTTGCCCATATAATGCTGCCATCGAGCCTGCAGGCAAGAAATAATTCAAATATTGCGAAATTTGCGGATACGGGAATTGCTAAAATGTTGAATGATATGATAAAGCTTGGAGCACGCAAAGAAAATATTGTGGCTAAACTTGCAGGAGGAGCGCAGATGTTTGCCTTCAGCGACAGCTCGGACATGATGAGAATAGGAGCAAGGAATGTTATTTCTTCAAAGGAAAAGCTTCAGGAGTTGAACATTCCTATCATTACCGAGGATACAGGGGGGAATTACGGACGCACAATTGAGCTTTTTTCTGAGGATGGCAGACTATTGATAAAAACAATAGGACATGGTATAAAATACATATAATAATTATTTGGGTAAGTTACTAAACTGGAGGACAGAAGGGATTTTATATGGAATACGTTCAAAGATTACCATTCATTTTAGCGACCTTTATGGCAATAATTATAGGCTTAATAAGCAATATATACGGCAGCGGCAACAATGAGACATATATAAGAATGGCAATTTGCATGATAATATTCTTTATAATAGGCATGTATTTAAAAAACACAATTGTAGGAATTTATCAGGATATAGAGGCGAAGAAGGAAAAAGAGGAGCAGGAAAAGCAGGCTGAGCTTGAGAGGCTGGAAAATGAAAAAAATAATATGAATGCTTCAAATGCACAGACGGAGGAAAAGGGCGGTATAGATTACAAAATTGGCGATAAGGCAGAAGTGCCGCCGCTTGGGGAGGATTTTACTCCATTGACTGTAAGTGAGGTAATAAATAGAAATAAACAAATGAAAAAATAGTTCTTTAAAGTTTTCTAAAGCGTAAAGGGACTGAAGTGGTGGGGGATTTTGATGTCATCAGCCAACAGCAAGCAGATAGAATTATGGAAACAATATAGCGAGTCAAAGGATCCTGCAATAAGAGAAAAGCTTATACTTGAATATGCTCATCTGATAAAGTTTATTGCAGGAAGGCTGAATATCTATTTCGGATCAAATGTGGAATACGATGATCTGGTTGGATTTGGCGTTTTTGGGCTTATTGATGCCATTGACAAGTTTGACTTAAATAAAGGAGTAAAGTTTGAAACCTATGCCTCTCTCAGAATAAGGGGTTCAATTATAGATAGCATAAGGGAAATTGACTGGGTGCCGAGGTCTCTGCGCCAAAAGAGCAAAGAGCTTGAGAAGGTTTACTGGGAAATTGAAAACCAGTTAGGACGTTCCGCAACGGATAATGAGGTGGCAAAAAAGCTGGGGATATCCGTAGATGAATTTTATAAGCTTTTAAATGATGTAAACGTATCTTCTATGGTATCTCTTGAGGAGTTTCTGGAGCAGAATTATGAGATAGGCGTTGATTTATCAAATTCCAGCAGGGACGACAGGCCCGAGAGCTATGTGGAGATATCGGAAATAAAGAATATTTTGGCGGATTCAATAGAAAAGCTTCCTGAAAAGGAAAGGACCGTGGTTTCACTATACTATTACGAAGAATTGACGCTTAAGGAAATAAGTGCAATAATGAAGGTGTCTGAGTCCAGGATTTCGCAGCTTCATACAAAGGCTATAATGCGTCTTAAGGGAAAGCTGGCGAGGCATAAAACAATACTGCACGAATAGATAGAGATTTTGAAAACCCAAGAATATATAAAATCCAAGAAATGCCGATGTTTAACTATCTAAAGAATGTCCTTGCAAGTCCGACATGGCTTGTGCGGAAGTGCTAATTTGATTTGAGGCGGGGAGATTGAAATGCTTAATAATTTAAACAGGTCTTCTAAGGATGTAAATGACGGGTTTTTTGAGATTGCGTTTGCAGCGGACGGGGTTTTTCTCACGGTATATCCTCCTGTGGCAAAAGGAAAAAGAGTTGATACCTCGGAGATTCTGGAGAGGCTTAACAATAAGCGCATTAAAAACTTTAAAAGGGAAGCGGTGGAGCTGGCTGTAATAAAGGCGGACAAAATGCCGGTTGTTATTGCGGGGCCCCAGGAGGAGGAGAAGGTGGATGCAAGAGCATCCATTGTCATCACTCCTGATAAATTGAAGGCCTTCTTAACCATAATTCCGCCTGAAAACGGAGAGGATTTGACGGCGGACCAAATTTTAAGTGCCATAAGCGCCTGTGGAATTTTATATGGAATAAATAAAGCTGCTGTTGAGGACTCGGCGCGTTTTCCCGTGTATAACCAGATGGTTTGTGTGGCTGAAGGCACGATGCCTGTTAACGGGCAGAACGGGAAGGTTGAATTTCACTTTGATGTAAACAAGCAGGGAAGACCTACAATACTTGAAGACGGAAGGGTTGACTACAGAGAGCTGAATCTTATAGAAAGTGTTCAGAAGGGGGCATTGCTCTGCTCGCTGTCGGCGCCGCTTAAAGGAACTAAGGGAAGAAATGTATTGGGTGCGGAAATTGCTGCTTTAGACGGCAAGCCGGCAGTTCTTCCCAGGGGGAGAAATGTTGAAATAAGCGCTGACGGGCAGTCTCTTATTGCGGCTACTGACGGACAGGTGAATTATATAGACGGAAAAGTCAGTGTTTTTTCAAATTACGAGGTACATGCCGACGTAGATAACTCGACGGGAAACATAGCTTTTATAGGAAATGTTATAGTAAGAGGGAACGTGCTTTCGGGATTTTCTGTTGAAGCCGGAGGAAGCGTTGAGGTTTGGGGTGTTGTGGAGGGCGCGGTTATAAAAGCGGGAGGAGATATAGTCCTCCGGCGGGGAATGCAGGGCCTTGGAAAGGGTGTGTTAAAGAGCGGAGGGAATATTGTTGCGAGATACATTGAGCACAGCACTCTGGAAGCACAGAATAATATAACATCGGAGGCCATAATGCACAGCAATGTAAAATGCGGAAACAAGCTTGAGCTGACAGGCAGGAAGGGTCTTCTGGTAGGAGGAATATGCAAGGTGGGCAAGGAGATATCCGCAAAGGTTGTCGGATCTCATATGGCTACGGTAACAGACATTGAGGTAGGCATGGACCCTACCCTTAGGGAAAGATATAAGGTACTGAGGGAAGAAATAAATACTATGGAAGCCGATATGAAAAAGGCTGATCAAGCTATTTTAATACTTAAAAAAATAGAAGCGGCAGGTATGCTTACGCCTGAGAAACAGGAAATGATGGCTAAGAGCGTAAGAACAAAAATTTTCTTTGGAAGCAGGGTTTCGGAGTTGAGGGAGGAATTGGCCCAGATTGAGGCAAAGCTTCAGCAGGAGGCATACGGCAAGATAAAAATATACAATTTTATATATCCCGGTTCGAAGGTTACTATAGGGAGCTGTGTTATGTATGTAAAAGAGAACCTGCAGTACTGCACGCTCTACAGAGACGGAGCAGATATAAGAGTTGGTCCTATAGATAAATAGGCCGGACCTAACGTATTTTCATAAAACAAAAAATCAATTGCGCATTTTGCATATAGGAGATGAGAGTTATGTCTATAAAGCCCATTGATTTTCAGGTTATGCTGCCGAAGACGCCTGAGGTTGCTAAAATCAGCAATGATGCACAGCACAGAATGGATGCTTTGCAGCAGCAGCAGGCATCTACCGTGCAGCAAAATGCAGAAAACAGCACTAAAGTTGTGCATTTTCAGGATAAAGTCCACGAGGCTGCCATTAAGGAGAAGCAGCAAAAGGATAAAGAAGAAAAGGGCCAGAGGAAGAAAAAAGGCAAGTACAATTATAATTCCAGCAAAAAGGCGGAGCTGCAGGAAAAAACCAGTACAATAGATGTAAAAATATAACTGGAGTGTTTTTTATATGAACCAATTTTATGTCAGTATAATTTTTCTGGGTATTATTCTCACACTTGTGTCAATGGTGTGGATTGCTTATGACAGAAAAAAGTCGTACGATTATGAAAAAAGAATTGATGAAAAGAAAAATGAGCTTGAAGGCATTATAAGTGATGCCGAGCAAATGATTGAAGAGCTTAACAAATTTTCCGACTATGTGGTCACAAAGATAGATCTAAAGAATGAGGAGCTGAGCTTAAAGCTTAAGAGCCTTGAGGAATATGAGAGATGCTCCGAAACGCAGGCAATAAAGCAAAATGAGTCTGCAGAGCCAATAAGAGGGGTAACTGTGGATCTCGCAGCGGATGAGGACATATTTGCTTTTAATGGAAGGAAGGACAGCTATCTGGACACATTGAAGGTTGAGGATGCTGTAAATCAGGCTCACGAGGCGCAAGAGGCCCAGGAGGAGGAAAAGGGCAAGAGAATTCCTCTGAACGGAAGGTACAAGGAGGTTTTGGATTTGGCACAGAAGGGTATGGATCATACTGAAATTGCCAGACTTTTAAATATGGGAAAGGGCGAGGTGCAGCTTGTACTGGGTCTGAACAGATAACGCTAAGGGGGAAAAATGAGAAACTTCCATATAAAAAGCATCCTTCTTGGAATGGGGATAGGAATGGTTCTGATATCGATCGTCAGCATGATCTATACTTCAGGAATAAAGTCCTATCAGGAAATGAGCAGGGAGGAAATTATTTCAAAAGCGAGAGAATACGGAATGGTGGATGCCAGCCTTCTGGCTGAAGCGGAAAAGAGGGCTGAAGCCGCGGCCGTGAGTGCCGGCCAGCCATTATCTGATAATAACGAGGCATTAAAGCCTGAGGACAATAGCGGGCCTTCAGACGAGGAACAGCATAAAGCTCCTGAAAAGGAGCTTGAAAATCAGCCTTCAGGTGATGCGGTGCAGCAGCCTGAGCCCCCCTCCAAAGTAATAAATATTGTTGTTGAGGCGGGTACAACTGCTATGGGTCTGGATAATCTATTGCTGCAAAATGGCCTTATAGGCCAAAAAAATGATTTCACCAACCGTTTAAAGGAATTAAAGCTGACAGGGAGAATAAGGACAGGGCGTTACAATATAGCGGAGGGTACCGGAGTTGATGAAATAATCAGGATAGTTACTAAGAGACAATAGAACAATAAAGCCACAAATAAAAGGTTCTTCATTAAAATGTGAAGAGCTTTTTTGCGTGCTTTAATATCCTGAATGATGGAATGCCTTTTAAAATTAATCTTGCAAAATAATATAAATATGATATAATAATGATATCAAATAAACATTAAAGATATATAAGGGAGGCATTTATATGCTGGAAAAAGAGATAAAGGTATACTCAGGCCTTAAAATGTTAATTGTTAACCTGATTATGCTGGTTCTGTCGGTAGTTATTACTATTGCAGGGATAAAGGGCCTTATTGAAGGCGGCACATTTTTCAATGTGGCGGAAATAATTTTGGGAGGTATACTTTTTGCAGTATGGTGTGTGTTCTCAGGGGGGTTTTTTACGCTTCAGCCCAATACCGCTGCCGTACTGATACTGTTTGGGGAATACAAGGGCACTGTAAAAAAAGACGGATGGCATTTTACAAACCCGTTCTATACCAAGAAAAAGCTTTCACTGCGTTCACGCAACCTAAATGGTGAAAAGCTTAAGGTAAACGATGAGATGGGAAACCCTATAGAGATTGCGGCAGTTATTGTCTGGAGGGTGGAAAATACTGCTCAGGCGTTCTTCGACGTAGAAAATTATGCCGAGTATGTAAAAATCCAAAGTGAATCTGCGCTCAGGCATCTTGCGGGACTTTACCCATATGACATTACCGATGAAACGAAGCATTTATCTCTTAGGGGAAGTGCCGATGAGGTATCTGAGGCCCTGAGGCTGGAGCTGCAGGAGAGGCTTTCAAAAGCCGGGGTAATAGTTGAGGAGGCACGCCTAAGCCATCTTGCCTATGCCCCTGAAATAGCGGCGGCAATGCTCCAGCGCCAGCAGGCATCCGCTATTATAGCGGCGCGTCAGATGATAGTGGAGGGTGCCGTTGGAATGGTTGAAATGGCACTGGAAAAGCTGAGCCAAAAGGGTGTAGTAGAGCTGGATGAGGAGAGAAAGGCTGCTATGGTAAGCAATCTCATGGTGGTTTTATGCGGCGAGAGATCTACCCAGCCTGTTATAAACACGGGTACGCTGCATAACTAGTGCCCTGTAACAGAAAAGTATGGAAAGCTCATCCCTTGTTTTCTTAAGATAAAGAGGGCGGAAAATTTAAGGGATGAGTTACTATAGTGCAAGGAGATTGCTATGGCTGATAAGGAAAAGAAGACAATACTGCTAAGGGTAAGTCCCCGCATATGGGAAGAAATAAGCCGGTGGGCAGAGGAAGAATTCAGATCGGTAAACGGACAAATTGAATATTTGCTTCAGGATGCAATCAGCAAGAGGGGTAAATCCCAAAAGAAGAGACAACCAGAGGAGCCGGAGTAATTGACAGAGGAGGTGAAAGATATGCTTAATGCATCTGAAAGGATCATGCTTTTAACTATAAATACAGACAAAAATAAAATAGGCTATGATGCGTATAACGTTATAAGGTATGGAATTAAGGGTATTGCATTGCTCCAGCTTGTTGCTTTTAAGAGAGTGAAATTAGAGCGCAAAAGGATAACTGTTGTCGATGACTGCTCCACAGGGGACAGAATTCTTGATATGGTGATGGAGAAAATAAAATCATCCAGGCATCCCGTAAGAATAAGCAGTTGGTTTTCAGGATATTCAATATTCGGCTCAAGCCTTAAATCCGGGGTACTGGATGGTCTTGAGGATAATGGAGTCATAAGGCAGGAGGAGCAGAGATTTTTAGGGCTTTTCCCGCTGAAACGTTATATTGTAACAGGTGTCAATCACAGGCAGGAGCTTGCTTCGGGCATGAAACGGCTTCTTCTCGGGGATAAAAATGAGATTGGCTATGAGGAAGCGTGCATTATAAGCATTCTGGCGGTGTGCGGCTATCTGAAGGCCGTATTGTCAAAGGCTGAAATCAGAGGTATAAAGGATAAAATAAAGCTGATAAAAAAGGGAATGTACTACCGCGTTGAAGGCCAGACCCTTCAGGAGGTTTTAAAGGGAATAAGGAACGCCATTTCTGCGGCTGCTGCTGCTTCGGTATAAACAAAATGCTTGCGGATGCATTTATAAAAAGTAAAAATTACTCTTGATTTTTAGAAGCTGTTATGTTATTCTATCATAGCAGTTAGATCGAGAGAAATAAATGCTTGCCGAAGTGGTGAAATTGGCAGACGCACTGGACTCAAAATCCAGCGATAGTGATATCATGTCGGTTCGAGTCCGACCTTCGGCACCAAAAAACAGGCGATTATATATAATCGCCTGTTTTTTCATATAAGATTTCTAATGTGTATAGTGACGTTAAGACCCAAGGATAATATCTTTAATTTTAAAAGCGTCGGGGTCATGTCCCTCTTGTAAATAAATTCTTTACGGATGCATGAGATTTCAAGCCCTAAATCATTATACCTGATAAACAAATCCATTTGCTCCGCAGTGAGCGTTCTGCAGCCTCCCTTCTGTAGCATCTGTATATATTCTATAATGAATTAATATGAAAGAAATGCAGGGAAAGTAAGAGGTGCGGGTATGGGGACATTCCCCGACTATTCAAGGGAATTCGTTGATTTTTTGAGGAATGTCCCCCGGACTGGGGATCATTTCAATTCGAGCTCATTTGCATCAATTGCCTCCATACAAATAGAAAAAATATGAAGGTTTGGCCGTAAAGGCAATATGATTTTATCTATATATCCCTCATAGGGAAGGTCAAAGGTTTTAGCATAAATATTATACTTTTTATCGGCTATTCTGGTCTCTGGTATTTGTCCCAATAAAACATTCCCACTCCAGACAATTTCATCACCAAACAAGGGGGCATCATTCCACCAATTTGAGATGCTCACTTCTAAATCCGTGCTTTGGCCATTATTATATACAATAGTTAAGCTATCCACAATATCTTGTAATTCTGCACATGCAATAAGAGTGATGTTCGTATACCATTTTTTCTGAAGAGATATTTCCTGACAACTACAGGATATATTATTAGCCTTATCTTCAACTATTTTAGGGAAAAAAAGGTTTCTAATATTTAAAGTTTTGTAGATTTCATCAATGCCTTCTGTAAAAAAGCATTCTTTTACACCTGTTAAATCTGCGCAAAAATCATTTGAAATGGATTTTGTAAATCCATTGTTATTATAGAGGTTTGATATATCTATATTTACTATATTTTTTTGCGTTCTGGTATTCCTGACTTGTTTGTGTATAACATTAAGATTAGTTAAGGCATATGGATCTGTGACAGCCGCCATCAAATCATTCGATGCACTTTCTTCAATTTTTGATATTTTTAATAATATATCGGATATCTGGAGTCTCCTGTCCTTATTCATTTCTCCCTTATAGAACATTTTGATTAAGATTGCTTTTACAGCCTTCCATTTGGAATTTTCAAAACAATAGGATATCTCTGTTATTCTATTATTGTTTACCGATTTACCGACAAAATTTAAAAACATAGAAAAAAGTATTCTGCTTCTTTCTATAGTTTCAATATTATTAATAAGTGGTGTTTCCAGAGGCATAGATTTTCCTTTTATCTCTTCTTGAAAATCCATTGAATCATAAAATTGATTTGCAAATAGTCTGATTTTGTCAAATGAATTTAGTCCCTGGGATTTCAGATTAACATTATTTAAAATCTCTGTTATTACATTTCTATAATCAAAATCCTTACTTTTATTTTGTGCGGCAACAAAGACTGAATAAAAATTACAGCCTTTTAGCAAGCTATGAACAGGCAGGCATTGAACTTTTTTATTCATATAGCTTAAATGCGTGTCATAAACAAATACATGTTGCCCATCATCAGACATACCAATTATTATCAAAATTGTACTATCTGTTTTGTCATGTTCAGGCATCCATGGGAGATATCTGCATTCACACAAACCCAGAATAGGCCTTTTAGCATTTAGCTCATATTTTATAAGCTTTAATAGTTCTTCCAGGGAAGAGATTTTGACAAAGTTGGTTTTTATCCCTGTGTATTCTTCAAAAGTTTCTTTTAAATACCATTCTCCCGGGATTAAGCGATCACCTATAAGTATTCTGCTGTCTGAATCCGATTTGTAGTCAAACTTCCAAACATTTGAGAATATTAGCTCGTATTTTCTTCCAAACCATGCAGCTACACTGGCTAATGCCATTTCATCACAGAACATTCCTTCTTTTCTTATTAAATATATATCATTTAAAATCATTTTAACACCCCCACGTATTTTATATCTAATTATAATATTTAACTTAAATTTGCTGTTATTACTTTAACAAATAAAAAATTGAATATTTTGAATTTTTAACTTAAGATTCTTCTCATTAGCTTAATATTTTTAAGTATGATATTAATATATTATATGTAAATATTGATACAAAGCAGTTTATGGAGATTTTACCTATGATGCACAGAGGGAATTGGTTATAAATTCATTAATATGATACTGTACACCTTTTACAAATATGATCTTTACATCCGTATTTGCTAAATCCTTCTGACCAAAAATTTTCATAGCTTATACTATTCCATAAATCATATATTGAGCTGCAAGTAATATTTCCGAGAATGAACTCTCTACTCCAGTCATTACAGCATGATATTACATCACCATTAAATAAAATATTAACTTGCCTGTTGGGCCAATCCCATTTGCAGCCTTTTATGTTCCCATTAATCTTCTGATTGGAGAATTGTCCAAATACATTATCTAAATTACCTGCTCTATCCAGTATATCAAATTTTTCAAAATCCAGCCCATTGTCTTTATAGAAAGCCACTGCTTTGTTAATTTCTTCATTACTGATAATATTAGCTGCGAGCATAATTACCTTAAAATTGGTTTTATTTCTGCCCTTCTTTAATTCAATAATTCTTTTTACATTATAAAAAACCTTATCATAGTCAAGATCGACCATCAAAGCATTGTATGTTTCTTTTTCAAATCCAAATATACTTAACCTGACCTCATTTATTTCCAAATCCATCAAACTATTTATAATATTATCGTTTAATAGCTCGGCATTTGTAGATAGCTCTACAAATGTATCCGGCAGCTTATCCCGTATATATTTGAGTCTCGTTATATAATGTATATCCAGAAAAGGCTCATTATTTAAATAAGGAATTATTCTATCTATGTTATATTGGGTGCATTCATTAATGATTTTTTTAAATAATGTTTCTGACATAAATCCATTTGACAGTTTCTTATATACCCTTGAGTATGGACAAAATATACATTTTGAATTACAAAACGAATGTGTTTGAAAGCCTACAAGCTTTGGGAAACTATTTTTATATGCGTTACTCATTACATAATCTCTCCTATATATTCTTTAGAATACTAACAATATTTAAATTCTTAATCTTGTTTAAACATAAGCTATTTTCATCTAAATGTATATGTATAATATATTATTTTACATATATTTAATAAAATATAAAATTTTTATAAAGCAATATTAAGTAACCTTTTGAAGAAATTTGCCGATTTGTTGAGAAATTTTTCTCAATACAAGGCTTACAATTTACGCTAAAAATATTAAGGAAAAAGCAAAGTAGTAATATATCTACAGCATATCCTTATTTTTATCTCTGCTTCCATTTTATTTCTTTTTCCGAGGAAAGTCAATGGAATACCGAACGGAATATAGCCTCCATAAAGTCGGAAAGGGCATTAGGATTTTATATATAGCTATTTAAAGCATTATTTGCAACATGATATTTTCCATGCCTCGGCATAATCCGCATGTTTGGTGAAGTGCTGTTAAATAAA
The DNA here is from genome assembly GCA_023390115.1 of Bacillota bacterium. Taxonomy (GTDB): domain Bacteria; phylum Bacillota; class Clostridia; order Acetivibrionales; family DSM-27016; genus Anaerobacterium. The sequence continues at coordinate 100,263 of JAEWDM010000038.1, forward strand.
TTTTTGAAGGATTTTGCCGGTATGTCGGAAAATGTCTCTAATGTTTTAAAGAAAGGCTAAATCAGAAGGATTTCAGAAATGTCCCCCAAATGCCTTTAAATGCCTTTAGAGATTTTAAGTTATCTCATGGATTTGATAGCTAAAAAACATAGTTGACTTTTTTTTACTTTTAATATATTATTATACTATAATAATATACATATATTTACAGTGATAAAACATAGATCAATAAGAAATAAGTTGTTTGTGAAGTGTTTCAAAAAATTTTAGGGGGAGATATTATGGTCTGTACAGAAAAACATTATTATGAAATTTTAGATAAAAATGCAAGAAATTTTATAGGAACAATTTTCTCACCTGAGGATTTCAAAAATAGAAGAAGTCCTGCTTTAGCTTTGGGAATGCCTGTGAGTACTGCTTGCAATCTGAAATGTAAGTTCTGTTACACTGATACTCATAACAATAAAAATTCCGAGCTTACATTAGAACAAAGATTGAATCTTTTGTGTCAGGCAAAAGAAATAGGGATAAAAACAGTCATGACAGCTGCGTCAGGGGAAGCATTATGTGACCCGGATTTTTTCCCGATATTGGAGCATTCTAAGAAACTTGGTTTTAATTATTTTCTTTTTTCAAACTTAACAAAGATCACTAAGGATATAGCAGAAAAATTATATACGTATAATGTAGGGATTCTGGGAAGCTGTCATTCAATAAGAGAAAATGTATATGAAGATCTAACCCAGATAAAGGGAAGCTTTAAACAGATGATGCTGGGAGCGGAGAATTTGATAGAGGCAGGCTATTCGGCTCAAAACTTTATGATAAGCTGGGTCGTAAATAAAAAAAATTATGATGAATTTGAAGAGATGCTTCATTTCTGGCTGCAGAAGGGAATCAAGGTATTTCCCGAATATGGTAATATAACGGGAGCCGGCAATAGATATAAAGATGAACTATATATACCATATGATGAGTATTTAAAATTGCGGAATGAAATGAATAATAAATTCCAAGGGTATAATGTTATTCCTCCACTAACTTATGAAAACAAGTGCTTTTCGGGAATGTACGGTATTATTGTGGGTATTGACGGATTAATTACAAGATGCTGGGATGCGGGAGACGAAGGTTATATAGGTGATATAAGAGAAATGTCCTTAAAGGAAGCAGTCGAAATTAAATATAAGAATCCTTGCTTTTGTCCTGGTTATGATAACTGTATTGGAAGAAACTTATTTCTGAATAAATGAAAGGAGATCACATGAAGGTAAATTTATATTATCCGCCGCTGTCTTCGCAAAGATTTGACGGTATAAATGTTCCTATAAATACTGAAAGAAATTTTAATCCTAAAAGTGCATTATTATTGTTGGCAAGCAGCTTTAAGGTACTGGCTTCAGAATCAGGCCTGCATTGTGATCTTGAAATTATTGATATGCAGATAGATGACAAGCTATCTTTGTATAAAACATTTACATATGGGAAAAGAAAGATAAACTGTTATAGACATGGTGCATACTTCTCGGACTGCCACAATAAAATTAAAGAGGCCAGTGTCCATGGCATTTCCTCGAATTTCACCATAAATGCTCATGTCGTGACTGATTTGATCAAATATATTAAAAATGCAAATCCGGGCTCTGCGGTAATTGTTGGCGGTACTGATGCCACTACAAGACCGTATTATTATTTAAATCATGGCGCAGATATTGTAATCTATGGTGAAGGTGAGATTGTACTATATAAAGTCATTGAGGCAATATATAAGGGCAAGGGCTATGACGGAATTCCAAATGTTTATACAAATACAAATCTTCACCCTATAATTAATAAGAATTTTTCCATTGCAATGGATAGAATACCTTTATATGATTTTAGCTTAATAGAAGATTTAAAGGTATATACAGATACAGGAGAGGGCCCAGCTCCCGAAGGCGTACGATTGCCGTACACTTGCTTCGAAACCTCCAGAGGCTGTTTCCATGGATGTTCTTTTTGTACTACTCCAATAGTAAAGGGAAAATACAGAGCTATGTCTCCAGCTACAGTTGAAAAACATTTGAAGCATTTTAAGAAAAACGGTATTGAGACCATATTGTTTCAAGAAGACAACATTCTTTCAAGGATGGTATCCTTTGAGGCTGGTTGTAAAATAGACTATAAAGGCAGAAATGAAGTTGTTGAAATGTTTGACATGCTAAAAAGGTTTGGGTTTGCCTGGGAGTTTGCAAACGGTCTTGAAATCGGGAAGCTCCTTATTGAAGATAGACTGGATTATGAGCTTATTGATGCACTGTTCTGGAACTCAAAAGAGGAAGATGTGCATAGGGGATGCTATAGAGTCCAAATTCCTATAGAAAGTTTTGAAGAGAAAGCTTCTCTAAAATTTAATAAACTGATTGATTTCAATAAGCAACTGGAAATCTATAAGGAAATTCTACATACAGGTGTGAACTATCAGACATACAATTTTTTAATTGGTTATCCTAATGATACTTTGCAGTCTTTCGACAGCTATAGAAAGAAATGTGAGTACTTAAAAAATGAGTTGTTTAAAATTAGTCCGAATTACCATCCTTATTTTAATGTTTTTAATCTTATTCTTTTACCCGGTACAAAAGATTTTTACAGATACAAAAAAATGCTGCAGTTTGATGTTGATGAATACCCGGAGGTATTTGGTTTTAACCTTCCCGCAATTGATACAGAAACCTTTAAGCATTATGAATTATTTGTACAAAGAAATAAACTTAGCAATATTCTAAATAGAGATATGGTAAATATATATGATAAAACATATAATGAGCTTCAGGATGTATTATGAAGTGTTAGGACTCTTTTTTGTAAGGGATATGCTATAAGCATAGTTATAAAAATGTTATTCTTGGAAATGGTTTTTTCAATAAGGTAGGGATGAAATGTCAAGAGTGCTTAAATTCGACTTATTATTACTGGCGTTTACTGCGATTTGGGGCTTATCTTTTCCAATAACAAAAAACACACTGGTGTATACTCCAGTATTTTCTTTTTTATCATTACGTTTTGTTTGTGCAGCTATTATACTAATAGCAGTTTTCTATAAAAAATTAAGGCTTATAAATATCAAGAATATTTTATATGGTTCCGTAATAGGTCTTATGCTTTTCGGATCTTTGGTATTTCAAGTAAGCAGTCTCCGTTTTACCTCAGCATCAAATTCGGCATTTATCTCAGGGTTAAGTGTAGTATTTGTTCCGCTGGTATCAGCTAGGTTTTCAAAGAAAAAACCGGACCTGCCTTCTATTGTAGGAGTTATAATTGCATTAATTGGGCTTTTTTTTATCTCAGGCGGATTGAATTTTAAATTTAATTTAGGAGATCTTTTTGCTCTTATATGTGCTATATGTATTACATTTCAAATAATATTTATAGATATATTTTCTTCAAAGTGTGATCCTGCATTAATAGGAGTATTCCAAGTTGTGTTCTGTGCAATTTTTTATACCTGTATTTCATTTTTTATAGATCCATGGCCGATAACTTTTAATATGGAATTAATAATATCGATATTTGTAACGGGCGTACTTGCTACAGCAATCGCATATACAGGTTTGGCATTTGTTCAAAAATTTACTTCTCCCACTCATACTGCAATAATATTATCAGCGGAACCGGTATTTGCTACGATATTTGCAATTCTTATACCTAACAGTAAAGGAGTTGGAGAAACGCTTACTTTTAATATTACTACTGGATGCATAATGATATTGATAGGTATGCTGATATCCGAACTTAAGTTGGGTAAACGTAGAATTGATTCCTGTGTATAGGAATTCCTTCCGGAATGGGGACATTCCTCAACTATTTTTTGCCGATTTCTTGAGGAATGTCCCTGTTAAAAAAATACTTGACATTAATAATTAAATTGTATACAATTTAATTATATCCAATGCGATTAAATTAGGAGGGTAAAGATGAAACTTTATGATTTAGCTGTAAAAGACGTCAAGGGTAATGTTGCAAGCCTTGCCGACTATAAGGGTAAAGTATTGCTGATTGTCAATACAGCAACAGGCTGCGGACTTACGCCACAGTATAGCGGATTGCAGAATTTATATGATAAATACAAAGATAAAGGGTTTGAGATTCTTGATTTTCCTTGTAATCAATTTGCCAATCAAGCTCCGGGAACCAATGAGGAAATCGGCAGCTTCTGCACAGGGCGTTATGGAATCACCTTCAGGCAGTTTGATAAAATTGATGTCAACGGCGCAAACGAAAGTCCTCTTTATTCCTGGCTAAAATCCCAAAAAGGAGGTATCGGCGGGGCTAATATCAAATGGAATTTTACAAAATTTCTTGTAAACAAAAAAGGACAGGTAATAGCCCGGTATGCTCCCGCTAAATCCCCTATGGCTATTGAAAAGAGCGTTGTAAAGCTATTGGAGGAATGAAAAATGCGGCACAGCTATAAAACAGAAGACACCTGCTCATCAAAAATCACATTTGATCTTGAGGATGATATAGTCTGTTTATCAAAAGCTATGTAAAAAGCCTATGCGGCGTTATAATTATTGAAAGAGGAAAGCTTATGAATTATGATATGCTCAAGCTTGAAAATCAGCTTTGTTTTCCGCTCTATGCCTGTGCAAGAGAGGTTGTGAAAAAATACAAGCCGCTTTTGGATGAGCTCGGCTTAACTTATACTCAGTATATTGCAATGATGGTACTGTGGGAAAAGAAAAGCATAAATGTTAAGAACTTGGGAGAGTGCTTGTACCTTGATTCGGGCACACTGACCCCGCTCTTAAAAAAACTGGAATTAAACGGGCTTGTTTCAAGGACAAGATCGGTGGAGGATGAACGAAACCTGATTGTCACGATTACGGATAAGGGAGAAGGATTAAAGAACGAGGCAATGGGAATCCCGCTCAAGCTTGCCTCCTGCTTAAACCTTTCTTCCGAAGAGGCAAAGATGCTATATCGTTTGCTTTATAAAATGTTAGGCAAATCTTAAGCAGGCTGGGGACATTCCTAAACTATTCAACAAAGGAATTTATTTTCTATACTTTAGCATAGAGTATATGCTTTGCAAAGTGAATTTAAGCAAATTTTTTAAAAAGTTTATTGCTTTGCTGAGGAATGTCCCCTTACCGTATCGAAGCTGCATACTCGCTGTACTTGGACAAGCGTGTTTTGAGGTCATCTCCGTCTTTATAAAGCTTCGGCGCTTCATCCAGCCAGGAGTATCTCTCAAAGAATGGAGCGGCTGACGACGGACCAAAGGCGTATTCACCCCCTTCGCTGCTCACAAGAAGGGTACTCTTGCCAAGCAGTGCATTTACTTCATCTGCAAATGCGATCATGCTGTTCACACTCAATTTATTGACACCGTTTATGTCAAACTCAATGGCATTACTTTGAACGACATGCTCGGCACCGCCTTCAAGAGTGAAAAGGGTATAGGTATATTTGCAATAGCCCTGCCACATGCCCGGCATATATCGCAAAAGGTAGTATTCGCCGTCATGTTCGCAGAGAAACAGCGAAGTCCAGCCTGCATGAGAAGTTCCGGCCTCCTCACTCCATATTTCATTGTTGGTGCTGTCATAAATGCGCAGCGTGACGAATCCGTTTTCTTGCTGTGATTGATCGAGATAAATAGACTCATTAAGGCCATCCCTGTTAATGTCAATGTCGTAAAGCATTATGTGGTAGTCAAGATTGGAACTGGCATCTAAACCTTTAAGATGCTTCGTTATACGCTTGATTTCTATAGGATACCTATATGGCAAATCACTGTCGGCGATTACCCATACAAGACGGTGCTTTATTCCATCAGACTCGCCGTCTGTGTAGACAAACCTGACTGTTGCAGACAACTGTCCCTCCTTCTGGAGATATTCCATATAGCGAAGTCTTTGCTCCCTATCCTGCCAGCCACCTGTGCCTTGGCCGAAAATATCTATAACCTGATTAATAGTGTCTAGATTATAGGGAATATATATTGGGTCTTCATCCTTATTGATTATTACAGTCGGAATATATGCTCCGTCATATACATTGACCAGCATTTTAATAATCTTCCCGGTGTTTGCGTCCACGCTGTAACGAGCTTCCTCATAATTAAAATCATATCCGCTGCTGACATGCAATGGTTCGGCGGGAGTGAGTGCCGACGTATCCATTTCGTTTGCGTCAGCACCGAGCATAAACCCATTTACACTAAAGCTGTAAAAATCATAATCACCAGTGACGGCGGTTACTCTGTCAATCCCGAAGCCTATGCTCAAGACTGCTGCTAGAGTGACAGCGGCAACGATTATCACCCGTGAAGGTTTTTTGAAATTCAGCACATTTTTAATCCTTTCTTTCATGCCCCCCTCGCCGAATGCAAGCGGGCTTCCGCCAATGATGCGCTGTTTGGAAGACAAGGATAGAAGTGACATGGAGTAAGCTTTCTTAGTTTCGCTGCCAATTTTTTTGAGTACCAGCTCATCGCAGGACATTTCCATATCGGCACCCATCAGTAAAAATGCTGCCCATGCAAGTGGGTTGAACCAGTGCAGGCAGAGAATTAAGTAAGCAAGGAATTTCACTATATGGTCATGACGCCGGATATGAGTACGCTCATGCAGGATAATATAGAGGCTTTCCTTCTCTGTAAGTCCTGCCGGAATGTAAATTTTGGGCCTCAACAATCCGAGAACAAACGGTGTTTTGAGGTTGTCAGCCTCAAAGATGTTATTCTCAACGGGCACTGCACAATTTAAGCGTTTTTTCAGCAGCACGATAGACACCGCGCTGTAAATCAACATAACCGCAAAGCCCGTAAGCCACAGATATGCTCCCACTGTCAACCATAATTGCAGAGGGCTCATGCTTGCGGCAGGCGTCGCGGCAGGGAGAATACTGCTCACAGTGTTGTCGACAATGCCAATCCCGCTGTCAACGCGCGGTATAGGTTGCGTAGTGATGTCCGCAGGAATAGGTGCGGACTTGAACGGGATAAGGCTAAATACGCTTTCAAAGGAGAAGGGGAACACAAGCCGGAAGCCAGCTACCGCCCACAATGCATAGGAGATAGACTTCGGCGCTTTTTTCAGCATCAGCCGCGCCAGTATAATGGCAGCAATTACAAAGCTCGCTGTCAGGCTCATATTCAAAACAGAAAGAAACAGTTTCTCCACGGATATTCCTCCATACGCTTGTCAATCAGATTTTCAGCCTTAGTCTATATTATATAGACCCATGTCTTTAGTCTATACAACATAGACCTGATTGTCAATATTATGGGGGACATTCTTAGAGATATTTTTGATATTTTAACATAAGGCATATGTTTAACAAGATGATTTCAAGCAAGCCTTTTGGGAAAATTTATTGGATTTTTGAGGGATGTCCCCAATTTTTGTTTAATTAATATGAGAATACTTGGCAAAATATCTCTTTTTTACTATAATTTAATCTAAGATAATGGTGTCTGAACTTAACAGTTCAGGCATCTTTTTTTATCTTAAGCATTGGAGCGAGATTTGCAGGGGAGGGGGTATTCGTATATATAATTAAAATAATGTAAAATGTTCAAATAAAAGAGTTGAAATAAAAATATAGCTTATATTCGATGTATTATTATGGGAAATAAATGATACAAACATAGGTTTTTAAAATCCCAATTTTGAATAAGAACATTGAAAGGAATCATTGTATGAACATGGGGGAAATCCACCAAGATATGTTAAAGGTCGATTTTTTAGGATTTCAGCTAATTAATCCGTTTATACTTGCATCAGCTCCACCAACAAGGGATTATGATGCCATCAGAAAAGGATTCCAATGGGGGTGGGCCGGTGCTGTAACAAAAAGTGTTGTTGCAGGCCCGGAGTCTGATAAAACTCCGCGAATCGGGCATATTTACAAACAAAACATCTTAACAGCCACTCAGAATTTTGAGATAGGCAGCGAATATTCCTCGCTAAAATGGATTGAATGGACTACAAAATTAAGCAGAGAATTTCCTGACAGACTGCTGTATGTATCTCTTGAAGGAGGAAGTGACATCAAGGAATGGATGCGTTTGGCAGTAATGTTTATGGACACAGGTATACAGGGATTGGAGTTAAATTTTTCCTCTCCGCATACTGACCATATGGGAACGGGTTCTATCCTTGTACAAAACATGGATTTATGTGCTGATATAGTTAGAGCGGTAAGGAAGGCTGTGGGAAGCAGACTTAAAATTATGCCTAAACTGCCTTACCTTGTCCATCCTAACGAAGGAATGGCTGCAAGAAGGCTTTTTGAAGCAGGAGCAGATGCTGTAACGGCCATCAATACAATAGCCGGACTGTCTGAATTTGATATAAGCACTATGGAGCCTAAACTGAATGTAGGTGGCTTTACGGCAGCCGGAGGAATGTCTTATGATATTCTTCGCCCTTTTGCACGCCTAAACCAAGGGGACATTTCTCAAACCAAGGGGACATTTCTCAAAAAAGAGCTTTGCAAGGGCATGGGCATGGTGTTTGAACAGGATCTTTTTAGCTCTTTCTTGATATCCTCAATATTAAAAATAAGCTTTTGGAGTTCCAGCCAAATTGTTTTTTAAGATAACCACAAAAAAGAATAGAGCTTTAACCTTAATAAGACTCGCTAAAGTTCTGGTGAAGGGACTATATGGTCATATGGCTTTTATAAATGCTTCGATGTTACTTTATATACGAAAGAGGCTATAAGCTTAAGCGTGCCAGTTCATTAAACATGCCCTGGTACAGAGGATTGCCGGAGCTGAGCAGCTCATAGCCCCTTGAAAACATGCGTGAGCAGCCGGATAAGGTTATGTTGTGCATGCTGCCGCAGATTTGCCTGTAGCCCAGCCCGCACAGTACCCTCAGAACATAGGCGCTGAATGCCCTGAATTCCTGCATCTTCCTTTTGCCGCTTGGGGCCAGTCCGGCTTCCTTAGGAAGCATAAGACTGCTGGATATAAAAGAGATGACCTTTGCTGCGGGAA
>JAEWDM010000028.1 GCA_023390115.1 Bacillota bacterium
CGCATGGAGCGCGTGGCCTCTGCGCTGGCCGACGTTGGGCTTCTGCCTGAGTTTGCCAGCCGGTTCCCGCATGAGTTCTCCGGCGGTCAGCGCCAGCGCATCGGCATTGCGCGTGCGCTGGTTATGAACCCCGAGTTCATCATTGCGGATGAGCCCATCTCGGCGCTGGACGTCTCCATCCGCGCGCAGGTGCTCAACCTGCTGGCCGAACTGCAAAAGGAGCGCGGGCTCACCTACCTGTTCATCTCGCACGACCTTTCGGTCATGCGCTACATCTGCGACCGCATCGCGGTCATCCACAAGGGCCTGCTCGTGGAGCTCGCCCCCACGGAAAAGCTGTTCGCGCACCCGCTGCACCCCTATACGCGTGCGCTGCTCTCCGCCATCCCCCAGCCCAACCCCATCTACGAGCGCAGCAAGCAGCTCGAGGTTTACGATGCGCGCATGCACGATTATTCCGTGCAAAAGCCCACGTGGACAGAAGTGGAAGACGGGCATTTTGTTCTGGGCAACGAGCCGGAGATTGCGGCATACAGGGAAAAGCTGCGCTAAGTGCGCCGCAAAGGATGCACACATACCGGGGCCGGCGGAGCGCCGGCCCCGGTTTACGCTGTCGACGCAGTCGACAGCTTCGGAAAAGGTGAAGCCTCACCTTTTCCGAGATGCAAAAAAATTCCGCGCGGCTGCGCCACACAGAATTTTTTTGAATAGGAAGCGATTTTCCGTCAGCATAATACGGTTTTCTGCTGATCCAGTCTGCAAAGCGTTGTTTTTATGTCCTGATGGATAAGAAAATCGCTCCTCGCCGCCGGCAAAGCCGCCGGCTGCGGATTGAAAAATGAAGGGGCAACCGCCCCTTCATGTATCCCAGGTCTTCTATCCGGAGTTTGTTGATGCTCTGACGCAAGAAGGGAGACGCCGCATGGCGTCTCCAGACTGTCAACAAAGGGCTGCTTTCCCGATACGGAGAAGCAGCCCTTTGTTGAATAACGAGAGGAATAGAGAATGAAAAGCCTTAACCAGGCGTTTGAGATTCTGGGTAGCGGCGATCAGGAAGCATTGCTCGCGCATGTTTTGTATGCCGAGCATGCGGGCAAAGCGCAGGCCATGGTTCTCTTTGGCCTCCGCAAAGGAGAGTTCAATGGATTGTTTTCTCCAGGCATAGAGCTTTCTGCCTGCGGGGGTACAGGTGAAAGCGTCCACATCATCCAAAGCGTCTTGCCACACATGGCGGGTCACCAGCCTTCTCTTTGCTTTTTCACTGAAACACTTCTCTCGGCGGGGACAGTGGGCACAGAGCTTCGCGTTGCTGTAGTACTCCCTGTATCCCTCGCGCGTGGTGGTCTTCCAGTAGAGAGGCTGGCCTTCCGGACAGAAGTAAATATCAAAGTCACTGTCGTAGCGGAAACGATACTTGCCGTAGACGTCTGTGCGGTGTGTATGCCGCCTGCGCCCAATGACGCCCTGGATGCCTTGTGTTTTGAGGAGATGCGCAATGTGCGCATAGTGGTAACCTGCATCAAATCCCATATAGTGTGGGAGCTTTCCCAGTCGGTTCTCAATCTCTTTCAGGATTTCCGGTACAGGGGTCACATCGTTGATATTGGCTGCAGTCAGGTGCAGGCTGACGATGACGTTGTTTTTACGGTCAACTGTACGGTGTTCGCTGTAGTGGAAGCCGTCCGGCTTTCCCTCCTTGCTCAGCTGCCCGCTGTCCGGATCCGTGGTGCTTTCCATGCGCTTGCCTGCTTCGTCTCCCGGCGGATCGTCGTCCCGGTCAAAGGGCTTCTTTTCCAGTACCTTCCTGTCCAGATCGATCTGGGCGTTCAGTTCTTCCATGTAGGCCTTAGGCGTCTGCTCCACTGCCACCAGCCGCTTTTTGTGCTTGTTCGCTTTTGCCTTGATGTGCGTCGAGTCGGTGTACAGAATCTCGCCGCCTACCAATCCCTTCGCGATACACTGCCGCAGGATCTCATTGAAGATCTTTTCCGCGATGTCGTTGTCCCGGAAGCGCCTGACCCGGTTGATGCTGATCGTCGCGTGGTCCGGTCCCTTTTGCGTCAGCTTCAGCCCAAGAAACCACTTAAAGGCGATGTTCTCATTCACCTGCTGCGCCAGCTTCACTTCCGACTTGACCCCATACAGGTAGCCCAGCAGCAGCATCCGAAACAGCAGTTCCGGCTCTATTGCCGGCCTGCCTATATTCGGAGAATATAAATCCTTACACAGATCATGGATGAAGCTGAAGTCTACTGCCTGATCTATCTTTCTGAGGATATGGTCTTCCGGGATGAGTTCCTCTAGCAGGACAACTTCATACTCCTGCTGGTTTCCCTTCGCCTGTTCTCGCAGCATACTGACGCACCTCACTTTTTCTTTGCTTTAGGATTCGACGCCTCTTTTCATTTCCCCTTTTGGTTTTGCGTAAAATAATTCAAACGCTTGCGCAATCGCGCAAGCGTTTGTTGATGCTCTGAAGGCTGCAAAGCGCGGATTCGCGCTTTGCAGCCTTTTTTAAAGAAGCTCTCCCTTCCTGCGCACATACGCCGTCTTGACTGCCGTGACCAGCGCCATGTACAGCGCGATGGTTATGATGAGCACGGGGAAATAGATTCCGGGCAGGCGCGCCATGCCCAGCATCTCGCCAACCGGCGTAAAGGGCAGGGCGGTTCCCAGCGCAATGCCGCAAGCGGTGAGC
>JAEWDM010000001.1 GCA_023390115.1 Bacillota bacterium
CCTGCTCGTAAAATATGTCCGAGTTTCCTGAAGGTCCGAATCTTATCATCTAAACGCCATCCTTTTTTAATTCTTTTGCTCTTAACTATTTTTAATTATTCTTTATCTTTTATTCTTTTAACTGTAATCTTTTTGCTACTTGCATTTGATCTTAACTGTAAACTGTAAATTGTAAACTGTACACCAACATAGTTGTTTTTATTATATATATTTAGTATAGAAAAATAAAGGTAGTTTTATATATTCTGCATAAATAAAGCCCTTCAGATGAAGGGCTTTGGTTTTAGTGAAGTTTAGGAGGCTCAATAACTGTTGCAGTCAGTGTATTACCTTGTCCGTCATACGGACCAAAGTTCATATTCTTAACCTGCCCATCACTTATATTTATATTCTTAATGAATATTGACCACTCGCTATTTGACGGTATACTGCTTAAAAATTCAGTATTAACAGTTGCTCTGTAAGTTCCCTTACTTAAACCTGTTGGAAATGTTTTTCCCCTTAAATCAATAACTTTACCAGTATCAACATTAACAAACTGAACAAACTTGCAAATAATATCTTTTGTTATAATCTTATCTTTGTCAATTGCGGCAATAGTAATATCATTTATATCACTGTTTTCATTATTAATTATGAAGTCAACATATAAGCTGGTGTTCCAACCTTTAAAAGCTGCAAAGTCATTCTTTCCGCTCGGATTTGAAAGCTGAGCTGAAAGTGTCTTTACAAGAAGATCCTGATTATAATCTTTATCTTCATACTCATTTCCCCGATTGTCATACATTGCAATTGATTCAAGTGTAACCTTATCACCGTCCGCAACGCCTTTATCCAATGTTACACCAAACGACACCTTATAACTTCCAGCTGGAAGTGAATTTATATTTATAATCCCACTACTGTCAATATTTGCAGTAGCAACGGGTTTTCCTGTATTTATATCAATAATATCAGCAGTAGCTGGCAACTTAATGCTACGGGAACTGGTTAGCTTTATTTTCATACCGTCAATATTACTGCTTGCATCAAGTTTTATATTTACTTTTTTAATCGTATCTATTAAATTTCCCTTCATGTCTTTTTTTACAGGAATAGCATTGTTATTTGTATCGTCGTCACTGATAATAGAAACATTATTTATTGAAGTTCGATCAAATATAGCTAGTCTTCCATTAATCATAACTCTTTTAGCAATTATTTTTCCATATATTCTATTAACACTTATCTTTAGATGAAAAAGATTTTTAATAGTATCATATAAGCTTTCATTACTATTAAATGTAACAGTACCATTAGGTGCATATATTATTCCATGAATTTCAGAATATCCATCTATCGTAATATTACCATTTTCAGAATAAAGGCTCACTTCATCTTCATTTGAAGTCAAGTTAACAGAGCCGTTAAAGTTAATGTTGTTTTTTGCCATAATTGGACCTTTAACAGATAATCCATCTGAGTTGAAATTAATATTACCGTTTGCATAAATCGGACCAATTAAATTATCATCATTAAAATTCTTTTCTCCTGAAGGCATAGTTGGAATTTTCAGTTTAGATGCAATGCTATCAGGTACATTTGGAAAAGATAGTTTAGCAGAGCCATCTATTCGATTACCATAATAATGAAGGCCGTTAATATTACGTTCATTACCTGTTATCTCTAAACTATCTGTTATAACTGTATACCCATTGTCAGTAAGTCCTCCATTTGAGTGTACAGAACCGGCAATATAATGTATTAAAGACGAATTTAATGTCGTATTTTCCTGTGAAAAAATTGCATAGTCAAAGGGACTGGTTCCTGCAACTAATGTAACATTAGGATACAATTGTGTTTGTGGAATTATAGCCTTTGCCTGGCTTTTACTTGACCAAGAAAGGCTGATTAAAGATGATCCTGTTGCTTCAAAATATTGAAGCTTGATATCATATTTCTGACCTGCTTTTAATGATATTGTGGCATTGTCCTCGGCAGCGGAATGAGCTGTCCAATTGTCAATCAGCAGTTTTCCATTTAACCATAATCTTACACCATCGTCTGATTTAGTATAAAAGGTATAGTCCTCACTGTACAAAGGTTCAATTTGTCCAACCCATTGGACTGAAAATGTATCTCCCAACATCGTTCTGTCAGGAGAACCGTATCCCCAATTGAAATTGATACAGGAATCTATTCTTTGGATATAGCTTCCGGATAAATCTTTTGTATAATAATACCTTGCAGTAAGCCCTGTTCCTGTCCCCGTTACAGGCGCAGCAGATGCTGTACCTGTAATAATTACCATTGACATCAGCAAAACAAGTACCAAAATTAAAGATATCTTTTTCACATTGCATCCCTCCAGACAAATGTAAGCCTTATAAATAGTCTGTTATATATTATATAAATATGAATGATAATGAAATGTCCATGTTATTATGTAATTATATCACATTTATCCAAATAAACAAACATAAATGTCACTACTGCGCATTGTTCTGTATATCCCTTACTTGACTTTCCTTCCATTGGGTAATACTGTACCTTTTTCTCACTGTAGCAGTGCCGCTGTTTACTGCAACCTTACTGTAAAATACATCGTTACCGCTTTGTCCAGGAGTAAAGAATGCTTTCAATTCATCATATGTATTGATAAGGTTCACAATAACATCTTCACTAAATGTGATTGTCGGGTGATTATCAATACTGACATTCCCCTCACAAATAATTGTTCCGTAAAATTCACCATTTCCCGTTATTTTAAGGTCACCGTCCGCATAAACAATCCCATAAGTTTTTGTCCCATCGGCAAGATTTAGCGTAGGACCTGAAATTATGATGTTTTGAGACCTTAATGTCGAAAGTCTTGCTGAGTTTCTATCTATAAAGTTGCCGAAATTTCCTGTGATTGATTTGGAATCAAGGCCCAAACCATTTGTTTTTGCTTTAAATACTCTTAACAGCAATTGTTTGCCTTCATTAGCCTGCTCATAAAAATTGAACTGATTAAGAGAATTATTTATTACCGGATTTGTACTTGTGCCATAAAATACTTTTGAATTATTTCCGCTTGATGAATCTCTTGAAATTACTGAACCAAGGGCATAACCTTCAACCTTTCTGAGGGCTATATTGGTATCAAAAGTCTTACCTTGTAAGTAATTTATGATACGAATAATTTTTTGTGTATTGTTTGCTGTTTGATCAGGGTTATCAATGTCATCAAATAGAGTAAAATTCCTTTTATTTATGGTATAAGTGTGAAAATCTGTTGTAGAACCGCTAGTATTATCAGTAAATGCGTTAAATATTGTCCCATTAGTTCCAAGTGATCCAAGACTGATTCCGGTAGAATAAAAGAACGGAGCATTGTCGAGCGCCAAATATGCCTGACCTGGTATAATTAAACTTCCGTTTATACTGATTGAACTTGTATTTGGAGTATTATTTAAAATTGAACTGCTGGCATTATAGTTACCATGATCATCAGCAATATTAGTTATACCTATATAATTACCAGAGATTGATATCTGAGATGAATTTCCATCCATCTGTACATCATCCTTGGTTGTAACATTACCGTTAACAGTTATGTTTGCTGCATTACACTCAGATTCTACTGAAAGTGTATTACAGTAAACATTTCCCCCATTAGAATCTGGATAAAAAAACGGTACACCTGAGCTTGCACTATTTCCTTTTGTAAATTTATTAATTAATTCATCTATTTTTTCTTTTGATATATCAGAATCTCCTTTTAATTCAAGATAAAGATTTTGTTTACCAAAAGCACTTTTTTTATAGGTAACAGGCATTCCTGTTTTATAGTTATTTACAGTTATTCTTCCGCTATTTCCATCAGGTCTTGTATAAGTAACATCGGCACCGGAGCCATTCTTAACTTTTCCTGCCACATGGACATCACCTCTTGAATATATGTTCCCATTGACAGTCACTACAGCACCATGACTTACAATTCCATTGTCATACGATTCATCAAGCGCTACATTATAGTCTGTACTAACATCTTTGTCGGCTGAGAAAAGATCACCATTTATTGTTACCTGATTGTCAATAGTTGAGCTGGTATCATTAAAATAAATATTCCCCGTCGCAGAAATTGCATTAGTCCAAATAGGATTGACTCTGAAAGGTACTTTTCTGCTTTGTGTTATTGCAGTATACTCGGGAAGTTTAATGTTTAAGATGGCATCAACCATTTTGTATGTATCTAAATTGCTTGAATCCTTAAAATAAGATTTAATTTGAAATGATGGATTTATAGTGGAAACCTGCAATGTCAGCCATTGCGTAAAATCTATATTTGAACCCGTTAAAAGAAAACTGTCTTTAGAATCCTGCTTTGCTATTACAGGGTTTGACAATTGTTTTATTGCATAATAGAAATAGAGCTTTTTAAATCCATTTTCAACAAAAGTCTTTAGTAATCCATCATACTTTGCCTGATCAAAATACTCCGTTTGCTGAGATGCAGTGCTGTCAAATTCGGTGTAACAACTATCCCATATACTTTTCCATTCATTATAAATGTAACTTTGTATTTCAGGCAAATCTGGTGTAAGTACTGTTTTTTTGAAATCTTCATTGGAAAAGTATTTTCTTGCAGTATCTTCCGCATTATTTAAAATAGAATCTACCGCTGATATATAGTATTCAGTCCTTTTATCTACCTCATAATATTCCTGAGACCAATTCCTGTATCTTGCGCCCATTTCTGTATTTGAAAGCCCTGCAAGCATAGTTATTGTACCAAAAGAAACGAGAATAAGAACAACAGCAACAACCATAACCAATGCAGAACCTTTATTATTTTTTAATAGTAATTTACGGTTATTCACTGCGTTTTATCCTCCAGTCTGGGCAAGATATTTGCTTGTAGTAATTCTAGAAAGATTTACATTGTCATCAAGTCTTTCAATTGAAACTTCAATTGTATATTCATTTAGGTTAGTACTGCTAGCTGAATTTATATATGATATGCTTGATTCACCCTGTACCGGTACTAATTTAACGGTATTGGCAGGTGTGCTCTCCGAAACCCCATAAACATATAAATCGACAGGCTTTGTTGAATTATTGGTAACATTAACAGCTATTGCTGCAGTCTGACCATTTGGATAATTAATTCTTATTCCTGTTCTACCTGTTGACGATACATAAGAAGTGTTGCCACTTCCATTCAAAGATAAATTTGCTGTATTTATTACCAGATTGTTGTCAGCAAATCCATCACTGTCTGAATCTGGTGAAGTAGCCGAAAGAGTAATAGCCGCTGCTGTTTGCGGAGTAAAAGCGTCTGTAGATGATCCTTTTGTATTGAGATTTATTTTAGCTCTAAGCACAAACCCGCTTGTAGGTCTGCTTGTTTCTTCATTCCAGCTTGCATTATACCATTTGGTATATTGTCTTTCAGAACCAGCCAAAACAGACTCTGTGTCTGTAAAAACACTTACCGCTTCACCTTTGTAAAACAAATCCGCCTGAGCACCGGATTTAAAATCCTCAGCCACCTGTGTAGCCAACAGATTAGCTTTATCAATATTATCCGCTTTTGAATTCATTTTTGTCGATAAGACGAACGCCTCAAGCAGGCCGCCAGACAATAAAGCAAGTATTGCAATAGCTACAATAACTTCTATAAGTGTAAATCCTTTATTTTCTTTTAACTTATTGGTCATAAATCCTTACCTCACTCTGATAGAGGTGCTGTCACATTACCTGTTGTATTACCAAGCTTAAATCTCGATTTTTTTGAATGTCCATCAGATGAATACACTTCCAGCGGTAAGTTGGTATTATTCTCTATATCCAGAGTTAAAGCCACCTTATCATCATCAGATTGTATTGATGCTGGCATAACAACAACAATAATTTTACCATTGCTGATTAAAAGTTTACCGTTCCCTTTATAAGATATTGAATCTATAGAATAGCTGTAGTCAAAGGAATCTATACTTCCGTTAACTGTTAGCTTTCCTTTTACACCTTCATTTTTGTCAAAGGATATTTGTGTCTCACCTTTGGGATATGCACTCATCATAATCTTCGAAGCATTATCCCTGTATGTATTGATAATTATTGCAAACGAAGGTTCGGCTTCCATATAGGTTGTTTTTTTATCTGATGTCGCACTTAAATCACCTGCTTCTGTACTGAATGGGTTTGATTTGCCCTTTATTTCAGGAGTATTAAGCTTGTATTGGCTGTTGTCGTTCTTTTCCCTATAGCTTGCAAACATAAGCCCTATAGTTCCGTTATACTTTCCAGCGCCTGCAGATGAATCAACGGTAATGTTTAATGTACAAATAACATCTTTACCGTTCTCTATTGATTTAAGAAATTTATATAATGAACTATAAGAACCTGTATAATTTACTTTTATAATTTCTGTTGTTAATATGTTATTGCTTCCAGTGGCACTGTTGGCGCCGGCTGTGCTGTTTGAATTATTTTCTGTTGTTGAATTTTGGTTTCCTGTTGAATTTGCGTTATTACCAGTTTGTGCCTGTGGAGTATCAGAAGTTGTAATTTTGCCACTTAAAAGGTCATTCATATTTATATCTTGAATAGCACCAAATGTAATATCAGTTAGTTTAAGATTCGAATCCTTGGAGTATTTACCAAGAGTAAGAATAACATCTTCCTGTGAAATAAACTTAGGTATTTGATTAGATAAGGTATTAAGCTTTTCTTCCAGTGCCTTCAGATCTGATGTATATTTTGCTCTGGAATTATACTGTATTTTAGCAATACTAACCTTTGGCTCCAAATCTTCAACATTTTGCTTATTCTCATTAAATGATTTTATATTTGGTAAAAGCAATAAAGTTATTAATAGACATACCAATACAAATGCAGCAAGTATCCCCAATGCCATAAGATCTTTTTTAGATATTTTAGGTTGGTTTTTAAATGAAAGATTCAAATTCATTCTTATTCTCCTTCAATAAATGATCAATTTAAATCATTTATTTAACTTTTTAAGCGAAAGATTTAAATTGAAAGAATATTTACCTGTTTTAATATCCTGTTTTATTGACTGGATTGTTATATTTGAAAATATTCCGGTCTCTTTAAGTTTATAAATAAAATAAGCTATACTGTCATTATCCTTAGAACTACCTTCTGCTGTAATACTGCTAAAACTTGCGAATGATAATTTAATAGTTGAAACAGTATCCGGAGTTACACTTCCGATTTTATCAAAAACCGCTGTCATGTCTGTATTTATAGCTGTTGCAGCTTTAAGAAAATTAGTTAAGTTAGTATACTTATCCGTCTTTTCTTTAATGTCATTCCTTATTTTATTAACAGAAGAATACTTCGATAGTTCCTTATTCATATTATCTATATCATTTTTATAGCCTGAGGTCAGTATCATAAAAGCGATACTTATTATGAGTATGATAACACTTACACCGACAGCAGCTAAAAATACCATTTTCAGCTTGTTGTCAATAAAGCTTAATTTACCTTTTGCTTTTTCTATGGGTAGCAGGTTTATATCATGCATATGCTCAATCCTCCCTCAAAGCTGAACCTATGGCAGGCAGCATATTGATAAACATATCTTTGTTTATTCCTTTTTGATCCAATGGTTTTATCATTGTCGCAGGTATATTGAAGGTCTCAGTAAAGTACTTTTCAATACCCGGGAATATGCTTCCTCCGCCCATAAGGAAAATATGCTATATACCATTCTTGAATTTATTATAGGTACAGAAATCTATTGTCTGTCTCATCTGCTCTTCTATTGCTGCATAACCCAGCCTTATATACGCATCCATTTCTTCTCTAGATATTTCAAGTCCAGCATAACCTCTCTTACGGTAAAGCTCGGCTTTATCAAGAGGAACCTTCAGATGGTCTGCAACCAGGTTATCTACTGAGATACCGCCTCCGCTGAAGTATCTGCAAAGAATTATCTTGCTTCCAAGCATCGCAATAACCTGTGAGC
>JAEWDM010000022.1 GCA_023390115.1 Bacillota bacterium
GCCGGTAGCACCAGTCTCGCCTATTACACCAGTCTCACCTGTAGCTCCGGTTACGCCAGTAGTGCCCGTAGAGCCGGTAACTCCAGTTGCACCCGTTTCGCCTGTGGTACCAGTAGAGCCAGTAACACCAGTGGCCCCCGTTTCACCTGTAGCGCCAGTGGCACCTGTAGCCCCAGTTTCGCCGGTAGATCCAGTCTCACCTGTAGCCCCAGTTTCACCGGCAGAACCAGTAGCACCGGTGGCTCCCGTAGCGCCGGTCTCACCAGTAGCACCTGTAGCCCCAGTTATACCCGTAGCACCAGTAGCACCCGTAGATCCAGTAGTGCCGGTAGCCCCGGAAGCTACCTGAACTTCCAGAAAGGATACATCATCTACAACAATATCGGCACTGCCCGTTTGGCCTTGCTTACTTATAAAGACATATGCCTGAGTTGCTCCTAAGGGTGCCGGAGCAGTAGTTTGGTAAACTTCAATCCAATCCCTTTCATTGGCCTGAGGCAAAAAATTTGGAGGAATATTTAAAGAAATTCCCAGCCCTATGTAGTTTAAAGATGAATCATAGTATAGTATGATTAAGGATACTGCGGTACTTGGATTTGTTCCAACTTTAGCCAGGGAGATAAAAAATTCATAGCTGGCTCCCGGATTGACAGGAACATATTGATCAATATACGAGGATGACGGATTTGGTAACAGCAGTGCGGCAAGATTACCGGAGTGACTATACTGCGTTGTTACTCCCGCACTTTGGAAGCCCCAAGGTGAGAGCGTACCCGTCTCGAAGCTTCCATTGATAATCAGGTTGTTGAAAGACATATCTATTTACCTCTTAAAATATATGGCAGGTGTAAAATTTGTGTATAAGCCTGCAAAAAACCATTATATGAGCAATATATGATATATAGTAGAAAATAGTTCGCTTATACTAACTACATATAGCTCTTAAGAAGCTTAAAAAAGCCTTGCTCTATGCTTTTTATGTGTATACTGCCCTCCCTCCTGAAAGTGCTTTCGTCTGCCGTGTGAAATTCAGCTTTCTTTAAAAGCTGTGCCATTTCCTTTACAGCTTCATATGGTACCATTTCATCATTTTTAGCATGCCAGAGTACCACCGGCTGCTCTATGGATGTGATTTCAAAGCCCCACGGGACGATTTGAAGCTTGCTTTCCCGAGCCATGCCTAAATAGTTATTTGTGCATGCATCCTTTATTGTATTTATAAGATAGGGCTCCGCGCCGGCTTCCATATTTTTTGCGAAGGCTTTCATCTGCTTGGAATAATACTCCTGAATATTAGAAAGAGGCAGCGATAAAAAATTGTTATACGCGGCTTTGCTTTCGGGGGAGTAATGATTTAATATACTTTCCAGATAAACTGCAGGGACTCCGCCCAAATTCCATACCCTTGAAATAATTCCCGGAAATCCGTATGCGGCGGCATAAGCATATGGAGCACCTGCGGAGCATCCTATAACATCGGCAGACTTAATGCTCATTTGCTCTATAGCTTGTGCAAAGACGGCAATCCAGTCTGATACGCTGTTGATTTCCATGGGAGATGAATCTCCATATCCCGGACGCTCAAATGCAATACATCGAACTCCGGCGTTTTTGATTGCTTCTATCCACTCGCCACCAAGCCAGGAACTTCCCGCAAGGCCGTGTAAAAGCACCAATGTATGCTTTCCATCTCCATATATCTGATAAGCCAGCTTGTTCCCATCCTTTAAAGCAATAAATTCCTTGCCCATATTAATGCGCCTCCTTAATTTTTAATAAGTTAGTATATTCTAACAAGCTTATTATAACATGTATGCCCGCAGCGTTCAAATATTTCACCTGGAATGTCTAAGGTACTGAAGGATTTATCACGAAAAAGCAAAAAGGCAATTTTAAACCATTCTTGGGGCGAGGTATCTTTACAAAAGTACTAAAAGGTGGGATAATACGTTCTGATGATAAAATAAATAGGCTGCAATAATTTTATATATATTTGTGGTGAAGCAGGAGTGCTCAAATTTTAAGACCTGAAGGGTCGGGATTTAAATGGGGGGGGCTAGCTATGGATTTTGAGCTTGGTTTCGGAAAAGCAAAGGCTCACTTTAGTGTTAAAGAGGAAAACGTAATCGGTGTGCTTGAGCCTAACGCAGTTAGTGTCGGCAGCACCGGAGAGGAAGAGGTAAAGCGGGCTTTGCACAACCCTACAGGAACTGAAAGGCTCAAATGCATTGTAAATAGAGGAGAGAAGGTTGTTATAGTAACAAGCGATATAACCAGGCCTATGCCCAGCAGGCTTGTTATTCCGGGAATAATTGAGGAGCTGAGGGAGGCAAATGTAGAGCTTGAGGATATTACTGTTGTATTTGCGCTGGGGAGCCACCGCAGACACACGGAAGAGGAAAAGAAGTATCTTGTTGGTGAGTCGGTATATTCCTCAGTAAGATGCATAGACAGCGATATGAACGACTTTGTACATATGGGAGCAACATCAAACGGTACTCCGGTGGATATATTCAGGGCTGTGGCAGAGGCGGACAGGAGAATATGCATCGGTAATATAGAATATCATTATTTTGCCGGATACAGCGGAGGAGCTAAAGCCATAATGCCTGGAGTCTCTACGAGAGCAGCCATACAGGCCAATCACAGCAAGATGGTTATGGAGGAAGCAAAAGCCGGAGAAATAGTTAAGAATCCTGTAAGAAAAGATATTGATGAGGTTGCAGACTTTGTGCCCATTGACTTTATATTGAATGTTGTACTGGATGAGCATAAGAATATTATAAAGGCTGTTGCAGGGCATTATATAAAAGCGCACCGTGAGGGGTGTGACTTTCTGGATAAGCTTTATAAGGTTAAAATAGATGAAAGGGCGGATATTGTTGTAGTTTCCGCAGGAGGATATCCTAAGGACATAAATCTATACCAGGCGCAAAAAGCATTGGATAATGCAAAGCATGCTGTCCGCGACGGAGGTGTAATTATACTCGTCGCCAGTTGTAAGGAGGGGTATGGAGAAGAGGTTTTTGAGCACTGGATCAGACGCTCCTCCGCACCTTGCGAGCTTACGGACGAGATACAGAGGAACTTTGAGCTCGGGGGCCATAAGGCCGCCGCTATAGCAATGGTCTTGAATAAATGCAGTATTTATATGGTTTCGGATCTGGATGAGCAATTGATCCGGAAAATATATATGAAGCCTTACAGTGAGCTTCAGGAAGCCTTTAATGATGCTGTAGGCGAACTGGGAGAGGACAGCAGGGTAATAGTTATGCCTTATGGCGGCTCCACGCTGCCAGATGCGGCAAAATAAAAAATAGGGGTGGCAGGGATAATGAATGACAGTGGGCACAGGCTTCTTTGCGGCAAATACCAAAACCCGTGCTCACTGCCATAAAGGAATTCTGTTATAAGGAGCTAGATTTCACATTCTGCCCTGAATGTTCTTTTTAGTCCCTCATATAGTCCAACCATTCCGGTTTTTAAAAGAATGTTTTCATCCCTGCAGCATATATCCATTACCTCACGCTTTCTGTAAGGATGCCTTCCAAACTCTATATTCAATTTTTTTCCCAGGGCATTTTCGAATATTGCTGCCACCTCCCGCAGAGTGTATATCTCCCTTGGAGCTGCTATAAAGCTTTTTTTGGTTCCCGGAGGCATTTTTTCGGCGTATTCGGCGGCAAGCACAAACGCCTTTACCACATCATCAATATATACAAGCCCCATTTGCTGTTCTCCCGGAGACATATCAAGCCTTTTATTGCTTTGTGCCGCCCTTTTTAAAGAGGATATAAGCTTTGGCCTTGGGTCAAACGGCCCGTAAGTATCTATAAGCTTCAGAGTGACAAAGCTTACGCCAAACGCGGATATATAGTAGTCTGCGATGGTTTCAAAGGCCTGCTTGGTGGCTGCGTAAAGATCCGAAGGACAATACTCGTAAGTATCGTAGTTCTGCCAGTGGGTGCCGGTGTTTATAAAGCATTTAACCCCTTCAGCCGCCGCTGCTTCCAGAAGCTGTGCGCCAAGCAGAATATTGCTTTCAATAAGCGCTTTGATTTCATGAGGCTTATGCTCTGCCTTAAAGAACGCCGCAAGATGAAAAATTGTATCAGGCCGGACGGAATGGACAATCTCTATTATTTCGGAGGCGTCGCCCCCGTATCTATGTATATTTATTTTATCCTTCAGGTCACTTATTAATAAAAGCTGCGTGGAAGGCCGCAGGATGACATGTACATCTACTCCCGCACCGCAGAGGTGCCTTGCAAGGTTTGAGCCTATATATCCTCCGGCTCCTGTAATAATAACTCTTCTAATCTCTTATCACTCCTTTATTGCTTTTATGCCGTATAAAGGCTTTCCGGAAGCTTTATTTTACCCTTTTGAGATACCCGTCTACGGCTGCAGTCAATATGATTTTATCCTGAATGCTTTTGTCAACACAAAAGCTGTCATTTTCTTTCAGAAACTCCTGCACTGCCGTCCATGGGCTGCTGCCTGATCCCCAGGGGCGGTCGGAATTTAATTCGGAGGGCAGGAACTCGACTATCGTGTCAAAAACTACAATATATGATCCCTCGGTTACAAACTGTGAATATATCTGGAGCTCTCTTAGAACATGATCGTGGGTGTGGCAGGAATCAAGAAATACCATTATGCTTTTTTTATTTTTTGCATACTCCTTAACCTGATTTACAATATCGCTTTCGATTGAAGAGCCCTCCAGCATTGTAATTCTTTTAGTCATCGGATGCTTTTCTATTTCAATCCTGTTATGCTTTCTTATGTCGATGTCTATGCCTATGACATGCCTGTCTCCGCCCAGAATTTCCAGCATTGATGCAGAGAATATAATGCTTCCGCCATGGGCAATTCCCGTTTCAATTATCAGATCGGGGCCTACCTCCCATATAAGCTCCTGAAGGGCGACAATATCTGTGGGTATTTGAATAATGGGCCTTCCAAGCCACTTGAAATTCCTTACATAGTTGTAGCGGGAGGATGCCAGCAGCCAGTCGGACGACAGCTTAGCCAGGTGAGGATCTTTACGCATTTCTTCTATTGCCTGCTGCCTCTCGTTGTTAAATTCCTTTATAGGGTCCATAGTTTACAAGCCTCCTTTATTTATATTAATTGACTATAGCTCCCGCTCTATGAGGCTATGCAGCACCATACAGAGCGGGGATGCCTTTAGAAGATATTTGTTTGCGGTATCATAAGAGGAATTTTGTATTGCGTTTATAACATTTATGACATAGTCCTTTAAAAGCATTGCGGAGCTCTTTATCTCTTTATTTTTTAAGCTATCAAATTCTTTGTTGAAGAGCTGGCAAAGCCTGCAAAGCGTTTTGACTGTACTGTATAGCGATTCTGTGCTTTTGCAGCTTAAGCTGTCAGGACTCATGGATAACAACCCTTCCTTAACTGAATTGCTCATATCAAGTATGCTTACCGGAGGCTGCGTTAATTCCGGCAAAAGGGGGTGGCAGGTGCATTTATCCTCCGCCATTCCATTTAAGTGAAATAATATGTCCAGCTTATTAATTATATATTTCCACGGCAGTTCGTATCTTGCAAAGGAGTATATTCCGCCCGACACATCTCTTATTCTTTCTTCATCGGGGCATACATTTTCAAACGCATGGGCAAGGGCGTTGTGATCGCCTATAGGCACAACCGTACCGTATCTCCCGTTGTCGGTAACATCATATGCCCCGTCTACATCTGTTGTAATTATATAGCAGCCGTTTTTTGCAGCCTCGGCGAATACATGCGCATATGCTTCCGAAGACGAGCTCATACAGAAAATCTTTGCCCTGCGGTATTCCTCCTCAAGAGCGTCCCGATCATATATAGGGCCTGCAAATTCTATATATGAAAACCTGGGATGCTCCTGAAAGATTTTTAATTCAGGCAAAAACTCATCCGCTATGCCTCCCACAAGCTTCAGCTTCCAACCCGGCAAATCCGCGCTCAAAAACGCTTTTATCATAATCGCGGTTTGCTTGGTATATGAGCCCAGGCGCCCTACGGTAAGTATTGTGTTTTCTTTTTCACCGTAGCGTAAGGGCCTGGGATCGGAGCTTTCATAGAACCCGTTTGGTATAAGCTCAACATTAAAAGGAATAACCCTGTTTAAGTGGCTGTGCAGGTTTGAGGATTCGACGGTTATCAAGTCGCATAAATCCAGCAATGCATGAAACCGCGGGGAAGAGTCGAGCCTTGAAAGCCAGAATCTGTTCATATCCAGCTTTAAGTAAGCTTTGCCGCAGGGGTTGTTTTTTTTATACGCCGATACTATTTCATGGTAGCAGTCGTACGGGCCGAATATATAAATAATATCAAAATCCCTTGCGTTTTTTTCAATAAATACATGTATATCCGCATTGAACAGTCCTGTATAATTTATACACTCAAATTTGCATTCGGGAAAATGGCTGTGAAGAATGCTTTCATTCAGGGAATATGCGGCAATGGTTGAGGTATAGCCATAATACTTTTGCAGAAGGCACGGAATAATGCATACATCCTTCAGAATTTGTGCATCCGAGATGCCGTAGTTAATGTCGGGGGCGGCGAATAAAATCCGTTTGCTCATATGGCTTGCATCACCTTCCTATATACTTTTCAATAAAGGCTTTTTAGACGGCTTAGGTAGGGGTCAAGTATGTCCTCGGGGAAAAGTCCGTATTTATACAGAGAACAGCTTTTGCAAATACTTCCGCAAGCTTCTACACCGTCTAAGAGTGTCCTTCGGAACGATAAAAATTCCTTTCCGTTCCAGATTTGCGGAAGCTCTTCATTCAGTGCGTTTCCAAGCACCCTTGGATAGACCGTAGAGCAGCAGGGCACAACGCAGCCGTCAGGATTTATCTGCATCATGTAAAAGGGCTGAGGGCATATATTGGTTTCCATAATGCAGTTTCCGCTTTGAGTGGTTTTGAAGTCATTTCCTTCCGAGAGCTTTTGATAATCTATATTGCTTACCGTTGGGGTAAGGTGCTCTATTGAAATTGTATCGCAAATCGGTGTGAACATTTCCAAAAACTTTTTTCCCTCGGCCTTGTCCGAGAGCGCACAGTCTATTATTTTTATATATACCTTTGTTTTTCCCCTGTTTCTATAAAAGAACATAAGGTTTTCCATAAATGAATCAAGGTCTATATCCACTCCTGATATGCTTTTATATTTCTCTGCCGAAATACCCTGTATTGAAACCCTCAGCTTGTCAAGGCCCGACTCAGCCAATGAAATGGAAAGCCGGTGAGTCAGCAGCGCCCCGTTTGTTACTATGTCTATGCTGTCCGCTATTTGCCTTGACTTTGCATAGCTTATCATCTCTGAGATATCCTTGTGAAGAAGAGGTTCTCCTATACCGGCAAATCTCAGCATTTTCAGAGGCCTATCAAACAGGAGCATTTGGTCTATGCATTTTTTATACAGTGCCATATCCATAAAGAGCTTAGAGGATATATGCCCGTGCTGTGCCCTCGGCAGGGCATGGAGGCAGTAGCCGCATTTGAAATTGCAGCCGTATACCGGGAATATCTGTATTAAAAACGGAGTTGACAGGGGAAGGGCTTCTCCCAGCACGGTGCGTTTCCCTCCCGGAGTGCTCCCTGTAATAAACTTGTTATTCATAGACAAACCACCCTTCGTTTGATAAGGTAAAATTTCAGTAAAAAGTAACGGCATCCCTTGAAATACAGCTCTGGGGCTCTAAATGCGCTTTAATATTTCCTCTGCGTCATAGTCCAGAACATCCTCCGGATGAGAAACATCATCGGGAGCACAGCATACTCCGCACCTGGAGTTGCCGCCTCTTTGCTTTTTGAGCTGCATAATGCGGAATTCCCTCAGCCTGCTTCCTTGCCATATGCCAAGCAGCGTATCGTGATTTACATTTCCAACCACCACCGGCTTGTAAATTGTGTCGCAGGGTTCAACATCGCCATTGGGAAATATTCCCAGCATAAAAAAGGGAAGAGGGCACACCTGCCGCTTATCGTGCAATCTTCCGTAGCGGTCTGCACAAGCCGATGCATCGGAATAATTTACGCCGTCATATACAGGCCTGCACTGCTCTATGAACATCCTGTCGCTTATTCGTGAGAAGAGCTCATAGAATTTCTTATCCTCTCCGGGACCGAGTGCTATATCCATAACCTTTACAAACACCTTGCAGTTTCCTTTACTTTGGTAAAAATACCGTATATTATCCATAAATTCATCAAAGTCAAGCTTATACTTGCATACCTCATTATATTTTGAAGCGGAAAGCCCTTGAAGCGATATTCTTACCGTATCCAGGCCCGACTCTATCAAGGCCTTTGAGGTTTCCCGCGTGAGCAGGGAGGCGTTTGTTATGATTTCTATTCTCTCGGCAATATCGTTTTTCTTTGCCAGCTCTATCATTTCCGGCAGATTTTTGTTCAAAAGGGGCTCTCCATGGCCTGTAAGGGAGAGCAGCTTGACCCTGTCGGGGAACGCTCCTGCCTGAGCTATGATTCGCTTATAGGTATCCATAGGCATATTCTGAGGCTCAAAATTATATATCTCCTTCATCTTGCCAAGGCCCAGAGAATGTCCGCAGTAGCTGCACTTAAAATTGCAGAAGGTTGTTGGGAATACAAACAGTGTGAAGGGAGTGTCAAGGGGCACGGCATTACAGAGCTTAGTTCTTTCAAGCCCGCATACGGGCTTTATTTCAGAGGCCATTATCTATACACCTCCTTCCGCATCCAGAAGTGAAAGCAGGCGATTTCTGCAATCATCCAGAAGCTCGTTTTTGTCAAGCACCGCGGCACATGCACTGCAGGTTGCGCATACGGGAATTTTCAGACGTTTTTGCATCAGGTGGCTCCTCATAAGGCTATTCCGCCTTTTGCCCTTCCATATTGAGACCAGGGGCTCGTTGTTGATATTTCCAATAGAAAAGCTTTTTGGCAGCCCGCCTACCGGACACGGAAAGACGTTTCCATCCACATCAATCTGGAGCATATAAAATATTACAGGGCATACATGCCTGTAGACAACCCTTTCGTTATTGAGATTGCGCGTATTGTCGGCCAATCCGTTGTGATCCTTCATTTGCTGCTGAAGGGTTATTAAATGCTCAATAAATATTTGATCGCATATGTCTCCGAATAGCTTGTAAAAACGCTGCTCATCCTCTTCTCCATCCAGAAGGGAGTCTATAATTTTTATAAAAATTGAACAGCCTTTCCTGTGCTCATATAAATAGCTTAAATTCTCATGCATTTTATCAAAATCCACTATGACTCCTGAAACCTCCTTATATTTGCAGGAATCAAGACCCTGAAGAGATATCTGTATCCTTGTGGTTCCTGCATCTATGAGCCTGTGTGAAAGCTCAGGTGTAAGGAGCGACGCATTTGTCAGAATATCAAGCCTTTGCGCTGCTCCAAGCTGGTGTGCCAATTCTATCATTTCGGGGAGCTTAAGGTTCATAAGAGGCTCACCGAGCCCTGAAAATACTATTCTCTTAGGCCGTTCGGGGAAGGAGAGAAGCTGCTCTAAAAGCTGCTCGTACATGGAAAAGTCCATGTGCCTTAACTTATATCCCGTTTTTGCCAGCTCGCCGTTTTCCTGTCCCCTTGTGCCGTGAAGGCAGTAAAAGCACTTAAAATTGCAGCAGCGGGTGGGTTCTATAAAAACCGTAAAGGGAGTGCTTAAAGGAATTACATCTGCAAGCTGCTTACGGTTAGCGTCGTAGCTGGGCTTTATTTCAGCATTCATAAAAACAGACCTTTCATATGAAATAATTATATCAATTTAAAAGCAGGGAATAGGCTGCCCGCTATTACAACGCTTCATATATGCGGCGGCTGCATGAGCTTATAACTTTCTTCAAGCTTGCGGGCATATTTATCCAGATAATCGCTTGGGCGCATAACATGAGTATGCCTTTCGCATTGCCTGCATACAGGCATTTGAGCTTTTTTATGCTGCAGGAGCCTTAGAAGAAAAGCGTTGTATTCCTTTCCGTTCCATATGCTGTCGAGTCCCGTTTCGGCGGCGCTTCCAAATACGGCGGGCGGAGGGAATACGCAGCAGGGAAGCACTAAGCCGTCCACATCAACAATACAGGAGTAAAACGGCAGGGCACAGATATCCGTGTCAACTATCCTATTTCCCATAAGCTCAGTTGAAAAGTCACTTCCAAATTCCGTATAATCGAATTCATTCAGGACGGGGATGATGGATTCCACCGCTATTTCATCACATATGTTTCCGAAAAGACAAAAAAATTCCTCTTTATCGTTATTGCTTTTCAGCATGATGTCCATTATTTTTATATAGACATTTGTACTCTTTTTATTTTTATAAAAATATTTCAGGTTGGACATAAATTCATCAAAATCAATATCTACTCCGGATACCTGCCTATAGTCTTCCGGATTAAGCCCCTGTATTGAAATTCTGAGGCTGTCGAGGCCCGCTTCTATAAGGCCGTCGGCAACGGCAGGCTTCAGCAGGGAGGCGTTTGATAATATTTCTATTTTATCCGCTATGTTATTGAGCTTTGCATATTGCACCATTGCGATTATATCAGGATGCAGCAGAGGCTCCCCCCATCCCACAAGCACAAGCACCTTAAGCCTGGTTTTTAAGGCTTTGAAGCCGTCTATGCATTTTTTATATACCTCAAAGCTCATAAGCTTCCTCTGGAAGGACATACTTTTAAGTGTCCCGGCGTCGGAGCTTTGCAGGCAGTAACCGCACCTGAAATTGCATACATTTGCCACATACATTTGAACCGAAAAGGGCGCTTTAAGGGGCAGTACCTTTCCCAGCTCCACTCTGCAGGCGTTTTTATTTGTTATTACTTTAGATTCCATGGGCACACCTCTTCATACTATAGCTCATCCGCAGTTTGATTTACCGCATACAGGATTGTTTCCATGCCATACAAACCATGACTTCGCATATAGAATACATATCCGGGGCTGATGCTTTTTATCAGAAGGGGGATTTCCCATAAATGCTCTAAGGAATGATATACGCTGATTGCCATATCCGGGGTATGCTTTCTTATTGTTTCTGCCGCGCCATAAAGGGCTTCACACTCGGCTCCCTCAATGTCCATTTTTATAAAGGTAGGCGAAAAATCAGGAATGACATCGTCTATTGAGACGCACTGCGTAAAGGCATCTCCGTCCTCGCAGATTCCGCTGGAGGTCTCAATGCCCGATTTGAACTTAAGTATTTGGCTGCTTTTCCATACGCCGCAGGGAAAAAGTACTTGCTCCTTTGATACTCTGTTTGACTTTAAATTGGAGCAAAGCCTGTTAAAGTTACCGGGATCCGGCTCGAAAAGAGCCAGTGCATCCGCCGTGCCGGAGTATTTCTTAAGAGCGTACGCAGTATCCCCGTCAAACGCGCCGCAGTCTATAAATCTTGAGTATCCTTTTTGCAGCGGTATGTCATCTGCAAAATACTGAGGTTTTTCCGAGGGCAGGGAAAAGTATGCCGGGTTTCCGCCGATTACTGCCTTTAGGAAGGCTTGATATACCAGGAAGCTTTCGCTATCCTCCAGAAGCGAGGCAACTTCCAGTATTTTTTTATATTTTTCAGATTCTGTGGCACTTTGGCCGAGGGCCTGACTGCCACAGCTCAAATAGTCGTATATATCAAGGAAATACCGTATTGTCTGGAAATAGTATATTGACTTCCAGCCGCAGCGGGACAGGTACCTCTCAGTATCCTCAAGCTCACTGCAGCCGCACATAAAGGCTATTATTATTAATGCTCCTCCTTCGCTTTTTTGATGAAGATTATGCTCATCTGCCTTATAAACCGGCTTTCCGCAGTAAAAGGCATCGCTTCCTCCGTGCCTGTCAAAAAAGCCCTCAACATGGATATTTCCGTTTTTAAGAAGATTAAAGGTCATTGCTCCGGCATTGCCTGCCCCATAGATATATACCTTGCCCATTGCCAGCTCATGGAAGATTTGCTCCGCTTTCTGGATGTTTTTGTCAGAATTTATCAAATTCTCTATCGATTTTACAAAGGACTGTCTTTTATTCATTGTCATCACTTCCTTCATTTATTGTGTTTGCCCAGACTTTCAGCATTGGATCACGGGGGAACTCTCTTCTGTAATGAAATATTGAGGCTTTGCTGGACCCTTTAAGAAGAGGGCTGCAGCGTAAAATTGCTTTTTTTATTTGCGGAGTCTGACCGTCAGGGCCAGCCTTAAGGCTCAGCCTGAAGCTGCGCCCGTCAGCCCCGAGGCATGATGCAAACCACTGGGAGGGAGCGGAGCCGAGTATATCCCTGAAATGGAATTTTGTCTTGGGGCAGGACATTACATCCTCAACTCCTGAATAAAAATTATCCAGAAGTTTTTTCTTGCTGTATTTCTCCAGTACATAATCCCGCGCTTTTCTGCCCATGGCCTTTCTTTTTTCAGGGTTTTGGTACAGGTATCTCAAGGCGTTTCCGTATTCCTCTTTTCCGGAAACTAGGAGTCCGGTTTCATTATCAATGACAATATACCGTTCTGAAAGCTGGTTCAGCATTACGGGAGGCACCCTTGCAGCCATAGCCTCCAATACTGAATTTTCCGTCGTGCAGGTATGAAAGGGCATAAGAGGATAGCCCAATACGTCAAAGCCGGAAAGCACATCATATATGTTTTTGACATAGCCGGTATAAGTAAATCTATCCTGCATATTGAGAGTCCTTGCCTGCCTGTCGAGAATATTTTTTACAGGTGCTTCGCCTGCCAGTATAAAGTGTGCCTGTGCTATTTCCACTGCCTTGCAGAATAAAATAAACTCGGTATGCAGTTTTGAAAAATCCACGTATCCAAGATAGCCTATGTTAAAGCCGTCATGCGGCTCATGCCTTATATCGGGGGCATCGTCAAGCCCGGGGCAGCCGTAAACCACACGGGTTTTTTTCATGAGCCGCTCATACGGTATTTCCTTAAATACATTCGCCTCATAGGAGGCAGGGGATGTGAACCACACCATTGAGGCTCTTAAAAGAATTTCGGGGTTTAAGGCAGGGGCCGTAAGGCTTGATATATGTGTCCATATTACAAGCCGTGTGCATACCTCCGGAAAATGATAAAGCAGTCTTGCGGTTTTAGGGTGGTGCCACCAGTGTACAATTGTAACATCACTGCCTTCAATGAGCTTATGGAGCTCTTTTTCGTCAGGCTGCACAAATACTCCTGCACCCATATCCTGTGCGGCGCTCATGAAGCTTTTATTTATAGGACTCTCCAGCAGCGCTATTTCATGAAGGCCGCCGCTTGAGGACGCTATACCGGAAATTACATTGCCTGCGCCTCCTCCCATATGAGGGGTAATATGAAGTATTCTGCTTTTAAGCATATGCCACCTCAGAGCCAAAGTATTCGGCAAATATTTTTTATGTATGCCGTAAGGGGTCTACCTTGATATGTCAAGGACATAATGGTTGATCATAATATTACTGAAAATGTCGTCAGGGCTTTGTGGATTTAAATCCTCCGATACCTTTTTTAAGGTGTTTATCGTATCTCCGTCAGTACAGTGAAACTCCGCCGCCTTTTTTTTGCATTCAAACCCAAGGGTATTCAAGTATGCCTCAAATGCGGGTAAAGGAACATTGGCAACAATGCCGCTGTCGAGTGCCGAGCTGTTTCCTGAGATTGACAGAAGGGTTCTTGCATCGTATGTGTTTGTGAGCTTCACAAGCAAATGCCCTTCGTCCTTTAAAAGAGAGAGTATATCCTTTGTAAGTCTATAAGGCTCACTGTATGTGTTGACGGGCTTTCCAAGAACTATATAGTCGAACCTGCTTGCATTGAAATGCTCTCCAAGGTATTGAAGCCTGTCAACAGCTACCTTTCCGGTGCATATTGTGTTTAAGTCCAGCCAATACCTGGCATCGGAGGTAAATGCCGAAAGGCATACATTGTATACGCCTCCGCTTCTCAGCCTGTTTTTAATCTCCAGTAAGGGAGTGCCGCATAAAACATCTATTCCGAGAACATTCGTGCAAACTGCTTCTATACTTTGTACGGGGCTTATAAGAGATGTCATTGTAAACTCATAATTGTTAACATCGTTCCATGCGTCTATGCCGTGGTATTTATTATTAAAGGCTGTACGCCCTTTTTGCAGAGATTCCCTGTACTGCTCAAATGACTGGCCCGAGGTATGTCCCGCATGGTATACGAAGACATCCCTGCAAAGCACTGCCTTGTAGCCTGCTCTTCGCACCCTGAAGGTTATATCATCATCTGCAAAATCGTGCAGGAAGCCGTAGTCATATGTGCCAATCATGTCCAGGCAGGTCCTTTTAAAGAGGACAATGGGAGATATCAGCCTGATGCGCTCATGCCACTGCCGAGGAGAGGAGATGTTGTATTGTGCGGCTTTTTCCTGCATATCCGGGATACCGTTAAAGCATAAATCTATGCTCTGGTAATTGCTTACATTGTTTGACACAGGGCCGACCATTCCTATGGATTTGTCCGACATTGCACATTTAAGGAGGTTTGAAAGCCAATTTTGAGTTACATATACATCATTGGCAATTCCCACTATATATGCGCCGGCTGCAAGCTCAAGCCCTGATCTGCTGCCGTAAAAGGCACCCAGGTTTTTAGTAATATGTATTATTCTTTTTCTGACATAGGGTACCTGCTTAAAGTATTCGAGAGTTTCGTCGGAGGACCCGTTATCTACCAGAATAAGCTCATAATCAACATCTCCCGTATATTTCAGTATGCACTCAATACATGTTTTTGTATGCTGCTCAAGATTGTTAAACCCTATAAGAACGATACTGACAAGGGGTGCGTTATCCTCAAGCATTGCAGAGATTATATTTTCCCTGGTGGAATAGAGGCTGTCTCCTGCAGCCGGCCCTGTTTTACTGTCGGTATTTTTTACTATAACTCCGGAAGCCTGGTTTAAATCGTCCATATTAGCCCCTCCACGCAGCCTTGCTGCAAAAAATAAAATTTATACTTCCTTCACGCATTGCTTAAGAAGCTGTGAATCTGGCGGCTTGTAAGCTTCGCCATATCCTCTCGGTGCTCCCATGACCTGTACCACTCAACGGCTTTGTCAAGGGCGTCATCGATTGTCCAGACTGGCTTCCACCCTAGAGCAGCTCTGGCCCTGGAGCAGTCAAGCTTTAGAAGGGAGGCCTCATGGGGCCCGTCAATGCCGGCACTTTCCCATGTCTGTCCTGACCCCCATTTCCGGCAAAACAGACTGACAAGCTCTCCGGTTGTTATACAGCAGGCATCATTCGGGCCGAAATTATAGCTTCCCGCATATTTATTCTTATCCTCATACTGTTTTTGTGCCAAAAGCATATATCCATGCAGGCATTCGAGAACATGCTGGTAAGGTCTTGTTGAATCGGGGTTTCTTACGGCAATCGTTTGGTGCTTATGAGCTGCTCTGACACAGTCGGGTATAATGCGGCCGGGAGAAAAATCTCCTCCTCCTATTACGTTTCCTGATCGTGCGGTAGAAATTGCTGCTGCTTCGGCGGCATAAAAAAATGAATCAATATAGCTGCGTGTGGCAAGCTCACTGCAGGATTTGCTGTTTGAGTAGGGATCATGCCCGCAAAGCCGGTCATTCTCCCTGTAGCCCCAGTGCCATTCTTTATTTAAGTATACCTTGTCTGTTGTGACGTTTACGATAGACCTTGCTGTGCCGTAAATACGAGCACATTCCAATATATTTACTGTTCCCATTACATTTGTTTCATAAGTATAAACCGGGTTGTGATAGGATTCTGTGACAAGAGGCTGTGCGGCAAGGTGAAATATTATCTCGGGGTTTGCGTTTAAAAATACTTTTTTTAATGTGTCCAAATTCCTTATATCTCCTATTACGGAGCTAATTTGCCGGGATAAATTTAAAAGATTAAAAAGGCTTTCTCCTGTGCAGGGTGCAAGAGAATAGCCTGTTATGTCGGCACCGGCATCAAGCAGAAGGCTAGAAAGCCATGCCCCCTTAAAGCCTGTATGTCCTGTTAAAAAAACTCTTTTCCCTTTCCAGAAATTATTATCAGGCATTTTAACCTCCCAGCTTCCAGGGTGCGGCGCCGTTTTTCCATAGCTCTTCTAAGAAAAATTTATCTCTTACGGTATCCATGGGGCTCCAGAAGCCGTGATGCTTATATGCCATGAGCCTGCCTGCGGCTGATATCTTCTCTAAGGGATCATGCTCCCATATTGAGTCATCTCCATCTATATAATCAAATACATCGGGCTGGCACACAAAGAACCCTCCGTTCACCCAGCCCACATCG
Source organism: Bacillota bacterium (assembly GCA_023390115.1). Lineage (GTDB taxonomy): Bacteria > Bacillota > Clostridia > Acetivibrionales > DSM-27016 > Anaerobacterium. The sequence continues at coordinate 16,300 of JAEWDM010000022.1, forward strand.
CCCTTGGGCTTTTCTCTGAAGGAGGTTACGGTACCGTCGCAGTCCACATCTATTGCGCCAAAGCGTCCTGACGGCTGTACGGCTGTTAGAGTAACAATTGCGTTATGCTGCTTATGGAACTCCACCAGCTCATTTAATGCCACGTTGGAGAGGCCGTCTCCGTATGTAAGCAAAAACGGCTTGTTTTCGGTATATTTGCATATGCGCTTGATACGTCCGCCAGTCTGGGTATAAAGGCCGGTATCTATAATGGTTACGCGCCATGGCTCCGCAATATTGCGGTGAACCGACATGTTTCCGCTGTAGCGGAAGTCAAAGGTTACATCAGAGGTGTGGAGAAAATAGTTTGAGAAATATTCCTTTATTATATTTGCCTTGTATCCGCAGCATATTATGAATTCATTGAACCCATAATGTGAGTAGTATCTCATGATATGATGAAGTATGGGATACTCGCCTATTTCAATCATGGGCTTGGGCTTAAACATTGATTCCTCGCTTATTCTTGTTCCATATCCTCCTGCCAGTATTACAACCTTCATACCTTTACACATCCTGCCTTTATACATTTTGGCGTATATAAAAGAGTATATGAGTTTAAGGAGCTCATAATATCTTTAAACTCATTTTATGCGGCACCCGGTTAAAGAGTTACATTATTTTTATATAAAACAGGCCGGGGGAGTATAAGCCACGGGTAAAATAAATACGACCCTCCGGTTGAGGGAAGGCCGTGTTTCCAAGCATTAGGATATTGGAATTTCTTGAATTGCGGAGCCTTGTATCACTCCGCCCTCTATAAGTGCCACAGCTAGTGTCAGTGATGACCCGGGGAGAGTGGCAAGTACCTGCAGAGAAATTTCTCTTAAGGGAGGTACTATGGGGAGATTAAAGATGAATCCGGTCTCGTCAAAGCCCGTTATAATTTCTCCATCCGCAGGTCCAAGATCCGGATTTCCGTTTTCAATAATCTGAATTGTTGTTCCTGCAGGAACATACAGTGTGATATATAACGGATCTATTGCACCGCTTGATTCCAGTCTGGCAAAGGAAAGAGCTTCCGTAAGCCAGGCCTCTTTGTCAAATGAGTCGGAGCTTGTGACTTGGGCCTCAAATTTCCCTGAATTCACAACTACATTAGCAGGTCCTACTATTGTAGTTGTATGTGTGCCGCATTGATTTAATACAGAGTCTACGGTCATATTATTGCCTCCTGTTTATAGGTTTCATTACATAATATAAAAAAACATAAAATATAGTTACATATTATTGAGTATTTACATAAAATGTTACTGAGCTTATGCTCTCATGGATAGCGAGGCATGTAACAAATAAATGGGATTGACATAATATGGATTAGGGTGTTGTTTTTATAGCATAAAACTTAAGGAAAGGATAAATAAAATGATGCCGCCATTTGTTAACTATGTCACATTTAACAGACTGGGCCTTACGGAGAGGAGTCTTAGATCTATACTGAATACTCCTGAGGATTTTGAGATGCATATAATCGACAGCAACTCAAAGGACGACACATGGAGCTATATTCAGTCTCTTTCAGACAACCGGATAAAGTCCAAAACACGATTTCCTCTGAATAACGGACCCATCCTGCCATCTAATTTCAACCTTACCAAAAGAAGGCCTGAGCAATATTTTATAACAATTGACAGCGATGTGTATATGAAAACACCCAATTGGATATCTAAATTTATTGAGGTTTTCAATGCCTTTCCTGAGGCAGGTCTTCTCGGTGTGCATAAAGGACCTCCGTATTGCGAAAAGGGACCTGAGGTTATAAGCAGATGCAGGAACGGAGTATCGTACCTTGAGCTCAAGCACGGCAAACTGGGAGACCCGCTTGACTTTGTTCCGGGCTGCTGCCAGTGCTTAAGGCCCGAGCTTATAAGGGAAATGGGGTATTGGAGTGAAGAAAACGGCTATGGAGATGCCGAGCTGTCTTTGAGAATAAACCACTACACTTCCTTCAGGGCAGGCTTTGTAACCGGGATTCAAATAGATATGACTCAGAAAATACTTTGCGGCGAATGCCGTGCAAAGCAGTGGTGCAAGCTTGACCGCAGTAAAAATACCTGTTTTACAATCCACCAGAAGGGGCATAAGAATTTGGAGGCGGCGGAGCTGTTCATGCCTAAATATTATGCCACATTTAAAGAACTTGAGGAGGGGAAAAGGACCGCCTACTGCGCGTCCATATTTGATCCCAAATCGTATGAAACCCATTTCTACAACATGGAATGGGCACTGCAAAACTTTAACTATTTTATACAAAATACCAATTAATTATTTAATGCGATTTTATAGGAAAGGGAATGATAAGATGACACCTCCATTTATTAATTATGTTACCTTTAACAGAGTGGGCCTGACAGAGAGGAGCCTCGGTTCTATTCTCAGCACCCCTGAGGATTTTGAAATGCATATAATCGACAGCAATTCAAAGGATAATACCTGGGACTATATACAGGAGCTGAATGATCCCCGCATTAAGTCAAAGACAAAATTTCCTTTGAACTACGGAGCTATCCTGCCTGCCAATTTTAATTTGCTGAAAAGGAGGCCCGACCAGTTTTTTTTCAATATCGACAGTGATGTATATATAAAGACTCCCGACTGGATCACAAAGTTTATGCAGGTGTTTGATGCATTTCCCGAGGTGGGGCTTCTGGGCCTTCAAAGAGGTTATCCGTATCCTCAGTATTTGCCCTCTGTCATTGACCGGGTCAATGGGAATGTAAGCTACCTGCAGTTGAAGAACGGATTTGTCGATACAATGCTTGACTTTATTCCGGGGCATCTTCAGTGCCTCAGGCCTCAGCTTATAGAGCAGATAGGCTACTGGAGCGAGGAAAACTATTATGGAGATGCCGAGCTGTCAATAAGGGTAAATAATTATACCACCTTCAAGGCAGGATTTATGAAAAATATAGAGATTGATATGATACAGAGCATAGCCTGCCAGGAATGTAAGGTAAGGCATTTATGCAAGCTTGACAAAAAACTGAACACATGCTTTACCGTAAGGAACAGGGGGCACAAAAATGAGTCTGCAGCCGATAAGTTCAAGGCTAAATACCTGGCCACCTTCAAGGAGCTTGCAGACAGAGAGAGAAGCGCCTACTGCGGATCGATTTATGATGCGGCATCCCAGAAAAGGAATGTATACCACCTGGATTGGGCGCAGGAGAATATATTGTTTTTCATTCAAAATGGCAATTGATTTTGGGCTATATAATTATCATATTTCAGCCAAAGCAAAAAGCAGCCGGACCGGCTGCTTTTTGCTTTGGCTGAAATACACCTTGCGAAGGGCTTTGATTTAAGACCTTATTCCTTAAACCAATCAGGATTGCTTTTATACCACCTGACACAATCCGCGAGACCGTCTTCTAACTTAATCTTGCTTGACCAGTTAAGGTTGCTTTTGATTTTATAGCTGTTAAGGGCATAACGCTTATCGTGTCCGGGCCTGTCTTTGACCATGCGTACAAGCTCCTGGGGCTTGCCGAGTATTTTCAGAATCCTTGAGGCCATTTCAAGGTTGGATACCTCCTCCCCGGTGCCTATATTATATATTTGTCCGGGCTTTCCATAAAACAATGCCCGTATTATGGCTATACAGTGGTCCTGAACATGTATCCACTCCCTGACATTTGTACCGTCCCCGTAAATGGGTATTGAATTGTCCTGCAAGGCGTTCAAAATACAGGTAGGTATAAATTTTTCACTGTACTGGTACGGCCCGTAGTTGTTACAGCATCTTGTAATTATGACAGGCAGTCCATAGGTCTTTGCAAAAGCGCCCGCCATAAGATCCGCCCCTGCTTTAGAAGCGGAGTAAGGGCTGCTTGGGTCGAGGTTTGATCCCTCCAAAAAGTAATCGTTACTGTTGTCAAGGCTTCCGTATACTTCATCTGTAGATACCTGAAGAAACCTGTTTCCCTGAAAACCGTGCCTGCCCCATAAATGCCTCGCACCCTCAAGCAATGTCATGGTTCCCAGTATGTTTGTGCTTACAAAAACAGAAGGATGGCTTATACTCCTGTCAACATGGGATTCTGCGGCAAAGTTTATTATGTGATCGGGCTTATATTTTCTGAATACATAATTCACCAGCTCATAATTGCAGATATCACCTTTTATAAAATGATATCTTGGATTGTTTTCAATAGATCTTAAATTATTAATGTTTCCTGCATAGGTCAGCTTATCTATATTTACCAGAATATAATTTTTATTCCTCTTCAGGAAATAAGTTATAAAGTTACTGCCTATAAAGCCTGCCCCTCCTGTAACCAGCAAGACCTTCATCCTGAACATCTCCTTTCCTTAAAGCTATTTAAATTCCTAATAGTACCCTGGCTTCCGGATAAGAATTCTGTCGCAGGGTACTACAAGGTACCATTGCTTCCCGATTGTATATATATTTCGCTGTTGTCTCCGATTAAAAAGCATATTGAATTGGGCTTTTCGGAGGTTCCCTTTACTATTGCATTTTTTCCAATCAGGCTTCCTGAAACTCTTTTGCCTACATTGCGCAGCTTTGAGCCTTCCATAATTATGCTGTTTTCAACTTCACAGCCGTCTATCTTTACAAGGCTGCCTATAGAGGCGTAGGGGCCTATATAGCTGCCCTTTATTACTGAATTGCTTCCGATTGTAACAGGGCCTCTTATAATACTGTCAGTGATTAAAACACTGCTGTCGGCAATGATTTTACCGGTACATACACAATTATTATTTCTATTAATATACGTGGAACTTTCCAGCCCGTCAAGCATTAATTGATTGGCCTCCAGCAGGTCGGACAGCTTTCCGGTATCCTTCCACCACCCTTTTGTAATTTCGTAGCATATGCTTCCTCCTATGTCAAGCATCATCTGCATGGCATCTGTGATTTCAAGCTCCCCTCTTTTGGAGGGAGCGGTTTTGGCTATTGCATCGAAAATTGTTTTATCAAATGCGTATACTCCGGTGATAATGAGATCACTTACGGGCTCCGGGGGCTTTTCGACCAGCCGCACAATACGGCTGTTTTCAACCACTGCCGCGCCAAAGCCTGCCGGATTTTCCATCCTGTGAAGCAAAACTGAGGCGTTTGCTCCGGAGGCATGAAACTTGTCAATAAAGCTGCTAAGACCCATATCAAACAGGTTGTCTCCTAAAATCATTATGAAATCACTGTCACCTGTAAAATCCGCAGCTGTCTTGACAGCGTGCGCAAGTCCGAGCGGCTCCTTCTGATGAATGTAGCTTATACGCGCATTCCACCTGCTTCCGTCTCCGACTGCCGACTGAACCTCCTTATGAGTGCTGCCCACAATTATGCCTATATCGGATATATGAGCGTTCACTACTTTTTCTATTATATAAAACAATGCAGGCTTGTTTGCGACGGGTATAAGCTGCTTGGCATTGGTATATGTCAGCGGCCTCAGCCTGGAGCCTGTTCCTCCGCTTAAAATAAGTGCTTTCATGCATATATTCCTAAAAATCTTTATGTCTACTATATAGTATTTTAAACGGTCTCCGATTGTGTACATAAAACTCAAAAAACTGATTGATGTCAACATATCGGGTTCATTGACATAATATAAAAGAGGCAATTTTAACAGGGAGGCCGCAGGCGATATTTATGATACCTCCGTTAGTAAGCTTTGTAGCATGGAACAGGCTTGGGCTTACGGCAAGAAATCTAACTGCTCTTCTTGCAACCCGGGATGATTTCGAGCTGTATATTATTGATAATAATTCTACGGATAACTCCTGGGATTTCATTCAGGATTTAAGGGACGAGAGAATAAAGTTAAGGAAAAGGTTTGAGCTTAACAGAGGCCCTGTTTATGCTTCAAACTATAATTTATCCCGAAGAAAACGAGAACAGTATTTTATAACGGTTGACAGCGATGTAAATATACATACTCCCGATTGGGTCAGCGTTTTTTTAAACGCCTTTTCAGTGTTTCCCGAGGTCGGGCTTCTGGGGGCAGTGAGTAAGGAGTATTACGACAGGTATAACCAGACTATTATAAGGAAAGAGGAGAGAGGCATTTACTACCTGCAGCTTGTAAGAGGGTTTGTAGAGGGCTGCTGCCAGTGCCTGCGGCCTGAGCTTCTTGATATTCTGGGCTATTGGAGCGAGGAAAGCTGCATGGGTGATGCTGAAATTTGCAGCAGGATATGCACAGGCACCTCCTACAAGGCAGGCTTTCTCCCCGCTGTTGCAATCGACCAGCTTCAGCACGTAAATTGCAATGAGTGCGCGGCACAAAAATGGTGCGGTCTGGACAGGGGTAAAAAAACCTGCTTTGATATAAGGAATGAAAAGTATTCCAACCCCCGGTTCCGAACTGTAAATGGATGGAAGCACAATAAATGCATAAAGGAAATGGAACAGGGCAGAAGGCCGGTATTCTGTCCGTCTGTACACGATGCCGAGTCCCGGAAGGCTGTCCTTTACAACAGCAGTATGGCAGAGGAAAATTTTCGGTTTTATGAGCTGCATGGCAATTGATAATTTACATAAAGGAAATAATTTAAAGCTTTAAAAGGATGTGTTTTTATGGTTAGAGCCAAAGCCTTTTCGCAGCCCGTATATGTTACCAGCCCGCTGCTGCCTGGCCTTGAGGATATGAACAAAATGCTCTCATTGATATGGCAGAGCGGCCAGCTTACAAACAACGGCAGGATGGCTGCTCAGTTGGAAAAAGAGCTTACGGGTTTTCTGGGGTCAGAGAGCCTTTCGCTGTTTTCAAACGGCACCGTCGCTCTTCAGCTTGCATGCAGGCTTCTGAGACTGTCAGGAGAGGTAATAACCACTCCGTTTACCTTTGCAGCCACCTGCCACGCTTTGTCATGGTGCAATCTCACTCCTGTTTTCTGTGACATTGAGGAGAATACCTTTAATATAGATCCTAAGGAAATAGAAAAGCTAATCACTTCCAATACCACTGCCATAATGCCTGTGCATGTTTTCGGCAACCCCTGCGGGGTTGAGGAAATTAACGGCATTGCAAAAAAATACGGGCTAAAGGTAATATACGATGCTGCCCATGCCTTTGGCGTGGAGGTGGGAGGGAAGCCTATAGGCTGCTTTGGAGACATATCAATGTTCAGCCTTCATGCCACAAAGCTCTATCATACTATAGAGGGCGGTGCCTTAACATTCAATGATCCATATTTAAAGCAGAGGGCGGACTCGCTTAGAAATTTTGGGATATTGAACGAGGAATTGATAATTGAGCCTGGGACTAATGCCAAGCTGAATGAGGTTCAGGCCGCGGTGGGAATATTACTTCTTAAGCAGGTAAATAAGGAAATTGAGGGAAGAAAGGCAATTACGGGCATATATAGAAGCCTTCTTAAGGATGTGCCCGGTGTTAAGCTTTTTGAAGAGGCAGAGGGAGTGAAATATAATTATCCATATTTCGTGATAGCGGTAAATGAATGCGAATTTGGTATATCTCGCGACATGCTGTACGAAAGACTAAAGGGGTATAATGTTTTTGCGAGAAAATACTTTTATCCTCTTTGCAGCCAGTTCCCCTGCTATAAAAGCCTTCCTTCCGCAGTTCCCGGAAGGCTTCCGGTGGCTGAAAAAATTGTTGGAAGGGTAATGGCGCTTCCCCTTCACGGGAGGCTGCCTGGAGAGTATGCCGAAAGGATCTGTGCAATAATAAAAGAGATGCATTGACTGATGCACAGGGACGGTTCTCCTGCCTCAAGCAAGCTGAGGCAGGAGAACCGTCCCTGTGCATTTATGAAAAAAATAAGTAAAAAATATGAAAAATATATGAAAAAACATGGACTGCTAATAGCTCTTTTACAAAAAACATTGATACTAATAGTATACATAACTATAATTAAATATTTTATTTCTATTGACAAAAGCCTTATAGAGCAATATAATGAATTTGTGCTCAAGATTCAGATTTGTGAAAAGACATGTTAAAAATTTATATTATCTGAAAATAATTAAATTATCTTCATGATAAAAATTAAAATATTGTGAAAAATAATATGTAAAATGGCGGGTGGATTATGAAGGTTAAGATGGCTGACATTGCAAAAGACGCGAATGTATCAATAGCTACTGTAGCCAGGGTTGTGAGGGATAACGGCTATGTGTCCGAGAGTGTGAGAAAAAAAGTACAGGAAACAATTGATAAACTGGGCTATATAGCGAAGACTGATACGTTGTCAAAAAATAATTCCAGGGAGAGCTTCATAGGCCATATAGTACCAAGCTCGTGCTCAAACTTTTTTTTCCAGATGCTGTCCAGAAGCGTAAACAAAGCTGCTTATGAAAGGGGGTTTTATGTACTTGCAGTAAATTCGGGAGAGGATATTCTGGAAATTCCGCACTTGATTGACGGACTTATTAAAAAGAATGTTGACGGTATTATTTTCAGCTCTTTTATTCAGCATAATGTTCCGGAAAATTTGAAGGACTATATGGAAAATTTAAATACGCCAGTGGTTATGATTGAGAGACCCGCGGAATATTTCGGAGTCGATAAGGTTCTGGTCAATAATGCCGAGGGGACATTTATTGCGACAAATTACCTTATAGAAAAGGGGCATAAGGAAATAGCATACATAGGGAAAAAGCAGGTATTTAATGTGGAAAAGGAGCGCTATTCCGGATATCTTATGGCTATGCAGAAAAAGGATATTGAGCTCTATGCCAAGACCCATTCTTATTTTGTTCAGGAGTATACTCCCGAATATGGATATGAGGCTGCCAAAAAGGCATTTGAGGAGGCTAAAAGGCCCAGCGCAATATTAGTAGCTGCCGATATACTGTCTGTAGGCGTGCTCCAATATCTGTATGACAGGGGCATTAAGGTGCCTGAAGATGTTTCTATAGTAGGACATGACGACACTATTTCGGAGTATATGTCTCCTCCTCTGACGACAGTTCGCCTTCCTATAGAGGATATGGCCGCAGAAGCCGTTAATATGCTTGTTGCAAGAAAAAATGAGATATATTACAATGCAAGGAGTATATCTATAAGTCCTAAAATAATAGAAAGAAGATCGGTTAAAAGCTTATAATCATTTAAGTTTGTATATATTATTACTTTCTTGATTTCTTACGATGGCATCATAGACACATCATTGCCGGGAATTTTCTTGAGAGTTAGGCATACGCACTGCTTTTTTAAGAAATATTACTTTATTGTAAGGCGTAAGCTTAATTCATTTATTACATTCTTAACATATTTAACATAAAGTCATTCAAATATATGCCAATAATTATATGCTATGGAGGTATATCAATGAAGTCAACACATTTACTTGACAAATACACTCCTCTGATAATGCTTTTGCCTGCATTATTAGGAATAGTTTTTGTTCATTTGTACCCCAGCCTTGATTCAATAAGAATGTCTTTTTTTGATATTCAGCTTCTTAAGAAGGGAAGTCCGTTCATAGGGCTGAACAACTATTTAAAAGCCTTGAGTGACCCTTCAATATACAAGGTTATAGTTAACACTATTGTATTTACGGTTTTTTCGCTTCTGCTGGGAGCTATTCTTGCAATGATCGTTGCGATGGAGCTGAATAAAGGCTATAAAGGAAAAGCCTTGTTTCGAGCGATATTTTTGGCTCCATGGGTAACGCCGCCTCTTGTAACCGCTACAGTATGGAGACTGCTGCTTAGCGAGTCATTTAGTCCCATTAACCGGTTTTTAATGGATATTAACCTTATTGACAGGCCAATAAATTTTTTAGGCCAAACAGAAGTCCTTCTGGGATTTTTATCTCTTCCGCTGATAATGGTAATAATTATAAATACCTGGAGTATATTTCCATTTTTAATGGTTATGTTTTTAGCCGGATTACAAACTATACCGAGTGAATTATATGAGGCGGCAGATGTTGACGGGGCGGGCAAATGGAAGAAGTTCACGAAAATTACGCTTCCCTCACTTATGCCTGTGGTCGAGACTTCAATTCTTCTTGAGGGAATCTGGCAGTTTAATAACTTTAATATAAGTTACCTGGTAACAAAAGGCGGACCTATAAATCTCACTGAGGTGCTGGCGGTAAGGGTGTATTCCGAGGCGTTTACTAATTTTAAATACAGCTATGCCGCGTCAATTAGTGTAATTATGCTATTAATTGTGTTAATACCGTCGCTCTATTATATTAAAAGATCCTTAAAAGTAGATCGCGCTGTTTAGAGGAGGAGAGATATAAGTGTCATCAAATAAGGTAAAACCTGCAGTTAAGCATTATTTAATAATGGCTCTTTGTTCAATTTTTATACTGCTGCCATTTTATTGGATGTTCATTACGTCAGTAAAGCCAAGCAGAGAAGTTATGCTATCCCCTCCGTCGTATTTTCCGTCCGGTATTACTTTTGAAAATTATATGACGGTATGGTCAACACTTCCACTGTTGAAATACATGTCTAATTCACTGTATGTTTCGGTAATGACAACAATTGTATGTGTCATACTGGCTACCCTGTGCGGCTATAGTATAAGCAGGTTTGCCAAAAGGAAGCTTCAGAGGTCCACGGTTGTGCTGATGCTTTTATCTCAGTTGATACCGGGAGTACTTCCCTTTATATCCTTCTACTTTATAATGTTTAATGCAAAGCTTACAAATACTTATGCCGGTTTAATAATAGCGTATTCCATATGGGGCATACCCTTCTGCACTTTAATGATGAAAAGCTATTTTTCGTCGGCTATACCCACATCGTTGGAAGAAAGCGCAACCATAGACGGCTGCACCAGATTCGGAACATTTTTCAAAATTGCTCTGCCTATATCCTTGCCCGGTATAATGGCAACAACGATATTCTCCTTTATCCTTGCATGGAATGAGTTTATGTGGGCCAGCATTATTTTATCAAATAATGATTTGAAGCCTGCTTCCATAGGTATATACGATTATATAGGCCAATTCGGAACAAACTCAAATATAGCCCTTACAATGACTACATCAGTGATAATAACGCTTCCCGCAATAATACTTTTTGCATTCCTGCAGAAATACTTAATTAGTGGTTTAACTGCCGGGGCAGTTAAAGGATAAATAAATATAAACTAATAATTTTAGGAGGTCAAAGTAATGAAAAAGTCAGCAAGATTTATTGGGGTATTCCTAGCAGTGGCTATGCTTGCGGCAAGTATTACTGCATGCGGCTCTCAGGAAAAGGCGGAAAACAACGGAGAACAGGCGGCCGGCAGCGGAACTGTCAGCGAACAAGAACAAGCTGCTTCCAAAGAAATAACCTTCTGGATACAGAAGTATGGATCGGATCCTTCTGCACAGGACAAGCTGCTTACCGAAATGACAACTGACTTTGAGGCAAAGACCGGGATCAAGGTAAAATACTCAATCGTAGATTGGGGACAGGCCTTGAACAAGTATACGCTTGCTTGTACGGGCGGCGAGGCTCCCGATGTAGCGGATGTATTTTTTACTGCCTCGCTTATTGAAATTGGAGGAGAAAATTATGGGCCGATGGTAATTGATGATGTTATAAAAGAAATGGGAGAGGATTCATGGTTTGAGGCAGGTAAGGATGAAGCATATCAAAATGGGCATTGGTACGGAGTTCCATGGCGTTTTGATACAAGAACCCTGCTTTATAATAAGGAGCATTTTGCAAAGGCGGGAATTGAGGCCGCTCCCAGGACCTGGGATGAAATGGTTGAGATAGGAAAAAAGCTTACTGAGACAGATTCAAAGGGTAATATTACCAGAGCCGGTCTTGCATGGAACAATACGATGGCCAGATTTGACCAGACCTGGTTTGCGCTTCTCGGAGGTGCCGGAGGTGCTGTGATGGATGAAGCTTATACAAAGCCGACGTTTAATACTCAAGCGGGAATAGATTCTCTGACCTTTATGAAGGACGTTATTTTTAAACACAAGATTGCATCAAGCAGTGCGGTAGACCCGTCATATGATCCTGCCGCAGAATTTATGGCTGAAAAGGTATCCATGGTATTCGGCGTTCCGGCTGAAACGAAGAATAATATTGAGAATCAGGCACCGCAGCTTAAGGATAAGTTTGCGTCAGCAGTATTGCCGAGTAAAAGCGGGGATGGACCATCCTCAATTGCATTCTCGGCGCCTATAGTAGTATTTAAAACCACTAAGGACGCAGAGGCATCAAAGGAATGGGTTAAGTTCTTCTGCAACGCGGAAAATCAGCTTAAGGCGTCGAAAACATTGTCTTTGCTTAATTCAAGCAAGGCTGTTATGAACGATAAATATTTTACTGAGGATGAATGGCTTAGTGCTTTCGTAAAGCAATCAGAAAGAGCAGTTCCGGGCGATCTGCCGATTGCTCAATGGAGTCAGGTGGATGCCTGGCCTAACGGCCCCCTGCCTGGCATGTGCACTGAGATAATAGCAGGAAAGGATATTCAGCAGTCAATTGATAAGGCTATGGCGGGCTTTGAAGAGCTTTTAAAATAGGCATATCAATTGTTCGGAATTACCGGTATATAGAATATGTAAACCTTCTTAAATTTTAAGAAGGTTTACATAAATTAAATATCATCCGGTTGGCTGTTGCCAATCAGTCAAGAGGACACAAAATAAAATATCTGCATAAAAGGAGTAGAGACTTATGAAGGTAATGGTTTACAATGGACCAAGACAGTTGACAGTGGAAAACACTCCGGAGCTGCCAGTAAAAGAGAATGAAGTCAGAATTCAGACAATTTGCTCCGGAATCAGTCATGGAACGGAAATGAATGTTTACAGAGGCATAGCGCCCTTTTTCAGGAGGAAGTATGATCCCGAAACCAGGCTGTTTTGTGACGCAGAGGAGGGAGAAATCTGGCAGTACCCAATCAAAAGCAATGATCCCGGGGTTTGGTACATGGGATATGCCAATGTCGGAAGGGTGATCGAAGCCGGCCCCGGTGTAAGTTATATAAAGGCCGGAGATCTGGTATATTCGTCCGCGCCTCACCAGTCGGAGGCAGTAAAGGCTGAAAGTGAAGTAATCAAGCTCCCTGAAGGATTAAAGCCGGAGTATGGAGTATTTTTCACCAATTTGATGACAACCTTTAACGGAATTTTGGACAGCCATATCAAGCTTGGAGACACTGTGGTGGTATCAGGACTGGGGGTGCTGGGGCAGCTTGTTGCTCAAATGGCTAAAATGAGCGGCGCATTTAAGGTATATGGTATAGATATGTTTGAGCTAAGGCTTAACGCGGCGCTTGAAAACGGTTGTGACAAAGTGTTCAATGCTACTGAAGGCATGGATATAGCAAAAGAAGTAAGAAAATTAACCAATGGCAGGGGCGCTGATGTTGTTATAGAGGCAACAGGAAACTCCAAGGCTCTGAATGAAGCAATCAGAATAGCTGCTCCTGAAACCTGCGTGACCGCCTTGGGCTGGTACCAGGGAATGGTAAAAAATCTTGATTTATCAGAGGAATTCCACCACAACAGAATTGGAATAAAGCAATCTCAGACAAACCACGTTGATCCCGCTTTAAGACATCTTTGGGATGAGGGCAGAAGAGCGGAAGCCTGCTTTAGCATTCTGCAAAGCCTTAGGCTTGACAACCTGATTACACAAAGCATTCCGTTTGATGAAATTTCAAAGGCATATGAAATGGTGGATAACTGCCCCGAGCAGGCAATTCAGATTGTAATAACATATTGATGCCGGAAAAAAAAGACTGTAAAAAATTTAAGTGGGGGGCATGAAAATGAGGCCATCTGTCTGTGTAGACGCTCTGTATTTTGGAAGAGATATTTACAAAGGATTGGAAGAAATTAAAAGCTGCGGCTATGATGCTTTTGAAATGTGGGATTGGTGGGACAAGGACATTACCAGGCTTATAGAAATTAAAGGCCGCCTTAGTATGAATGTGACGGCATGTTGTACAAAATTTGTAAGTCTTGTAGATGCTTCCTCGAGAAAGGAATATATAGAAGGACTTAAGGAGTCCATAGAAGCGGCCAAAAGGCTGGGATGTACAAGGCTTATTTCACAAACGGGCAACGATACCGGAAAATGCCGTCAGGAACAGTATGAGTCACTGGTGAAAGGGCTTAAGGCCTGTGCGCCTATACTTGAGGAAGATGGGATAACCCTTGTTGTTGAGCCACTCAATACCAGAGTTGATCATGAGGGCTATTATCTTTGGAGCTCAGATGAGGGCTTCAGGGTAGTTGACGAGGTAGGGAGTCCTAATATAAAGCTGCTGTACGATATATATCACCAGCAAATTATGGAAGGCGATATCTTAAGAAGAATAATACCAAATATTGAAAGAATAGGGCATTTCCATGCGGCGGGTAATCCCGGAAGACATGAGCTTTATTATGGAGAGCTTGATTACAGGAGGATTTTCGATGCTATAAAGGGGGCAGGCTTTAATGGCTATGCCGGATATGAATATTTTCCTGTAGATCCTGTTAAAGAAGGTTTGAAAAGAATTAAGGATACGATACTCCAATAATACTTTTGTCATAAAAAATTATTTTAAAGCAGGCAGGTAAATAATATGAGAATAGGAATAATTGGCTGCGGAGCTATTGCGCGCTTCAGACATGCTCCGGAATGCATGCTTAATCCGCAAATTGAAATTGCCGGGTTTTTTGATCTGGTTAAAGACAGAGCAAAGGAAATGGCGGGCAAATATGGCGGAAGGGTATATGAAGCTTACGAAAACATGATCTCAGATGAGAAAGTTGATGCGGTAATCGTATGCACATCAAATGCAACTCACGCTGAAGTAACTATTAAATCACTTAAGGCCGGAAAGCATGTTTTATGTGAAAAGCCGATGGCAACTACTGTTGATGACGGTATACTGATGTCAAAAACATCAAAGGAGTGCGGCAAGCTTTTAATGATTGCACAGAACCAGAGAATGGATGCGGCACATATAAAGGCTAAGGAAATTATTAAATCCGGAATTGTGGGAAAGGTAGTTTCCTTTAGAACGGAGTTTTCGCATAGTGGTCCTGAAAACTGGGGAGTTGATAAGACGAAGGGCACATGGTTTTTTAACAAAAGCATGGCTATTTTAGGGGCAATGGGAGATCTGGGAGTACACAAAATAGACCTTATGCGCTGGATGCTGGAGGATGAATTTGCCAGTGTGACTGCTGTTATGGGAGCTTTTGATAAGAGGACCTCCGAAGGAAAGCCTATAGGTGTTGATGATAATGCAATATGCCTGTTAACAACACAAAACGGTGCCATAGGTACGATAACAGCTTCATGGTCAAATTATGGTTCAGTTGATAACTCAACAACAATTTATTGCTCAAATGGAGTTGTTAAAATCCTCGCAGAGCAGGAATACGGGGTTGAGGCAACACTGAAGAGCAGAGAGAAAATACTTTACAGCCTGCCTGAGCAGGTTAAATCCGGGATAGTAGACGCTTTTGCTGATGCCGTAATAAACAAAAAGGAATCGCCAATCTCCGGAGAAGATGTGGTAAAAACACTCAAGGTTGTATTTTCGGCAATGGAGGCGTCAAGCACCGGAAGCAAGGTTTTAATGAAGTATTTATAATTTCCTGAATGGAGAAGGAATATGAATGATACAATAAAGAAAATAGTTGCAGATATGACTTTGGAAGAAAAGGCCGGATTCGTATCGGGTGAGGATTTCTGGCACACAAAAGAAAATCACAGGCTTGGAATTCCTTCAATTATGGTATCTGACGGACCGGCCGGACTGCGCAAGCAGATTACAGTTGAGGGAAAACCTTTTACAGTACCGGCTACATGCTTTCCTTCCGAATCCTTATTAGCATGCTCCTGGGACACCGGGCTTATGGAGCAGACAGGAATTATTATGGGGGAGGAAGCAATATTTGAAGGTGTTAATGTCATTCTTGGACCGGGTAATAATATAAAGCGTTCTCCCCTATGCGGCAGAAATTTTGAATACATGTCAGAGGACCCCTTCTATTCCGGTATGATGGCCGGGCACCTGATCAAGGGGATACAGTCAAAGGGTACGGGAGCATCATTAAAGCATTATCTTGCAAACAATCAGGAGCACAGGAGGCTGTCTGTTAATGCGGTAATTGATGAGCGTGCCTTAAGAGAAATATACTTAAAGAGCTTTGAGTACGCAGTAAGGATTGGCAGGCCCTGGACGGTAATGTGTTCTTATAACAGAGTTAACGGTGAGTACGTTTGTGAAAGCAGGAGGTTCCTTACAGAAATTTTGAGAGATGAATGGGGTTTTGACGGGGCTGTCATATCGGACTGGGGAGCGGTCAATAACAGGGTTGATTGTCTTAAAGCGGGGCTGGACCTTGAGATGCCGTCTTCAGGTATGGTAAATACCGGAAAAATCATTGACGCTGTTAACAGTGGGGAATTGGATGCGGACGTACTTGACAAAGCAGTGGAAAGAGTGCTGAAGCTGGTCTTTAGAGCTCTTCAGTCAAGGCAGGCAAACTCGCCTGAATTACCAGGCGTGCCTGATAAAACACACGTTCCTGATAATATAAAAAAGATAAACCATAAAAAGGCCGGAGAGATAGCCAAAGAATGTATAGTACTGTTAAAGAATGAGGATAGCGTGCTTCCTTTATCCGGAGATGAAAATATAGCTTTTATTGGAATGCTTGCTAAACAAACAAGATTTGAAGGCGGCGGCAGCTCCCATGTTGTTCCAACGCAAGTCGAATCGGCATATGAAGAGATGTGCAGGCTTTTGAACCGCACCGTGCCTTTTGCGGCAGGTTATCGTATGGATGCTGCTGCGGATGAGGAGCTGATTAATGAAGCAAAAAAAACAGCTTCAGGTGCCCAAAAGGCAGTAATATTTGCCGGTCTTCCCGAAAGCTATGAGTCGGAAGGGTACGACAGAGCTCATTTAAATATTCCTGCTTCTCATACAAGGCTTATAAATGAAATTTATAACGTAAACAAAAATGTGATTGTGGTGTTATCGAACGGGGCTCCTGTGGCCATGCCCTGGATAAATAATGCCAAGGCTGTGGTAGAGGGCTATCTTTGGGGACAAGCAGGCGCTGGCGCTGCCTGTGAGCTTTTGCTGGGGATATCAAACCCTTGTGGAAAGCTTGCAGAAACATTTCCGGCAGCTCTTGAGCATAATCCTTCCCATATAAATTTCCCCGGCGAAGGGGACGAAGTAAATTACAGAGAGTCTGTATTTGTAGGTTACCGGTATTATGATAAAAAGGGCATAAAGCCTCAGTTCTGCTTTGGACACGGACTGTCATATACAAGCTATGAGTATAGCTCCTTAGAGCTGAATGCCGGTGCTTTTAATGTAAATGAGGAAATATCCATTAAGTTTAAGATTAAAAATACAGGAGCCAGACAGGGCAAAGAAATATACCAGATTTATGTCAGAGCTGTTGAAAGTGAGATAGCCAGACCTGTTAAGGAATTGAAGCAATTTGGAAAAGTAAATTTAATGCCCGGGGAAGAAAGGGAAATTATAATAAAGCTGCAGAGCTCCTCATTCTCATATTTTTGTACTCAAAAGCGGGCTTTCAGAGTAGAAGGCGGACATTATGAGATTCTGATCGGCGCATCCTCGGAAGATATAAGGCTGACTGCCTGCATCAGGATTAATTCCGACGATGAAGTAAAAAAAATCTATCACAGAAATTCTACGATTGGAGATATAAAGAAAAACCCGCTTGGGAAAAAGCTGTTTAATGAACTCGAAGAACAATATCCCGAGGCATTCGAAATGATTTTTAACGGTATGGAGGATGACGGGAGCGATTTTAAAGATAAAATGGTTTATTATACTGTTCTCAGATCTCTGGTATATTTCAGTAAAGGCCTGATAAGCGAGCAAAAGATTGATGAACTTATAAATAAGTTAAATAAGCGATGAGGCGCAGGGACGGTTCTCCTGCCTCAGCTTGCTGAGGCAGGAGAACCGTCCCTGCGCCTCATTCAACGAAATTTGACAACCAATTTTAAAAGGAGTAATATAGAGAACGTGATTTTAAATTGGGGGTCAGGTCATGTCTTCAGACAATACAGCCCTGCTTTCGGGGCATGAATATATATTTGCCGCGCTGCTTATACTGTATTTATCAGGCGCCTTGCTCAGCTTGCTGGCATGCAGGAGCCAAAAGCTCTCCGGCACTATTGCAAATACTGCCGCCGCCGCAGCTTCTTTGACAGGAATAATATTCTGTGCATGCAAGCTTTTGATATATACCGGAGAAGCCTTTGATATAACCTTAAAAACGGGTGTTTACCCCATATCAGTAAGCTTTCATATCGATAACCTTTCTGTCTTTTTTGTACTGGTAATATCACTTCTAACCTTTGTGGTTTCGATATATTCCATAGGTTACCTGAAGCATTATTATGATAGCAGAAATATAGGGGTGTTCGGGTTTCTTTACAATCTTTTTGCGTTATCTATGATTATGGTGGTAACCTCAGGACATATTTTTTTCTTTTTAGTTGCGTGGGAGATTATGTCAATGGTTTCCTATTTTCTTGTAGTGTTTGAAAATGAAAAGACCGAAACTCAAAAAGCCGGTACAATTTACATAATTATGACACATATAGGAACTGCATTTATTATAGCAGCCTTTGTGCTTATTTACCAGTATACGGGAAGTGCAAGCTTTTCAGAAATAGATGCCTCCGGCATACCCTCTTCCGCAAAAAATATCATATTTATATTTTCACTGATAGGCTTTGGCACAAAGGCGGGCATAATTCCGCTGCATATATGGCTTCCCATGGCTCATCCCGCCGCTCCCGGAAATATCTCGGCCCTTATGTCGGGGGTTATGATAAAAACTGCTGCCTACGGCATAATAAGAATAGTTTTCGGCGTCCTTGGGGGAGAGTACCTGTGGTGGGGCACAGCAACGCTTTTACTTGGAGGGATCTCCGCTATTCTTGGTATAGCCTTTGCATTGATGGAAACAGATATAAAGAAGCTGCTGGCATACTCCAGTGTAGAAAACATGGGCATTATATTTATAGGAATCGGTCTTTCTGAAATTGCCTGCTCAAAGGGAAATGCAGTTCTGGCTGCATTCTCGCTGGCCGCTTCTCTTTTGCACGTTTTTAACCATTCCGTTTTCAAAGGGCTGCTGTTCTTAGGAGCAGGCTCTGTTCATTATTCAACCGGAACCAGAAATATGGAGAAGCTGGGGGGATTGATAAGGAAAATGCCGTATACCGCCCTGTTTTTCCTTATGGGAGCATTATCCATATCGGCATTGCCGCCATTTAATGGATTTGTAAGCGAATGGGCCATATATCAGGCATTATTTGCGTCTGCCGGAGCAGGCAGCTCATGGATGAAAATCATCATTATAATTACCGCGGCGCTTCTGGCAATGGCTGGCGTCCTGGCGGCGGCAAGCTTTATAAAGGCCTTCGGTACGGCATTTCTTGCAATGCCGAGGACGAGCCTGGCAGAGAAGGCAGGTGAGGTACCGCGGACAATGCTTGCAGGGATGGGCATTCTGGCGGCTCTTTGCCTTGCAGCAGGAATTTTTCCTGTGTATGTCTTAAAGCTGCTGGACGGAATCAGTATTGAAATACTGAGCACTTCAATTTTTCAGGGCAAGGCTGGATATTCGGGTCTTATATTGCACTCATATTTGGCAAATACGTCAATATCTCCGGCGGCACTTGTAATAGCAGGCCTGCTGTTAATGCCGGCGGTGGTTCTAGCGGCAAGGTATATGAGCAGGAATTCGAATTTAAGAAATTATGGTACCTGGGACTGCGGGTACAGGCAGCTTAACTCAAGGATGCAATATACCGCCACGGGCTTTTCCAAGCCTGTAAGAATTGTATTCAGGGCTTTTTACAGGCCGCAGAGAGAGCTTCAGATAGAACAGGGAAGCGGCAGGTACTTCTTCAAAAGGGCCAGGTATAAGGTGTCTACCGTATCAGTCTTTGAAAAGTATCTCTATGAGCCTGTTGTAAAAAATGTTATAAACTTCGCAAGAAGAATGAGGCTTATTATACAGACAGGCAGCATACATACATACTTGATTTATATTTTTGTAGTGGTTATAGCCATGCTCGTTTACTATGCAAGGACATAGTTCAGCAAGGGCATAGCCTTGCAACGGTACTGGCTTTACGGCTGCCATTTTTATGGCGCCTAAAACTTTTAATAAGTGTTTCGAGGTGCGGAAATGTTTCAGGGAATTGTAAAAATTGTGGCGCAGCTTATTATAATGGCTGCGCTGGCTCCGCTGGTGAACGGAATTATAAAAAAGCTCAAGGCAAGAGCACAGCACAGAAAGGGTGCGCCTGTGCTTCAGATGTATTTTGATTTGCTTAAGCTATTTAAAAAGGATGTGGTTGTGTCCGATAATGCATCCTGGATTTTTACCGCCACACCGTATATTTATTTCGTGTCTATATTGGTTGCGTCGCTGTTTGTGCCGGCAATACCGCAGTTGTTTTCCTTTGGCTTTACAGGTGATGCCGTGCTTGTGGTTTACCTTATTGCCATAGGCAGATTTTTCATGGCGCTTTCGGGAATGGACACCGGGAGTACCTTCGGGGGCATGGGCAGCAGCCGTGAAATGATGATTTCAGCATTGATAGAGCCGTCCATGATGCTTGTGCTGTTTACCGTCGGGCTAAATCCTCTTGTCGGCTCGTTGAGCTTTCAGGCTATGTATAAAGGCTTTGCAGTCTCCGGCTGGGGTTTCGTCAGTCCGGTCTACCTGCTGCTGCTTATATCCATGCTTATAATTATTATTGCCGAGACTGCGAGAATACCGGTGGATGACCCTGCAACACATCTCGAGCTCACTATGGTGCATGAGGCAATGCTGCTTGAATATTCGGGGAGGCATCTTGCGCTGATGGAGATGTCGGCGTCAATTAAGCAGCTTTTGTTGATTACTGTTATTTGCAATGTTTTTATCCCGTTCGGAAGCAGTGCAGGCCTTATACCGGCGCTTGGGCTGTACGTTCTGAAGGTATTGGTTATTTCCGGTGTAATAGCCGTTATAGAAATAAATTCAGTTAAGCTCAGGCTTTTCAGTGTGCCTAATCATGCGGCTCTGGCATTTATACTGGCTATTTTGGGCTTTATGTCTTCATTTGTATTCGGGAGGTAGTTGTAATGTTTAAGCTTGAGGAGTTTCTGAATATACTGTCAATGCTGATTTTAATTTCAGCGTTTATCCTTGTTGCAAATAAGAGGGTTAATTCCTATATAAAAACCTTCAGGCTCCAGTCAATGCTGCTTGCCGCGGCCGCAGGAGCTTTGGGGATTTACCATACGGCGGCCAAAGGTAAATTTGACAGCGCCATAATAATGTGCCTGCTTATAATATTGCTCAAGGTTGTATTTATACCGGGAATGCTTAACAAGATATGCAAAAGGGTGGAGTACAAGGTTGAAAAGGATTTCTTCATCAATATACCGATATCGATCATAATATGCTGCGGTCTTGTAATACTGGTGTGGTATGTGATATCCCTGATACCTGACATAAAGGGGGCGTATGAAATAATGTTCCTTACCAATTCTATATCACTGGTTATGATAGGGCTGTTTTTTATGATTAGCAGGAAGAAGGCCATAGGCCAGATAATAGGGTTTCTGGTTATTGAGAATGGAATGTTTATGGCTGCGCTTCTCACAACCTTTGGTATGCCTATGATTGTTGAAATAGGGATATTTTTTGATGTGCTTGCGGCAGTGCTTATAATGGGTGTGTTTGTTTTCCGAATAAATGAGAGCTTCGACTCAATAGATATTGATAAATTAAGGAACTTGAGGGGTTAATATGTATATTCTGCTTGTTATGGTTATACCGCTTATTTCTTGCGGGCTGTTCTGGATTACAAATAAAAAAAATACCATTAATATGATAAATGCCTGCGGCACTGCCGCTCTCTTGCTGGCATCCGTAGCTGTTATTTCGGATGTGCTCCGGAATGAAGCTGTTTCGCCTGCTTTTTTCAATAATATTTTTTATGTTGATGCTCTTAGTGCTTTAATTCTTTTTGTCACTGTATCTGTAGTATTTCTTGTGTCTGTTTTTTCAATAGGGTATATGAATGAAGAGCTTAAAAAAGGCGTAATAAATATAAGAAGGCTGAAGCTGTACTACTCTCTGCTTCATATATTTATTTTTACAATGGTATTGACTGTATCAACACAGAATATGGGCTTAATGTGGATTGCGGTGGAGGCAACCACCCTTGCGTCTGCTTTTCTGGTAGGCTTTTACAGCAATAAGAAATCAATAGAGGCGGCATGGAAATATATAATAATATGCTCTGTAGGGATAGCCTTTGCCATGCTTGGAACAGTTATGCTTTACTATTCGTCGGTGCACTCTCTGGGCCAGTCTTTAGAAGGGCTTAACTGGCAGTATCTTTTTCACAACGCAGACAGGCTGCAGGGAAGTATTTTAAGGATAGCGTTTATTTTTATACTTGTGGGCTTTGGAACAAAGGTCGGCTTAGCTCCCATGCATACCTGGCTTCCCGACGCCCACAGTCAGGCTCCGTCGCCCATAAGCGCACTTCTGTCGGGAGTGCTTTTAAATACGGCAATGTACAGTATTATAAGAGTAATGGCTATAGTAAACAGAAATGAAGGCAGCAGCATGTTTACCGGAAGGCTGTTAATGACGCTTGGTATTATTTCCATAGGCACTGCTGCCATATTCATACTGGTACAGAAGGATTTTAAGAGAATACTTGCATATTCAAGCATAGAGCATATGGGAATTATAGCACTGGGACTGGGAATGCTTTCTCCCTTAAGTGTGTTTGGAGCATTGTACCACGTGCTGAACCATGCCTTTACGAAATCAATGCTGTTTCTGGCTTCGGGCAGTGTATATTTAAAATATGAAACTAAAATAATCAGTAAGGTCCGGGGCATATTTAAAATTATGCCTGTGACGGGTACCGCGTTTATGCTGGGGCTGTTTGCAATTACGGGAATGCCTCCCTTCAGCATATTCAGCAGTGAAATAAATATAATAATGGCTGCCTTTAACGAGAAAAAATATATAAGCGCCGGTCTGCTGCTGCTGTTTCTGGCATTGATTTTTGCAGGCTTTGCAGCGCAGATGTTTAAAATGTTTTACGGCAGGCCGTTGGACAAGGAAGTAAGTCCGGGAGAAATCAACCGCCTGGGAGCAGGGATACTGGTTATATTGCTGCTTATAATAGCCGTAACCGGGCTGTACCTGCCTTACCCTGTTAAGGAGCTTATTGACCGGGCAAGAGATATTATACTGTTATCGTCGGGCGGCTGAATAATTAACTAACCCTCCGGCCCCCTCTCTATCCCAAAGAGGGGAAGAAAGGAGGCTGGTTCCCCTCTTTTGAAAAGAGAGAGGGGCCAGGGGTGAGTTTATCATTTGAAAGGGGGAGTGAAGGGTCCAATGATGCCAAGGCTTATGGATTCTATTAAAGAAAGCTTTTGTAAAGACATAATAAAGACCTATACTGTTAACGGGAATGAAACCTATATAGAGGTATCCTGTGAGGCAGTAAAAGGATTGTGCATATTTATTTACACAAACATGGAATGCTCACTTATAAATTTATTTGCAAGTGATGAGAGGAAAGTCAATAACGGATTTGCCGTATACTACTCCTTTGCCGCGAAGAAAGAAGGGAAGCTCATTACGGTAAAGACCAACATAAGGGATACCGGTGCCGCTATACCGTCTGTTACGCTTGAGATCCCCGCTGCCAGCCTTTATGAAAGAGAGATTAGGGATATGATGGGTATAGCCTTTGAAGGACATCCCGATATGAGGGACCTTGTGTTTCATGAAAATTGGCCCGAGGGCCTTCACCCATTGCAAAGGGACTTTGATATGTCTCGAAAGCCTCCTTTTGAAAACAGGAGGCAGGATTTTGTCAGGATAGAGGGTTCGGGGGTTTTTGAAATACCTGTAGGGCCTGTGCATGCCGGAATAATCGAGCCGGGGCATTTCAGGTTCAGCGTTGCGGGGGAGCCCGTTATAAACCTTGAGGCCAAGCTCTTCTATGTGCATAAGGGCATTGAGAAGCTGTGCGAAGGGAAGCATTTTGAGAAGGTGTTTTTTATATCGGAGAGAATATCGGGGGATGAAAGCTTTTCAAATTCTCTTGCATATTGCCAGGCCATTGAAAGGATTGCGGGAATTTATGATGTTCCCGAAAGAGCGGCATATGCCAGGACGATTTTCTGTGAGCTGGAGAGGCTGTATAATCACATCGGAGATATTGCGGGGATATGCCTGGATGTTGCCTATGTATTTGCAAACGGCCAGTTTGCAATGATGAGGCGCTGGTGCCAGATGCTTAACGAGGAGCTGACGGGAAGCCGGTTTTTAAGGAGCGCGAATGCTCCCGGAGGAGTAAGGCGGGAGTTTATTAAGGATAAGGAAAAGGTAATTCTGTCGGCTATGGACAGGCTTGAGAAGGAATTTTTTGAAACGGTCGACATAATTAAATCTAACGCTATGTTTATAGACAGGGTGGAGAATACCGGAGTTGTAAGCCGCACGCTTGCGCTTGAGCTGAATGCCGTAGGGCCTGCCGCTCGTGCTGCGGGAGTGCATGATGACATAAGAATAAATTTTCCGTATGCTGCTTATGGCAAAATAGAATTTGCAGTACCAAATCACAACAACGGGGACGTTAACTGCAGAATGAACACCAGGATTGAGGAGGTAGCCCAGTCGGTAAGCATAATAAGACAGGCTTTGGAGCTAATGCCTTCAAGCGGTGATATAATTGAGCCTGTGCAAGCCCTTGAACCGTATAAGCATGCCTTTGGGATAACCGAAGCCCCCAGAGGGGAAAACTGCCATTGGGTGATGTCGGGTGAGGATAATACCATATTCAGGTACAAGGTAAGAACCCCCTCCTTCTGCAACTGGCCGGTTGTGTGCCATGCGGTAAAGGGAAATATAATTCCCGATTTCCCGCTTATAAACAAGAGCTTTAATCTTTCCTATTCGGGGAATGATTTATAAAAATAATAGCCTTAAGGAGCAATAAGCATGTTCAATATTATAAAAAAGTCCATACAGCATGGGGTTGTAACTGTTGATTATCCTAAAAAGCCTATAAAGACCGACTTCATAACAGGGAAGCCGGAAGTAGATATTGCAAAATGCAATATGTGCGGGCAGTGCATAAAAAGGTGCCCCAGCGGAGCAATTGTACGGTACTGCCGCCATGACGGACAAGGGCAGTCCATAGGCATAAATCTGGACGAGTGCATATTTTGTTCTCTGTGTGCCGATATATGCCCTCAAAAGGCTATTGCAATGTCAAAGGGCTTCGAGCTTGCTAAAAAATCCAGGGATGAGCTGAGGGTAACAGGGGACGGTATTAAAACGGGTGATGAGCGGGAGGATTATGAGCTTATAGGCAGGCGGCTTAAGTATGACATAAATAAGTATTTCGGGAGGAGCCTTAATATAAGAGAGGTTGATGCGGGCTCCTGCAACGGCTGCGATAATGAGGCAAATGCCTTAAACGGCCCGTATAATGACATAGAAAGATTCGGGATAAGCTTTGTAGCTTCTCCCAGACATGCCGATATGCTGCTTGTCACCGGGCCGGCCTCCCGCAATATGGAGCTTGCCCTGATTAAGACGTACAATGCAACACCGGATCCCAAGCTGGTTGTTGCGTTGGGTGCCTGTGCCTGCAGCGGGGGCATTTTTAAGGACAGCTATGCAACGAGAAACGGAATTGACTCCATAGTGCCTGTAGATGTCTATATACCCGGATGCCCTCCAAGGCCTCAGGCTATAATATACGGCATACTGAAGGCTGTGGAAAAGAGGGCCCATATTTAAAGCCAGCCTTTATTTGGGATATTTCCATCAAATTCCCATTTTGGAGTATTTATTATTTTACTTTTGGATTTGGGCATATTATAATTATAATTGATATTTAAAATATGAAAGAGGGATGCTGCAATGGCTGATTGGTGTCAACTGTATGACAGAGAGTGCATTGACTGCGGAGAGTGCGAGATATGCGATCTGGACAGCGGTAAGAGATGCGACAACTGCTGCAGGTGTATTGAAGATATAGAAGGCCACAGAAGCCTCAATATAAAGGAGTTTATGGACAGGCAAAGAGATTTGGACAGATTCAAGAGTAAGGGAAGATAGCATAAAATCAGGTAATTGCTTTAGTGAACAAGCACTTTAGTGAACAAGCACTTTAGCCAATTGAAGCATTTAGCTTTTTGTCAATATCCTCAAGCTTTTTCTTTATATCCTTGCTGTCGTTATAATCGTTATATTCCAAAAACCTTTCATAATAGAATTTAGCATTTTTATAATCCTTTTTCTCAGAATACAAATTTCCCAGGGCTTTTAATAAAAATGTGGCTTTATCATTGACCCTGTAGCCTTTTAAATATGCATCAAGGGCTTTATCGGGCTCAATCAGCTTTTCATAAGCAGAGCCTAAATTAAAATATGCATACTCGGATTTTCTTATGCCGTTGGTTATATTTGCTTCATCTATGCACTTCTGATAGTCCTTTTTTAAGAGATAAACCTTTGAGAGGTTGCAGTGGGCGGTGTCGTTCCTGTAGTAAAGCTCAATTGCCTTTTTAAACTCTTTTTCGGCTATATCCAGATATTGAAAGGTATCGGGGTCCTTTTCCTTATATGCATTCATATAATTGGTTGCCAGAACGCAGTGCGCGCGGTCGCTTCCGGGGGCCTTACGAACTACGTCGGTCCACAGCCTTATACCGCTGCCAAAAATATAATTCCTGTGCAGGGTGAGGGCTGAGTTCATGGAAATGTAAAATACCATCACAACGGTAAAAAATAGAAGAGGCTTTTTAAAAATATACCTTCCTCTCCCCAGATTGGGCTGTGAAAATATAATGCCCGCCATAGCTATTATAAAGCCTGCTACAGGGAAGTAAAGCCTGTGCTCAAAGTACACGTCCTTTATTGAAATAAATGAGGATTCAACAGATAATCCTATAAAAAACCATAGTATTCCAAAGGATAAAAGCTTGTTTTTCTTTACATTGAGCAGAGAAATAATTCCTATAAATAAAAGAATCAGGAAGGATATATATGAGTTGTTTTCCCATATGGTTTTAGATACGGGAAAGTCATTGCTGTAGTCGAAGTTTAAGTCGTCGGGTATAAACATCAGCTTTATATATTTTACTATCACATTCATCTGAGTATAGAAATAGTGAAGCCTGTCCATCGAGGTACTGGCCTTGAAGCTTACATTGGGGTCACTCTGGCTGTAGCCTCCCCAAAAAAGTGTTGTGGACGGTATAATGGGTATGGTAGCCAGAAGTATAAAAATAAATAAAAGCCTTTTTTTCCAGCTCGTTTTTCCGTCCTTTAAAAAAAACATAAGCTCAATTACTATAAGCATGAAAGGAATTGTTATGGTATTTTCCTTTGTGAACATTGCAAGAACCGTAAAGATAAGAGTGAGGGCAAAATACCTTATCCTGTCATGAAGCCTGAATTTGATAAAGAAAAATACAGCCATCATGTAAAATAGAGCCGCAAGAGAAGCGGTGCGCTGAACGACATAGGTAACGGCATTGACCTGTACGGGATGGGTTATGAATGCCGCGGAGCATATCACAGAAATTATATTGCGGTACTTCCCGGGTATTTTCTTATTGAAAAACCTAAGCCCCAGTATGCTCCTGATAATCAGAAACACAAAAAAACCGTTTAAAATGTGTATCACAAGGTTTACTATATGGTAGCCAACCACACCGGTCTGATGTATAAAGTAGTTTAGGGAAAAGGTGAAATAGAGGACAAACCTGTTGGAATAAAACTTCCAGATAGCCGGTATGTCCCACGGATGACGGATGGAGGTATTGTTGGAAATAGATCCGAAATCGTCCAGGGTAAAAGGGGCAGTGAAGCTGTTTGAATATACAATCAGAGACAATGCCGCAATTATACCCAGGGCTATTAACTTATTCTCAAATTTTTTGTCAATCTTCTGTATCATTTTTTCCACCGGACAAATTTAGTATTTGCTGCCATACATCAAGATATGCGCCTTTTTCGATATCGCCGTCATAGTCTGGGATATTCCCAAGCCGCCACAGTGAAATACCGTATATTCCAAACATGTTGGCCAGCTTTATTTTTGCATATACGCTTCTGCTGTCCTCATACCATATTCTATTATATACATTGTCCTTTGGATTAAGGTATGTAATATATGGATTTTCACTTGCAGCAGAATAATTGACCTTTAAGTCCTCCATGCCGTCACCGTTTAAAACCCTGTCTCTTATTTTATCAGAGGACGTGGTGTAAACCCTCTGATTTATAACCTTATTATCTTTGGACTGCCACTGTGCGGTTCCAAAGGAGATTTGAAGCCATATTTTGCTTGTGTCCTCCACCCCTGAGGATTTGTCGGTTATGGTTTTTAACGCATAGTATACCTGATCTATAGGAGTAACGGGAGTAAAGGTGACATTTCTATCCATGTCCGACTGCGTAAGCACCATGGCGTTATAGTCATGAGCCATTAAAATTACTTTGTCGGCGAGGCTTCCTATGGTTTTATAGTCGTATCCGTCATAGCAGGCCTGGTTTTCCACTCTGGGATGTACTGCCACATACAGCTTTTTCCCGGCCTTTGCAAGCTCCTTTTTCAGTTCCGCAAGAAAGGTGTTGAAGCCCTTAGAGGACGCCTCTCCCTTTAGGCCTTCAAAGTCGATAACCACACCGTCAAAGGATATGGCCCGCCCATTTCCGGAGGTGGAGGAAAGCCTCTTTATAATGCTGTCTATTATTGCCTTTCGCCTCTGCTCCTTGCTTGTTACGAAATCAACTATTCCCACGTATTTTTGCTTTTCCTCCTCCCACACGCGTGTGTCCTGAGATGCGTATATATTAAGCTGTGTGGAAGCACCGGCCTTAACGGCTGTACTGAAGGGGTCCTCAAAGCCTGCGGGCAGATAGAAGTCCGCGTTGTTTTTATTACTCATGCTGAGCTCTACCCTGTATGCCTGCTTATTGTATTCAAGGCGGCTCCATCCGAAGCTTACGGAATCCAGCTCGCTTATAAGCTCCTTCTGGCCGTATGCTCCCAATGCATAGAAAGCGTGCAGCTCGTCAACACGGATGTTGAGCTTATGGTACATTGTGATAAGCCACAATACGGCATCCTCCTTTTTGACAGGCTGCTTGGGGTTAAACAGGGATTTTTCGGTGGCTGATACAATGCCCAGATCTCTGGCAATTACTATATAGCCCTTGCTGTCCTGGACATCCTCATACGGCTTATACTGAAGCGAGGGCTGTGCTGCAAGCGTATCGTACCCCATACACCGCACAAGCATAACAGCGGCCTCTTCTCTGGTTATGTAATCCGAGGGACGGAATTTTCCGGCACCCATTTTTATCACGCCTTTGCTAAGTGCGGTTTCTATGTATGCATAGTAAGGCGAGGACCTGTCTGTGTTATCAGTAAAGCTCGCCTTTTCAGGCTTTAAAAGCTCCCATTGCATCAGCGAAACCAGATATATTACAAACTCGCTCCTCTTTAACGGTTTTCCGTACCCAAACTTATTTTCCCCTGTGTCCTTTATTATGTTTATTTCTCTTAAGCTGTTTATGGCATCGTACGCCGGCGAGGCTGCCGGAACATCCGAAAACGGCCTTGCTTCCGCCGATTCGGCAAAGCCGGGGAAGGCATAGGCCAATAACGCTAAAACTACCAGTACGCTTACTTTTCTTTTAAGCTTTGCAATCACTTTAAAGACCCCTTATCTATTGCTTAAGTTTAATTTGCCGTTCTCTTTATGTAATATATTAATATAGACGAACTCATCCGCACTTTGTTCCACTATAGTCTATCACGATGCTTTTGGCGTTGCAATAGCGCGCGGTTTGACTTTGTACGGAGCTGTCATAGCTAAATATTTTATAAAATTCTCCCCTTTTCCTTATTAGAATGATATAATTCCATTGTGACAGAATGATTTTTGTAATATCTTTAAAACTTGGTATTTGAAAGGTATTTTATTCTAATGTCATTAATGGAGGTTGGAAAATGCAAAGAATAGTTATTGAAAATTTCGGTTCCGTAGATTCATTTGATGTAGTATTTAATGAGAAGATGACGATTTTAATTGGTTCTCAGGCAACAGGCAAAAGCACCATAAGCAAATTAATATTCTACTGCCGTTCTATAAAAGATGATTTGTATAAGTATTTATTGAACAAAGAAAAATTCATAGACATTAATGAAAATGACTGTTTTATAAATTTTTTAAAGGAGTTAAGGTCTAAATTCGTAGGTTATTTTGGTACGACTAAACACATGAGAAACTTTAAGATAAAATACTATTGTAACAGTATTGATAATTCGGAGTATTCTAAGAATATTATAATAACTTTAAAGAATGGATATGCAAATGTCAAATTTAGTGATGACTTGGTACAGGGTATCCATATGATTTTAAGAACAGTTATTTCTTTCTATATAAGTAGTAATGATACTTCGAGTGCAGCAACCAGCAACGCATTTAACATAGCAGTTTGGCAATCTCAACAAGCACAGTTTTCATCTGCATTGCAAGAACAAATCAATAATCTTTTTTCAGACAATACTTTGCCTTTATATATACCTGCTGGCAGGGGATTACTGGCTACTATGTCGGAGCACTTCAGACTAATTTCCGATGTTACTCATGATAAACTGCTAAAAGATTTTATTGAGAGGATATCTCTTCTTAAAACACAATTTTCACAAAGGCTGGATGAAATTGTTGAGGATAAAAAACGGTTGTCCTCAGATAAAATTAATTCTAAAAATGTAAAAAAAGCTATAAGTATTATTAGAAAAATTCTTAAAGGTGATTATATATGTGACAAAGAAGGAGAGAAAATTTATTTTAATAAGCATGAATACGTGAAGCTTACGTTTTCTTCCTCCGGGCAGCAGGAAGCCTTATGGATATTATTGCTCTTATTTTCTATAATTCTTGAGAATTATAAGGTTTTTCTTATTATAGAAGAGCCGGAGGCGCATTTATTTCCAGAGGCTCAAAAATATATAATGGAACTTATCGTTCTAACAGCAAACGCAACCGGCAGTCAAATAATTATCACTACGCATAGTCCATATATTCTCACATCGGCAAACCTTCTAATCCATTCTGCAAGTGTAGAAAATAGGATTTCCGGAGAGGAAGCAATTATTGACAAGGATATGAGACTTAAAGAAAACGAACTCGGAGCGTATATGCTTAGCAAAAACGGAAGCTTTACGTATGAAAGCATTATTGATAAGAATACAGGACTTATTGAAGCAAGAGAAATTGATTCTGTGTCAGGCATTATAAACCAGCAAACCGAGCAACTTATTGATCTGGAGGTTAAATATGGCTTGTAGTATATGTGACATATTTAAGAGTTGCCATCGGGAGCTCAGCAAAGATCCGTCATTATTAAAGCCCTATTGTATAGAAAAATGCAGGAAATATCGAGATAAGCGTTCAAATGCAAAAGCTGAGGAAAGAGGAAAGTCAATTGTTTTTGAGGGCGGAGGTAATGAGGTTATTTGTTACAGGGTGGATGGAGGAATTATTGCAGGACAAAGCAATTGTAAGTGTGATAATTTGTTATTGTTTGTAGATGACAGGCAAGCTGTTTTTATTGAGCTCAAGGGCGTTGACATAAGGCATGCACTGGAACAAATAGAAACTGCCGTAAGTATACTTGGAAAGGATTTGACCGGATATGATTTTCATGGCAGGATAGTTGCTGTATCTGGAATACCTGATATTAAAAATGATTCTAAATACAAAAATCTATGGAAGCTTTTAAAAAGACATAATATAAATGCTACTTTGAGAATAAGAGAAAATAAGCAGCGAGAAAAAGCTTTGGACTTAAAAAAACGCTGATGACTAAAATCATCATATTATGTTAAAATAATTAGTATTGCTTTAACAAATGCCCTGCAAGCTCCGGAAGATTTTCCCTGCAGGGCGGCAGAATCGGAAACGGGGAATAATTATGCAAAGGCAGATATATCTGGATAACAGCGCAACCACAAAGCCGTATGACGAGGTTCTTGATTATATGGGCTATGTGGCGGGAGAGGTCTATGGAAACCCATCCTCAATGCATGTGAAGGGAATAGAAGCAGAAAGGCTTGTTAAAAAGTCAAGGGAGGCAATAGCCGAATCCATAGGCGCAAGCAGCAGGGAGATTTATTTTACTTCAGGAGGAACCGAGTCGAATAACCTCGCTATAAGGGGATATCTGGAAGCCAACCCCAGAAGAGGAAATCATATACTGACTACAAAAATAGAGCACCCGTCGGTGCTTGAGGTATTTAAATATCTTTCCGATAAGGGGTATGAGACAGAGTATGTGGATGTATCCTCCGAGGGAATAATAGACCTTGAGGATTTGAGGAGAAAAATCAACAGCCGTACAGCTCTTATAAGCGTTATATATATAAATAATGAGATGGGAAGCATCCAGCCGGTTGATGAAGTAGTCAATGTAAGGAACTCGGTAAACAAGGACGCGGCAGTGCACATTGACGCCGTACAGGCATACGGAAAGGTCAAAACTTTTCCCGGAAGGATGGGAATTGATCTCATGTCCTTAAGCTCTCATAAAATACACGGCCCTAAAGGAGCGGGAGCTTTATACGCAGGCAGGCATGTAAAGCTGAAGCCATTGATATTCGGAGGAGGACAGGAGACGTTAATCAGGTCGGGAACCGAAAATGTGCCCGGTATTTGCGGCTTTGGGCTTGCCTCCGAAATTACCTTCCGGAATCTTGAAAGGAATTTTGAAAAGGCGGTACGAATAAAAAACATGTTTAAGGAACTTCTTTTACAGGAGATCAGAGGGTATAAAGTTATTTCGCCTGAGAATGCCTCACCCTATATATTATGTGTTTCGTTTGAAAACATAAAAGCGGAGGTTTTGCTGCACCACCTCGAGGAAAGAAATATATTTGTTTCTACCGGAAGCGCATGCGCCTCAAGAAAAAACCTGCACAGTCATGTTCTCCGGGCAATAGGACTGGAAGCGTGCTATATGGACGGGCCTGTGCGCTTCAGCTTTTCCGCTTTCAACGAGGAGGAGGAGATAAAAGAGGCTGTACAGGCCATAAGGGATATACTGCCCGGAATACAGATACATAAAAGACGCGGAGGAAGGATATGAAAAACGTAATTCTTGTCAGGTACGGAGAAATAATATTAAAGGGCTTAAACAGGCCGGTTTTTGAAGAGAAGCTTTCGGTAAACATAAAAAAATCCATTTACAGCCTTGGTAAAGTAAGCATTATAAGATCGCAGGGGAGAATATTTATAGAGCCCCATGACGAGGGGTATGATTTTGAGGCCGCACTTGAAAGGCTTGTAAAGGTATTCGGAATAGTTTCGGTAAGCCTTGTATGGAAAATAGACTCGGAATTTGACACAATAAAGGAATACTCACTCAAAATGGCACAGGAGCTTGTTTTGAGGAAAGCATATGCCACGTTTAAGGTGGAAACCAAGAGAGGGAATAAGCGGTTTCCCATGCAGTCACCTGAGATAAGCCGCGAAATAGGGGCGTATATTTTATCCGGGCTCCCTTCCTTAAAAGTGGATGTCAATGCTCCCGATTTTATACTTTATATTGAGGTAAGAGAGGATACATATATATACTCTGAAAAAATACCCTCTAACGGAGGGATGCCGTTAGGTACAAACGGTAAGGCAATGCTTCTGCTTTCAGGAGGCATTGAC
Source organism: Bacillota bacterium (assembly GCA_023390115.1). Taxonomy (GTDB): domain Bacteria; phylum Bacillota; class Clostridia; order Acetivibrionales; family DSM-27016; genus Anaerobacterium. The sequence goes on from JAEWDM010000022.1 coordinate 50,040, forward strand.
AGCCCTGTGGCGGGATGGATGATGGCTAAAAGAGGTGTGGAAATTGAGGCGGTACACTTTTACAGCTATCCGTATACCAGTGAAAGGGCAAAGGAAAAGGTCATTGATCTTGCTAAAATAATGGCAGGCTACTGCTACCGCATTAAGCTTCATATAGTGCCTTTTACCGGGATACAGGTACAAATCAATGATAATTGTCCCGAGGAGCAGCTCACAATAATAATGAGAAGGGCTATGATGGTAATTTCAGAGAGGCTTGCCGCTAAGGCGGGAGCGCTGGCGTTAATAACGGGAGAGAGCATGGGGCAGGTGGCAAGCCAGACAATACAAAGCCTTGCGGTGACCAATGCGGCAGTAAAAATGCCTGTATTCAGGCCCTTAATAGGAATGGATAAGAATGAAGTCATAGAGATAGCCAGAAGGATAGGAACCTTTGAAACCTCCATACTCCCATATGAGGATTGCTGCACCGTTTTTGTGGCGAAGCATCCCAAAACAAGGCCCCAGCTCCAGAAGGTGATTGAGCTTGAGGCTGGCATTGGGCTTGAGAGCCTGATAGACAAGGCCATACAGGATACTGAAATAATTGAAATTAAAGCATCCTATTAAATTGCTTAAAGTGAGTAATATATGTCCTGCCAGAAATAATATTAATATAATAAGATATTTTTTAGAAGGAGGCTCTCCGGCAGGTATATTATGAAAATTAGCCAGTTAAAAAATACCAGGGCTGTGAAAGCAGCTTTAATTTCCATAGCAGCCGTGCTTGTGTTTTTGGTGCTGCTGTGTATACGGCTCCTTTTGCCCGATACAATTTATAAGGGAGTTATGATAGACAATATAGATCTTTCAGGTATGAGCAGAGCGGAGGCAAGAGAGGTTATAGGCCAGAGAGCCAGGCATTTCTCTGAGAATGAGAGGATTGTTTTAAAATATGGCGATACCGTCTGGAGCTTTGCCTTAAAGGAGATTTCATTTGCATTTGAAACGGAGCAGGCTTTGAATGAGGCCTTTAATACGGCAAGGACAGGAAATATATTTGAAAGGATGCATAAGGTGCTGCTGTTGAGGTTTAAAGGCAGAAACATTGAGCTGCAGCCCTCCTTTAAAAGAAGTAAGCTCTTGGAAATCATAGACAATATAAAGCTTAAAATAGACAAAAAAGAGAAGAATGCCAGCGTTATTTACCAAAATGGAAGTGTAATTATTGGAGAAGAAGTTACAGGAAGACTTCTGGATGTTGACAGCAGCTTGAAACTGGTGGAAAATTGTATATTGGAAGGGAATTTTAAAGCAATAGATTTAGTGGTTGAAGAAAGAAAGCCGGAGATATTGTCTGACGAGATAGATAAAATAGACAGTGTTCTTGCTTCGTTTCTAACCGGCTTTAATTCCAATGACGCAGACAGGACTCAGAACTTAAAAATATCCTGTGATAAAATAAGCGGAACCATATTGTTTCCGGGAGAAGTATTTTCAATGAATGAGAGGCTTGGCCCCCGGACGGTTGAAAATGGCTTTAAGGAAGCCAAGATTATTTATAAAAGTGAATATATAAACGGAGTGGGGGGAGGTGTGTGCCAGATAACTACAACACTATATAATGCGGTGCTTAAGGCCAGGCTGAAGGTTGTGGAGAGAACGCATCATACTCTGCCTTCGCTGTATGTAGGTCCGGGACAGGATGCTACGATAGCTGAGGACTATATAGACTTTAAATTTAAAAACGATCAGGATTATCCTGTTTGCATAAATGCAAGTATTGTCAAAAATCAGGTTGTTATATCAATACTCGGCAAACAACAGAAAAATAAATACACTGTAAGGCTTATTCCTGATATAATAGAAGAATATCCTCCTTCGGAGGAGGAGGTTATAATAGATAACTCCGTACCTGATAACAGCGAGGTGATTGTTCAAAAGCCAAAGAACGGGTACAGAGCAGTGCTGTATCGTGAAGTTTATGATGAAAATAATAAGCTTATACTTAAGGAAAAAATCTCCGATGATATATATAAGCCGCTAAAGGCACAGGTAAAGGTTAACCAAACCAGTCCAAAGGCCAAAAAAGCGGAAAAAGGGTAAGACAAATAGACATAGGGACGTTTAAGAGGGGGAAGCGTAGTGAATAGTGCGTTATATAACAAGGAAATACAATGCCCGGTATGCTCAAGAAAATTTGAAATAACAAAGGTAAAGTCAAAGGTATGTAAGGTCGCGTCCAGGGATTCGGATTTTTGTGTGCATTATGAAGGGCTGAATCCTATTTTTTATGATGTGCTGGTGTGTGAAAATTGCGGCTATGCCTCATTTGCGGACAAGTTTGAGGACATTTCCAAAAAGGATGCTACAAACACGCTGAAGAATATAGGGACAAAGTGGAACAGCAGGAGCTTTTCAGGAGAGAGAAGCATTGAAATGACTATAGAGGCATTTAAGCTTCTTTTGATAAACCTTCAGGTTAGAAATGCAAAAACCAGCGAGCTGGCAAAAACGTGCATAAGAATAGCATGGATGTATAGATATGCGGAGGATAATGAAAAGGAAAAGGAATTTTTGAAGTTTGCCTTGAAGTTCTATGACGAGACATATCAAAAGGAGAGATTTCCTGTAGAAAAGCTTGATGAGGCTACATGCATGTATATGATTGCCGAGCTGCACAGGAGAACGGAAAATATTGAAGAGTCGGTAAAGTGGTTCAGCAGGCTTATAAGCTCTCCTGAGGGAAGAAAGAATCCTAAATTGATAGAAGCGGCGAGAGAGCAGTTTCAGCTTGTCAAGGAGCAGACAGGAAAGGAATAGCTTGTTTTAAGCTTTAGGGGGGACTTTGTGTGGAAATAGGCAAGCTGCCTAACGATATGCTTCAGAATATTATATTAAATAAAATAAAGCATTTTCGAAACGATATTCTTGTGCGGCCCGGGATAGGTGAGGATTGCTGCGCAATAGATTTTGGCGAGTATGCCTGTGTCATGTCCTCCGATCCCATAACGGGAGCGTCGAATGAAATAGGGCGTCTTGCCGTGCATGTTTCGTGCAATGATGTGGCTACCTGTGGGGTTGAGCCTTTGGGTTTGCTTGTTACCATACTTGCCCCGGTATATGCCTCCGAAAAGGAGTTTGATGAAATAATGGGTCAGATTTGTGAAACTGCAGCATCGATAGGGGTTGATATACTTGGAGGACATACAGAGGTTACGGATGCCGTAAACCGCTTTGTTATCACCACGACCTCTGTTGGAAAGGTATCCAGGGACAAACTGGTTATATCCTCGGGTGCATGCGAGGGAGACGACATAATTATTACAAAATCTGCCGGAATTGAAGGTACCGCCATAATAGCGCATGACAGGGAGGGCTTTTTGCTTGAAAGGCTTGATGCCCATGATGTTGAAAGGGCAAAGAGCTTTGCCGGCAGCCTCAGTGTTGTGAAGGAAGGTGTTATAGCCGGAAAATTGGGAGCATCCGCAATGCATGATGTGACAGAGGGAGGAATACTGGGTGCTGTATGGGAGGTAGCAAAAGCCTCAGGCCTGGGGGCCGAAATTTACCGTGAAAGCATACCTGTGGAGGGTACTACCGAAAAAATATGCAATATTTTTGGTATTGACCCTTTAAAATTAATTTCCAGCGGTTGTATGCTTATAGCCTGCAAAAATGGGCATGAGATGATAAAGGAGCTTGAAGCCTCAGGGATAAAAGCTTCAAGAATTGGAAAAATGACCGGATCGAAGGAGACATTTATAATATCCGGAGGTAAAAAGGAGCTTGTGAGACAGCCCGGGACCGACGAGCTCTATAAAGCCAGATAATAATTGATAAGCCGCAGGAATTCGATAAAATTTTTATATGCAATTGACATACATTGTAAATACCATTATAATTTGATTGAAAAAGCCAGTGCCCTGTAACAGAATTCGTATTTAACAGCGGGGTGACTTTGTGCTTTGCAGGCTTGGAAATACTCCTTCAAGACTATTTACGGCAGAATGTATCAAGCTGTTTTCAGTATTAGCGGTTGATTGTTACAAGGGAGTCAAATCTTTTAGAAAGGTTTGGCTTTATTATTGTTTAGCAGTATCAGAATATACTTTAGGAGGATTACTATATGTACAGTCTGAATGAATTAAGCAAAGTCGATATGGAGATTGCGAAGGCTATTGAGGATGAGGTTTCACGTCAGAGAAATAAAATTGAGCTCATTGCTTCCGAGAATTTTGTGAGTCCCGCCGTTATGGAGGCGCTGGGCACACCATTAACAAACAAGTATGCCGAGGGCTACCCCGGTAAGAGATACTATGGGGGCTGCGAGCATGTTGATGTAATCGAAAAGCTCGCAATAGACAGGGCAAAAGAGATTTTCGGAGCGGATCACGCCAACGTCCAGCCTCATTCCGGCGCTCAGGCAAACATGGCGGTATTCTTTGCCGTGCTGAACCCCGGAGACACTGTTCTGGGAATGAATCTCGCCCATGGAGGGCACTTAAGCCATGGTATGCCTAAAAATATTTCAGGAAAATATTATAATGTCATACCCTACGGTGTTAGAAAAAAGGATTCCAGAATTGATTATGATGAGGTAAGAAAGCTTGCAAAGGAGCATAAGCCGAAGCTTATAGTTGCGGGTGCAAGCGCATATCCGAGAATCATTGATTTTAAAGCGTTTGGTGAGATTGCCGAAGAAACGGGAGCATACCTGATGGTTGATATGGCGCATATTGCCGGACTTGTAGCCGCTGGCCTCCATCCCAATCCCGTTCCGTATGCTCACTTTGTTACCACTACAACACATAAAACTCTCCGCGGGCCGCGCGGCGGTATGGTGCTTTGCAGGGAGGAATTTGCCAAGATAATTGACAGCGCTGTATTTCCGGGGCTTCAGGGAGGGCCTCTCATGCATGTTATAGCGGCGAAAGCGGTAAACTTCAAAGAGGTTTTATCCAAGGACTTCGGCCAGTACCAGACGCAGATTGTAAAAAATGCAAATGCTCTGGCCAATGCTCTCATGGAAAAAGGCTTTGAGCTTGTATCGAACGGAACCGATAACCATCTTATGCTTGTAGACCTCACAAATATGGGGGTGACAGGAAAGCAGGCGCAGCATATGCTTGATGAGGTATTTATAACGGTAAATAAAAACGGCATACCCTATGATACCCAGAGTCCGTTCGTAACAAGCGGGATAAGAATAGGCACTCCTGCTGTTACGGCAAGGGGAATGAACGAGGAGGATATGATTTCCGTTGCAGAAATTATTCATATGGCAATAACTGATTTTGAAAACTCAAAGGAAAAGGTTATTGAGTCTGTAAAAGCACTCTGTAGCAGAAATCCGTTGTATTAATACAGGCTTTGTTTTATAGGGCACCCATATGGGCTGCCCTTTTGTTGTATAATACTCTTATTATTTTGACATATGCATGATATAATTTAACGTGGCAATATCTTTTTAAAGGCTTATTGCTTCATACCGAAATTTAGGGAGGTATCTGATGAAAAGAAGACACACGTGTTTTTTTGCTGCAGCGCTATTGATAACTTTCTTCATAGCTGTACAGCCGGTAAATTCGTTAGCTTCAGGCATAATCATATTCGTAAACGATGAGCTTATCGGTGAAGCCCGACAAATTAACGGAGAGCTGTATATCCCCGCTAAACAGCTTGCAGATAAGCTTGACGCGAATGTGACGCTGTCTGCCGATAAAAAAGCATTGTATATTGAAAACGGTGAAAATAAAACCGCAACAGCTCAGGTGATAAGCAAAGTAAGTCCTTCTGTAGTCGGCATAATAGGAAACGTCAAGCCCGGCAGCAGCTCATGGGAGGATGGAAGCGGAGATGGTATGGCTTTTGGGACAGGTGTTATTTTCAGGTCCAACGGATATATTATAACAAATGCCCACGTTGTACAGGATATGGAAAGCATAATTGTGGTGCTGTCTAACGGGAAGGCGTATCAGGCCCGTCTTAAGGCGCTGGATGACAAGACTGATCTTGCTGTTATAAAAATTGATAAGGGTGCTCTTACTCCGGCAGTGCTGGGAGATGTATCGGATATACAGGTTGGAGAAGAGGTTATTGCAATTGGGACCCCTCTATCCCTTTCCTTAAGAAATTCTGCTACAAAGGGTATAATAAGCGGATTGAACAGGTCAATACAGAGCGATTATAAATTCATTCAGTCGGATGCGGCAATAAACGGCGGCAACAGCGGCGGGCCCATAGTGAACATGCAGGGAAAGGTTATAGGAATAAACAGCGTAAAGTATACCGGCGTTGGTGTTGAGGGACTTACCTTCTCAATACCCGTTGACACAGTTAAATATGCCATAGATCATTTTATGAAATACGGAGAGATAAGAAGGCCGTATTTAGGGGCGTCATTTATGGAGGGCATAGCCGCCAGGTACGGGCTTCCATCTAAGGAGGGGCTGACTGTAACCGATGTTGAAAAGGGATCCCCTGCTGAAAAGAGCGGGCTGATGGCGGATGATATAGTTCTTGGCATAGATGGAGAGGATATTACTGCAATTGTGGATTTTAATGAAAAAATGAAAAGCTACCTTCCGGGCAGCACCTGTGTTTTTGAAATAAACAGGGATGATGTACAATCGGAAATAAAGGTGACCTTCGGAGATGAGAAGGCCCGCGCTAAATAATTTTTTAAGAGAGGAACACTATGTTTATGAAAAAAATAATTTTATTTGCAGTATGTCTTTTGACGCTGTGTCTTTGCATTATACCTGCGGCGGCGGAAAGCAGCGATATCCTGGAGATAAAGCTTCAGCTAGGAAGCAATAAGCTGTTGATAGACGGACATACATACCCCTGTCAGGCACCTTATATAAAAAACGGGGTGGTTTTTGTGCCTTTGCGATCTGTTATGGAGGCTTACGGTGCAGAGATTAATTTCCTGGGAAAAGGGAAAATAAATATTGTCTACAGGGATGTAACGCTGGATATGTTTGTGGGCAGCACCGGTTACAGTGTGAACGGAGCCGGAAAAAAGCTTTCTGAAGCTTCCGAGTATGCAAACACTATAGCCATGGTTCCGTCAGAGCTTGTGACTGAGAATTTCGGAGGACGGCTGGAGGTGGGAAAGGATCAGAAAAGCTTTACGTTTATTCTGGAGGATGACGGGGCAATAAGCGATTTTTCCACTGTTATAGGGAGCATTTCAAAGCCCAGGCTCGGGAACAGCTATTTCGGATGGAGCATAAGCATACCCAAGGGCTCTCAAATAGTCAGCACAAGCTTTTCCTCAAGAGACATCTCTGTGGCAAACCAGCAGCGCAACATTACAATTGATGTTTCGGTAGGCATTGACAGGGGAAAAAAGCTTGAGGATATTGTAAATGATATAAAGCTGCAAAAGCAGAGCTATGGTATGGGAGGCGAAAAAAAGGTTATTGACTGGTCGGTAAACGATACCGCCGCACCCTCTTATGCGGAGATACTTGCAAGCAGCTACTATAAGGGCTCAGTCCTTCAGAGAATATATATATCGGGGGGATATGTTTACAGTCTTGAAATTTCCTCATATGAGGAGCTTAATCCGGGAAAGCTCAAGGAAAATGTGTTCTGCAAGGCTGTAGCGGATTCCTTCCGGCTTGGCTTTAAGAGCTCCGAAAAGGATGTCTACGACACCTCAAGAGTATCCGGCGGGACAGCGAGACTTGAAGACTCTGTTTACGGATTTTCAATTGATGTATTCCCCGAATGGGACTACATTAACGACATGTATTTATACGACCCTTATGCATTAAGGGTGGGCTCGGATATGAAGGAATATATGTCCATATCTCCTCTGTCTGTGGGTAAGGTTGAAGATATGGATAAATATGTAGAGGAAATAAAGCAGGTCTACTCTTCTAATTTTAATTCCAAATATTACAGGTTTATAAATTCTGAAGAACTGGATCTTGGGGGCCTGAAAGTAAGCAAGCTTTGCTATGAGATTGATTTTAACGGAAGCAGGTATGTTTTTGAGGAAAACCTGTTTATGCAGGGGAATGTGCTGTTCGATCTTGAAATAAAATGCCCCGAAAGCAAGTATCAGGCTAACAAGGACAAATATAACAGCATGATTTCATCCCTTAGGTACAGTGCAAAGAACAGTGAAGAGGATATAGGCAGGATTATTAATTCTAATGAGGGCTCCGATTCCATAAACAGGGTGGGAAAGAATGATGACATTACGAGTTACGAGGACAAGAGCGGGAATTGGAAGCTTAAACTTCCCGGATACTGGACAGCCTCGGAAAGCTATGACGAGATGTCGGTGACATTTGTAAACAGCAGGAGTAATATGTATATGTCAATTGAGTCTATAAAAAATACCGCCATTACAAGAAACCTGGAGGATGAAAATAAATTTGGCTCAATTTCATATTTTACGGCGGACAAAGATACGGCCAGGCTTGTGAGTGAGAAGACTATAAGCCAAAAGGGCGCTTCTATTCGAAATTATACTTATCGGTATCAAAATGATACCGATGAGGTGTATGCGGATGTTGAATTTTATGTTATGGACGGAAAGGATTATTCCTACTGCCTGTACTATATGATTCCCGACCTCTTTACCTCTGAAAATAATCTGAAGGAAATACAGGATATATGGAGCTCCTTCAGCTTCAAGTAAAAACCGGCTATATTAATTAATGTGTTTTAAGGTGAAAACTATGATTGACAGAAAAGAACCCTTGGCCTATAGGATGAGCCCGCGTACAATAGAGGATTATGTGGGACAGCAGCATATTATAGGACCGGGAAAGATGCTCTACAGGATGATTAAGGCCGATCGCATATCGTCAATATTGCTTTATGGTCCTCCGGGAACGGGCAAGACGTCTCTTGCAAGGATTATTGCCTCTACCACCCGGGCGAATTTTGAAAAGCTCAATGCGGTAACAGCAGGAGTTGCCGATATTAAGAGAGTTGTTTCGGATGCCCAAAATCCGTTGCTAAACCCCAAGGGAAGGACTGTGTTGTTTATAGATGAAATACACAGATTTAACAAATCGCAGCAGGACGCGCTCCTCCCGTATGTGGAAAACGGGACAATAGTGCTTATAGGAGCTACTACAGAAAACCCTTTCTTTGAGGTTAACAAGGCACTGATATCAAGATCCTCTGTTTTTATGCTTAAGCCGCTGACTGAGGAGGATATAAAAAGCGTACTGAAGAATGCCGTTTCTGATGCAGAGAGGGGCTATGGCAGCTATGACATAAATTTTGACGAAAATGCTTTTTCATACCTTGCCGCAGTGTGCGGCGGGGATGCCAGAATAGCACTCAATGCCCTTGAGCTTGCCGTTATGACGGCTCGTCCCGACAGTACCGGCACAATTTGCATTAACTTGGAGACAATTGAGGAGTGTGTGCAAAAAAGGGCGGTGACATTTGATAAGTCCGGTGAGAGCCACTATGATAATATAAGCGCTTTTATTAAGTCCATGCGGGGAAGTGATCCTGATGCGGCGGTTTTCTACCTGGCAAGGGCCATTTATGCGGGAGAGGACCCTGAATTTTTGGCCAGACGGATTATAATTTGTGCCTCCGAGGATGTGGGAATGGCCAACCCCAATGCGCTTATGCTGGCTGTTTCCGCCGCTGAAGCCGTACGTATGATAGGAATGCCCGAGGCAAGAATAATATTGTCTCACGCGGCGGTGATGGTTGCGTCAAGCCCTAAATCCAACTCCTGCTATGTGGCTGTAAACAATGCTCTTGAGGATATAAAGTCAAAGCGCACGGGAGAGGTTCCTATGCATTTAAGGAATGCGCCGGCAAAAGGGATGAAGGAGCTTGGATATGGAGAGGGATATAAATATGCACATGACTATCCCGGAAATATAGTAAATCAGGAGTACCTGCCGGAGGAAATGAGGGGTACCGTTTACTACAAGCCGTCCTCAAACGGCTATGAAGCGAGAATAAAGGAATGGCTGGATAAAAGAAGGAGTTTTGGAAAGGGAGAAAATGTATGATAAGAAGAATTGCCGCGTTTGTGCTGTTAGCAGGCTTTGCGCTGCTCATTGTCAATATTTTGTTTATAGGATATCGCAGAACCGTAAGTCTCACTGTCTATGCTATAATCGCGGTGGCATTTATCCTTTCTATAAACATATTTCCCAAAAATAAAGCGTGATTTTTGAATACGACGGTTATGTTCGGCTAATAACTAAATATATCTATTAGCTGGAGGTGGTATTTATAATTGTTGCTGTTCAAAAGCATTTAAAGGACGTTATAGAGGGACTTAGGCTAAAAGGGCATCAGGTGGTTGATCCTGAGAGCTATAATTATCCCATAGACGCAGTGGTATATCAGGGAAGCTCATTTCAGATGTCATACATCTCAACAAACAACATGCCTCAGCAGAGCATGGGACACAGGTCTGGCTATGGAGTGTTCATGCTGAACTGTCAGGGCAAGAGCATTGATATGATAGACAAAATGCTGAGAATGAGGTGCTATGAAAGACTAATTTAAAGGGACACTCCCATGAACGGGAACAGTGTCCCTTAAAAGATAAAATTGAGTATTGACAAGTAATTAGCATAGTGCTAACCTTATAACATGAATCCCAAGTATTATACTTGGGATTCAAAAGAGGGCCTCAATACTTAAGATTATTTTATAAGTTATAGCTTTGCTTTGGATACTAGGAGGGGTAAAAATGAAGCTTTCCACAAAAGGAAGATATGGACTTAAGGCTATGCTGGATTTGGCGCTGCATGATTCGGAGGGCCAGGTAGCCTTGAAAAGCATTGCTGAGAGGCAGGGGCTTTCGGAAAATTATCTGGAACAGCTTTTTGCAATTTTAAGAAAGGCCGAGCTTGTAAAAAGCATACGGGGGGCACAGGGAGGGTATATCCTTTCGCAGACTCCAGATAATATAACCGTAGGTTCCATTTTAAGGGCACTGGAGGGTTCTCTTGCTCCTACGGAGTGTGTTACTGATTCCTCCGAACCGCTCTATTGCAGCAAGTCCGAAAAATGTGTTACAAAGCTTGTATGGGAAAAAATAAGAGACAAGGTCAATGAGGTAGTGGATTCCATGACTCTGGCCGACCTGCTTGAGGATTATAGAAAAGCAAACAGCGGTGATGAATTTTTCACCTATTATATTTAAATATATAACTGTAAAAACTGTCTTAAGGAAGCGCACTTTAGTGTTTAGCTGTCTGTATGGCGGGAATAAATAGAATAAAATAAAGATAGGTTTAAACAGCTTAATAATTTTTTAAGGAGAATATATATGGAGGATAAATTTATTTATTTTGATCACGCGTCAACAACTCCTGTAAAGCCTGAGGTACTTGAAGCCATGCTTCCATACTTTACCGATAAGTTTGGAAATGCTTCTTCGATATATTCTATAGGCAGGGAGAGCAAAAAGGCTATTGAAGAGGCAAGAGACAAGGTGGCGGCAGCGATTGGGGCCCAGCCTAAGGAGATATTTTTTACGGGCTCGGGCTCCGAGTCCGACAACTGGGCCATAAAGGGCGTGGCATATTCAAACAAGAGCAGGGGAAATCATATTATAACCACTGCGATAGAGCATCACGCAGTGCTGCATACCTGCCAGTACTTAGAAAGTGACGGCTTTGAAGTCACCTACCTGCCGGTGGATGAAAACGGGCTTATAACCGCTGAGCAGGTGAGGGATGCAATAAAGCCGGCCACTATACTGATAACGGTAATGTTTGCAAATAATGAAATAGGGACAATACAGCCTATAGCTGAAATAGGCAGCGTTGCAAGGGAAAAGGGAATTTATTTTCATACCGACGCCGTACAGGCAATAGGCAACATTAACATAAACGTTAATGAAATGAATATTGATCTGCTCTCCATTTCATCGCATAAGTTTTACGGGCCGAAGGGCGTAGGGGCATTGTATATAAGGAAGGGCGTCAAGCTTACCTCTTATCTTCACGGAGGAGCACAGGAGCGAGGCAGGAGGGCCAGTACGGAAAATATAGCCGGAATTGTGGGTATGGGCAAGGCTATAGAGCTTGCGTCAACCAATATTGAAGCTTATAATAAAAAGCTTATTGATTTAAGGGACAGGACTATAGATGAAATTACCAAAAGGATTCCTTTTATAAAGCTTAACGGTGACCGGAACAAAAGGCTTCCGGGGAATGTTAACTTTTCCTTCCAGTATATTGAGGGAGAGTCGCTGCTGTTAATGCTTGATATGAAAGGCATTGCGGCCTCAAGCGGATCTGCGTGCACCTCCGGGTCTCTGGACCCGTCTCATGTGCTTCTTGCTATAGGCCTGCCGCATGAAATTGCTCACGGCTCCTTACGAATAACCTTTGGTGAGCAAAATACCCAACAGGATGTGGATTACCTCATGGAGGTGCTCCCAATGATTGTGGGACGCTTGAGAGAAATGTCCCCTCTTTATGAAGCACTTGCAAATAAAGCTTAAACAATTAATTATAGCTTATTTAAATGAACATAGAAGGAAGGAATATTTATGTATAGTGATAAGGTTATGGATCACTTTATGAATCCAAGAAATGTAGGAGAAATAGAAAATGCCGACGGAGTGGGCCAGGTTGGAAATGCAAAATGCGGAGATATAATGAAAATGTATCTTAAGATAGAAGACAATATAATCACGGATGCAAAATTCAAAACCTTCGGATGCGGAGCCGCCGTTGCGACAAGCAGTATGGCTACAGAGCTGGTTGTAGGCAAGACTGTGGATGAAGCGCTTATGATAACAAATAAGGCTGTGGCTGAGGCTTTAGACGGGCTGCCTCCTGTAAAAATGCATTGCTCCAATCTTGCTGAGGAAGCAATACGTGCCGCTCTTGAGGATTATAAGAAGAAAAACGGGCTGCTTGACAGCTCCTCAGAATCCGCTGCCTGCAGCAGGAGATGCGACGACATACACCACCACTTTGAAGAAGACTGATAAAGCTTTTGGTTCGGGGATATGGATATTATAAATAATACATTTGAAATGGAAGACATATAATGGCAAAGAAAAGTGTTATGGTTGGTATGAGCGGCGGCGTAGACAGTTCTGTAGCTGCCGCTGTATTATTGCAAGAGGGTTATGAGGTTATAGGGGTAACAATGCAAATCTGGCCCGATATGGAAGAGGAAGCACGGAAGAGCGAGGGCGGCTGCTGTTCTCTCTCTGCCGTGGATGATGCCAGAAGGGTTGCGGACAGGCTTGGAATACCCTATTATGTTATGAACTTTAAGGAGGTCTTTGAGCGCAGGGTTGTGAACTATTTCAAGGAGGAATACCTGAAGGGCCGCACTCCTAACCCGTGCATAGCCTGCAACAGGCATGTCAAGTTTGATGCAATGCTTAAAAAAGCCCAAGCCATGGGCATCGACTATATTTCTACGGGTCACTATGCTAAAATTGAGTATTGTAAGAAGCAGGGGAGGTTTCTGTTAAAAAAGTCAGTTACCGATAAGAAGGATCAGACCTATGCCTTGTACAACCTTACACAGGATCAGCTGGCAAGGACTCTGATGCCTGTGGGTGACTATACTAAGGACAGGATAAGAGAGATTGCGTCTGAGATAGGCCTTGCGGTGGCCTCTAAGCCGGACAGCCAGGAAATATGCTTTGTAGAGGATAATGACTATGCTTCGTTTATAAGGAAAAATACCCAACACGGCATTGTACCGGGTAATTTTGTGGATGCTTCGGGAAACGTCCTGGGAAAGCATAGAGGAATAGTGCATTATACAGTAGGGCAGAGGAAGGGGCTCGGCATTGCCTTCGGGAAGCCTAAGTTTGTTGTGGCAATAGATGCCGCGGCAAATACCGTCGTATTGGGTGATGAGCCGGAGGTCTTCTCCATAAGCCTTATAGCAGACGATGTGAATTTCATTTCAATTGACAGGCTGACGGCTGAAATGAGGGTAAAAGCCAAAATAAGATATTCTGCAGCCGCGCTGTGGGCCAGCATTTACCCTATGGAGGGCGGGAGGGTCAGGGTGGTTTTTGACGAGCCGGTAAGAGCCATAACTCCCGGACAGTCCGTTGTATTCTATGAGGATGATATTGTGGTGGGCGGCGGGGCTATTTTAGGCAGGTCACACTAAGAGCACGCCTGCTTCTGCTCTATGTGGCAATAGCATCAAAATGCACTTTATATACTTTAAGCCAATATCCTCTTTAATAATTACTCCCTATCAAAGACTGGTTTTAAGTCAATTTCAAGGTCTGGAAAAATTGATACTCTGATTTTATCTTCTTCTGAGTATATCTCAGGTCTGCCATAACTGCCATCTGACTGTAACATAAATACGCTTATAAGTTTTTGGTCAGGCTCTACAATCCAATATTCCTTTACACCAGCTTTTTCATACTTATTGAATTTTATAAGCTTGTCGGTTTTTCCTGATGCCGGAGACAATATCTCAATAATCATGTCCGGTGAGCCATTGCAGCCTCGTTCATCAAGTTTGGAGCTGTCGCAGACAATAGTTATATCAGGCTCAACCACATTCTTAATATCACTATTATCCTTTTCAACATCTAACCTCACACAAAATGGTGCAGCAAAAACACGGCATGTTTTACCCTTTAAATAAGTATGAAGCTGTGTAGATAATTCCATTGATATTTCCTGATGTATTCTCGAAGGTGCAGCCTGCATATACGGTACGCCGTCAAGAAGTTCCCATCTTTCTTTTTCGCCCCAAGTCAAGTAATCAGCATATGAATATTTTTGTTCCGATTTCGGTAATGGCATTGTTAAACACTCCTTTTATTTCGTTATTTTTAATATTTAATGATCTTAAAGCATCCAAAGCCGTTATGCCTCTGCTTTTGAGGGGCTGCTGATACTGGAAGCAATAAGGCTTATATCTTGCAGGGATAAATCAATATGGTGCTTTATAGCTTCAATGCCCTTCTCCATATCCTGATCCTTTAAAGCCTGCATTATCTGCCGGTGAGGTATCACAGCATTAAATGCGGCGGCAGGCGAAGCAAAAGACTTCAATCGGTATGGACGGAGTGTTTCAGCAATTTGTTTGTTGAATTCAATTAAGAGACTGTTATTGGTTATGCCTGCTATTTTCATATGAAAGGCTTCGTCCAGAGAAGCCATCTTAGTAACATCTCCTCTTAAGGTTGCATTTTCAAACCGGTTGTGCATAAGCTCAAGCTGCTCAATGTCTTCATTGGTCCTGCGCAGTATTGCATACTTGATGTTCAATATTTCAATACTGCATCTCACCTCGAAGAAATCATTAAGCTCATGCTCCTTCATTGAAAACCATTTTGCAATTGTTTCTGGGCTCTCTTCACTATCTCTCTCAACAAAAGCACCGCGCCCGTGGCGCACAACTATAAAACCCATGGCTTTGAGCATGCTTAAAGCCTCCCGTACCGTTGAACGCCCCACTCCCAGACTTTCACAAAGCTCTTTTTCGGTAGGTATCTTATCACCTATATGGTATTTCCCGGATAAAATTATTGCTTTTATTTTATCGACAGTATCGTCGATAGCTGTTGTTTTTAAAACCGATTTAATGCCCAACACTCCTTACGTTTAATAATAAGTAATATATGTTTAAAGATAATCCAATTATACAGCATGTATGAGAACATATCAAGAGATCTGATAACATTTCCTGTCGTGTAGCTTTAAATCATGCATTATCACTAAAATCCATCTTCATATTTGTATAATTTATTCACTATTGACAAAACAAATACAATAATGGTATGATAACATTATTAAAGTTGTCTGATAACTTAATACAGAGTTCTGATGAGTTGTAATATATACCAATTGAAATGAGGGATGATATTGTTAAGCAAGTCAGCAGGTATTAAACCATATTCTATTAAAGACGTTAAACGCAGATTACTGGACAGTGACACCTTCCTGGGATATCTTTTCCTTGTCCCCGCTTTCTTATTTTTAGGTGTGCTGATAGTCTATCCAGTGCTTTCAGCCATCAGGCAGAGCTTTTTTAACACTAACTATCTGACAGGTATTGACAACTTTGTCGGGCTTAAGAACTTTATTAGTATATTTCAAGATCAAATATTTTGGAAGGCATTGCGGGTTGATATCATCTGGACTGCCGGAAGTGTGGTATTCCAGTTGATTCTGGGACTCCTGGCTGCACTTATGATAAGCAAGGAGTCGCCGCTGAAAAAAGCAGTGCGCTCAATACTTCTTACTCCGTATGTGATACCGATTATTTCTCTGACCTTACTATTCAAATGGATGCTAAATGATACATACGGCATAATCACAAACTTTCTGGTGAGCCTTAACTTAATGCCTCAGGGGGGATCGCTGCTGATTGCTCCCAAAACTGCCCTGATAACAGTAATAGCGGTGAATGTGCTTCGCTCGTTTCCCTTCTGCATGGTCAACTATCTTGGCACAATCCAATCCATACCGCAGGATCATTATGAAGCGGCAATGATAGATGGCGCCAACGCACTGCAGGAGTTTTGGTATATCACGCTTCCTGCCTTAAAGGGAATCACATTAAGCCTCATCATTCTCAGAACAATTTGGGAATTTAACGCATTCGATATGATCTACCTGATGACTGAAGGGGGACCGGCTCAGTCGACACAGCATCTGCCTCTGCTTATTTACACAGAAAGCATAGGAATGTTCAACTTTGGACGAGCCTCAGCCATATCGGTTGTTATGGGTGTTATTCTGGTTATGATGATAGTATTTTTCACCAAACTGTTTCAGGAAAAGGAGAAGATAGCTAAATGAAATCATCAATGTTCGGAAAGACATTAAAAGGCGCGGGAATGGTATTTTTCCTTGGAATTGTAATATTGCCGTTTCTATGGATGGTGATATCATCCTTTACACCCCCCGAATATCTGTTCAGCAAAACCCCCTCATTGATACCCAAGGCTGTCTGGACGGGATGGTATGAAACTGTTTTTACTAAAAGCAATGTACCAAGATATTTTTTTAACAGCGTCATTGTATCGAGCTCTGCGATGATCATAACGGTTATAGTTTCCACGTTGGGCTCATACAGTATCAGCAGGCTAAAGTTTAAAGGAAGAAATGCCATTATGTACTGTATATTATGCAGCTACATTTTTCCGCCGATACTGCTTATGCTGCCGCTCAACACTATTCTTACCTCGCTGAGGCTGATAGACACATATACGGGAATTATACTTGCGCATTTAACAATAACAATACCGTTGGGAATATGGATGCTCCGATCCTTCTTTTCGGCTATTCCAATAGAGATTGAAGAGGCAGGAAAGATCGACGGGCTTACAAAGGTGGGCGTGTTTTTCAGGGTATGCATTCCTATGACTGCGGTTGCAATCTTCTCGATAGGACTGTTTTCTTTCATACAATCCTGGAATGAATATTTATATTCAAGCGTTTTTCTGATTGGGGTGGAGAAAAAGACATTGCCTATAGGCATACGTGAGTTTATTGCTCATTATGACGTAAGATGGGGAGAAATTATGGCTACCTCAGTACTCATAAGCGTCCCGGTAATAGTAATGTTCATATCTATACAGAAATATTTTGTAGCCGGTCTGACGGCGGGGGCGGTAAAAGGATGATAAATTGTGAATATATTACAGATAATAAAATTATAAAGCTTCCTCAAAAAGAGGTGCCTTTGCTGGGAGGTTTTGACGTAGCCGTTGCGGGAGGCGGACCTGCAGGCTTTGCTGCTGCGATAGCAGCCTCCCGTTCAGGAGCGTCCACAGTATTACTGGAAGCTATGCCAACAGTGCTTGCCAATATTACAAGCGGGCCGCTTGAAGCGATAATGACCTTCCATGACGCTGAATCTGCGGTAGTAAAAGGAATTGCACAGGAGCTTATAGACCTGTGTGTGTCAATGGGCGGGAGCAGCGGGCATGTACCTGATACAGTGGGCTATTGCAAAACCATAACGCCGTTTTCTCCCGAGATTGCCAAGGTTGCGGCATTTGAAATGCTCCGCAATGCCGGGATTACGCTCCTTCTTCAGACGCCTGTCAGCGACACTGTTATAGAGGGAAAGAGCCTTCGATATGTTATTGCACAGAGCAGGTCAAGCAGACTGGCAATTGAAGCTAAAGCTTTTATTGACTGCACGGGGGATGGAGATCTTGCCTTTGCTGCGGGATGTGAATTTGAAAAGGGAGATGAGGACGGGCGTTTGCAGCCAATGACCAGTCTGGTGCATATGGGGGGCGTTGATTACGGTAAGCTTCTGGATTATGTTGTGAAAAATAAAAGCGATTTCAGGCTATATGAAGAGCAGTCCTTTGACGATTGTGTAAGAAGTGCAGGGAAGGGTGTGTATAAGCCGCTGCACTTGTGGGGATTTCAGGACATGCTTGAGCGCGGCTTTAGAGAAGGCAGGCTGTCGCTTAGGCGTAATGAGATGCATTTGATGACAGGATTTTACGGAAGCGAAGCAATTCTCAATTTCACGCGCTGTGACGGAGACGGCACAAATGCTGTCGAGCGTACCCAGGCCCAAATGTCAACTGTAAAGCAGGCGTATGAGATATACATATGGCTTAAGGAAACAATACCGGCTTTTGCCGATTCATATTTCGTTTCAATCGGAACTGTGGGAATACGCGAGGGACGCCGTATAAAAGGCAGGTATTGTCTGACTGAAAAGGATGTAATTGAAGGCAAACTATTCCCGGACACTATAGCAAAGGGTGCATTCCCAATAGATATTCATAAGCCTGGCGGTACGTCACTGGAGTGTATTCGCTTAAACCAGAGCTATACCATACCCATGAGCAGCCTGATTTCATCAGAGGTTGATAACCTGCTCATGGGCGGAAGGTGCATATGCTGTACACACAAGGCACAGGCTTCTGTCAGAATTACCGCGACAAGTATGGCAACCGGGCAGGCGGCCGGAGTTATTGCAGCTATGAAGGCATTGTCCGGGAAGCCCCTTGCCGAACTGAATTACGGCGAGGTGCGGAAGAATTTGATGAATCAGAATATGATACTGGCTTAATTAAAATTAAGCACAGTATTATAAATATAAATCAAAAGCAAAGGAGGGGCTTTATGAAAAAACTATTAGCATTTGCACTGTGTATGTTATTATTTATCGCCAGCTTTGCAGGATGCGGTAGTACAGAAAGCAATACACCGGCAACAACAGGGCAGACAACGGCCGATGCTGCGGCTCAGACTGCAGCTCTCCGGAAGGAAGTCAATTTGACCATGTGGACAATGCACACAACAGAGAACATGATCAAAACCCTCGATGAGCAGATCGTAGAATATACATCTGCAAATCCCAATGTCAAGATCAATATTGAGACATTAACCTATGATGTTGTTTACCAAAGAATGATGGCCGGTATCAATTCTGATACCATGCCCAACATTTTTAACGGAATCGAAGGACATATAGCATTCATGCAGTCAAAGGGTGCGTTGACTTCGGTAAATGATCTGATTGACAAAATGGGCGGGAAGGAGGCTTTTATAACAAAATACCTTGACTGGGTTACAAAGGACGGCAATATCTACGCGGTACCTGACTGGGCGCTTTACCAGGGTATCTGGTACAGGAAGGATCTGTTTGAGAAGCATGGCATTGAAATCCCCAAAACATGGGAGGAACTGCGTGCTGCAGCTAAAAAGCTGACTATGGATACCAACGGAGACGGCAAGGTTGATATATATGGCATGGCTATACCTCTGGCAAGAAACATGGTGGCTCAGCAGACTTATTCACAGTTTCTTTACAGCGCCGGTGTAAATATATTTACCCCCGGGACAGGAGCTTATGAATTTGGATCTAAGAAGGATACGGCAATTAAGGCACTGGAAGAAATGATGAACATATACAAGGAGTCGTCGCCTCCCGGATCGGTTAACTGGTCGTGGACAGAATTCAGAACCGCGCTTGCAAAGGGCGATATCGCAATGGCGAGTGAATGGGGGGCAGTTGTGGCAATTGCCAAGGAGCAGAATCCCGATATGCTGGAGAACCTGTCGGTATTTCCATTCCCCGGACAGGACGCATCAACCTTTAATAAAAACGGAAGCTTCGGCGGCGCGTATTATATGGCTATCGGCAATTCGACTGATGATAGGATAGCGGCTTCTAAGGACTTTATCAGCTTCATGTTCGACGAGGACAGGCTCGCACAGCGTGCCAACAGCAGGCCGATATATGCTATTCCTACCATGAAGTCTGCTTTTGACAGTAGTACGTACCAGAATAATGATATGGTTAAAATGTATCAGGAAGAGATAAATAATATTTTTGATAACATAATACCTTACGAAGAAAGAAGCGGCTTTGAGGCCGGTCTTACTATATCGGCGGGACAGATTGAGTCCTCAAACCTGATGGGCGATGCATTGCAGAATGTTGTGCTTAATGGTTGGACAAGCCAGCAGGCAGTAGATTATATGGATCGGAAGCTGCAGGAAATTATTGAGGGCTCCGGCGAAATGAAATAAGAGGAGGCGCATTGTTTTGAAAGGTAAAGATTTTATAGGGATCATAACACCTGTGATAACACCGTTTGATGCAAATGATACCCTGGACGAAGTAATTTTCCGCAAGGAGGTTAAATACCTTCTTGGAACCGGCATACACGGTATAAGTCCCGGAGGAAGCACTGGCGAAGGCGCTGCGGTTTCGGCAAAGGAACTGGCAAGAATGGTGGAAATAATTAAGGAAGAAAATCATGCAGGAATACCAATCGTGGCAGGCATTATAAGAAACAGTACAAGAGATGCCGTCGAAGCAGGGCTGGCGGCTAAAAAGGCAGGAGCGGACGCACTTATGGTTACTCCCACCTCATATAATGTTCTTGTTCCGGGCGATGACGGAAATTATGAATATTATAGCAAAATATCCCGGTTGGTCGGACTTCCCATCATAATCTATAATGTAGTTCCGCAAAACGAAATCAAGCCCCACCTGTTTTCACGTTTGCTGGATATAGACAATGTGATAGGAATCAAGCAAAGCGTAGGGGGTATCGACGGCTTCTATAAAATGCAGTTGGCCTGCGGAAATAAGGGCCTTGTATACAGTGCTACAGATGATATGCTGTATTCGACCTTTGACCTGGGCGCCTGTGGAGCTATAGCGGCTATTCTAACCGTTTTCCCCGAATATTGTGTCGAGATGTGGGATGCGGTGCAAAAGGGCAACAATTCAAGAGCGAGAGAGCTTCAGAACAAAATTCATCCGGTCTGGCAGCAAATCGCGGGGCCTCAGTTCCCACTCAGGCTCAAACAGGTGCTTCGTATGCTTGGCAGAGAAACGGGCCTGTGCAGGAGCCCTATTGTTGAAGCACCGTTAAGCGAAGGTGAGAAGTTGAAAGCAATAATAAAAACTATATAATATAAAATGGAGGTATTATAATGAAATCAACTAAATTTGGCAGAGTCCTTGTGCCCTTTGTAACACCCTTTAATGAAAATGGTGATGTGTCTTATGATAACTTTACCAGACTTATCAATTATGCTATTGATAAGAATTTCCTTGACACTGTTGTTGTAACCGGTACAACCGGCGAGTTCAACACACTGTCAACCCAGGAAAGAATTCAGCTTTACAAAACAGCGGTAAAGGTAGTAAACGGAAGGTTTCCAATAATTGCAGGCACCGGAGCTGCTTCTGCCCGTGAGGCGATTGAGCTTACAAAGGGTGCTGAGGAGGCCGGCATAAAAACCGTTATGGTAGTTGGCCCATACTACTGCAAGCCAACTCAGCAGGGTATCTATAACTATTATATGGAAATACTCAATAACACAACTGCGGATATTATGATTTATAATATACCTATATTTACAGGTGTGAATATTGAACCCGAGACAGTCGGCAGACTGGTATCAGCCAGCAGGCGGTTTATAGGCATAAAGGACGAGTCAGGCATCAATCCGGTGCAGATTATAGATTATCAATATGCTGTAGAGGGTAAAAACGATGATTTCGTAATATATAACGGAGATGATATAATGATGATGCCCACACTTGCCTGCGGCGCCGCAGGTGTTGTCAGCGGAGGCTCCCTGCTGATAGGGGATAAAATAAAGAAAGCCTTTGAATACTATGAAGAGGGCAGAAATGATGAAGCGCTTGCACTATACCATAATGCATTCAAGCTTTGCAGAATATTCGGCATCAACGGGCGTATACATCCTAACCCTATGCTACGCGCCGCAATAGAAATGACAAGCGGAATAGAAATAGGCTTTGCAAGAACCCCTCTGGATGTCCCGACAAGCGAGGAAAAAGAAGCGCTGAAGGCACTATTGGCCGATATGGAGCTGCTTCAATAATATAAATGTGGACCATAGAATGTTATTATATAAGCCGGATTTGTTAGTTATACCGGATAAGCGTCATACAAAATTCATTTGACTTTTATATAGGATGCAATAAAGATTTTACAAACATGGAGGATATAATTGCTTACAGAAATTTTTAACAACAACGAAAAGACGCCTTGCGGGGAAATGTCTCCTGGGTCTGTCATCAGGCGCTTTTCTTAGATGTATTCCTTATGGGTCAAAAAAATTTCTTCCATCAAATTATATCCTCCATATAAAATCTTTATTGCTAAATATACAGATAGCTAAAAACATATGCCAACTCCATACTATGTTTTTTTGTTCTCTGCAATATTTTATATTCAGGACAGGGATGGGCCGTAAGGGATATATCCATGTCATAAAAATTATGCCATCACACTGAAATAAAGACAGGAGTCAAATCAATAACAAGCTCCGGAAATACTGTTACCTTTATTTTATCAGTTTCCGAATAGCCTTCTGGCCGTCCATACCTCTGGTTTTCCTGCAGGGTAAACACCGAGATTATTTTGCCCTCCGGCTCTACAATCCAGTATTCCTTTACTCCGGCTTTTTCGTATTTATTAAATTTCCATATCTTATCGTTTTTCATGGTAGAGGGAGAGGAAATCTCAATTATCAAAACAGGTACTCCAAAATAACCTGTACCTTTTAAATTATCCTTATCACATACTACGACAATATCAGGCTGAACTACAAAGGTACTGTCCTCATCCTTTTCGTTTCCCTCCGGGAGCCTCACATCAAAGGGGGAAGCAAACACCTGACATGATCTATCCTTGAGATAATTATTAAATTGCGTAAGAAGATCTCTTGATATAGCCTGATGCTGCCAAGTGGGGGCTGCCTGCATATGAGGAATACCGTTTATGATCTCCCACCTTTCATTTTCCGGCCATGTTAAGTAATCTGCATAGGTATATTTTCTATTCTCATGTGGTAACGGCATAAAATCACTTCTCCAAATTTAAAATATAAGTCATATTGCACACTATAATAATATTTTACCCAATCTACTGTTGTAACACAATACAATTTATATGCGGTCAAAGACCGCCTTTCTCTTTTCAAAATGAGCGGTATATTTAACTCCCAGGTTCTCAAGCGCGGCTTTTACGTCCGGAAAGCTGTGCCCTATGTGCTCGGGATAGTGAGCATCGGAGCCTATTGAAATTATTTCTCCCCCAAGCTTAACATAGCGCTCCACAATATCATAATCAGGCATAGGTGAGCCAAGACCAACTCTGTAGCCTGACGAGTTTATCTCTATTCCTTTTCCCGAAGAAATAATTGTCTTGAGTATCAGATCCAGTATTTCCTGGAAGTCAGAATATCTTAGCGTCTTGTCGTCATAACCACCATATCTTCTCACATATCCTATATGTCCCACGACATCATAATCCTTAAAGCGGGAAACACAGTCCAGAACCTGCTGCAAATATCTCATAAATGCCTTCAGCCTTGTTTTTCCGTTGAAGTAGTCCCCATAATAAGGGTCGTGGCCATCTATTACATGTACTGAGGATATAACAAAATCAAAGTCATATTTCCTGACTATTTCAAGTGACGGCTCTATTGTATGAGGCTGTATTCCCACCTCTATGCCCTTTAGCACCTTTAGCGTTTTGCGGTATTTTTCTTTTATTGAGTTCATATAATGGGAATATAATTCAAAGTCTATGTTAAAGTCAGGGCTAAAGTGCGGATAGTCAATGTCAAGGTGATCTGTAAACACAAGCCCGCTAAGGCCTGATTCGATAGCCTTTGTGCAGGCATCCTCCACAGGCATTTCACTGTCTCCCGAAAACTTGCTGTGTACATGGCTGTCAATCATTAAATACCTCCGATAAATATAATAATTATTATTGCATAAAATAGAAGCTTAAGGACCGCTATTTATATGTTAGCATTTTTGGCAGTGCAATCTCAATAAAAATAATTTATTTTAATAAAAATATCTGGTAAAATTAATTATAATAAATTTTGGAGGATATAAAATGAAGGAAAATAAAACCGGAGGCCAGGAGCTACAGGAAAAGCTGGCCCATAGCTTTGAAAACGCATGGGAAAAGCTGGATAAGAATAACGAGAAGAAGGTTTTTGAGTTCTCTGAAAAATATAAGAGGTTCCTTGACATAGGAAAGACGGAAAGGGAGTTTGCGGCGGAGGCTGAAAAAGCCGCAATATCCGCGGGGTTTATATCAATCGATAAGGCAGTGGGAGACAATAAAGGCTTAAAGCCGGGAATGAAGGTGTATGAGGTTATAAGGGGAAAATCTGTAATGCTTGCCATAATAGGCTCAAAGCCCCTGCGGGAAGGGATTAATGTAATAGGCGCCCACATAGATTCTCCCAGAATTGATTTAAAGCAGAATCCTCTTTATGAGGATACAGGCATGGTATTCTTAAAAACCCACTATTACGGGGGAATAAAAAAATACCAGTGGGTGACAATTCCACTGGCGCTTCATGGTGTGATAGTTAAGGGTGACGGCTCCTGTGTAAGCGTAAATATAGGCGAGGACGAAAACGACGAGGTTTTTACTATTACAGATTTGCTCCCGCATCTTGCGGCAGACCAGATGCAGAAAAAAATGAGCGAGGGAATAACAGGAGAGGGCTTAAATGCGCTGGCCGGCTCCATTCCCTATGAGGATGAAAAAATAAAGGATAAAATAAAGCTTAATGTGTTAAAGCTTTTAAGCGATAAATACGGTATAACGGAAGAAGATTTTATTTCGGCCGAGCTTGAGCTTGTGCCTGCATTCAAGGCCAGGGATGTCGGCTTTGACAGGAGCATGGTGGGAGCATACGGTCAGGACGACAGGGTGTGCGCATACGGCGCTCTCATGGCTCTTCTGGACACCAAAAGCACAGAAAAAACGGCGGTATGCATACTCACCGACAAGGAGGAAATAGGGAGCATGGGGAATACCGGGGCGGAGTCGGTTATATTTGAGAACTTTATTGCCTCCCTGTGCTTTTATACCGATAAGAATTATTCCGATATAGTGTTGCGCACATGCCTTAAAAACTCCCGTATGCTTTCGGCGGATGTAAATCCCGGAGTAGACCCTAACTATGAAGGGGTGCAGGAAAAAAGAAATGCCTCATATTTAGGAAAGGGCCTTGTTCTGCAAAAGTATACCGGCTCAAGGGGAAAAGCGGGAGGAAGCGATGCAAATGCCGAGTATGTAGGGTATGTAAGGAGGTTATTCAACAGCAACGGTATAATATGGCAGACAGGGGAGCTCGGAAAGGTTGATCAGGGCGGGGGAGGCACAATAGCCCAGTATATAGCCAACCTGGGTGTGGAGGTAATAGACTGCGGAGTACCCATACTGTCTATGCACGCGCCCTTTGAGGTAACAAGCAAAATAGATATATTTGTTAATTACAAGGCAAATAAGGTGTTTTACAGCGCGAAGGAATAATTTTATTCCGTTGAACACACGGCTCCTTATCCTTAATGGACAGGGGGCCGTTAAAATCCGGAATACATTTCTATGCCTTGGGCTTAGTAGTCTTTTTTATGCTGGATTCACTGTTTGAAGGATTGTTTTTTGTATAGCTCTTTTCTTCAGCAGGCTCTTTAGGAGTGTCGGTATAGCTTTCCTGATAGCTGCCGCCTGTCACGGGTTTGCTTGCGTCAAATATTCCCTCGGCATTGAAGCTCTCAACCATCATATTGCCTGTCTCATAGCTGTCATGTATATAATAGGAAATGGAATCTATATCCTGCGCTTCGCCGGGCAGGGTAAAGAAGCTGACACTTTCCGGCTTAAAGCTGTTTATATTCTGTGCGAGACTTAATATTTCACTTAAGGTCATGTTTGTTTTAAGGCTGTCAAAAATTTTCTCTAAAACAGAATTGAATTTATGTATGTAGAGTATGGATGCCTTTTGCCTTATAAGCTCGTTTATAAGATTTTGCTGCGCCTCAATCCTCTTTATGTCGGAGCCGTCATAGAACTCGTTAACCTTGCGGTTATACCCCCTGTATCTCATGAATTGCTCTGCCTTTTTTCCGTCCAAATCCTGTATGCCGCGCTTGAGATGAATATGCAGCCCCTGGGTGTCGTCGTCATAGTCCATATCGGCAGGTACATAGAAATCCTGTATGCCCCCAAGCTCATCAATAATATTTCTGAAGACTGCCGTATCTATATATACAAAATATTTCACATTAACGTTAAGAAGATTCTGCACGGTGTCTGCAGCGGCTTCAGCCCCTCCATTGGGATAGGCAAAATTTATCTTTCTGTGGTAGCCCTTGTAAACAACCCTGGTGTCCCTGGGAATGGACAAGATACTCGTTTTTGTTGTATTGGGGTCAAAATTTACAAGCAGTATTGTATCGGTGTTGCCGTTTACCTTGTCTCCTCCAAGCACCAGTACATTTACAGGCTCCCTGGCTTTTGCCATTCCGCTCATAATACCGCTTAAGGCCGACGGCTGAGTTGCCTTTCCCGTTTCGGCAGAGGTGCTTTTTGAACTGGTATTTATGTATCCAATCATTATAATGCCTACAGCAAAAAGAAATGTCATAATTATTGTTGTTGTAACCAGAGAAAATTTCGTTAAGCTCATATCAAACCTCTTATGTCGTTAATTTATAAATGCATTTATATCACTCATTTGCCGACGGCGGATTTTTCCTTCCGCCTTGCGCTCATAATTTTAAAAGCAATTAGAAGCATTGCAAGTAAAATGGAGACAAGCACCAAATGCTCAAACCTTTTAAAGACTGGGTGCATAATATACTTATTTAAGTATAGACCAAAAATAAAATAAATTGTTTAACAATTTATTAATTTTTTATGGTTTTGCTTTGGGCTGCGTCTTTATATTTGACTGTGCATTTGACGGGTTTTTCTTTGTATTGATTTTAGAGGTACTGCCGACGCTGCTGCTAGCGGCTGTTTCCTTAGAGGAGGAAGTCTTTGAACCCTTATTGGCAATATTGGAAAATTCTCCGTATGCATTGAAGTATTCTTCCAGGACATCTTCGGCATCAAAGGTGTCCTTTGTAGAGTTATTAATTATTTTTCCGTTGTATACGTAATACCATGCGCCGCCTGACATGCGATCCTCGCCTAAAAGCTTAAAGGTGGTGACGGCATCAGCCTTTACTGAGGTTATGTTATTTGAAAGGCGCAAAGCATCATTTATTGAAACATTCGTTTCCAGCTTGTCAAAAACTGCATTAATGACCGAATTCAATTTGGGAAGATAGGCAATATTGGCTTTTTGCCTTATGACCTCCTTTATAAAGCTTTGCTGCGCATCAATTCTTTTAAGGTCACTTCCGTCATAGTACTGCCTGAGCTCGGCATCACTGCTCTTGTAAGAATTGGGCTTTCTGAAACGCATAAAGCCTTCGGCATCCTTCCCATACAAACGCTGCTGCCCCTTCTTCAAATTTATATGGAGATTCTGAGCGGGATCATCATATTTCATATCCACAGGCACGTTATAGTCAATGCCCCCTAAAAGGTCAATAACCTCACGGAAAACAGAGGTGTCTATATACACGTAATAATTAATGCTTATATCAAGCAGATCACTTATGGTTTCAACAGCCTGCTCTATTCCTCCGTGAGGATAGGCATAATTTATTTTGCGGGATCTCCCATCAATATCAACCATTGTATCTCTCGGAATGGAAAGTACGTTAATCAGTGAGGTAGACGGATTATAATTGACAACCATAATGGTATCCGTATTTTTATTCACCTTATCTCCTCCCAGCACGAGCACATTCACCGGGTCCTTCCTTACAAAAAAATCTCCCAGTATATTTCCGCCGGGGAAAGCTTCGGTAGAAGCGATATTTCCTATATAAGCGAGTATAAGCATGCCTGAAATAAATAAAAAGGTCAGTATACTGAAGCTAAGCGTAAAATAAAACTTTCTGGCATTCATAAAAATAACCTCAATTATGTTTAAATAATTCGTATTTAAAATCCCTTTACAAAAATTGCTCAAACCTTAATAAGTATATACCACACAAATATTTTTTGTCAAATGACATATGTAAATATATGGATTCAATCTGTTTTATCTGCCTTATCAGGAGGATAAACGGAAGAGAGAGGGTTGCTCTCAACTGCTGTCCTTAGCTGCTGACTGTCAACGTGCGTGTAAATCTCCGTTGTAGATATGCTTTCATGCCCTAATATTTCCTGCAGGGCTCTTATATCGACATTTCCATGCTTGTACATAAGAGTGGCGGCCGTATGCCTCAGCTTATGCGTGGAATATCTTTGCGGATCAAGACCTGACTGCTTTATATATTTTTTCACAATATACTGTACAGTTTTATTGCTTATTCTTCTTTTTCTTTCACTCAGGAAAAGAGCATTCCTGTCAAAAACACATTCCTTAGGGCGCACCTTTAAATACGCATGGATAGATTTCTCACATGCACTGTTCAGATATATTGTCCTTTCCTTTCCTCCCTTTCCTATGACGGTTAACACGTCATCCTTAATATTGCTGATATTTATATTTACAAGCTCTGAGAGCCGGAGCCCGCAATTGAGGAAAAGGGTAATGATACAGTAATCCCTTTCCTTATGCTCTCCCGATATTGACTGCAGAAGATGCACGCTCTCCTCTATATTCAAATATCTTGGAAGCCTTTTTAATATTTTGGGAGACTCAAGCTCGGAGGCAGGATTATAGTCCAGCGTTTTAGCTTTATTTGTCAAATATGCAAAAAAGGATTTTATACTGGCTACCTTTCTGGCTCTTGAGCTTGCGCTATTGTTTCTTTCACGGCTTATATACGACATATACGAATACAGGTCGCTAAGGGTTATTGATTTTATAAGCTCGCAGGTGACATCATTTATTTGGATTTCGTCAAACACATTTTTTTCCTTAACCAGACCCTTATGAATTTTTATGAAGCGCAAAAAAAGGCGGAGATCAAAAAAATACTCCTTTACGGTGCTTTTTGATTTACCCTTAATAGTTTCCATATAGCTTAAAAAATCCCTTAAAATCAACGGAGCCTCATTCATTTGTGTGTCCTCTTAAAGCAGCTTTCAAAAAATGTTATATAATGAATTTTAGCAAAAATGTCCTACAGTTTCAATAGCATCCAAGCAACGGAGTACAGGGCGGAATAATTAACTGAAAAATAACAAAGAGAGGCAAATGGTACTCTTCGCCTTTCTTTTTAAGCGTATAACAATGGTTTCAATATGTATATACTAAAATTTATAATCATTAATATTTAATAAACATTGGACAGGTTATTTGAAGTCGCATGTAAAAACTGGTATAATGAAAACGCTGGCTTTAGGAATAGTATTTGTAGCTTGTATAAGAATTTCATAGAGATCAAAAGGGAAGGGAATATATATGAATATTGGAATTTTTACTGATTCTTATCACCCTGAGATAAGTGGACTTGTTACTTCAATTGACATACTTCAAAGTCAATTAAAGGAAAGAGGGCATAATGTATATGTTTTTACCACCTCCAATCCGGGCATAAGAAGTAAAAGACGAGGAGTATTCAGGCTCCCCAGCATGCCTTTCATATTCCTTAAATCCAGAAGAGTGGGATTGTTCTACACTCCGAGGGCCGTTAAATGCGTTAAAAGATTAAATCTGGATATAATTCATACCCAGACAGAGTTTTCTCTGGGTATATTTGGGAAAATAATGGCAAAAAAATTAGGGATCCCTGTTGTGCATACTTATCACACTCTTTATAAGGATTATGTGCATTATATCTCAAAGGATAAGTTTAAGAGGTTTTCAGATGATTTGGTAAAAATTTTAAGCAGAAATTTTTGTAATGGGTGTGACGCGGTTATAGCACCTACGCAGAAGGTTTATGACCTGCTCAGGGACTACGGGGTAAAAAAGAGTATAAGCATCGTTCCTACCGGAATCAGGCTTTGTAAATTTAATAGCGGGTGTGATTCTGAGGTGAACCTAGAGGAGCTAAAGCAAAGCCTTTCCATAGGCAGTAACGATCCCGTCATACTCTTTGTCGGGAGGCTTGCAAAGGAAAAAAGAGTGGATATTATTATCGGACAAATGCCATATATTCTTCGATGCTTGCCTGATGCAAAGCTTCTCATAGTGGGAGACGGAACCTCCAGAAGGACCCTTGAGTCTCTGGCTGCCCAATTGCATCTCAATAAATCCGTGATTTTTGCGGGAGAGCAGGCATGGGATAAAATTCATATGTATTACAAGCTTGGAGGCGTATTTGTGAGCTCTTCAGTAACTGAGACACAGGGGCTTACCATAATAGAGGCAATGGCTTCCGGTGTCCCTGTAGCTGCAATAAGAGACAGGAATATTGAGGATTTGATAAAAGACAGGTGGAACGGCAGAATTTTTGATTCGGAGTCAGAGCTTTGTGAGGCTGTGGTAGATATTCTTTCCGATAAAAGGACCTCGCAAATGTATGTAAAAAATGCCAGCCAGACTCTTTATGAATATTCTTCTCTCAAATTCAGCATGAAGGTAGAGGAGATTTATACAAAGCTATTAAAAGAAAAAATATTGACTTAAAGAGGGTATAGTCACAGGGATATATTCAAAAACTTATAAGAGTTTAAGCTTAGATGTAAGGGAATATAAAATTTTTGATTAGGGTGGCATATAATGGTTTCTATAAATATGATATCATCGGCTGTAAAGGTTAAGGGCCAGGGAGTGGGATCGGCTTATATAGAGCAGGTAAGGCTTGTAAACGAAGGCCTGGGCTCGGGGTATAAGGTTTATGAAAACAAGCCGGTTTTAGCGGATATAATGCATTATCATACCATAGATTTAAAGCATTTTTTTATAGCTCCGTTCGCAAGAATGAAGGGCGTTAATGTAGGGTATGTTCATTTTTTACCTGAAACTATTGAGGGAAGCTTAGATCTTCCTGCCCCGGTTAAAAAAATTTTTTATAAATATATTATCGCTTTTTACAAAAGCATGGATTATCTGGTTGCTGTAAACCCTTATTTTATCAAAAAGCTTGCCGAATTCGGTATTGACAGCAAACGCATTGCTTATATCCCCAATTTTGTATCGGGAAATTTTTTCAGATGCATGAGCAGCGGGGAAAAGAATGAGCTGAGGAAGAAATATGGCATAGGAGAAAGCGACTTTGTTGTTCTGGGAGTAGGTCAGGTACAGACCAGAAAGGGCGTAGGGGATTTTATAAATACTGCGGAGCTGTTAAAGGATGTTAAATTTCTTTGGGCGGGCGGTTTTTCATTCGGAAGAATAACTTCAGGGTACAAAACACTTAAGGGGGTTGTAGACAGCCCTCCTCCTAATGTAAAATTTATGGGTATAGTTGAAAGAGAGCATATGAATGAAATATATAATATTGCGGATGTTTTATTTCTTCCGTCTTATAATGAGCTGTTTCCCATGGCGATCCTTGAAGCCTTTGCCTGCGGCATCCCAGTGCTTTTAAGAGATCTCGACATATACCCCGATGTGTTTTTTGACTACTATATCAAAGGCAATACCGGCAGCGATTTTGCTGCTGCGGTAGACAGGCTGAAAAATGACAGGGAATACTATAGCTTTTGCAAGGCCCAAGCATATAAAGGTCATGAATATTACTGTGAGGAGAATATACTTTCGATGTGGAGGGAATTTTACAGCAAGGTAAGTAAAAAAATAAATTTAGCAGAGGATTTTTTGTGAAAAAGAATATATTTAATTTTTTAGTCATTTCAATATCTTTAATAGTGCTTGTTGCATTTACTTTAAGTACTCAGGGAATAGATACGTTTGTGCTGCAGGTATCGGGCTTAAACTCCAACTGGATAGCCGCCGCGCTTTTTCTGATGTTTTTATACTGGCTTTTTGAGGCCTTGGCTACTTATGTTATTGCGCATTTCTACGGAATAAGATATAACATGGTTGAGTGCTTTGCAGTAACTATGGTTGGACAGTTTTTTAATTCAATTACCCCGTTTGCCTCAGGCGGGCAGCCGGCACAGGTAGTTTATATGATGAAAAGGGGTACGGAAGCAGGGGATGCCAGTTCAGTTGTGATGATAAAATTTTTTGTTTTTCAGACAGTACTTACACTGTATTCGGCAGTAATAATAGTCTTTTCCTTTACCTACTTTAAAACAAAAATTCCCCTTTTATTTACTATGACATTCCTTGGTCTGGCTGTACACGGGTCAATGATTGTACTTTCAATATTGTTTGCCCGCAACAGGGCGTTGACTGAGAGAATACTGAGGTTCATATTCATGCTGATTAAAAGGCTGAGATTTATTAAAATAACTGACTCTACTGAAAAAAATGTTGAGAGATCTCTTCAAAATTTTCATGATAATGCCGCCCTCTTAAAAAATAATCCCGTACTTCTGCTTAAGACTTCAATACTGGTAGCACTGCAGATTACGTTCTTTTTCGCCATCCCATACTGTGTATGCGCCAGCTTCGGAGTTCCTAAAGAAAGCTTTTTTATTATATTTTCAGCAACGGTTTTTGTTGTTACTATAATTTCTATAGTACCTCTCCCAGGAGCATCAGGAGGCGCAGAGGGCGGATTTTATCTGTTCTTCGGTCTCTTTTTTAAAAGCAGCTTTCTGGTAACGGCAATTCTTTTATGGAGACTTATTACATATTATTCATGCATAGGACTGGGCTCTGTATTTACCATTGCGTTTCCCAAAAGAACCAAAACGCCTTATTAATAAAATAAATCGATTTGAAAGGAAGTGGATATCATGGGTAATTCTACAGGCATCGAGCTTGATGAGGGTTTTCTTGAAAAGCTGAGTGATTTGGCTAAAAAAAGCAGTCTTATTAATCCTGAGCTTTACAGCCAGTATCAGGTTAAAAGAGGGTTGAGAGATTTGGATGGGAGAGGGGTACTGGTGGGGCTGACAGAAATTGGCGATGTTCGTTCGTATGTTGTTGATGACAGTGAGCTTATCCCTATTCCGGGTAAATTGATATATAGAGGAATAGATATAGTCAATATTGTAGACGGCTTTATTAAGGACAACCGTTTCGGGTTTGAGGAAACCTGCTATTTGCTGTTGTTCGGAAAGCTTCCCGGCAGAAAGGAGCTTAATGATTTCGGGGGGCTTTTGTCACAGTACAGAAAGCTGCCCGAGGATTTTGTAAGGGATATGATACTGAAAATGCCAAGCAACGACGTGATGAACTCCCTTGCAAGAAGTGTACTGGCTTTTTACAGTCTTGATAAAAAAGCGGATGACATCTCCATAAAAAACGTATTGAGACAATCTCTTAATATGATAGCCTGCTTTCCTTTAATTGCGGTATACGGATACCAGGCGCTTTCACATTATCATGGGAATAAGAGCTTAATTATTCACAGCCCAAGACCGGATCTTAGCACCGCCGAGAATATTTTGCATATGATAAGGCCGGACAGCCGGTATACGGCTCTTGAAGCAAAGCTGCTGGACCTTGCGCTGGTGCTGCACGCAGAACATGGAGGAGGAAACAATTCCTCTTTCGTTACTCATGTTGTAACATCCTCCGGTTCGGATACCTATTCTGTAATAGCAGCGGCTCTTGGGTCGCTTAAAGGGCCAAGACACGGAGGTGCAAACATTAAGGTTATTGAAATGTTTGAGGACATGAAGAAAACTCTAAGGGATTGGAAGGACAGCGGAGAGGTTCGGGATTATCTTATAAAGATACTGAATAAAGAAGCATTTGACCGCTCGGGCTTGATATACGGAATAGGACATGCTGTTTATTCAATATCCGATCCCAGAGCTATAATTTTGAAAAAATATGCTGAAATGCTTGCAAAGGAAAAAGGCTTTGAGAATGAGTATAATCTGTATGCAGAGGTAGAAAGGCTTGCGCCTGAAGTAATAGGAAAAGTGCGTAAAATGTATAAGGGTGTAAGTGCAAATGTTGATTTCTATTCGGGCTTTGTATACACGATGCTGGACATTCCGCCGGAAATGTACACGCCTCTGTTTGCTATTTCAAGAATAGTAGGATGGAGTGCACACCGGATTGAAGAGCTTGTAAATGCCGGCAAAATTATCAGGCCTGCGTATAAGAGTGTTTCAGGAACACAGGAATATGTTGCGCTGGATGAAAGATAATAGTCTGTTGACAGAATTATCCCTTCATAAAATTTTGAATACATGACATTTTACTTCTCTAAAATCAGCCATTTTCAAATGTTACAAAAGTTGATTAATTTTTGCTATTCTTTTAAGAAGGTAGATTTCTGACATTTGCTTTTATCAGAAGTCTACCTTCTTACCTCATATTCAACGGGTGCAAAGGCGAATTACACTCACACCAACAGGGATGGCAATCCTTGATTTATTTGAATATGTCAAGGTTATTGCGTTCCCTATGGGCAACAGCTACCAGCGGGCTATACCTGAGGGGTTGACTGAAAACCAGAACAGGATACTAAAGCTGTGTGGAGTACCTGAAAATATATATGTAAGTCGGGAGAAGGCTATACATGCAGTGCAACTGTAAGGTTTTTATACCTAATCCATTTTATAGCTCAACAGGGTACGATGAATATGAGTTATAGGTAAAATAGATAATAAAATGAATTGATATATTTTGAAATCTCACGAGACTAACACTATTAAAAGTTATAAATAAAATATTTCAGAAAAATATTGCTAATGAATCGATATTATATTATAATGAATCTATCAAAACGTTTCAATCAAATATTAAATATTTTATATAATGTACGAATTAAGCGCGCTTTAATGGGATGCCAAATTTAAAATGTTACAATCGAAAAGGAAACGGTATTATGAGGGTGACAATAAAAGACGTAGCTAAGATTTCAGGTGTTTCAGTTTCTACAGCTTCCATGGCATTGAACAATATAAAGGGTGTAAATGAAGAAACTCGGATGAATGTAATTAAAGTTGCTAAAAAACTAAATTATCACCCGAATAAGAACGCCCGCAGCCTTAAGACGGACAAAACCCTGACCATAGGGCTAATTGTTACGGATATAATGAACCCGTTTTTTGCTTCAATAGTTGAGCATGTAAGGATTGAAGTTGAGAAGCAGGGGTATAATCTTTTGTTGGGGATTTCCGGAAATAAAATTGAAAATGAGCAAAAGTATATAAATGAATTTGTTGCTAGAAATGTAGATGGGGTTATTGTTGTGCCCATTGCCGGAGTACCGCAGGATTTGGGACATCTTTATTATCTAAAGAATATTGGAATCCCTTTCGCGTTTCTATCAACAAAATATGAAGGGGTAATGGCGGATTGTGCTATGACAGACCTTTACGAAGGGTCATATTTGCTAACGAAACATCTTCTTGAAGCAGGTCATAAAAAGATCTTTATGATAGCTGCAGACCGACGGTTAGTTCTTTCATCGATGCGAATAGCCGGTTACACAAATGCCTTTAAAGATGTAGGCAGGGAATACAAAGAAGGATGGATTTATGAAACCGTTCCTGATTTTGAGCATGGATGCGATATTGAATATGAGATTTTAAAAGGAAAGCCGGACGCAATAGTAACAATTAATGATATATTAGCTTTAGGTGTATTAAAATTCTTAAAAGAAATGAATATCAAAGTTCCTAATGATATTTCTGTTGCCGGATATGATGATATTCTTTTTGCTGCTATTGCTGAGACTCCTTTGACAACGGTACGTCAGCCTGTAAGCGAAATGTGTTCAAAGGTAGTGGAATTGATAATTAAAAGAATCGAGGGATGCAATGAGGATGAAGAAATACATTTGTTTAAACCCGAATTAAAAATAAGAAATTCGACTCACTAGCTTTAAAATCTGTCTTTATTGTGCTATTACGTATTTGAGACAGGCTTGGTGATTCTAGCTGCTGAACGTGCCTCCTCTAAAGTTCAGTAAATTGATCTCATTAAGCAAATCTTGAATACTTAATAAGAATAGTAACTTAAACTATAGGAGATTTGGTTATTTTCAAGAAAAAAAGGAAGTAACTCTGACATTACGCCGGCCAAATATATAAATAGGGCTTAGCAATTACAAAGTACTTCCAAATACGCAAACTAATTATAACATAATTCTTATGAATAGTAAAGAATTCATAAACATTGTTAAAATTAGTATTTTTATCAGTACTTCTCGTGATGTCTTAGCTACTTCAAACGTCTTAAGTTTGTATGCATTTGAACATGTTGTTTCTTGAAGAATTTCTTTCACCGTAGGATGAGTTGCAAAAAAATTTTAAGGAGGATATCTTATGGGTAAATTAATTAAGAAGTTAGCATTAGTTCTTGCCATGGTTCTAGTCTTTATGGTTGCAGCAACCGGCTGTGGTTCATCATCAGCTCCCTCCCAAGATCAAGAAACGGTACAGCAGAGCACAGTAGAAACAAACAAACCCACAGAAGAGGGGAAAAAGTTGAAATTCGCTTTTTCTATCATGGTTTTGGACAATCCATACTTCATCAGTGTAAAGAAAGGTTTTGAGGACAAGTGTAAGGAACTTGGCATAGAAGCAATATCTGTCGACGCAAAATATGACGTGGCAAAGCAGGTTAATGATATCGAAAATCTTATTGAACAAAAAGTTGATGCCATTTTGATTGCGCCTATTGATCAGAAGGCACTTCTGCCGGTTGTTGAAAAGGCAAAGTCCAAAGGCATCATTGTAGTTTCTGAAGCTCAAGCAATAGACAATGCAAATGGAATATACACAATTGATGAATATCAATATGGAACTATAATAGGCACAAATGCAGCTAACTGGATAAAAGAAAAGCTGGGCGGCAAGGCTGAAGTTGTAATAGTAAGCCAGGATAATGTAGAGCCAGTTATTCAAAGAGGTAACGGCATAGAAGATGCAATAAAGAAGAACTGTCCGGATGCTAAGATAGTAGCCAGACAGGCAGGAGATTCACCTGAAAAAGGAATGAAGATAGTAGAAAGTGTACTTCAAAAGAATCCAAATGTTAAAGTAATAGTTGCTAACAATGATTCAGGAGCTTTGGGTGGATATGAGGCAGTAAAAGCCATGGGCAAAGCTACGCCTGATTTCTTTGTAGGTGGTGCCGATGCAACTGCGGAAGCAATAGCAAAAATGAAAGAGCCTGATAGTATTTACAGAGCTACAGTTGATATTAAGCCTTATGATTCCGGAAAAGAATGTGTTGACATAATGAACAAGTATGTTAAGGAAGGTGCTCCCGCACAACCTGAAAAATTCTTCATGAAAATGTTCCCTGTATTACAGGAAGACGTTGTTAGCGGAAAATTTACCAGTAAATAATACGCACTAAAATTAATTCAAAATGGGCGGTGTGGGAAACTATGCCGCCTTGCATAATACGGATATGTGCAGTTTTATACTTGCACGGGGGTGGGAAAATGTCAAATATAATTCTTGAAGCAAGGAATATTTCCAAGGTTTATCCAGGCGTAAGGGCTTTAGAGGATGTATCCATGAGCTTCGAAAAGGGTGAAATACATGCTATTATGGGAGAGAACGGTGCAGGAAAATCAACGCTCATTAAAATTCTTGCAGGAGCTATTCAACCAACTAGTGGAAGTATATTGCTTAATAATCAGGAGTATAGTGGTTTTACGCCGTCATTGGCGATGGAAAAAGGTATTTCTGTAATATACCAGGAGTTTAACCTTGTTCCCTTTTTAACCGTTGCTGAAAATATTTTTTATGGTTCTGAAGTAATGAAGGGCATATTTAGAAATGTAGATTATATGAATACGGAAACTTCAAAGCTTTGTGCCGATATGGGGGTTGATCTTGATCCAAAAGCCCAGGTAATGAGTCTTGGAGTGGCTTATCAGCAAATTGTTGAAATAGTTAAAGCTGCATCAAAAAATGCACAAATTCTAATTATGGATGAGCCAACCGCGCCTTTGACTAATAGGGAAACGGAAGCAATGTTCAATATTATGCAAAAGCTCAAAGCAAAAGGCGTTACCATACTTTACATTTCTCACAGGCTGGAAGAAATCTTCGCAATTTGTGACAGGCTCACAGTTATGCGTGATGGAAAGTATATTGTTACAAAAAAAGTCAAGGATACAAACAGAAAAGAATTAATTGCCTACATGGTTGGGCGTGAGCTGGGTGAAAGCTATCCGGAAAAGAAAACAGAACCTAAGGAAACTGTAATTGAGGTAAAAAATCTTTGCACTGATAAATTGAAAAATGTCAGTTTCTCTCTTAGGAAGGGGGAAATTCTTGGCTTGGGTGGTCTCGTCGGGGCAGGAAGGACTGAGATTGCGCGTGCAATATATGGTGCTGATTCAATAAATTCCGGAGAGATAATACTAAATGGAAGCAAGATAACTTTAAAGTCTCCATTGGATGGCCTAAAAAACGGTATTGGTCTCATTCCGGAGGACCGAAAGCAGCATGGGGTCATATTAGGTATGGAGATTAAAGAAAACATAACTTACAGTATATTGAAAAAAATATCGAAGTCTTTAATTATCAGTAAATCCAAAGAAAATGAAATATGCAACTCCTTAAAAGAGGAACTTCGCATAAAAACACCTGCTCTTACTCAAAAGGTGAAAAACTTAAGTGGAGGGAACCAGCAGAAAGTAGTCCTTGCGAAGTTTCTTGCAACTAAATGTGATGTTTTCATCTTTGATGAGCCTACCAGAGGTATTGACGTAGGAGCAAAACAGGAAATTTATAATCTTATGAGAACTTTAACCGAACAAGGTAAGAGCATTATAATGATATCATCTGAAATGCCAGAGCTAATAGGTATGTCCGATAGAATAATTGTAATGCATGAAGGAAAGATTGCGGGAGAACTTCAACGTAACGAGTTTTCTCAGGAAAATATAATGGAATACGCGTCGGGACAATAGGGGGAGAATATGATGCAGCAAAGAAATATTAAGAACTTTCTAACTAATTACGGAATTATTTTTGTTCTTATCTTATTATTTGTATTTTTTGCGTTTGCGGCAAGTGGATTTTTATCAGTCAATAATATATTTAATATTTTAAGACAGGTCTCAATTGTTGGAATAGTTGCCGTTGGTATGACTTTTGTGCTATTGACAGGTGGCATCGATCTATCAGTAGGTTCCATTATAGCTGTTGCTTGTGTTGGAACAGCAAAACTCATGCTTATAAAAGTACCTGCTGTGTGGGCTTGCCTCATAATGCTTGTAATATGTACACTTTTAGGATTATTTAATGCATTCTGTATTAATAAATTAAAGATTCCACCATTGATCACAACTTTAGGAAGCATGACCGCTTTAAGAGGACTTGCATTCATAATAACAGGAGGGCTTCCTGTTTTTGGTTTTGATTCTTCATTTGCCAAGTTAGGACAGGGTTACTTATGGTTGATTCCTATTCCAGTTATAATAATGATTATTGTTTTTGCTATAGGTATAACATTTCTTGAAAAAACAAGGTTTGGAAGATATATATATGGTGTTGGGGGAAATGAGGAGGCTACAAGACTATCGGGAATAAATATAAGTAAGATAAAATATCTTGTATATGCAGTTTCCGGTATTTTAAGCGGTCTTGCAGGAATAGTATTGCTTTCCAGAATAAACAGCGGTCAGCCAAATGCCGGAGTTGGATATGAAATGGATGTTATCACAGGAGTTGTACTTGGCGGTGTAAGTATCAGTGGTGGCGAAGGAAGGCTTGGCTTTGTTGTTGTAGGTGTTCTTATGATGGGTATACTTACAAACGGTATGATAATGCTAAATGTAAATGATTATGTGCAACAACTTATAAAAGGGCTTGTGCTTATTGCTGCTGTGGCATTTGACAGATTTGTCCAATCAAGAAAAATAAGTGCTTCCGCAGTTTGATTATTGGGTTAAGTTGAAAAGGAAGGGGAAATTAAATGAAGCGTTCAGAATTAAATAAGATTATGCGTGATGCGGTAGAGTTTATTAACCATATGAATTTTAAACTTCCTCCTTTTGCATTTTGGAGACCGGAAGATTGGAAAAACAAGGGGTCCGAATATGATGAAATAAGGGAAAGCATGCTGGGGTGGGACATTACCGATTTTGGCAGCGGCGATTTTAAAAAAGTAGGACTTCTGATGTTTACTATAAGAAACGGTAATTTTAATATAGGAAAAAATATAAAGCCCTATGCGGAAAAATTGCTCATTGTTGAAGAAGAACAGATTACACCATATCATTTCCACTGGAGCAAAATGGAGGATATTATAAACCGTGGCGGAGGAAATCTCCTTATACAGGTTTATAATTCAACAGAAGATGGCAAATTTGGAGATACACCTGTCAAAATTTCAATGGATGGTAGAAATTTTACGGTAGAATCCGGTTCTATTGTGAAGCTAACTCCCGGCGAAAGCATTGCTATTCCGGCCGGACAGTATCACAAATTTTGGGGTGAAAAGGGTACCGGGAAAATTCTGGTGGGAGAAGTATCAAAAGTGAACGATGACAGGGTTGATAACAGATTTTATGAGACAGTAGGAAGATTCCCGCAGATTGAGGAAGATGAAGCACCCTTATATCTTTTAGGCAATGAATACCCTTCTGCAAAATAACGATCTGCAGAGTTTTGAAACGATGTCCTGTTAATTTGAATTCTTTAAAAATAAGAAAAGATAAACCTTCAGACAGGTAATATATCCATCTGAAGGTTTATTTTTGGCAGGTGTAAAACTTGTTGTTTATAACGAGATACTATATATTCAGTAAAAAACCTCTGCAGAAAACTTACGTGAGTATATAATAAACAAGCAAGACTCAGACAAACAAAAAATAATTGATGGCCTTAAAAATATAGAAAAAGGGTGCAGGTCATACAATCTCAAACTCAACAGGTGCATTTTTATCTGTAGAATTCCTAATAATAAGCTCATTCTTTAAAATCAGCACCTTATTTTTTGCGTCACTTTTATACATCGATGAAACGAGCAATTTTACAGATTCTTCACCCATTTGGACGATAGGCAGTGAGATAGTTGAAAGCGAAGGCTCATACATTGCAGATAATTTAATGTTATCAAATCCAATGACTGCAACATCTTCCGGCACTCTCATATTACTTTGAAGGAGATATTTTATGCAGCCTATTGCAAGTATATCGTTTTCGGCAAAGATAGCAGTAGGCATATCATGAAGCATGGAAAACTTTCTTGCAGCATAATACCCGGTCTGAAGTTTGAAATCTCCGTAGAATTCAAACTCAGGTTTAGGCTCCAGCCCAGCAATTTTTAATGCTTTTAAAAAGCCGCTGTGCTTTTCAGCAGACACTCTATCATGTCCGCCTACATAGGCAATTTGCTTGTGGCCTAATGCAATTAGATGATTCGTTGCTTTCATAGCACCTTCAAAAACATCTATGCTTACACAGTTAAATTTTGTAATGCTCATGTTCCAACTGAGCATTACAATAGGAATTAACTTTTGCACTTCATCTATAAGCTGGGCTATTGTATCATTATCGTCAACAAAACAAAGTATAATGCCATCTACCTGTTTTATAGAAGCGTTTGCCAGATAATCTCTTAAGTCCTTAAGGTCGTCAGACGTTGTATATAATATTGGAATATAGCCGTTCTGTGTCGCTGATTGTCGTATTGAATTGTATGTTTCTGCAAAAAAAGGATTGGTTATATCCGGAGCTATAACTGCAATAGTATTGGTTTTTCCGGTTCTCATGCTGCGAGCCAAAGGGCTTGGCTTATATTGCAGCTTATTAATCGCATACTCCACTTTTTGTCTGGTTTCGGCCTTTAAATTGCCTTGATTATTTAAATATTTTGATATTGTACCCACAGACACTCCGGCTAATTTTGCCACATCTTTAATTACTGCCATATTATTCTCCCTTAAAATGAACTACTATTTATTATAATATAAATTATTTAAAAAATAAAGTGAATTAGTTCATTTTGATGTTTTACCTAAAACATTTGGAATTAAACAATAAAGCAAAATTTTAAAAAACTATTGAAAATGAATCGATATTAATATATTATATTAGTAGAGTAAGCTTTGCTAGCTCTTTTGTTTTCTATAATTTTTTGCTAGTTATGCTATATTTGGTTTATAGCTCACCAAATCCATGTGCAATAAATGTAATTAATTAATATTGATTAAAAATGAATCGATTCCAAATGTCGGTTGCTGTTCTTTTACAATTAACAAGAAATACTACGACTAGCTTAAGGGGGATTTTTAAATGAGTAAGCAGACTTTTGCACTTTATTTTGGAAACAGAGGCTTTTTTCCGGAAACCTTGATTGCAGGTGCTAGAAAAGAGTTAAAGGAAAAAGTTGAAAAACTGGGATTTCAAGTGCTTATGCTGAATGAGAATGCAACAAGATATGGTGCGGTTGAAACTGCAGAGGAAGGAAGAAAGTATGCTGCGTTTCTAAACGAACATAGGGGAAAGTATGACGGAGTAATACTTTGTCTACCTAACTTCGGTGATGAAAACGGGGCGATCGCTGCACTTCAGGACTGTGGGGTTCCAATCCTTATTCAGGCATATCCGGATGAGATAGGTAAGATGGATTTTTCACAAAGAAGAGACGGATTTTGCGGCAAATTCTCCATCATGGATGTATTTTACCAGTATAACCTGCCGTTTACCACATATAAGCCTCATGTTGTACACCCGGAATCAAAAGAATTTGAAAAGCAGATAGTAGAGTTTGCAGCAGTTTGTCGTGTTGTCAAAAAAATGAAAAGATTTTCAGTCGGAGCCATTGGAGCAAGAACAACTGCATTTAAAACTGTACGCTTTGATGAGCTGACATTGCAAAAATATGGCATCACGACAGAAGCTCTTGATCTTTCAGAGCTGTTCATGAGAGTAAAGGAGGTAAGAACAGGAACCGACAAGTTTGCTCAGAAACGTGAATGCCTTTTGAACTATACTAATTGGACAGGTGTACCTGATGAAAAAATCGACATGCTGTCAAAGGTAAGTATTGCTATCGATGATATTATTGATTATTACAAACTGGACACTTTGGCATTGAGATGTTGGGAAGAGCTGGAAAAAGAACTTCGTGTTTCACCTTGTGTACTGTTAAGTGAACTAAATGACAGGGGAATAGTTGCTGCCTGCGAATTGGATGTTTGCAATGCAGTTCCGATGTATGCTTTGAGCGCTGCATCTGAAGTTCCTTCTACAGTTCTTGACTGGAATAACAACTATGGAGAAGGCGAAAACAAATGCATTCTGTTCCACTGCGGTCCTGTACCTCAGACATTAATGGCCGGAAAAGGTCTGGTTATAGAACACAAAATGTTTGCAAAATCCTATGGAGCCGGTTGTGGATGGGGATGTAACGTTGGTAGAATTGCTGCCTCTCCTATGACATTTGCCAGCTCAAAGACAGAGGATGGCAAAATCAAGTTCTATCTTGGTGAAGGAAAATTTACCGGAGAGCCTATTGAGGAAGGATTCTTTGGCTGCGGTGGTGTGGCTGAGATTTCAAACCTTCAAGACAAACTTTTGACAATAGGTAAGAATGGTTACAGACATCATGTGGGAGTTACATTTGGGCATGTAGCATCACCTGTTAAAGAAGCTTTCTCAACCTATTTAGGTTATGAGATAATCAACATCTAGTAGTATACACACCTTATGCCAAGGCGATGACTTGTAAGAGAATCGTTTGGCATAAGCAATTTTGCAGAAAAGAAAGCAAGCTAAATGTCTAAAAGGGGACAGAAGTATGTCTAAAATTGATTTTTCAAAAAGAGAGATTCTGAAGTTGATAAACTCAAGCAATAATAGCAAAGCTATTGTTGCGACTTTAATAAAGTGAGGTAGATGAAGATGCCAATTATTACAGATAGAAAACAGGTTTTGGATATTTACAGTGAGGCAGAACGCAACAAATGGGTACTTCCATGCTTTTGTACAGAAAATCTTACAACAACAGAAGCTGTGCTGGAAGCTACAAAGGAATATGGGGATGAGATGGGTACAAAGGACCTGCCTATTATCATTGCCATAACAAACCAATATGACCATAGGACACAATCAAAATACTATACCCACACCCGCCGCTGGGATATCGGATTAAAGTTATTTTTGGAGGATCTTAAAGTACTTACAGACAAAGGGGCGCCATATGAGAACCTGAGAGTTATGGTTCACTTGGATCACACACAATTTGATGACGACAAGGAATTGCTTTCATGGGATATGGGACAGTTCTCATCGATAATGTTTGATGCCTCGAAGGTGCCTTTTGCTGAAAACATCAAACTTACAAGGCAATTTGTAAAAGAGCAGGGAGATAAAATAGTTATTGAGGGAGCCTGTGATGAGATCGTCGATGCTACAGGAAACCAAAAGAGTGATCTTACTACTGCCCAAAAAGCAGAAGAATATTTTAATGGAACAGGCGTGGATCTGATAGTCGCGAATCTTGGTACAGAACACAGAGCCAGTGGAAAAGATCTTAAGTACTATGGCGATTATGCAAAAAAAATAAAAGAGAAGACAGGCACCCGTATCGTCCTTCATGGAGCTTCATCTGTACCTGGTGACCAAATTGCACACCTCGTTGATGATGGGGTATGCAAAGTTAATCTTTGGACAGCTTTAGAACGTGATTCCTCTCCTGCATTGTTGAAATCCATGGTGGAAAATGCATCGAAAGTAGCTGGTATTTCAACTGTTGATGGACTTATAAAAGCGGGATTGCTTACTGAAAA
This sequence comes from Bacillota bacterium, assembly GCA_023390115.1. Lineage (GTDB taxonomy): Bacteria > Bacillota > Clostridia > Acetivibrionales > DSM-27016 > Anaerobacterium. The sequence continues at coordinate 95,022 of JAEWDM010000022.1, forward strand.
ATGCTCAACGAAAGAGAAGGCTTCTCTAGAATTTTTTACAACAGAATACCGGCAGAATATCATTTTCAGTGAGATGAAAAAGATAGTTAATTTGTATCTAAAGCTTTGGTACCGGTAAATTAGAACGTTATTAAGAATTAACAGAGGGAGTGGGCTTTATGTCTCTTTTGGGACTTGATATAGGAACATCCGGCTGCAAAGCCACTATTATCGATTATGAAGGAAATGTAAAGGGGCAGGCTTATCACGAATATTCACTGCTTGCTCCGAACGCAGGCTGGGAGGAACTGGATCCTGGATTGGTTTGGAAATCCGTTAAGAAGGTAATCAAAAATTCGCTTGCTCAATATAAAGGTGATGAAATAAAGGCCATCAGTATATCATCTTTTGGAGAAGCAACTGTACCTATCGATGGTAACGGAAATGTTCTATACAATAGCATAATATATATAGATGTCCGAGGGCAGGAGGAAGCGGGTTACCTTAAATACAGGCTTGGCTATGAAAAAATTCTGGGGATTACCGGCGCTTCAGTACACCCAATGTACAGCATATGTAAAATTATGTGGCTGAAGAAGCATCGGCCGGAAGTGTATCACAGGACATGGAAATTCCTGCTTTTTGCAGACTTTATTCTGTTCAAGCTTGGGGCAAAACCCCATACGGATTATTCACTTGCAGCAAGAACCATGGCTTTTGACATAATTAATAAGAGGTGGTCTCCGGAAATTTTGGAGTGTGCAGGTGTGGAAGAAGATAAATTTGGTGAGCCGGTACAGGCGGGAACAGTTGTGGGAGAAATAAAAAAAAGCATTGCTGAAGAACTTGGGCTGCCCAAAGGGGTTGTACTTGTTTCCGGTGGTCACGACCAGCCTTGCGCGGCACTGGGAGCAGGAGTTATAAGAAGTGACCTGGCGGTAGACGGCCTTGGAACAACGGAATGCATAACACCTGCCTTTGATAGGGCGATTATATCGGATTCCATGGCGAAAAGCAGTTTTGCCTGTGTACCCCATGTCATTAAGGATATGTATGTGACTTATGCCTTCACTTTTACAAGCGGAAGCATGCTGAAGTGGTATAGGAATAACTTTGGGTCCGTTTATATGGAAGAGGCAGTTAAGTCGAATATCAACCTGTATGACCTTTTAATAGAAAAAGCTTCATCGGGGCCTGCTAAGATTTTTGTACTTCCGCATTTTGCCGGAGCCGCCACTCCATATATGGATACTGAGGCAAAAGGGGCAATCGTGGGACTGAATATCAATACAAAGGCAGAAGACGTCATCAAAGCAGTCCTTGAGGGAATAACATTTGAGATAATGGTTAATGTAGAGAAACTTGGGGAAGTTGGAATAAAAGTGGATGAATTAAGGGCGGTCGGCGGTTTGGCGAAATCTGATCCTTTTCTGCAGCTCAAAGCAGATATGATGGGAAGAAAAGTTTCCACACTTCAAATTTCTGAAGCAGGAACCTTAGGGGTAGCAATTCTGGCAGGAACGGCAAGCGGCTTCTATAAAAATACTGAGGAAGCGGTACAAAAACTGGTGAAGAAAAAGAAAGAATTCTATCCGAACGAGAAGCTTCATGAAATTTATATAGATAAATTTCAGACGTATAAAAGGATTTACCCTGCAGTAAAAAGCATTTTTTAAGTACCTATAGTGTGTATGCAAGGTAATAAAAGAATTTTTATTTATAAATGAATCGATTCATGAGGAGGACGTATATGAAAAAGGCTGTTATGTATGGAGCAGGAAATATTGGTAGGGGTTTTATTGGACAATTATTATCCCAATCCGGCTATGAGGTTGTGTTTATAGATGTAAATACCCAGCTGGTTGATAAACTCAATGAAGACAAAGGTTACCCAATAAGATTTGCTTCTGAAAAAGGTAATTATGAAGTAATTATAGAGAATGTAAGGGCAGTAAACGGAATGAATTTGGATAGCGTTGCAAAAGAAATCAGTGAGGCAGATCTGATGGCTACTGCAGTTGGAGTAAACATATTGCCCAGGATCGTTGCGCCTGTTGTAAATGGCTTAAAAAAGCGCTGGCAAAGCGGAAACTTTAATCCTCTTAATATAATCATATGTGAGAACTTGATAGATGCAAACCACTATCTTAAAAACCTGATTAAGCATGAACTTATTGATCCGGAAAAAGTATACTTTAACGAACTGGTGGGTTTTGTAGAAGCATCCATTGGAAGAATGGTTCCTGTTGTAACTCCTGAATCACAGGAAGGAAACGTTCTGAGAGTATGCGTTGAAGAATATGGTGAGTTACCTGTCGACAAGGATGCTTTCATAGGGGAGATTCCCCACATCAAAAATATGATTCCTTTTAGTCCCTTTGAATACTATATCCACAGAAAACTGTTTATTCATAATATGGGGCATGCAGTCACTGCCTACCTCGGATATCAGAAGGGCTACAGGTATATTTGGGAGGCCATTGGTGATGAAGAAATACGAAAAACAGTCCGTGCAGCAATGCTGGAATCTGCCCAGGCGCTTTCAAAGGAGCATGGTGTGGAGTATGGAAAAATTCAAGAACATGTGGACGATTTAATTTACAGATTTGGCAACAGGCAGTTGGGAGATACGATAGAGCGTGTTGGAAGAGATGTGTCAAGAAAGCTTTCGCCAAACGACAGGTTGATAGGTGCCTTGAATTTATGTGCAAAAAACAATATAGAACCAACAAGTATCTGCTTGGGGATATCGGCTGCCCTGCGTTTTAAAGATCCCTCAGGCGGAATTGTAGCTGACATGCTTGCTGAATATGGGGCTGAAGAGGTGTTGGCAAAAGTTTGCGGCCTTGCTAAGGAAACAAAGGAATGGAAATGTATTATTGATAACATTTGAAATTGAGCAGTATATGCACACTGACAGCAAGTAGGTGATGACCTTGATGTCAATGCCGGGAGGACACTATCTAAATCTATTATATTGTGCTACGCAAAAGGAGTCAACGGTTTCATTACGTTTTGTGCCTTGAGCGAAGCGAAAGGAATGGATATAAATATGAAGACAAAAGCAGTGAGGATTTATGGTAAAAATGATCTGAGACTGGAGGAGTTTGAGCTTCCGCAAATAAAAGATGACGAAATTCTTGCGCATATAATATCGGACAGTATTTGCATGTCTACGTATAAGGCGGCAATTCAGGGAAGTGATCACAAAAGAGTGCCAAAGGACATCGACATAAATCCGACAATAGTAGGACATGAGTTCTGCGGAGAGATTATTGAAGTAGGGGAGAAGTGGAAGAACCAGTTTAAGCCCGGTGATAAGTTCTCCATACAACCGGCATTGAATCAGAAAGATGATCCATATGCAGCGCCTGGTTATTCCTTTCAATATATAGGCGGAAGTGCTACTTATATTGTTATACCTAACGTGGTAATGGAGCTGGGATGCTTATTAAAATATGAAGGTGATGCATACTTTTATGGTTCAGTAGCAGAGCCGATGTCATGCATTGTTGGCACATTCCACGCGAATTATCATGCTGCCCGGGGAAGCTATATACACAGCATGGGAATAGTAGAAGGCGGAAATATGGCAATACTTGCAGGGGTGGGACCAATGGGTATTGGAGCTATAGATTATGCAATACATTGCGATAGAAAGCCCAAACTTTTGGTAGTGACAGATATCGACGCTGCAAGATTGTCACGTGCAGCCTCAATTTATACAGTTGAAGAAGCGGCTGAAAACGGTGTGGATTTAAAATATGTAAACACTGCTGAAATTGATAAGCCCGAAGAATACTTGCGAGCATTGACAGGTGGCAGGGGATACGATGATGTAATTGTTTTTGCTCCCATAAAATCCGTAGTGGAGCAAGGGGATGAGATACTGGCTCATGACGGCTGTTTAAATTTCTTTGCCGGTCCAAGCAATACGGCTTTCAGTGCGGATTTTAACTTCTATAATGTTCATTACGCTTCCACTCATGTCGTAGGGACCAGTGGAGGAAATACGGATGATATGAAGGAATCGCTGGATATGATGGCAAAAGGCCTAATAAATCCTTCATCTATGATAACTCACATTGGAGGGCTAAGCAGTGTTGTCGAAACAACTTTAAACCTTCCCAAGATTCCGGGAGGGAAAAAACTCATTTATACCAATATAGATATGGAACTTACAGCGATAACGGATTTTAAAGAAAAGGGAAAAACAGAGCCACTGTTTGCAAAGCTTGCTGAAATCATAGGAAACAGCAACGACTTATGGTGTGCAGAAGCAGAAAAGTATCTTATTGAAAATGCCAAGAGAATTTAATAATTTTAAGGGGGAGTTCTTTTGCAGAATGTGCTTTTAAGGCATACTTGGAAAAAGCCCCTATAGATTATACAAAATTATTATTTTGTATAATCAGGGGGGCGATTTCTTTCTTGAATCTATTTTAAACTGTTAGTCAGTATTGGTTTCCATGGTAAAGCTTAATTCTTTTATGTACGTTAATAGAGCATGAATGTCACCGGAGCGGCCGACAGAGATATATGGCATGCTTGGCGGTGATAGTCGGGCTGGTGAACAAAGAAAGCAGGTTTGGTCTGAATTCTGAATAACGTTCAGTTCAAAAATCATCTTGCCCTTTTTATGTCAAATAGCCCTTTAATGTGGTTACTCCTTCCTCTCTTTTATTTTTTATTCCATGGTAAAGTGTATTCTCGACTAAAGGCAATAATATAAAAGAATAGTAAAAATCATATATGATTTTTACTATTCTTAAACAAATTGACTTAAAGTTATAGAGTTTGTAAACACCAGTGCTTTTTAACACAACAAGCTTTCTGGCAAATAAGGCATGGCATCAGGCTTGCCGGCTACTGCACAGGTATTTCAAAGGCCACGCAGAAGTTCGGTTGATAAGCCCCGGATATGCTGCCACGGAAAGGATCGGAATCGCGCAGAAGGCCCCAACGGAATGTTCCGCCGGTCCTCGCTGACCCGCTGGCGGTAAATGCATAGCCTACTTTAATATCTGAAGCGGAAAGATCGCTTGCACATGTTATTTTTACAGAGTTTCCGGAGATTTCTACTGAATTGATTGTAATTCTCGAGCCAGCCGCGGTGACCTCGAAGCCCTTTCCGTTCCGCCACTCGGTTAAGCTGCTTTGGTTAGGTGCCGGAAGTGTATTATCCCATACCAGAGGAGCCACAGGCACATGGAAATTTACAGTAATGACATTTCCGCTCTTTGATGCGCTCGTTGGCTGCAATGGCTGCCAGTCATTCCCCAAAACAACCCTTTCGTAATATACCTGCCCGTATTTTTCACCGAGCTGCTGATAGCCTTGGGCAACCAGATGAACATTATCGCTGTGATATAAGCGCTGATAATTAGGGCCTATGCAGATTATGTCTCCGGGGTAGTCAACTCCGGCCTTCCATTGCGCCAGTGTTCCAACCGACCAGCCGCTGTAAGGACAGGAATGCTGCTGCACTACAAATAGAGGTATCTTCTGTGTCTGGCCCGTTATGGCCTTTATGTCCTCATTGTAATCCGACCATAGCTTGCGGATATCGCTCTCATAATTTGAATTTCCGCAGTCGGTTTCGCCATGCGTAAGAATAATCCCTCCGACACCATACGTTTTGCCTGCGGCTTTTGCAAGGCGGTCTATGGCGGTAACCTCAAATATTGACGCGGCATATGCACGTCCCACTGAGCCTGTGTCTGTAGCACCCTTGCATAATGCGGTCATACCCTGCCCCGACTCTCCAACGACTGTGTGCGCAGTGATATAATCTCTGCCGGATAACGCATTTACCATATAGGTAATTTGATTGCCCATTGCGGTATGAGGAGTTTCTCCATATATGTTTCCGGGGTACGGCCCGGGATAGCCTGTAGCAAAGCTGCGTATAGGCTCAACAAGCGGCACCATTTCAAGCAGGCTGCTGTCGGTATCATATGGAGGTATCTTTAAGCCACCTAAAGACAGCTTTAGATTATTGTAAGGCTGGCTTTGGGAAATAACCGGATTGGCTTGCGCACCGACAGAAAGACTCTGTCCGGTACCGATTACTCCGGCCCAATCCCATGGTATGTTTACTTCACTGTCCGGCTCAGCCGGAAATTTGTCTATAATACCAAGTAAGTATTGCTTTAATAAGCTGAAATCAATTGAATTAACCGTCCCGTTGCCGTCTAAATCTGCCGCCTTGTCGCCGTGCTCCGACGGAAAGCTGTCAATCATACCCAGTATATACATCCTGCACAACGCCGCATCGGTTGTATTAATACTGCCGTCACCGTTAACATCTCCATACACATAGTTTTCTGAAGCGACTGCGCTTTCTGAAGCGACTGCAGTAAAAGCATTTCCTGATACAGATAAAACAAAAAGAGCTAAAAATAGGACACACGTACACCTTACTACTTTTTTCATGCTTTTTCCTCCCATTTTTTCATACTATTATTTGCCAATATATTTTCTAAATTAATAATAACATTTTTAGTAATAATAATCCAATAATTAATATTTTAACTATAAATATTTTTAAATTTATCCAGAACATATGTTTGATATTTTTTTCTTCATGTGGTAGAATATAACCATGCTATATTCTACCAAGAGATTTTTTTAGAGGTGAACTTTGTGAATTTGCAATCGAAGCTTGAAATACTGGCCGCCGCTGCTAAATACGATGTTTCCTGTTCCTCTTCCGGAAGCTCAAGGAAGAACAGCCCCGGAGGCGTTGGAAATGCGGCACAATGCGGAATTTGCCATAGCTGGTCGCAGGACGGCAGGTGCATATCGCTTTTAAAAATTCTGCTCACAAATGACTGTATTTTTAACTGTACATACTGTGTAAACCGTTCCGGTAATGATGTGCCAAGGGCTTCATTTACTCCTGATGAGGTGGCCGATATTACTATAAACTTTTACAGGAGGAATTTTATAGAGGGACTTTTTTTAAGCTCCGCAGTTGTTAAAAGCCCGGACTATACAATGGAGCTTATGATTGAAACGGCTCATAAGCTTAGGACTGAATACCGTTTTAACGGGTATATCCATATGAAGGCTATCCCGGGAGCTGACGCGGCATTGATATCCAGAGCGGGAGGGCTTGCCGACCGCATGAGCGTGAATATTGAGCTGCCCTCCAGTGAAGGCCTGAAGCTTCTGGCGCCTCAGAAGAATAAGGAGTCAATAGTAAAGCCCATGAGCTTTATAAGCTCCCGTATACTGGAAAGGCAAGAAGAAAAAAAGCTTTACAAAAAAGCGCCCTCATTTGTTCCTGCCGGACAGAGCACACAGCTTATTGTAGGTGCTACAAGGGACAGCGACTTGAAAATACTGAGATTGTCCGAAAACCTGTATAACAGGTTTAATTTAAAAAGAGTCTATTACTCGGCATATGTGCCTGTATTGGAGCATCCAAGCCTTCCGGCTCTTAACGTAAGCCCTCCCCTGCTCAGAGAACACAGACTTTATCAGGCCGACTGGCTTTTAAGGTTTTACGGCTTTTCTGCAAATGAGCTTTTGAATGAAGGGCAGCCCGATTTTTCAATTGATCTGGACCCAAAATCGGACTGGGCGGTAAGGAATTTGCACCTGTTTCCTGTTGAAATCAATATTGCTGATATAAATACTCTTTTAAGGGTTCCTGGCATAGGTGTCAAATCGGCACGAAGAATAGCTGCGGCACGAAGAATATGCAGTCTGGATTTTGACAGCTTAAAAAGTTTTGGGGTGGTAATAAAAAGAGCACGGTTTTTTATTACCTGCAAGGGTAAATACTATGGTGAAAAAAGTATTAATGAATCGGTAATTAAAAATGGGCTTCTGGCAGATAAGCCGCCGAGGCGTCTTCTGAATGCAGCGGATTATGAGCAGCTCTCAATATTTTCTTATATGGAGGGCAGAGGGCAGCTGTTTCCCGGCAGGCTTGGTAGTATGGCGGCAATAACAGGAGAGATGTAATTGTAAGGAGTGAAGGAAATGAATATATATGTATACGACGGAAGCTTTGAGGGCCTGCTGACTGCCGTTTTTGAGGCTTACTACAGGAGGGACTGCCCTGAGAGAATATTATCCCGGGTTACGCTTCAGGAAAGTCTGCTGGATAGATATACGTATATATCCGCCGATGCGGAAAAAGCCTATAGGGTATATAATGCAGTGAAGGAAAAAATATCGGCAATGAGCCTTAAAAGAATATATTATGTGTTCCTGTCGGGGGATATTGATGCAGGAACGCTGATATACAATTACCTTATTCTGGGCTTTAAGATGAAGAGCAGGCTGGATCTGCATCTTTCTGACCAGCGTGTTCTGGCTGTACACAATCTTAGCCGCAAGGTAATGGGAGAAAGCCACAGAATGAATGGTTTGCTCAGATTTCAGATGATATACGATGAGGTATATTATGCGCCCATGGAGCCGGCTTATAATATTATAAGCGTTATAGCCCCTCACTTTAAGGAACGGTTGGGGTGCCAGCACTGGGTTATTCACGATATTAAAAGAGGGCTTGTCGCTATTTATGACAAAAGCGCTCTTCGCTATGAAGAAACAAGCTTCAAGGGAAGCTTCCTTAAGGAATACGGAGAAGCAGATTACCAGAGGCTGTGGAGAGGATATTTCCGGGAGATTGCCATAAAGGACAGGATAAATCCAAGGCTTCAGAAGAAAAATATGCCTGCAAGGTATTGGAAATACCTTGCAGAGATGCAGCCGGATTAGAAAGTCATATTAATCGGGAAGCTGTTTTTTATAATCTTCATTTGATATGTTATCCATTTTCTCTACAACTCCCTGTCTGTCTATTTTATTTGTATAATACTCTTCATAATCATGGTAGCCGCCAAGATCCTGGGGACTGTCGGAGGAGCCGTACTTCATAAGGTCGTTAAGCTGATCCATTCCCTCGTGTTCATCATCCTCCCTTTTGTTCAAATATTTTCTCCCGAAGGGAGCGTCCCAAATGAGCTCCTCATTGGGCCTTTGCCTTACCGGTATTTCAGGATCCACCGCTGCGTCCTCCTGGCAATCAATGCATAGACGTGCATAGGGCATAGCCTCAAGCCTTTCGATGCTTATGTCCCTGCCGCAAAATGCGCATTTGCCAAAACTGCCTTTTTCAATGCGTGAAAGAGCGTCGTTTATGTCATTTAAAATATTTTTCTCATGCAGCTTAAGAGCTGCGTTCATTTCCGTCATATACAATTCGCTTCCCAAATCGGCAGGATGGTTATCATAGCTTGAAAGCTCGTTGCCTGAATAATTTTCCTGCTCTTCTGTTTCATTCTTTGTCATTTTCTGAATAGTTCCGTCTATATCTCTAAGCTTATTCTCCAGTAATTCCCTGAAGTGATTTAAAGAATTGTTATCCACCTATTCTGCCTCCAGTCTTATTCATACTATCCTGTACAATTTCTATAATTTCGCTTATAAATTCTCCTATTATGGGCAAATTCCATTTTACTATTATCTGAAGCAGGTATATGATCAATGCCCCCAGAAGCGTAAATCCTATCGCAATTCCGAAGCCTCTTGCCAGCCCTCCTAAAAAATTAGACCAGAACATTTTTCCCGGATGCTCAAGAAAGTAGACATAGTCTACCAGCTTAAATCTTTCCATATTAAGAGAAATTTTATCAAGCTTTTTATTTATTACTTTCAAGAGTGCTGTTTTTCCAAACATCATAAAACCTCCGGCAAATTTATGATATCCCGGTTTGCCTGTTTTTATGTCAATGGATGCTTTCACTTATTCTTTAGTCATCAGGTAATTACAGTTGAATATGTCCTTCTGAAGAGTTCCTTCAATATCCCCAAGCCTCAGTCTGATTAAAGCAAGAAGCTCGTGAATCCGATTGCTTTCGGCTTCAAGGCTTTTTTCGTCAAGCATATTGAGAAGCTCACGGGTAGCTTTATAAATATTTTGCAAATCACTTTTTATCTCAGTGGTCAGTATTTCGATCATAAAACCTCCTAACTAAATACATAAATAGAAATCTTTTAATTGAAAGTTAGTGTTTTTATATTATAATATACTTATATTTAAATATATATTTATTAATATAGGAGGTTTTATATGGATTTTAAAGCAGATATAGGCGTTTTTGGAGGTTCGGGCTTTTATTCCTTTTTAGAAAACATAGAAGAGGTGGAAATTGACACACCTTACGGAAAGCCAAGTGATAAAATAGCTCTGGCTGCATATGACGGTAAAAAAATTGCTTTCCTGCCGCGCCATGGAAAGAAGCATCACCTTCCGCCTCACATGATACCGTATAGAGCAAATATAAGTGCCATGAAGCAATTAGGCGTAAAAAAGATAATTGCTCCCACTGCATCCGGGAGCCTGCAGCCGGAAATAAAGCCCGGTGATTTTGTAGTCAGCAGTCAGTTTGTCGACAGGACGTGCGGACGTAAGGATACCTTCTTTGACGGTCCTGAAACCAGGCATATAAGCGCAGCTCATCCGTATTGCCCCAATTTAAGGCGCCTGGCAATAGAAGCCGGAAAATCTCTTGGAATTACCATTCATGAGGAGGGCACGGTTGTGGTAATTCAGGGCCCCAGATTCTCTACGGTTTCTGAAAGCAGGTGGTTCAGTAAAATGGGATGGGAGGTAATAAATATGACCCAGTACCCTGAATGCTACCTGGCCCGTGAAATGGGCATCTGCTATGCTAATATATCGCTGATTACCGATTTTGATGCCGGACTTGAAGGAAGAGACGATATTCTTCCTGTTACGGAAGATGAAGTACTTAAGGTTTTCAGTGAAAATAACGATAAAGTAAAAAAGATGATTTTTGAGATCATTAAAAAAATAACTTTTGACGAGAATGACTGTACGTGCTGCGGTACATAAAGGAGAAAATATTTATGAAGGGTTTTGTAAAAGTATTCTGCCTGCTCTTTGTTTTTTCGCTTGCGGTGGCTTTTAATATGTCTGCTGCTTACGCAGAGGAAGCTCCTTCAGCAAGTTCTGAGCTTCTTATCTCCAGGCAAAGTGCACTGGCTGAAAAGGAAGGCAAAAAAATACTGGAGTTTCCTGACGCAAATCTTGAGAAGGCTGTGAGGGATGCTTTGGGAAAGGCTAACGGAGATATATCCTTAGAGGAGGCAAGTAAACTTGAGTCTCTGAAAGCTTCGGACAGCGGGATATGGGAGCTTGAAGGAATACAATACCTTGCCGGACTGAAGAAGCTTGAGTTATCGGAAAATAAAATAAAAGACATTTCTGCCATTTCCGAACTAAAAAACCTTGAGTCGTTAAATTTGCAAAATAATATGATAGGCGATATCAGCCCATTGGAGAGCCTTAAAAAAATTAAGACTGTAGACCTGTGGGATGCCCGGTCCCTTGAAGAGCTCAAACTTATTGACAGGGCTGCTGAGGAAATAATAAAAAAAGTTATAAAGCCGGGAATGACAGAGCTTGAAAAAGAAATAGCCCTGCATGACTACATCGTCTGCAACACCGACTACGACAAAGAGAATTATTATAACAACACTATACCGAGGGAATCCCATGATCCCTATGGCGTACTCATTAAAAAGGTCGGAGTATGCGACGGGTATGCCGAAACAATGAATATACTTCTCTCCAAATGCGGTATTGAAAGCAGTGTTGTAATAGGAGAAGGAATAGGCGATTTGGGCTGGGAAGGCCATGCATGGAATATTGTAAAAATAGACGGAGTGTATTATCATCTCGACGCTACCTATAACGATCCTATTACGGAAGACGGCTCAAGCTATATGCAGCATAAGTATTTTAATGTTTCTGATATTCAGATGGGTATAGATCATAAATGGGATCGCAAGAAATACCCTGCGTGCAAGGAGGATAACCCTGTTTACTGGATTGATCTGGCTGAGGAAAGAAATGCGGCGGTGGGAAGGGATGCATACGTAACGGTTGAAAATGAAACCCTTTACAGGAAAAGCCTTACCGGCAGCTCCGATGCTGTAAAGCTTTGTGAGGACAGGGTATCCGATGTCAGCCTTGACGGAATCTGGATATACTACAGGAATTTAAGCGACGGGAATAAGGTTTATAAGATAACCTTGGGCGGCACAATGAGGACAAGGCTTAACAATGAAAGCTCAAGCTTTGTCAGTGTGTATGAGAATATGATTTTTTATCTCAATGACAAAAACAGGATATGCAGGATTGATACAAACGGAAATAGTAAGACCTTTATGAACAGTGATGCGCTGGTCAGCTACTTTACCATTAAGGACGGGTGGATTTATTACAGGTGCTTCAACTGGGACAAGGGTGCTGCACTCTACAGGGTAAAAACCGACGGAACAATAAGGCTTCCAGTAATAACCGACTCTCTTGAGGGCTTTAATTTGACTGAGGAGGGCTATAAGGTTTCGTATTTCACAGGAAGGTTTGAATATATTATTGATGATTGGGTCTACTATGTAAATGAAAGCGACGGAGGCAAAATTTATAAGGTTAAGGTTGCGGGAGACGGCAAAACAAAGCTCAATGACCACAGAAGCTCAAAGCTTGAGATTCAAAGCGGCTTTATCTACTATAAAAATGAAGACGGAAAGTATTGCAGGATGAAAATGGATGGGAGTATGCCTCCCGAGGTTTTAGAGGAATAAAAAAGCTGCCCTTTATAAAGCCAATTTTTTTAGAGGACAGCTTTTTTTAGATTTGGATTAGTACTAAAAAATTTATTTTTGTGTAATCTTGTTTATTCATCTAACAAAGTGAGTATACTAATATGTATGTTTTATAAGAAATGTGCTTTTAAATAATTATTAAATTTTTGCAATAATTTAATGCTTACTATATATTTAAATATCATTAAAATGAGATAATAAATTCTCGTTTGCTAGAATCAAATTCTAATATTTACATTTATTGTAGATATATTTATAATTAGTATATTATAAATTATGAAAGGATGTGTATATTTTTGAGAAAAATTAAAAAGTTTTTTAGTATTAGCATGGTTCTGATAATTATGGTTCTATCTATGGCTACATCTGCCTTTGCTGCCCCAAATGCAGATGTTCAAAAAATTGATAACAGAAGCGATATGGAGATTGTTAACGACAACCTAAAAGCAAAAGGATTCAAAGAATTAAAGAGCAGTGATATTAATTTTTTAGAAAAGGATGGTCAATGGGAAAAGATAGTTAAATATTTTAGAAACAGTGATAGTAAAACCCAACTGGATTATAAAGTGATACCCTTTGAAAACGGTTCTTTAGCAATTGTTCCAAAAGGATGTAATGTAACAGTAAGTAGTGATGAAAGCAAAAAGGATACTATCATTGAGCCCTCTACATCATCAAATTCTTTGACAAGTGCTACATCGTCATTGGCTTCTGGTGGAACTTATTATTTAAGAGACTCTTTCAACAAGACCTTTTCCATTGAGGCATGGGTTAGAGATATTCAAGTTACTACAACAGGATTGAAAATTTGGTACTACTATAAAAGTGATACTGTTCATTCAATAAACTTTGATGGAAACTACTATTATTGCTATTCTACTAGTCCTAGCACACATACATATAATACGGTTCAATTTACTAATATAGTAAATGGGTATTATGATATACAATTAAGAAAAGATTCGTCTAGTACCAGTGCAAACCTTTATGGAGAAATCGGTGATGGTCCAATCTAGTAAACGACTTTTATAACTAATCCAATAGTAATAATAAGGATTGATATTCATAAATGCTACCCTTTATAAAACTAAGTTTTATAAAGGGCAGTTAAAAAATTCATTAAATCGTCACCCCCCTTTTTTTAGAGGACAGCTTTTTTATTATTTCAAAGCCTTTTTTTGGTATATAAACTTAAATATAAGCTTATTGCTTAGCCAGTATATTATAAGGATATCAATGAAAAAAATATCAACTCTGAAGTTAACCTTTTTTAAGTTATCTAATAATAGCAGATAAGCTCTTTTATTCGGCATCTCATAATCCATAAAGTAAAAGAAGTTGAAAGGGGCATTATTTTTGGCTATAAGCTTTAAAACTATACTCAGCCCAGATCTGAGATGGAACTCTTGATCAGCGCCTCGTCGTCAATGGCGCACTGCACCACTTCCCCTATCCCCTTTGGAAGCACAAACTGAAGTCTGCCGTTTTTTATCTTTTTATCGTAAAACATCTGATTAAATACACTCTGCACATCTATGCCCTCCAGCCTCACCGGAAGGCCTATTTTTACCAGGGCATCCTCTACGCGCCTTACAACGTCTTCCCTGACCATTTCAAGCCTTCTGGCCATTTTAAAAGCTCCTGCCATTCCCAGAGATACACATTCCCCGTGCAGATACTCAAAATCATACACGCTTTCTATCGCATGGCCTATTGTATGCCCGAAATTAAGTATTGCCCTGAGACCGCTCTCCTTTTCGTCCTGCTCCACGATAGAGCCTTTTATGGAACAGTTTGTCTTTGTTATATACTGCAGCACATCTTCATTAAAGCTGAATATTTTTTCGGTGTTATAATCAATGTACTCAAAAAAATCTGCATCTCTTATTATTCCATGCTTTATGATTTCGGCAAAGCCTGAGATAAACTCTTTTTTAGGCTGTGTCCTTAATGTATTTACGTTTATATATACAAGCCTGGGCTGGTAAAAGGCTCCTACTATATTTTTGCTCCCCTCAAAATCAACCCCTACCTTCCCTCCTACACTGCTGTCGGCCTGTGCAAGCGATGAGGTTGGGATCTGCACAAAATTTATCCCCCTTAAAAAGGTGGCGGCTGCAAAGCCTGTAATATCCCCTACAACACCTCCACCCAGGGCTATAACGGCAGAGCTTCTGTCAAGTCTCTGGTCTATCATGAACTTATAGATATCGGTAACGGTATTTATGTTTTTACTCTTTTCTCCCGCCGGTATAACAAATTTTACAACCTCATATCCCGATGACTTAAGAGCTGCTATGCATTCCGCAGACTGGTGCCTCTCCACATTGGTATCGGTAACCAGCACAAGCCTTCCCCCCAGCCTCGCCCCTGCAATGCATTTGCCTATGCTGGAGTAATCGGAGGTAATATAAATGGGATAGCTGCGCTCCCCTAAATTAATGTTAAATTTGTTCATAAAGCCCCCCTTATATAATCAAAGAACAGAATAAGAGATATCAGTTCTTTACGACTGTTATAAATACCTTCTCACCGTTAATATTCCATTCCTTTTCATAGCCGTCGGCGCTTCCCTCGGATATGCCGGAAGCCAGTACCTCGGCAGCAATTTGCTGCTTATTGCCCAGAATGATATTCCCTATTTGGGTATTATCCCTGTAAAACAGCTTTATGTTGTCCTGAACCTCAAAGCCTGCTTCCTTTCTCATTGTCTGAATCTTACTTATGAGCTCGCGCACAAAGCCCTCCTCTATCAGCTCGGGGGTGAGATTTGTGTCCAGCACCACTGTGATGTCCCTGTCGCTCTCCGCAACAAAGCCTTCCCTCTGTGTTGTTTCAACCAGTACGTCGGACTTGGCAAGCTCTACTGTCTGGCCATTAACCTCAAAGCTTATTGTTTCGCTCCTGTTAAAGCTGTCCATGACCTCATTTCCGTCAAGCGTATTAAGCGTTGCGGCAATCTGAGTAACCAGCTTTCCGTATTTAGGGCCCAGTGTCCTGAGCTGAGGCTTGAATTTGTAAGCGGTAAAGTGTGATGCATCCTCCGTAAAAATTATCCGCTTTATATTCAGCTCGTCAAGCACAAGCTCCTTGAAAATTTCAGGAAGCTCAAAATCCGCTTTTACATACATTTTCCCTATAGGCTGCCTGTTTTTTATGTTTGCAGAGTTTCTGCAGGCCCTTCCCTGAACGACAACCCTTAATACCAGCTCCATGTTTTTTTCCAGTTCCCTGTCTACCGCCTTTTCATCAACCTCAGGGAACCCGCACAGATGCACACTCTCAGCAGCGCCTGCATCGACGCTTTTAACAATATTCCTGTATATGGACTCCGAGATAAAAGGAACAAATGGGGCAGCAAGCTTTGTTACCGTCACAAGCACGGTGTTTAACGTCATATAGGCATTTATTTTATCCTGCTCCATGCCCGTATGCCAGAAGCGTTCTCTGCTGCGCCTTACATACCAGTTGCTCAGCTCGTCTGTGAAATCCTGTATGGCCCTTGCGGATTCCGTTATTCTATAGCCCTCAAGATTTTTGTCAACAGTATCTATAAGAGTATTCATTTTGGACAGAATCCATTTGTCAATTACAGGCAGCTTATCATATTCAAGCTTATGGTCACACGGGTTAAATTTGTCTATATTGGCGTAGAGGATGTAGAAGGCATAGGTATTCCACAGTGTTCCCATAAACTTTCTCTGGCCCTCGCTGACAGCCTCCTCATAAAATCTGCTT
Organism: Bacillota bacterium; assembly: GCA_023390115.1. Taxonomy (GTDB): domain Bacteria; phylum Bacillota; class Clostridia; order Acetivibrionales; family DSM-27016; genus Anaerobacterium. The sequence goes on from JAEWDM010000022.1 coordinate 111,393, forward strand.
GGAAGCCACGGAGCGCTGCCGGTGTAAAAATACCAGCGTACGGCATCTGCCCCTTGCTTATCCAGAACAGTCCACGGATCAACAACATTTCCCTTGTGCTTGCTCATTTTCTGACCATCCTTGTCCTGCACATGCCCAAGAACAACAACATTCTTATATGAAGGCTCGTCAAACAGCAGGGTGGAAATTGCCAGAAGGGTATAGAACCAGCCTCTGGTCTGGTCTATGGCCTCACTGATAAAATCCGCGGGGAAATTATCCCGGAATATATCCTCGTTTTCAAAAGGGTAATGCCACTGGGCAAAGGGCATTGCTCCCGAGTCAAACCAGCAGTCTATTACCTCGGAAACCCTCTTCATTTTACCGTCTGCACACTTGGGACATCTTAAAAGCACTCCGTCTATATAGGGCTTGTGCAGCTCAATATTGTCAGGCACATTCTCCCCCATGGCCTTAAGCTCCTCAATGCTTCCTATTACATGCCTGTGCCCGCATTGGCATTCCCATATGGGAAGAGGAGTACCCCAGTATCTTTCGCGGCTTAAGCCCCAGTCAACGACATTCTCCAAAAAATTCCCGAAACGCCCCTCCTTTATATTGTCGGGCAGCCAGTTGATTTTATTATTGTTTTTTATAAGCTTATCTCTGACCTCCGTCATTCTTATGAACCATGTGTCACGGGCATAGTAAAGCAGAGGAGTGTCGCATCTCCAGCAGAACGGGTATGAATGCTCATAATCCATGGACTTGTATAAAAGGTTTCTCTGGTCAAGGTTTTTGATTATCTCAGCATCCGCATCCTTGGCAAATACACCCTTCCACGGCTCCACGGAATCTACGAAATTACCCTGTTCGTTTACAAGCTGTACAAAGGGCAGATCATACTTTCTCCCTATGCTTGCGTCATCCTCACCGAAGGCCGGCGCAGTATGGACAATGCCGGTACCGTCGGTAGTGGTGACAAAGTCGCCGCAAACGACATAGAAGGCCTTTTTGTCTACTGCTGCGAAGTCAAATAAAGGCTCATATTCAATGCCTGCCAGATCCTTGCCGGAGATTTTGTCCAGTACGGTATATTCTTCCTTCAGCACTGTCCCGGCAAGAGCTTCTGCCAGTATATATGTCTCGTCCGCGCACTTTACCCTTATATATTCTATGTTGGGGTTTACCGTAAGAGCAACATTTGACGGCAGCGTCCATGGTGTCGTTGTCCATGCCATGAGGTATTCCTGCTTTTTGCCCTTTATCGCGAATTTTACATATATTGAGGTTTCCTTTACATCCTTATAGCCCTGTGCAACCTCATGGCTTGAAAGGGATGTTCCGCAGCGGGGGCAATAGGGAACAATCTTATGCCCCTTGTATATCAGGCCCTGATCCCATATTTGCTTTAACGCCCACCAGACAGACTCTATATAGCTGTTGTGATAGGTTACGTACGGGTGATCCATGTCGGCCCAATAGCCCACTCTGTCGCTCATTTTGCGCCACTCGTTTTCGTACTTCCATACGCTCTCCTTGCATTTCTTTATAAAGGGCTCAACTCCGTATTTTTCTATTTCAGGCTTTCCGTTTATGCCAAGCAGCTTTTCCACCTCAAGCTCCACGGGAAGCCCATGGGTGTCCCATCCGGCCTTCCTTAATACCTTGTAGCCCTTCATTGTTTTATACCGGGGTATTATATCCTTAACAACCCTTGTTATGATATGCCCTATATGAGGCTTTCCGTTAGCAGTAGGAGGCCCGTCGTAAAAAGTAAAGGTAGGTCCTCCGGCTCTTATCTCAATGCTTCTCTTAAAAATATCCTTTTCCTTCCAGAACCTAGAAACTTCATGCTCCCTGTCGATAAAGTTCAGGTTTGTGGACACTTTTTCATACATTATTTATTACCTCCGAATCTATAGTTTAAAAAACAAATAAAAAAGCCTTCTCAAAAATCCCTGTAAAGGGACGAGAAGGCATAGCTCACGCGGTACCACCCAATTTTATTATGACTTATTATAATCACTTCATTGTAATAACGGTTTTACCCGGCACAGCTTACTTAGAAATCCCGTTGTTTAAGGCGGAACATTTCAGCCGGCAACTCATGGATGATTTTCAAAGACCGGCTCTACAGGACTCGCACCATGCGGCCCATGCATAATAAACACGTCCGTCCGCCTGCTCTCTTATAAGAAGCCATACTCTTTTACTCTTTCCAATCATAGCTTTTATTTTCTATATTATTTTTATAGAATTATACACCATAAAAAACTCATATGTCAAGGAAAGTTAGCTGTAGTCCTCAAACATCTGCTTCAATACCTCAAGCTGGGAAAGCAGCAAGGTCTCCGACTTGGATTTGAAGATATGAAGCTTCTTTCTCATTTCCTCGTATTCAAATTTTATTTTTATAACCTCCTGATTGGCCTCTCCTATTATTTTCTGGGCTTTTATCTCAGCCTCTTTAATTATATTTTCAGCCTTTTCATATGAGTTCTTTTTAATATCCTCACTTGTCTGCTGGGCAACCAGCATTATATTTTGAAGAGAGTCCTCCATATTTTTATAGTGCTGAATGCCTTCATTCAGCACTGCAATTCTATCCTTTAAATCGACATTCTCACGCACATATGCGGCGTAATCCTCGATTATTTTATCCAGCACCTCATTTACCTGATCCTCACTATAGCCCATAAAACCCTTTTTAAAGGTTAAATTCTGCAGATCATTAGGAGTATAATTCACAAGCCCGCACCTCTCATTCTAAAAGCTTCTTAAGGTATATTATAGCAATAAAAGCTCCGCATGGGAATATAAATTATTGCTAAAATTTTCTATAAGCCATTAAATAAACTTTTTCAGCAAAATCCTTATTCTATCCTTTCTTGTGTTGCCTCCGATGTCCTCCACGGCAACGCGGCCCTGACCCTTAATTGATATTATGTCTCCCTCCTTGACCTGCTTTGTCGGACTGCTGTTCATTTCCCAATTGAGGTTTACCTTTTCAGCCCTTATATAATCACAGATCTTGCTTCTTGATATGCCAAAGCCCGCGCTCGCGACACAATCAAGCCTTAACGCTGCTACCGTAGCGTTAATTTCCTTTACCTTGCTTTGAACATCCTCCATATCAATAGTGTCACGAATGCTTGCGCTAACCTTTGCTCTTCCTATTCTTGACAAATTATAGCATATGTATTCCGCAATCTCACTCAGCACAATCACATGGCATAAGTCCTCCTGCTCATCCTTCCTCACAAGAATATCTCCTGTTTTCTCTCTTTTTATGCCCAGGGCCATGAGTGCTCCCAGGTAGTCTCTGTGGGAAAGATCCTCCCTGCTTTTACTCTCTATTGTAAGAAGCCTTAAGGGATTTTCATCATACATTTCATCTTCATATGCAAAATCAGGGTGAAAAACTACTATAGCTCTTTCAGCCCTCTCATAACCGCCTTGAAATGTATACCGGAGCCCCTTTACATGCTCTAAAGCCACGCGTACAAGACTCCTTTGATAAGGATCGAGAAAATCCGAATGTGCATAACTGTTTGCAGCTTCGGATTTAGCAGCTCTATCCAAAATTTTTGACACCAGCAGCTTGTCTTCAAGCTTTGAAATATTCTTTAAAATAAGCTCCTTTTTAATCATTCTGTGTCCAATCCATTATAAAAATCTGGCAAGCATATTTCTCAGCACGCTTATTAATAAAAAAGCAATTATGGGAGAAAAATCAAGCATCATGTTTCTCCCTGCAGCCGACCTTTCTATAAGGCCCCTTATAGGAGCAAGGATAGGCTCCGTAAGCTGGTACAGAAGTCTTATTACCTTGTTGTCCTTTGAAATTGGAAGCCAGGATATTATTACTCTGGCAAGTATGGCATACTCAATAAATGCCAGAAGCAAATTTACAGCAGTACGAATCAAGCCCGTCATTAATTACCTCCGTTATTTAGCCCAGGGAAAAGAAGCCCCTTTATTCCTGAGCTCATCTTTAAAATCACCCATTACATCCACATTGTTGGGCGCTATCACAAAAATTCCCGCCGCTACCTTCTGAATCGTTCCGTCCAGTGCATATATGGAACCGCTTAAGAAATCAATTATTCTCTGGGCACATTCCTTTTCAACCTGCTCAAGGTTTACTACAACAGGCTTTTTATTTTTGAGATGATCACATATGTCCTGAGCATCATCAAAATTCTCCGGCTGCATAATCACCACTTTGAACTGGGATGCAGAATGAATATTTACCACCTTGCTCTGCTGCTTTTTAGAAGATGGCTGCAAAAATTGAGGATGCAGCACCTGATCCTTCTCTAAATCCTGATCTTCAATTATTTCCTCCTCTTCTTCAGCCTCCCAGCCCACAAAATTAAGAACCTTGTCAAACAACTTTGCCATAAGCTTAATCCTCCCTGTTTTTCCTTAGTAAACCTTTAATATGGTAATATATTTTTTTAATTAACAGCAAAAATTATTTTATGTCCTTCGTCCGAATATGGCTGTGCCTATCCTGACCATATTTGCCCCTTCTTCAATTGCCACCTCAAAATCATTGCTCATGCCCATTGAAAGGTGACGCATATCTATATTATCAATATTTTCCTTCTTTATGTCAATAAATATTTTATTTAAGTCCTTAAAAACATATCTTACCTCTTCCGGATTATCTGCAAAAGGAGCCATAGTCATGAGTCCCTTAACTCTTATGTGGCTATGGGATGCAAGCTCCCTGGCCAAATCCATAACGCTGTCCGGGGAAATACCGTATTTTGACTTTTCGCCCGAGACATTGACTTGTATAAGTATGTCCGCCGGTCTGTCTATTTTCTTTGCCCTCTCCTGTATTTCCTCTGCAAGCTCGGCCCTGTCAACAGAATGTATCAGCTTTACCCTGTCAATAATATACTTTACCTTATTTGTTTGAAGATGGCCTATCAAATGCAAATTACATTTCCTATCTATCTTATCGTATTTCTCGCACAATTCCTGAACCCTGTTTTCTCCCAGCTCAGCCATACCGCAGTCAACAGCCGTAATAATTCTTTCAGGCTCAATTGTTTTTGAAACGGCTATAATCTGAATTTCCCTGGCATCCCTTCCGCTTTTTTCAGCCGCCGCCCTCACCCTTCTTATGATATCCGATATATTATTCCTTATGATATCCGAGTCACTGCTCATTGCCCTATCACCTGCCCCTCCTGAATATTTCCGGGCTTGCATACATATACGTCATATAAGCCCATATTATTTTTACCCTTTTCCTCCATATCAGTTATAATTGCAAACTCGTCATTTCTGCCTACAATTTTTACCGGCTTGATTGTGGCGCAATTTGCCCTTACAAGAACTATTGAAGCACTCATGGAGGAATAATCCGCATCCCTTAAGCTGCTTAAGGGAACCTTATAGCCTTCATAATATCTGGATATAATATCTATATTTGTTTTCCTTAAAGCGGCGGTCTCACTCATTCCCTCGCTCACCTTTACGGCTGTTATGTGTTTTCCCGCTTTATTTCCTGAAATATATTCTATCTTGCCCTTTACGGTTCTATTTATTTCATTCATTCTTACGCTTACCGTATCTCCCTGCTTGAATATCGCTGCCTCATCAGGTTCAAGGGCCGCCACCATATGAAACTCTATATCCTTTATTATTTTTGCAAATGGCTTTTCCGCCTCAAGCCTTTTTCCGTTAATGTTGTTAACTGAGTACTGAGTCTTGATTCCTTCAAGGAATCCCGGTGTGAGCTCCTTTATGAAGTCCCTGCTCAATATTTCCTCATATCCGTCGACAACATATGATATTACCCCGGGTGATTTTGACCTTATTACATTCGTGCTGGCTCTAATCTGAGCCTGCAGGGCATCTTTTTCCTGCTTCAGCGAATTCATATGGGCATCGGCGCTTCCGGTATCTCCGTTTATGGAGGCCTTTTTCTGAATGAGGGAATTTATCTGAAGCCTGATTTCCTCGCTCTCGGGAATATTGTTACTGCCGCTTAATTTTACCATCTCTCTTATTTTGGTGTCTATTTCACTTTCTATTTTAATTATATCACTGGAAAAAATTTTTTGGTTTTTATTTTTTTCCTGTTGTGCCTTTATTATTTCAATGTCCTTTTCCTTCAAAGCAGTCAGAAGATTTTCGGAGCTTTCTCCAACAACGGTAGCCACGCCAAAGCTGGCCGGTACTTTATCCCCCTCCTCTGCCTCGGGTATGCATGTGCCTTCAAAGGATGATTTAAGAACCTCTTCATCCCTTATAAAGAAGGCTTCACTGTTAACAGATTCCTCAAGGGTTCCTATCTTTATCACGTCGGTATTTATTTCCCTGCCGTATACCCAATGTATAAGAGATGGGACGTAAACCAGGAGAAACATTATAATCAGGAAGCTCCCTACCTTTATTTTGGATATTTTATTTTCTTTTCCCGCCTCTGCTTTCATAGGAACCCCTTATATTTTAATTATTCCTCTGTCCAGCATCATCTGCAGAGATATGAGTACACCAAGCTTTACATGCTCATACACCAGTCCCCCCTGCATATAGGCTATATACGGAGGCTTCATAGGGGCATCGGCACTTAGCTCTATTGACGAGCCCTGTATAAAAGCCCCTGCGGCCATTATTACCGGGCAATCATATCCCGGCATGTCCCATGGCTGGGGAGTCACAAATGCGTCAACAGCCGAACCCTTTTGTATTCCCTGGCAAAATGCCATGAGGCTGTCAGGATTGTTGAATTTTATGGCTTGTATTATGTCTCCTCTTTTCTCATCCCATGCAGGTGAGGTTTCAAATCCCAGCTTTTCCGTAAGTGCAGCGCAGTAAACGGCACCCTTAAGGCTTTCCGCCACTATATGAGGAGCCATAAACAATCCCTGGAATAAAAGCCTGGAATGGCCCAGGGTAGAGCCCACCTTTTTACCTAATCCGGGAGTTGTAAGCCTGTATGCCGCTTTTTCCACAAGCTCTTTTTTCCCTGCAACATATCCCCCTGTCGGAGCAAGGCCCCCGCCCGGATTCTTTATAAGAGACCCGGCAGCCAGATCGGCTCCTGCCTCAACAGGCTCCATCTCTTCTGTAAATTCTCCATAGCAATTGTCTATAAGTATAACGGCGTCCTTCTTAATGTCCTTTATATATTCAACAGCCTTCCGGATATCGGATATATTTAAAGAGAGCCTCCAGCCATAGCCCTTTGAGCGCTGAATAAGCACCAGCCTTGTATTTGTGCCCACCGCGTTTTTAATACCCTCAAAATCCATTCCTCCGTCGGGAAGCAAATCAACCTGCCTGTATGAAATTCCGAACTCCTTAAGAGAGCCTCCTCCCGTTTCCCTTATCCCTATAACTTCCTCCAGTGTATCATATGGCTTTCCGGTAACAGACAACAGCTCGTCTCCCGGCCTTAAAACTCCGTACATGCATATGGCAAGAGCCTGTGTTCCGGATACTATCTGGTGCCTTACAAGTGCGGCCTCCGCTTTAAAAACATCTGCATAGACCGAGTCCAGTATTTCTCTTCCCCTGTCGTCATATCCATAGCCCGTTGTTCCCGAGAAATGTGTTTCGCTTACATTGTTTTTTTGCATTGCCCTTATTACCTTGAACTGATTGTATTCCTTTATTGAATCAATGCTCCCCAGAACATCGGCAATAGTCCTTTCAGCGCTGTTGGAGAGCTTTATGATGCTTTCGTCAATTCCAAATTCATTTTTCAAAAATGCCTGAGACTTAAAATTCATTTAAATTGTCCTCGATTCGTATTATATGTCTGCAATAATTTTATACGACCTTTGTCCTTATTTCAATAATATTCTTTCGGTAATCCCGATTTTTAGGTATTTAGGCCTATATCTTTTCCCCTTGCTTTTACAGGAAATATATTATACTATCGATACCGGTGATTAATTTGAATATTAAATATATTGTAGATGAGCAGTACTCCGGTAAAACGGTAAAATTTATTTTGAAAAATATAATTGAATTGTCTGAGCGGTTTATAAAAAAGCTGAAGAATTCAGGAGGTATATTATGCAATTCCGCCCCGGCATATGTAAATGCAGTGGTAAAAAAGGGAGATGCCATAGAGATTTTAATGGATTTCACGGAAGAGTCGAAGGAAATAATTCCCGAAAACATTGATATCAATATTATATTTGAAGACGAGTGGATGATAGTTCTTGACAAGCCGCCGTATATGGTTGTTCATCCCACCTTCAATTATGCGTCCGGAACTCTTGCAAATGCTGTGGCTTATTATTTAAAGCGCAAAGGGGAATTTAAAAAGATTCGTCCCGTAAGCAGGCTGGACAGAGATACCTCCGGGATAATAGTTTTTGCAAAAAGCCCTTTCGTGCAGGAGGCGTTAATAAGGCAGATGAAGGATAAGACCTTTTCAAAGGAATATATGGGAATAGTATATGGAAATATGGGCCAAGGCACAGGCACTATAGACCTTCCCATAGACCGAAAGCCGGGAAGCATAATCACAAGGCATATAGCTCCATCCGGAATGCCCTCCGTAACCCATTATTCCGTACTGGAGATCCTGAACAATTCCTCTTTGCTAAGGTTTAAGCTTGAGACAGGAAGAACCCATCAGATAAGGGTTCACTGCCAGGCAATAGGACACCCCATTGTTGGAGACAGCTTATATTCTCATATTCTGCCCGATACCGGTTTTCCCTGTCTTCCGGCCGGTGTTGCGGACCGTCAGGCGCTTCACTCATGCAAGGTTTGCTTTGTTCATCCGTTTTCTAAGAAAAGCATGGAGCTTACTGCTCCACTTCCGGACGATATAAAAAATCTTCTGGAAATATTAAGAAAATAATAAGTTTTTTATTTACATTATTTTACATAAATGTTATCATGTATACTGACAATATTATTTTAGGAATTATTATACAATTTTTATTCTTAAATAGCGGATTTTATTCGGGAGGAAATGTTGTGGAGATACTAAAGGATAGATATACGATAACAGAGCTCAGCGAACGTCTTGCAATTACCGATCATGCCTTAAGATACTACGAAAAGGAATTCAATCTGAAGGTACCTAAGGACGAGAGGGGAAGGAGGTACTATACCCCTGAATATGCAAATATAATGTATCAGATTAAAAAAATGAGGAGTGAGGGCCTTGAAATAAAGGCAATAAAAAAGGTACTGCAGGCAGAGAGTGTAATAGAATCATCTCCTGTCATTCTCAATGAGGACTCCTTTTCGGTCATACCTGTTAACCAGCCCGATAATTCAAAAGAGATAAGAGCATTTTTTGAGGAATTTAAGGATCAGCTTACTTCGGGTATGGCCTCTGAGCTGTCGTCCACAAGGGATCATATTAGCACTGAAATCAATAAAACAAAGCTTGAGCTGGGGGCCTGCGTTGAGAACAGCATGAGAAGGCTTGAAAATAAAATGGAAAAGCACTTTTCGGAGGTAGACCGCTGTATAGGTAATTGGAGAGAGAAAAATAAGCGCGGCTTCTTTAAAAGACTTTTTAAATAGGCGCCGCTTTTTTAAAGGACTTTTTAAAGAAGCCGGAACAAAGCATATTGGGTTCCTTGTTATATATTTGATACGGGGACCCTTTTTTTGTTAATTTAATGTTGGAAATATTCATAAAATGTTAATATTAAACTAGTTTATTTTACACGCAATTATTCCGATTAAATAAATGCAGGGTTGGTATAATATTTATTTAAATACATAATAGAGGAATAATTGATGAATTTGTTGAAAGAGCTTGAAAAAGCTAAAAAGCATCTCGAAAAGTTAATAAGCATGGATAAGCCTTTAGACAGCAAAGAGGTACTGGCCGCAAGCGAAAAGCTGGATAAAATTATTCTTGAATATCAAAGGACCATTTATGACAAGCACAGATTGGATAAAAAGGAGGAACCCTTTTAGCAGTGTATTATAGTCAATGCACTCTTTTCGGTTATTTATGTCTCTTGGAAGAGCCTAAAACCCCCCATGTGGAAACCACACAGGGGGATATATAATCAGCTTACCTTTAGCTCCAATCTTAATTTATCCGCTACCATTGCAATAAACTCAGAGTTTGTCGGCTTTCCCTTACCTGTGCTTACAGTATATCCGAAAAGGGCGTCTATTGCCTCAACCTGGCCTCTGCTCCATGCCACCTCAATAGCATGTCTTATTGCTCTTTCAACTCTGCTGGGGGTTGTATTATATTCCTTGGCGATACTTGGATAAAGCTGCTTTGTTATGGAATTGATAATGTCCAGATCCTTAACAACCATCATGATTGCGTCTCTTAAATACTGATATCCCTTTATGTGGGCGGGTACTCCTATTTCATGCATTATGCTTGTGACCTCCACCTCAACGTTTCTGGAACCGGAAGCATGGTGATGGGGCCTTGATTCCATTGTGTGCTCGGGTCTTACTACCACTGCCTGGTTTATGTCCTTAAGCTGCCTTATTCTGGATACGAGTATATCCATGTCAAACGGCTTGACGACGTAATATTCGGCCCCAAGTGCCAGAGCTCTCTGAGTTATCTTGTCCTGACCTACCGCGGAAAGAATAATAAAAAGAGGCCTCTTGCCCATAGGGGTTGCGTTTGTCTTTTCCAGCACCCCCAATCCGTCAAGGTGAGGCATAATTATATCCAAAACAGCTATATCAGGTGTTTTGGAGGTAATTAGCTCAAAGGCTTCAAGCCCATCACGAGCCACTCCGGTGACTTCAATATCATTTTGACTGTTCAGGTATTCACAGAGAATATCTCCAAATTCCCTATTGTCATCAGCGATGACTACCTGTATTTTTTTCCCTAACAAAATAACACTCCCCCTTAACGTTTGTAAATAATTATTATTTTTTGTATTTTACTTCCTTGAATAAATTTTATATAACTATTATATTTGGCTTTCGACAAAATTTCAAGACGTATTTGCTAATATTTAGTAAATAATAACATTATTAACATTTAGTCTTTCTTAAAATGCTGGTGCTTTTAGTTGAAAAAATTTTTTATAATCTGTAAAACGTAGATTTTATGGCACTTTTAAGTATTTATTAAAAAAAACGGCATACATCTCAAATGATTTAAAAATTTTCTATAACAGTTATATGCACATAATTTTTACAAAAATTTATAGATTCCATGCAAAACGGCATCTATAGGCTCTTACGGGAATCCGGAGCAAGGAAATTATGCGGAAATACTTTAAGCCGCGCTGCTTTCAGCCCGCTTCTGCAAGGCTGTTTAGTCTTCCTGAATTGGCACCGTCCAGATTTTTAACCATTCGTTCAATAAAAATACCGTATCCTCTCGTTGGATCATTTACCAGCACATGCGTTACGGCACCAACAATTTTTCCGTTTTGCAGTATAGGGCTCCCGGACATCCCCTGTACAATTCCCCCTGTTTTATTAAGAAGCTTTTTATCGGTTACTTTTATAACCATTCCTTTAGTTCCTTCGGTGTTTTGCCTGCTGACCTTTATTATATCAATTTTAAATTCTTCGACATCCTTTCCGTTGATATTGGAAAGTATTGTGGCGGGACCCTCCCGGATATCTGATTTCAAGGCTATGGGATAAAGCCTGTGAGATATTTTATTAAGGGATTCACTGTTAAATGACCCGTATATTCCATATTCACAATTGGTATTTATGGTTCCAAGCTTGTTTTCTTCTATAAAAACTCCCCTAAGCTCCCCCGGATTTCCCTGCTTGCCCTTCTTTATCGTTAATATTTGCGACTCTAAAATTTCACCGGAAAGCACAGGCATTAATGCTCCGGTATCTATATCGGCTATTCCGTGGCCTAATGCTCCGAAGCACTGAGTTTCGGGATCGTAAAAGGTCATAGTCCCTATTCCGGCAGTGCTCTCCCGGACCCAAAGACCTATACGGTACTTTTGATCATCAACTGACTTTACCGGTTGGATCTCGCCGCTCATCCGGTTATTTCCGCGCTTATACTTAATATCTACTTTTTCACCCCGGCTTTTCTCAATTTCCTCCAGAAGCTCTTTAACACTATTCACCTTTCTATTGCTGATTTCCGTTATCAAATCCCCTTGCTTAATTCCGCTCTGTTTGGCAGGTGTAATTCTTTTTCCTTCTATAGTCTCGACATCTGAAATTCCTATTACAAGAATACCATCTATTTTTAGCTTAACTCCTATTGTATTTCCGCATGCGGCAATTTTTTTATTTGGTACGACATCCACCTTTATTGTTCTTAAAGGTATAACGCCTAATATTCTCAAATTGAGACTAACACTTCCGTTTTTTTGAGGCCTTAATAAAAGAGGGGATGACAGCTTAAAATATCCCTGCTTTTTTCCTATTTCCCCGTCATTCAGCTTTACAACCCCTATCTTATCTGCCTTTATGCTTACGAGAAACGGGCTTTTTAAATCTATTACATGCTCCTCCCCCTCCAACAGCGTCATTTCTCCCGGCACTGCAAAGACTGTTCTCAAATAGCTTAAAAGCATAACCAGAAAGCATACAACTAAAAAAATAATAAATTTCTTCCTGTGATGGCCTAAAGATTTTATACTGTTAATAATTCCTGTAAAGTTCATTATCTTACACGCTCCTTGATGTCGTAGTCAGGAAGTTTAACGGGCTGCTAACGCAAAAACACCTGCGGATGGCTGTCAAAAAGACATACACGCCCATTTTTTATTTAAGTCCGTCATACTAAAGATAAGTTAACCTTAGAGAAAGCTATTTATTCAAGCAAATAAAAGCATAAAAAACAAAAGTCCCCCGTTGGCGAAGAACTCTTGCTTTTTATGCTTTTATTTTTATTCTTTTTTATTTATTTTTAAAATCGCGGGAATTTATTAGCATTTCCTCAGCATGCTTTAATGTTATCGGAGATATGCTGGCTCCTCCCAGGATACGGGCAATTTCATCCCTCAGCGCAGAGCCTTCCAACGGCTTTATATTGGTTTCGGCCGTATTCTCTCCGGTAATTTTTTCAATGAGAAAATTATGGTGTGCCATACATGCTATCTGCGCCAGGTGAGTAACACAAATTACCTGATGGCTTGCAGAAATCAGACGGAGCTTTTCTCCTACCTTTTGTGCCGCTCTTCCGCTGATACCTGTATCTATTTCATCAAATATCAATGTGGGAATGTTATCCTCACTTGCCAGAATAGTTTTAATTGCAAGCATTATTCTGGACATTTCACCTCCGGAAACGATCTTGGACAGAGGCTTTAAAGGTTCGCCCGGATTGGAGGAAATAAGGAATTCCACCTTGTCCAAGCCGTTTTGCATAAATTTTACATCAACTGCGCCCTCTGCGGGCCGGTCAAAGAAAATATTGACTTTAAATTTTGCCTTCTTCATTTCAAGGTCCTCCAGCTCTTTTGCTATTTCCCTTTCCAGAAGCCGTGCTGCTTTATTCCTCTCGTCGTGAAGCCGGTGTGCAATGGAAATCAAGCTTTTGGATAAGCTCCTTAACTCCTTCTCCAGATCCTTTATTATTTCCTCGCCGCGTATTATATCATCCAGCTCCAGCTCTATGCTCCTGCAGTATTCAAGAATGTCTTCTACTGAAGGTCCATACTTTTTAGCCAGCTTATGTATAACATCTATTCTTTCCTCAATATGCTCAAGCGAATCAGGGTCATACTCCACCGTATCCCTTTCATCTCTTATGCACTTAGTTATATCCTCAAGCTGATAGCAAATATCTTCAAGTCTTAAGGCGATATCTCCAAACTTTGCGTCAAGCTCCGAAATACCGTTAAGCGCCGTCAGGGCTTCGTTTATGCTGTCGCAGCCCGAAGCTTTTATTTCGGTCCCCGTAAAAAGAAGCTCATAGGCTCTTGACAGGGCCTGAGAAATTTTGCCTGAATTTGAAAGCAGCAATCTTTGTTTATTTAATTCCTGTTCTTCCCCCGGCTTTAAGCGGGCCTTTTTTATCTCATCTATCTGAAATTGCAGCAAATCTATTTTTTTCTCTCTATGCCCGCTGTCACCGCACAGTTCCTTTAGTCTGGATTTTATGCCATTATACTTAAGAAGCAAGCCGGAATATTCCTGCTTGAGTCTTTTGATGGCCTCCTCCCCGAAAGAATCCAGCATGTCTATGTGATCCTCTGTCCTTAAAAGGGACTGGTTATCGTGCTGTCCATGTATATCTATCATTCTTTGCCCCAAGCTTTTCAGCATGGATACTGTCGCTGTTCTGCCGTTTATTCTGCAGATATTTTTACCCGAGACAGTAAAATCTCTTGATATAATCAAGGTTCCGTCTTCCTCTTCATCAATGCCGCAGCTCTCAAGCAAATCGCTTATCCTGCCGCCGGGTATCTGAAAGACTGCCTCTACGGAGGCCTTATCCTTCCCTGTTCTTATAAGCTCTTTAGATACCCTTCCGCCCAAAATGGCATTTATTGAGTCGATAATGATGGACTTCCCCGCTCCGGTTTCCCCTGTAAGAACATTTAGCCCGCTTCCCGGCTCAATGGTGACACTGTTGATTAACGCAATGTTATGTATATGCAATTGAGTTAACATATTCTTCCACCCCCGCCTCCATATTTTGAAGGGCCCTGCCTTACGTCCACCGGTTTTATCTTGCCATTTTGTTGAATCTGTTTACCAGCTCTTCTGCTATTTTCTCCGCCCTGCAAACAATCATTACGGTGTCGTCTCCCGCAATAGTCCCCACTATTTCCGTCTGCCTGAGCGAGTCTATGGCGGAGGCCGCCGCCTGGGCCATGCCGGGGAGGGTTTTAACTACAACGATATTATTGGCGTAATCACTTGATGCATAAGACTCGGAAAAAATATTCATGAGCTTATTGGATATTATGTTTTCCGACTTTACAAGGGGTGCGTATTTATACCTTCCGTCCTCAGTCATTACCTTGACCAGCCTTAGTTCCTTGATATCTCTGGAAACGGTCGCCTGGGTAACATCCATCCCTATTTTCTTAAGCTTTTCGGCAAGCTCTTCCTGGGTTTCTATAATATTTTTCTCTATAATTTCCAGAATCTTAGCGTGTCTGCTGTACTTCATTTTTTCTCAAGCTCTCTCCTCTATCGTAAATTTTAGTTCTGAGTATATTGAAAAAATTTCTGGAGGTTATTTTCGCCAGCCTTACGGAATGCTCAGCCCTTCTAACCTCTATTCTGCAGCCCCCTCTTATCTCATAGCCCATCTGGCCGTCCACGGTAACCATGGCGTCATGGCCGTAATTCTCCTCAACGATAACCTTGACAACACGGCTTCCGGCGGTTATGAAGGATCTTGAGTACAGTATGTGGGGGCATATGGGACTTACTATAATGAGGTCTATATCGGGCTCTACAATGGGCCCTCCAACCGAAAGGGAGTAAGCAGTGGAGCCTGTCGGGCTTGAGACTATCAGCCCGTCGCCTGGAAAGCTGTCCACAAAATCATCGTTTATATATGTCTTCAGGTGGAGTATCCTTGAAAGGGCGCCTCTTGAAATAACTATGTCGTTAAGAGCGAAATCTCTGGCTACCATTTTATCACCGTCCCATATGGTGGCCTCAAGCATCATTCTATCCTCTATGTCATATTTCCCGTCTATTATTAAGCCTGCAGCATTATGTATTTCGCATTTTTCAACCTCAGTTAAAAAGCCCAGGCTTCCGAGATTAATTCCCAGTATGGGTATGCCTTTTAAGTAAGCTCTCCTGGCAACCTTAAGAAAGGTACCGTCTCCGCCCAGACAAATTATTATATCGGACTGGTTGAAAATGACATCATCATCACCTTCCGGAGCTTCAAGCCCCAATTCCTCTCCCGCATCTGAAGCCACCCGTACAAGCTCTGATTTTTCAAGTATACACTCTATGAGCATTCTTGTATATTTAAGGTCATGATCCTTATCCCTGTTTGTAATAACTCCAATAGTTCTCATTTGCTGCTCCTTGTTAAAGCAAAGTATAATCTTACCTTTTATTCACTGTAATTATATCCGATAAATAAAAAAAGTACAAACCCTTGCACTTTTTTAAATTAAATTTTCATGGGCCCTCTCTACAGCCCTGAAAACCTCTTGATTTAACCCGGGAATGCTATGAACCTCCGCATCCCTGGACAAGTGAAGCAGGTATTCAATATTTCCTTCAGGTCCTTTAATGGGAGAATAAGAAACATTTATAACCTTAAAGCCATTATTTAAAGCAAAGTCCGCAATATCCTGCGTTACCTCACAATGGACGGAGGCTTCCCTCACAACTCCATGCTTTCCCACCTTATCCTTTCCGGCCTCAAACTGTGGCTTTATAAGGCATACAATCTGCCCGTCACCCTTTAAAAGATCCTTTACGGCGGGCAGAACCTTTTTAAGGGATATAAAGGATACGTCTATAGAAGCAAAATCGGCCCTGTAGCCTATTTGCTCCTGCTTGACATACCTGATATTGGTTCTCTCCATACAAACAACCCTGGGGTCATTTCTAAGCTCCCAGGCAAGCTGGCCGTATCCCACATCAATTGCATATACTCTGGCTGCCCCGTTTTTCAGCATACAGTCTGTAAATCCTCCTGTAGAGGAACCTACATCTATCACCGTTTTACCCTCCAAGTCAATGGAGAATTCCTCCAAGGCTTTTCTAAGCTTTAACCCGCCTCTGCTTACATATGGATTTATGTTTTCCTTTATTTCAATTTTACTTTCGGTGTTAAATTTTGCTCCCGGCTTATCCTCTCTTTCTCCGTTCACATAGACAACCCCTGCCATTATGGCGCTTCGCGCCTTTTCCCTGCTTTTAAAGCATCCCCTGTCAACCAGTATTATATCCAAGCGTTCCTTTTCCAACACATGTCCTCCATAAATTGATCTATGCCATAAATTTGAGTATTTCAGATACCAGCGAGTCTGTGTCCAGCCTGTACTTTTTAATTAAATCGCCTTTTGATCCGTGAATTACAGGGGCGTCCGGAAAGGCAAACAGCCTGGTCTTAGCACTTATCCCGCAGCAGCTCAGCATTTCGAGTACCGCACTTCCCAGTCCTCCCACAATAGTATTATCCTCTATAACAACAACCCTTTGGGTTTTTTTGGCCGAGCCGGCTATAAGCTTTGCATCAAGAGGCTTTATAAACCTTGCGTTTATAACGTCGCAGTCCACTCCTGAAGCCTTAAGCAGGGAGGATAGCTTAAAGGCAGTATCTACCATGGTGCCTGCGGAAATAATGGTCAAATGGCTTCCCTCACAAATTCTAACTCCTTTGCCATAACGTATTTCAACCTCAGGGGCCAGCCTCTCCTGCCCCTTTCCTCTGGGATACCTTATTGCAATAGGCCCCCTGTGTACCATAACGGCATATTGGAGCATGCTTTTCATTTCAGCGTAGTCTGACGGTGCAAGTATTGTCATGTTGGGTATATGCCTTAAAAAAGACAGGTCATACAGTCCCTGGTGAGTTTCCCCGTCTTCTCCCACTATGCCTGCCCTGTCCACGGCAAATACCACGTGCAGGTTCTGAAGGGCTACATCATGCAGTATCTGATCATATGCTCTCTGCAAAAAGGATGAATATATGGCAACTACCGGCTTTAACCCGTTTTGGGAAAGTCCTGCCGCAAATGTAACGGCATGCTGCTCGGCAATTCCCACATCAAAAAACCTGCTTCCAAAGCTTTTTGAAAACTGCTCAAGGCCCGTACCCTGTGTCATTGAAGCTGTGATTGCGGCTATGCTTTGATCCTTATGCCCCAGCTCGACCAGAGTGCTTCCGAATACATCCGAGTATCCATAGCCGGAACCCGTCTTAAGCTCGCCTGTGTCTATCCGGAAGGGAGCTACTCCATGAAATTTATGCGGCTTTTCCTCGGCAAACTCATATCCCTTACCCTTCTGAGTGCATATATGAATAAATACCGGCCCCTTTATAAGCCTGGCACGCGAAAACACATCTGTCATTTCCTGAATGTTATGTCCGTTTATAGGGCCTAAGTATTTAAAGCCCAGCTCTTCAAAAATTATTCCCGGCATAATCATATATTTTATAGTGCCCTTCGCTCTGCTGAGAGCCTTTGCAGCACTTTTGCCTATTGCGGGAATTTTATTTAAAATCGCCTCTATTTCCTCTTTGAACTTAAAATAAAAAGGCTCTGTCCTTATCTTGCTCAAATATCTGGACATTCCGCCTACATTTTTAGATATGGACATTTCATTATCGTTTAAAATAACTATTAAATTATTGGGTGATCTTCCGGCATCATTAAGGGCTTCAAAAGCCATCCCGCCTGTCAGCGCGCCGTCCCCTATTACCGCAATTACCGAATAATCCTCTTTTTTCATATCCCTGGCCCTTGCCATTCCGAGCGCCGCGGAGATGGATGTGCTGCTGTGGCCGGTATTGAAGCAGTCATGAGAGCTTTCCTTTGTTTTTGGAAAGCCTGAAATGCCGTAAAGCTGCCTTAAAAGATCAAACTTGTCACGTCTCCCCGTCAGTATTTTATGTACATATGACTGGTGGCCCACATCCCATACTATTTTGTCCTTGGGGGTATCAAATACCCTGTGAAGAGCAAGAGTCACCTCTACAACGCCAAGATTGGAGGCAAGATGCCCTCCTGTTTTCGAGACCTTTTCCACCAGAAACCCTCTTATTTCAGAGGCAAGCTTTTCCATAAGGCCTATATCAAGCTTTTTAACATCCATGGGAGAATTGATTTTACTCAGAAGTTTATAATCCGTGGTTAAACGGCCTTGGAGATTTAAAAATTCACTTTTGACTGTGTTTGCACAATTAATACTGTATTGCTTATCTGCATTGATATCCAAAAATTTTCATCCCGCCTTCAATTTACTTTTGTTCTTTTTTCTGCTTTTTAGCATCACCATTTCTTTTGCTGTTTTTTTTAAAGGCAAAGCCTTTTATATTAAGTCTTGCTGTTATAAATTTTATCACAACAGCAGCTTTATATACTATATAATTGCTGTTTGCAATAGCAATTGTTTTTCCTGCGGCCTTGCCTCCGACAGTCATGGCTGCGACGAGGCCGGTGGCTGCAAGCCCCGCTATGCTGGTTTCAGGTGAGCTGCCGTCCTTTATTATGGTTATAACTATATAGGTGGTGGCAGTACCGCTTATAACTCCGCAGATATCTCCTATCACGTCATTACAGAAGTTGGAAACCTTGTCGGCATTTCTTATCAATGATATGGCCTGCCTCGCGCCGTAAAGCTTTCTTGAGGCCATCGCGTGAAAGGGAGTTTCATCTGCCGCAGTCACTGCAGTACCTACTACGTCAAAAATTATATTTACTATGATAATCAGAAAAACTATGTTAAACGCTATAACAACATGGGCATTCTTTAGAACCCTGTAAGAAACATATGTCATCGATACTGACAGTAAAAAGGATATAACAGTGACAATAAAACTCCATAAGTTATTTCCCTTGCCCGAGCTTAAAATATTCGTTCTGAATCTGACTTTTTTCTCATCGGCAGGCTGCTTATAGTTGTCATCCAATATATAAAAACCCTCCAATTAACAATACAGCTTTATTAATGCCCTGTAACACGAATCAGTCTTTAGCGGGCATTACACTGGTATATAATAAAAACGGGTGGCAGCATACTGAATAAATTTTGCGGCTTAGGTCAGGCAGGATTTCCCCGGGAGTTACAAAAATGTCGCCAAATTTGCGGTTTCCCTTTAACCCTCCCGCCATTAAGTTACCTTAAATGAAGCCTGATCACCACTTAGTCCACACTGCAATCTTCAATATGCCTCGGAAAGCGAACAGCCTAGAGGTTTTCCCCTGCAGTCCGGCCAAATCCTTAGCCTCTTTTGCAAATTTGGTTTCAAGCAGCGATAATGCCGTCACATCGGCCAATATTCCGGCATCTGATCCGCTATCCACCAAACCCACTCAAGGCAGGCTACTCTGTTCACAGCACCTTTTAAAGTACCGCCTAACAGGTTTAATCCCTCATCGTGGTCGAGGTGGCAAGGAAACAAGCCAAATTTAAGCCTGCTTCCCCGGCTTTTCTTCCAAAAGTAAGGGTCTCCACGGCAGAGGGGTCAACGCCTGCATGCCATTGCAGATCGCCCCTAAGCCTTAACTCCCAGCATCAGCCCACTACTGGGCGTAACAAGCCGACACCAGGAACTTCATCGTTGTGCCCTTAAACGGATTTTTAGGCCCGTCTTCA
Organism: Bacillota bacterium; assembly: GCA_023390115.1. Classification (GTDB taxonomy): domain Bacteria; phylum Bacillota; class Clostridia; order Acetivibrionales; family DSM-27016; genus Anaerobacterium. The sequence goes on from JAEWDM010000022.1 coordinate 131,547, forward strand.
GGAACGGCGGATCTGACTAGGATACTGCACCACCCTGTTTTATTTGCAATTTAAATTTGTCAAATTTTATTTCCGGGAAAATGGATTTTATCCCGTACAATGTTACAAGTAAGAATTATAACATATAAATATGATTGTTTAAAGAATAAATAAGGTTTGATTTAAATCTATAATAGCTGTATTTTCGAAGCTAAGTCCATATTTCAAGGAATTTCTCATTAATAATATGGATAGCAGGGCGAAAAGCTCTTTTGTGTTAATTTATCCAAGCCAAAGACCTATTAAAATGCCGAGAGCCGCTCCCATTATAACCTGAAAAGGGGTGTGGCCTAAAAGCTCCTTTAAGCTCTCATCAAACTGCACATCATTTTGTGAATAAATAAGCTTGTTCAGAGCCTGGGCCTGCTTTCCGGCCGCTCTTCTCACACCGGCCGCATCATACATTACTACAAGAGACAGCGCAAGGGATATTGCAAACTCCACGGAATCCCAGCCCTTGCTTCTTCCTGCGACGGTAGCTAATGAAACAACAAAGGCAGCATGGGAGCTCGGCATTCCTCCCGAGCCTATAAATCTTGTGAAATCAATCCTGCGCTGAGTTATTATTACACTGACAACCTTGACACTCTGGGCAATAAACCATGATATAACAGGAATAATAATAGCCTTGTTCGAAAAAATCTTTATAAAAAAATCCACGATATCCACCTCAATTTTTTCTTTCCAGAAGCTGTCTTGCCAGCCGCTGCAGGAAGACACCCTTTCCTTCGAAGTAATCTAAAGCATGTACTGCTTCATCTGTAATTGATGCCAGCCTTTTTTTTGACTCCTCAAGTCCCAGCAGCTTTATAAAGGTCGATTTACATTTTGCCTCGTCGCTTCCGGTCTGCTTTCCGAGAAGAGAAAAATCTCCTTCTACATCCAGAATATCGTCCTTAATCTGGAATGCCAGCCCAAGTCTTTCGGCATACAACCGCAGAAGCTCCAATTTTTCTCCACTGGCACCGCAAAGGACTCCCGAGGCCATTACGGGTGCTTTTATAAGCGCTCCGGTTTTAAGGCTGTGCATGTACCGGAGCAATTCCAAAGAGATATTTTTCCCCTCCGATTCCAAATCTACGACCTGTCCCCCTATCATTCCCGAAGCACCGGAGGCCTTGGCCACTATGCCCATAGCCTTTACTTTGGATCCCATATTCTTATCCGAGTCCATAGCATGATCCAGCATAATTTCAAATGCGTAATTGAGAAGGGCATCCCCGGCAAGTATGGCTGTTGCCTCCCCGTATACCTTATGATTCGTGAGCCTTCCTCTCCTGTAATTGTCGTTGTCCATAGACGGCAAATCGTCATGTATGAGAGAATAGGTATGTATCATTTCTATAGCGCAGGCGTAAGGCAATACATGGTTAATATCACCCTCGAGCATTTCACAGGTTGCCAGTGCCAGCATGGGCCTCAGCCTTTTTCCTCCTGCCATCAGGCTGTAGCTCATAGCCTCGTAAATGCTTTTTTCATCCTCTGCTTTTTGAGCAGCCTTTTGCATAAAGCCCGCAAGAGTGTCCTCTATCAGCTTAACCCAATTGCCGCATTTTAACTTGAAATTCATTTTTAAGCCTCCGGGGAATCGAACAGCTCTTCTCTAATTTCACCGCTGCCGTCTTCCAGTAATATACTTATTTTTTTCTCCATGCTGTCCAAGGTATTGCTGCAATATCTGGACAGCTCGATTCCCCTTTGAAAAATCTCTATTGACCTATCCAGTGGCAGTTCTCCCTTTTCAAGCTTTGCCACTATATCCTCAAGCTCATTTACAGCCTTCTCAAAAGCAAGCTCCTTTTTGCTCAAACCCTTTAACCTCCTTTATACTTCGGCACATTTACAAGCCTGATTTAATTTTTATATCCTCTGCCCTGCAGTATATCCTTCCGTCAAAAAGCTCTACCGAAAGCCTTTCATTTTGCTTTACGTCTTTAACCGACCTTACAATATCCCCCTTCTCAAGCAACCTTATAACACCGTAGCCTCTTGACATAATGCCGAGTGGACTTAAGGCATCAAGCTTTCCTATCAGGAGGCTTAAATCCGACCTCTTTTTTTCCATTACCGAAAGCATGGCCCTATGCATGTACCTGTTAAGCGTATCAAGCCTCATGCGCTCCTGATACAGCCTGTCATAGGGCTGCCTGAAGGCGGAGCTTGCTCTCAGTCTTTCAAGCTGTGCTCTTTCATTTTGTATTTTTGCCGCCGCTCCATTCTTAAGTCTGGCTTCCAGCAGCATAATACGGTCCTTAAGCGCGGCCTTTTCGGGGATTACAATTTCTGCTGCTGCGGAGGGTGTTGGTGCCCTTACATCCGCTACAAAATCTGAAATTGTATAGTCAGTCTCATGTCCTACGGCGGATACAACGGGAATAACGGAATTAAAAATGCTTCTGGCAACAACCTCTTCATTGAAAGCCCACAGCTCCTCCAGAGATCCTCCTCCCCTGGCAAGAATTATCACATCGACACAGCCAAGCCGGTTTAATTTTTTAATTGCACCTGAAATCTGACCGGCCGCCTGCTCACCTTGAACCGCGACAGGAAAAATTTTAAGCTCGATTTCTCTAAAACGCCTGCTTGCTATATTTATTATATCTCTCACAACGGAACCGGTGGAAGAGGTTACTATACCAATAGCCCGGGGCAGAAAGGGAAGCTTCTTTTTGTTTGCTTCATCGAAGAGGCCTTCTTCAAAAAGCTTTTTTTTAAGCTGCTCAAAAGCCATATGCAGGTTTCCTATGCCGTCGGGCTGCATTTCCTCAACATATAGCTGATACTGCCCGTCCCTCTCAAATACCGAAACATAACCCTTTATTATCACCCTTCCCCCATTTTCGGGCTCAAATTTAAGAGCACAGGCATGGGATTTGAACATAACACATTTAATCAGGCATTTTTCATCTTTAAGTGTAAAATACATATGGCCTGAATAATGGGGCTTATAATTTGAGATTTCCCCCCTTACCCAAAGGTTGGACATTATCATGTCTCTCGATATAAGCTCTTTTATATACCTGTTTATCTCCGATACTGATAGTACATAGTTCATACGACCTCACTGTTTGAATAATGTAGTGCTGCTTGGGGAATTGATGATTTCTTAAAATATAGTAACACTTAAGAGTGTATAGCTGCACAGCCGCATGTAAAAAACCGGCTTAATTTACTAAGTACCGGTCCACATAAAACTGGCTAAATTATATTGCAGCAAAGCTATATTATGGCAAGCTATATTTAGAATGTAATTTTAATTACCCGCTTCATTCTCTGCAGGCAGAGCCCGCATTTTAGGCACTTTCCCCAGTATGCCGTTTATAAAAGCCCCTGCTTCCTCATTACTGTACTTTTTAGCCAGCTCGACAGCCTCATTTATAGAAACATTAAAGGGTATATCATCCCTGAAGCCTATTTCATATATGCTCAGCCTTAGAATAGAAATGTCAACCTTGGATATCCGGTTTATTTTCCATCCCTTGGAGTATTTCTCTACAAGCCTGTCGATATATTCCTTATTATCAAAAACACCTTGAACAACATCATTAATGTACTTCTTATCAGCTTCTGAAAAGGCATGATCCTCAAAAGCAGCTTTTATTTGCTCCTGCATATCGTCATTGTGCATCTCAAGCTGGTATAAGAGCTTCATAGCAGTTTCTCTGGATACCCTGCGTCCCATTAAATGCTTACCTCCCGTAAGTCCTAAAGTTAATATAATGAATGTCAATAAAATATTTCAGTTTATCTGTATGTACCCATCGGCTACCTGTAGGTACCCGGCGGTAAAATCCTGTCAAGAAGATTTTTAATATATTCCTTATCCTCAGAAAGCTTCTTGCCAATATAATACCCTATTCCAACAAATATTGCAATAAACAGAGTATTTAAGAAGCCTATTATCAATATAACGGAGGCTAACACAAAGCCCACTATAGCACCGTTGACTCCACCCTTATGAGAGTTATAAAACTGCAGAAGCTTTTCCTTGTCCATAGCATTACATACCCCCAAATTTATTCAACCCTCGACTTATAGCCGGTATATATGTTTTCAACCAATATCTTTACGTCATTTACCTTTATGCCGGTGCTTTCCTCAACAGAGCTTTTAACCTTAACCTGAATATCCTCGGAAAGTGCGGGTATGCTGATGTCTCCGAGAACTATAGCCTTTATTGTTATGGATATTCCGTCATTTGATCTGGAAACAAAGGCCTTGCTTTCCTTAACACCGTTAAGCCTTCTGGCTGCTGCAAGCGCCATGCTTTCCACCGAGTTTAAGGATATTTTTATTTCGCCTATGTTAGTATACCTGCTGACAGATTTCTTATCCTTGCTGCTTTTTATTCCCGACAAGAGAAAGGTTATGCTTAAAGCAAGAAAGATCACGGCAATTAAGAACATCATTACTCTTGATGCATTATTGCGCAGGATATCATAACTCATATAGCGGGCTATGCTGTTAAAAACTCCCGGCCTGACTGCAACCCAGGCCACAATCAAAGAGGCAACCGCAAGGCAGAAGCCGTAAATTGTAAGCAAAACTCTAAATAAAATATTCATAAGTCTATCCACCTCTTCTCCAAAGAAGCCTAAAAATATCTTAAGTATTACCATTATATTCTATTATTCTAAAAAAATAAACCCCGCCGGCAGTATTTTATCGGACAAAATCCCTTGGAAGCTTTATATATTCTTCCCTTTTTTTACAGCTTTAATACTGTCGGTACTTAGAGAGCGCCTATTTGACTCTTGCAGCTTCGTCGGTCACTTCTTTTCTGTGCTCTTTTTCTATATTAACTCCCTGAATGTGAATATTGACCTCTATCACATCAAGCCCTGTCATGGTCTGTACAGTTTTCTTAACCTTTTCCTGTATTTCCCAGGCAACATCCGGGATTCTGGAGCCGTATTCTACGATTATATATAAATCTATTGCTGCTTCCTTCTCTCCAACCTCCACCTTTACGCCCTTGGAAAGATTTTTTCTTCCCAGCATTTCTGCAATTCCTCCGGCTATACCTCCGCTCATTCCTGCTACACCCGGAATTTCAGTAGCCGCAATGCCTGATATTATGGCTACCACTTCATCGGATATTTTAATAGAGCCCTTGTCATTTACTATGCTTTCAACAGCTTCATCCATTTACATCCCTCCCTGCCAAAAAATTATTTGCCGCCTAAAAAAGCTTATAAAGCCTTCCGGTCACTTTTTAATATACTATTTGTCAGAAATTTGTTGCGTTAAAAAGCTCTAATCTATAAAAATGCAGCCTGTCTAACAAATACAGATTATATCATTAAAGCTAAAGAACAGGCAATAGATAAATTTTATCTATTGCCTGTTTTCGCCGCTTGTTATTTCAAGCATATGCATTTTAAAAAATATTCTTCACATGAATATTGCTTATGGGTATTTGTGCCTGTCTGGATGCCGCATCGGTGATTTGCGCCACGTGCTGGGTTGTAAGGGTGGGGGCTTTGACTATTATGTCGAGGCTGTCATCATCACCCAAAAGCACTATGACATCTCCGAAGCCCTTTTCTTTTATCAGAGTTTCAATTCTCATTTCCTTTTCTGAGCTTGCGACAATTTTCATTCTCTGTTCATACGCCTTATCCTTGGCTTCGTTTGTGGCATTTGGATCCTCTGAAATCTCCTTTAAGCTGTCAGTATCCTTGCTGCGGCTCATTTCCTTATCAAGCTTCGCCTGTGCGAAGAAATCCTCGGCCTCCTTTGAGGCCTTCAGCGATTTTTCGGACTTATCGTCCTTCTCAGCGCCTGCCGCACTTTCATTGTTGTCCACATATACCGCTTCCCCCGTCTTTACGCTTTCCTTATCCGCGGTTGAGTTACTGCTCTGGTTATAGGTATATTGCAGGTAACCGGCAACAATTATCAATAAGACAAGAGATAAAATTACTACCTGTTTTCTTTTAAAAACCATCATACAAGAGCCCTCCCTTACACTAATTTAGTAATAATATATTCACGTGTCCAACCTTTTATTATAGATGCTTTAAAGATTTTGTTATTCTCCTCTTTCAAATACCTGTATCCTGTGTGCCGGCACATCCATAAGCACCATTACCGCCCTGCTTAAGTACTCTTTTACCTGGGGCTCTGAGGCCCCGTCGGCTATAACAACAACCCCCTTTATTTGTGGTGTAAGCTCTTTTAAAAATACCGGCCTTTTTCCCCCGCCCTGTGCTTCTTCATATACTATCTCAGCCTCATAGCCATTCTGGCTTATTGTTCTCTCTCCTCCTCCGCTGTCCTTTTCATCGGTGCTGCTGTCATTTTTCCTGGTATTCACCGCGGGAACCTTTTCATTACCCGAGGCATATGTAATGAGCACAGTAACCCTTCCTGCCCCCTTTATCTGAGACAGGCCTTTTTCCACCCTTTCTTCAAGCCCCTCGCCGTCATCCTGCCGGGTAAATTTGCCCACCTCCTGTGCCACCTCCTGTGCCTGGGCTTCACTCTCTGCCTTATTTTCATCCTTACCGCTGTCCGTCGTAAAAAATGCCCCTCCCGCAATAATTGCAATAATTCCGATAATTACTATAATTACGGCATTTTCCATGGTTTTTTTCTTGTTCTCTGTATTTAGCAGCTTTTTCACGTACTCAACAAATCTACTTTTCCAAGCCATTTTATCCTCCCATACCTTCCATAAGGGTAATAACAATATCCTCATTGCTTAAATTAAAAAGACTGCCTATCCGGCTTTCCATCTGTCTTTTAATATCATTGTCCATTTCGGCCGGCTCCTCCTTTGCGCTCTCCCCATTGTCTATAACTATTTTGCCCACCTTTGCGACAGGCTTTATGCCATCATTCTCCCTCTGAAGCTTCAGGCTTACATACGCTTTTTTTATCTCTCCAAACTTATCCGAGCTGTAATCCTCGTTTATAAGGACATCTACGTTTGCCTCGGCAATACCGCTTACTTCAAGGGCACTGCTTTCTAACTGCGAAACTATTTTTTCCCTGTAAAGCTTTACTATCTGCTTCATCCTTTCCTCCTCCAGAACCTTTCCCTGTGCCTCAATTTCCTTTCTGTCAATAAAGTTGCCGGTTTCTATTTGAAAGCCCTTCAGGTCTATGTCCCGGTCAATGATTCCAAGAAGAGGGTTTATAATTGCAATGAGCATTATGCAGCCCGAAACCAGATTTACGACTTTTTTTGTTTTGCCCGAGGGTATAAGCATTTCTATCAATACTATAAAGATTGCGAGAAAAACTATATTAAAAATCCATGATCTCAAGAAATCAATCAAAAAATCCCCCCTTGTATTGTTACTTATTATGCTCTGCTTCGGAAGCATGGGGGACGGATTCCTCTGCTTTCCCTTCGGTCCTCCGCTATGCTACGGAAGCATAGGAATCCGTCCCCAAGCTTCCTCCTCTGCTTCTCATATTCATTACGGCATCACCTTATCATGGTGCTTATGTTGCTGGCCGTTATAATAACTGTTATTGAAAACAGAAACATGAAGGCTACGGCTGCTGCCAGGCCAAGTATAAATGTCAGGGAGCCCGCCATTTCGTTTAAGCAGTTGACAACGCGCTTCTCTGCTATCGGTTCAATCAATATACAGGTGATTCTGTATAAAAGCAGCAGAACGAAAATTTTTAAAATAGGCAGTATGCATATGCCTATGACACCTATCATAGCGGCGATTCCCGCGGCATTTTTTACAAGCAGCGTACAGCCTATAACGGTATCCGCCGCATCGGCAAGATATTTTCCGGCTACCGGAATAGCGGCGCTTATTGCGAATTTGGCGGTTTTGCTGGCTACCCCGTCTACAACGGCTCCAAGTGAGCCCTGTATGGATATAATGCCTATGAAAATTGTCAATATGAGTCCAAGCCCCCATCCGCTTACCTGCTTTAAGAACTGGGCCAGTCGTGAAATCTGTATCTTGTCCGAAATATTGTCTACGATGGATACAATTACTGATAAAAAAATAAGCGGTATAAATACGTTTTTTATTATAGTGGCGGTTATCTGTACGATCATTACCAGAATAGGCTGGAATACTCCCGCCGATGTAATATTTCCCCCTGACACAAGCAGGGCTATCAAAACAGGTATGGAGGCATGCATAAAGGAGACCATGTCGTCTATAATGCCTTTGCCAAGCTCCATTGCCGTATTGAGGCTTGTCAGCATTACCGATACCAGTACTATGTAGCAGGCATAAAAGGCCAGCTCTCCCACACTCTCGCTTAAAAATGAGGCCTGGAGGTTTTTCAGCACGGCACAGAGTATTACAAGCACAATAAGCTTAATGAGAACGCCGGTATTTTCATAAAATTCCCGGAACAGGTATTTTGCAACCCGGCCTGTTATATCTCCTAAATCCAGCTCAAGATTTCCGGATGCTGCCCTGTCCATTAGCTGATCGGTGCTATATCCCGGAAGGAGCTCATTTAATCCCTCTCCCGAATATTTATCTATATGAGCCTTCATATTCAGCATCTGATCCGAATTAGCCTGTTCGTCAATAATGGACTCATTTATGTCGGCTTCCGCACCTGCGTAGTCCTGTACAGCATGTCCGGCAAGTGGAACAGCCAGTTGAAGCGAAAGCAGCACTGCTATAAATACTGCTGATTTTATATATCTTTTGTATCTTGCATTCATGCTATTCATCCTCACAATACAGCCATATAAAGTCTATGGCATTATTTTAACAACAAGATCAAGCAATGAGGTTATAATGGGTACGGCAATAACCATAATTATTACCTTGCCTGCAAGCTCTATTTTTGAAGCTATTGCGCTTTCACCGGCATCCTTGCATACCTCTGCTCCAAACTCAGCTATATAAGCAATCCCTATAATTTTGAGAAGTGTGGACAAAAATTCAAAGTCAATATCAGCCTTCTTTGTATAGTTGTCCAATAAAGTCACAACGGCCATAAGCTTTCCTGATATAAGCATAAATATTACTATTCCCGCTATTACGCTGAGCTGAACCGCAATCTCGGGCCTCTGGGACTTCAGCATTGTTATAAGGATGGTGGCCGTCATACCTAAGCCGACTATCTGAAGCATGTCCATTTTTGTTTCCCCCATTTTTTGTCAGAACTGGAATAAGGATTTAACGGTATTAAATAAGTTTACAATTTCCTTTGAAACCATAAGCAATATTATAACCAGCCCTATTACAGTAGTCATAAGCGCTACTTCCTTTCTGCCTGTCTGCTCAAGAAGGGTATTCAGTATTGCTACAAGTATGCCGATGGCAGCTATTCTAAAAATCAAATCTACTCCCATAATTCATCTTTGTCCCCTTATTTTTTATTCTATTTATGTATTCTATTTCCCATTACATATTACCCGGCTTTATTTTATATAAAAATTATGACCAGCATTATTCCACCCATAATCCCCAGTGTCCTGTACATTGTTTCATACCTCTTTTTATTATCCTCAGCCTTTTGCTCCTGGAGCTTAAGCTGCTCTAAAGTGAGCCTGATATTTTTAATCTGGCCTTCAAGATCGGAGCTGCCAAGCATATTTCCGAAGGATAAAAGTATTTGTGCGTCCTCGGAATTCAATGAGGTTTTCCTAAGATTATCCTTTACTGCCGCCGACCACGCTTCGGCACCGCTCATTGTCCCATCCTTCAAATTGCAGGCTGTTGCTTCGAAGAATACCGAAACCCTCCCCGGGTTGCTTTTGCATAGCTTTTCAAATGCCTCCGAGAGAATGCTTGACAGGTATGCAATCTCATTTTCAAGCATATGAAGCATAGCCTGCATGGCCCGAAGCTCCTGCGGCCTTTTTGAGCAGTCCGCAGATAAAACATACCCTAAAAATGAGGAGGCAGCGATAACCAGAAAGCTGCCTAATATTTTTAACAGCATTTGAGATCCCTCCAATATATTTTCCTCATTGTTATTCCGTCTATAATCTCCTCAACAGTACCGGGACCGTTAATACTGCTGAGCACAATATACCTTTCAAAGATCCTTTGCTCCATGAGGCTGACAACCTCTTGCCTTGTCTTTATTTCGGAGATGCTGTAGCCATGCGCCGAGGTTATTATTTTTATTCCGGCATTTACAACCTTGAGTATTGCATCCCTGTCGCCCTCATTGCCTATCTCATCGGTGACAATAATTTCAGGAGACATGGACCTGAGCATTATTGTCATCCCGAGTGTTTTAGGACACGCATCCAATACGTCCGTTCTGGCTCCCAGGCTGTTCTGCGGCACACCCTTAAAACAGGCGGCTATTTCTGATCTTTCATCTATGACCCCGACCTTGAAGCCTCTTAAGTTATAATCGGGGATTCCATTGCTCAGCATTCTGGTTATATCTCTTAAAATGGTTGTTTTTCCGCATTGCGGAGGCGATATAATCAGTGTGTTGTATACGCCTCCCCTATTGTCTGAGATATGGCCTATCAGCCTTAAGGCACAGCCCTTTATTTCATTTGAAATTCTTATATTGAGTCCGGAGATATCCTTAATGTTCTTTATACTGCCTCCATCCATTACTGCCCTTCCTGTAATTCCTATCCTGTGACCTCCCTTAAGGGTTATAAATCCGTTCCTTATATCCTCCTGATAGGCATAAATTGAGTTTTGGCTCATCAATTCAAGGGTGCAGGAAATTTCCCCCTGGCTCACCGTATATGCTCCAAGGGCATCCTTAGACAAGCTGCCGTCCTTACGTACAAACCAATCTCCGCCCGAGTTATATATCATAAGGGGTTTTGACGCTCTGAGCCTTATTTCCTGAATGGACCCCTCCTGGCCTGAAGCGATTTTTTCCAAAACTGCCCTGACTGTATGCGTTATGCATGGAATAATATCCCTTTGAAGTCTCGTATTTCTTACAGCATTCTCATCTTCCGTTCTCAAAGCAATCTCCCCTTATGTGAAAATTATTTAACTATATATTTAGCAATAAAGATTTTACATGGAGGATATAATTTGATGGAAGAAATTTTTTTGACCCGTAAGGAATACATCTAAGAAAAGCGCCTGATGACAGACCCGGGAGACATTTCCGTGCAAGGCGTCTTTTCGTTGCTATTAAAAATTTCTGTAAGCAATCATATCCTCTATGTTTGTAAAAGCTTTATTGCATCCTATATATAATTATTAAAGGTTGTACAAGTTTATTCCAAAAAAATAACGGCTTCTTTAAAAATAAAGAAGCCGCAAACGGCATGGCATGGTATATGTAATTTTAAAAAATCAGTCTTTAGACCTTATAAGCAGCATAAGCCCTTTCTTGACGGTGACACGGGCTGTCTCGCAGGCAAATTCGTTGCTCACCCCCCGGGTTGAGCCCATATGCAGCGTGGCATTGTTAAGGGGGTAATAAAGTCCTTCCGTAGTAACACCCTCTACCTTTGGCGTGAGGGGAAGGAGAGTTACCTTAACTCCATTCTCTCTTTTAAGCAGAGCAGTGTGATCTATGATTTCTATTTCATTCCTCTCATCTGCTATAATTCCCTTTAATCCTCTGTCAAACATACTCTTTAATATAAAAATATTGGACAGGGAGTGATCCATGCGTGTACCAAGGCCGCCTATTATGATAATTTTTCTAAAGCCCCTTTGAGAGGCGGCCTCAATTGCCAGCTCGGTATCCGTCATGTCCTTTTCCGGAGGGTATTTTATGACCTCTGTCCCTGAGCCGGCAAAATACTCATAGTCGTCCTTTGATATAGAATCAAAATCTCCTAAAAGCAGGTGGGGCATTATTCCGAACCTCCTTAAGTGACATGCCCCGCCGTCTGCGCCTATAATAAATGAGGCCTCCTCAAAATACCTGCCATAGCATGAATAATCTTTTATTGTCCCGTTACATACTATTAAAGCTGTCATGGCTGCTCCTTGTTAAGATGCCGGCTATTCTCCAAATGCTCCGTCCTTTAAGGACTTTATTATTGCTGCCGTATCCGGTGCGTTGTACACGGTTGATCCTGCAACGATTACATTTGCACCGGCCTTGGTTATTCCTCCTATATTATCCAAGCCTATTCCGCCATCAACCTCTATGTCGACCTTCAGATCCTTTTGCGCAATCATGCTCCGCGCCTGTCTGACCTTTTCTGTCATTGCCTCAATATATTTCTGCCCTCCAAAACCCGGATTGACAGTCATGATTAGAAGCATGTCAATGCCGCCTATAACCCAATCAAGCACCGATAAGGGAGTAGAAGGATTCAATGCCACGGCCGCCTTTTTACCCCTCTGCCTGATTTTCTGCAGACACCTGTCCAGATGACAGCATGCCTCCGCATGCACTGAAACCATGTCTGCTCCCGCATCAATAAAGGCATCAATGTAGGGATCGGGATTTTCCACCATTAAATGCACGTCAAATTCAAGCGTTGTAACTTGTCTTAACGACTTTACGACAGGAGGGCCTATTGATATGTTTGGTACAAAATGCCCATCCATTACGTCAATGTGGATTAAATCCGCTCCGGCTTTTTCAACCTTTTTAATTTCCTCTCCAAGTCTGGAAAAATCACAAGCTAACAACGATGGCGCGATTTTTATCATTTTACATACTCCCTTTGCTATTCTATTTGTTTTTATATCTGTTGTGATAAATTTCCTTCAAGGTGGTATAAAATTGTATATATCTTTTATATCTCCCCTCATCGACAAGCCCGTCCTCCACGGCCTGCTTTACTGCGCAAAAGGGCTCATTGATATGGCTGCAGCCGGTATAACGGCACTTTCCAACGCATTGTGCAAATTCAGGGTAATACAGCTCAAGATCGCAGTACTTTATTTCCAATAATTCGTATGAGCTAAAGCCCGGTGTATCCACCAGATACCCTCCGGTATCAAGCTCAATCAGCTCGGCATGCCTTGTGGTATGCCTGCCCCGTTCTATTTTTTTGCTGACGGTACCTGTTTCCATTACCGATGCATCCATAAGCCTGTTTAAAATAGTAGACTTGCCAACTCCCGACTGTCCGGCAAGCACGGAGATATTGTACTTCATAACCTCCCTGAGGCTATTTAGGCTGTCAGCATTATTATTACTGGCAGTAATTGTTTCATATCCCGCCCTGTCATATACCTGCTTTATCTTATGACATTCGCTGCCGCTGTCCAGATCTGTCTTGTTAATACATATAACGGCATGGATATTTTTCGCCTCCGCCGTTATCAAAAGCTTGTCCAGCAGCATAAAATCAGGAGAAGGAGCTTTTACGGAGATAACAGGAATTATTTGATTGACATTTGCGACCATGGGCCTTGTAAAGCAGGAGGAACGGGCAGCAATTTGTTCAATGCTTCCCGTCCGCGCATCTCTGTTTATGCTTATAAAAACCTCATCGCCGGGCATGGGAGTAATCTTCTGCTTTCTCAATATTCCTCTTGCCCTGCATTCATATGTTTTACCTTCGCTCTTTACATAGTAAAAGCCGTCAATACCCTTGAGCAATAAACCCTTTGGCAAGCATACAGACCCCCCGTCAAATTTTAAGGCAGCGTAAATTCGGACAAATAAGGCTCTCCGTCAAGATATATCCTGACCTTGGTATAGCCTCCCGCCGGAATTCTTATAGGTATATCAAAAGGAAACTCATCCTTGCCTTTTTGCTCATCGTATATTATTTCAGGTATATTTGTATCTGACGGGGTAATCTCTACCAGCACCTTTATTGTGTCCCCATACTGTTCGGAATCCGTTAAATTCAAGGTATACTTTATTTCCCTGGGCTTCTCGGTGGTATCGACTTTGAAATAAATATCCACCGCCGTGCCCTCCTTAACCTCAGTGTCTGCCGCAGGTTTTTGATCTTCCACCTTATCCACAGCAGTGCTTATGTCTTCAGGGAAGGTTTTTCCTACCTTAAGTTTGAACTCCAAAAGCTTCTGAGTTGCCTCCTTCTGTGTCAGGCCCGTTATAGAGGGAACCTTTGTCAGCTTTATCTCGGGGCCCTTGCTTATAAACAGTGTAACGGTTGTCCCCGGCAATACCTCCTCATCAGCCTTGGGGTCAGTCCTTATCACACTTCCCTCGGCAATGCCCTCACTGTTTTCCCACTCATCCGCCGTCTCCAGCCCGAGGCTGCGAAGCTCCGTTCTGGCCTCTCTGGGATCCTTGCTCCTGTAATCGGGTATTGTTATGAGCTCGGGCCCCTTGCTTACGGTAAACTCAATGGGGCTGTAGCCTTCAGGCTTCAAGGGAGTGCCCTCAGGTATGCTTTGCTTTGTTATTATGCCTTCCTTTGCTTCGCTGTCGTACTCTTCCTTTATGTCTATTTTTTCAAAGCCTGCCTCATTTAAGATTGCCTTAACCTCCGTGATGTTTCTGTTTACATAGTTCTCCATGACAAAATTGTCCTTTTCGGACTGGCCGGTAATGGCGGGCATAACAACCTTATAGCCTACAATTGAGAATATTGCTATTATAACTACGGCGGTAATACCTGCCGCCCAATAGGTAAGCCTGTCATTTTTCTTACCTTTTTCAGTACTCTTTGCCTCTTTAATAAGATAGTCACCCTTTCTCTCCTGATTTCCCGGGTTAACGGCTTTAATTCTTCTTGTCGGGGAGCTTTCCGATTCATCCTCCGTCAAGAATTCTCCGTAAGGCTCCTTAAGAACCCTGTACAGATCCTGCAAAAACTCTGTCGCAGTGGGGTACCGCTTATTTTGATCCTTTTTGATTGCTTTTATAATAATATCGTTAACTCCCGTAGGTATGCCGGAGTTAATTTCAAGCGGCTGTACAGGCTGATCCTGTATATGCTTTAGGGCTATTGCCACCGGAGTTTCCGCGTCAAACGGGACCTTTCCCGTAACCATTTCATATAGTGCGATTCCCAAGGAATACAAATCGGACTTTTCGTCGGTAAAGCCCCCCCTTGCCTGCTCGGGCGAGAAATAATGCACAGAGCCTATAGTGCTTCCTACCATTGTTATTGTGGAGGAGGATACCGCTCTGGCTATTCCAAAGTCGGTAACCTTTGCAATACCGTCCTTTGTGAGGAGAATATTGTGAGGCTTTATATCCCTGTGGACTATATGGTTTCTGTGTGCGTTCTCTATTGCAGAGCAAATCTGTATTGTAATATTTACGGCCTCTTTCCAGTCAAGCGGGCCCTTGCGCGCAATATAGTCCTTAAGGGTTATTCCGTCTACATATTCCATTATTATATAGTGAACATTGTCGTCATGCCCCACATCGTATATGGATACGATATTGGGATGAGACAGGCTGGCAGCGGACTGCGCCTCAATTCTGAACCTTTTAACAAATTCCTCATCGTTGGTAAATTCAGGCCTTAATATTTTTACTGCTACATACCTGTTAAGAAGCCGGCATCTTGCCTTATATACCAGCGCCATGCCTCCCCCGCCTATTTTTTCGATAAGCTCATACCTGTTACCCAGAATTTGACCTTGCATAATAACACCTCGATAATTTCACTGATAACGGGCTGTATTCTAAAGCCGCTATCAGCCTCTTATTATTAAATCCTTATTACGACTACGGTAATATTATCATTTCCTCCGTTTTTGTTTGCAGCTTCTACCATTCTGTCACATGCCTCCTGAGGGTTGTCGAACTCCTGCGCCATCTTCTTTATGACATCCTCTCCCAGCATGTTTGTCAGCCCGTCTGTGCAGATGATAAAGATGTCGTTTTCCATTATATCGGATATATATATGTCGCTTTCAATGCTTTCAACACATCCTAATGCCCTGGTTATGATATTTTTTTTGGGATGATTTTCAGCCTCTTCCCTGGTCAGAGATCCGCTTTTTATCAGCTCCTCTATAAAGGAATGATCGGTAGTAATCCTCTCAATTCCGCTGTGTCTTACAACATATGCCCTGCTGTCGCCTATATGCCCGATATACAGCTTTTTGCCGCACCCAGCGGCTACGCCGCTGCACTCAACGGCAACTGTAAGGGTTGTGCCCATGCCATAGTTATTTGCATGCTCCATGGAGGAATTGTATATGCTTGAATTTGCCTTTTCTATCATATGGCTTATTGCGGAAGGTATATCCTTTTCAGCCGTAAAGCTTGAAGGGCTGCTGAGTATGTAATTGCTTATAAAATCTACGGCAAGCTTACTGGCAATTTCCCCTGAGTTATGTCCTCCCATGCCGTCTGCCACTATAAAGGCAGATGGTATCCCCGGATAGCCTGAAATTATTTTGTAGCTATCCTCATTGATTTCTCTTACCATTCCTTTGTCACTTTTAACCCCAAAACGCAATTTCATCACTCCTAAAAACAATTGGTGCTTTTTAATAATTGAATTGCAGGAATTTTAGTATATTAAAAAGCATTAGCTTAAGCAGACTTTACATTAATGGGCTAAGTCAGCTATCTGGCTCCTCCTGAGCTGTCCGCAGGCTGCGTTAATATCGCTTCCCAGCTCACGCCTTATTGTTGCCTCAATTCCGTTTCTTTCAAGTATGCTCCTAAACTGTTCTATTTGCGGCCTGCCGGTTTTTTTCATATCAACTCCGTCTACGGTGTTCACAGGAATAATATTCACATGGCATAAAAGCCCTCGTATTTTTTTCGCCAGCTCGTGTGCGCCCTCCCGGGAATCATTCACGCCTCTTATTAAGGCATACTCAAAGGTAATTCTGCGCCTAGTTACCTCTGTATATATCTTACATGCTTCAATCAATTTGTCAATAGAATACTTTTTATTAACAGGCATAATTTTGCTCCTCATCTCGTCATTGGAAGCATGAAGAGAAATAGAAAGGGTTATTGGCAGATTCTCCCCGGACAGGCTTAAAATCTCCGGCACAAGCCCGCAGGTTGAAACGGAAATGTGTCTGTAGCCTATATTCAAGCCGTCAGGATGATTAACAAGCTTTAAAAAGGCTATTAAATTTTTATAATTATCAAGGGGCTCGCCTATTCCCATAACAACAATATTGCTTATTCTTTTGCCCTCGTCAAGCTGCATCGACAATACCTGCCCCAGCATTTCTCCGGGCGTGAGGTTTCTTTCAAAGCCGATTCCCGTCGAAGCGCAAAACCCGCAGCCCATTCTGCACCCTACCTGCGAAGAAATACATACCGTAAGGCCATGCCTGTATTCCATAAGAACGCTCTCAATTATATTGCCGTCGGGCAGTCCGAAAAGATATTTTTTTGTGCCGTCAATTTTTGAAACCAGCTTATGCCTTATGTCCAGCCTTCCTATGAAGGCTCTTTCGCTCAGCTTTTCCCTGAGTGCTTTAGAAAGGTTTGTCATATCATCTATTGAGGGTATGCCCTTGCCGAGCCACCGGAACACCTGCCGTGCTCTGAATTTTTCCTGTCCCATATCCCGGAGCAGCTCCTCAAGCCGCTCAATATCCAAATCAAGAAGGTTTATTTTATCATCCATTTAAACTGCTCCTCTTTTTTACCAATCTGTAATTCCTTCCTCTTTTAAAGAATAAAAAAGCTATGCAGGTTTTCTGACAAGCCTTGAAATAAAGAAGCCGTCAATTCCGTCGGTATTGGGAAAAAGCTGCAGATATCCTTTTTTTGCCTGCGGCCTTTTTAATGGCCCCGGAAGTAATGGTGTTATATCCTCAAGCTGAAATTCGGGGTTTTTGGAGATAAAATCCATAATAATATCTTCATTTTCCCGGTGTCCTATGGTACAGGTGCTGTAGACAAGGCACCCTCCCCTTTTGACATATTTTGATCCGGTATTTAATATTTTTTTCTGCAGCCGTATTATTTCATCCCTGTCATCAATACTCCTTGACCACTTAATATCGGGCTTTCTGCGCATAATGCCCAGTCCCGTGCAGGGAGCGTCGACCAGTACTCTGTCTGCCCTATCTATGTAATTATGGTCAAGTATGCAAGCATCATACATTTCCGCTGTTATAATATTTATACCCAGCCTTTTGGCCGACTGGCGGATCAATTCAAGCTTATGCATATGGATGTCCCTGGCAATTATCTCCCCCTGCCCGTCCATCAATGCGGCAATATGAAGAGCCTTGCCCCCCGGAGCGCTGCATATATCCATTACAAGCTCCCCCGGCCTTGGGTCCAGCACAATGGAAGCAAGCATTGAGCTCTCATCCTGTACCTGAAACCATCCATTCTTAAACGCCTCCAGCCTTACAATTGAGGATGGAAGCTTTATAACAAGCGCATCCTCAACATATCTTCCGCGGGATGTCTCAAGCCCTTCACTGTGAAGGCTCTCCGAAAGCTGCTCCATGGATGTCTTCAGCCTGTTTACTCTTACTGTGAAATCAGGAATGCCGTTATTAGCCCCAAGCAGCCCTCTTGTAAAGTCCTCTCCAAACTCGTGGAGCCACTCCCTTACCATCCATTCGGGGTGGGAATATTTTATCGACAGGTGCTTTTCCGGATCATTGCCGGGGTCAGGATATTTTATGCCTTCCCTGTTTCTTGCGACACTCCTCATAACAGCATTTACATACCCTCCGGCAGCAGCATGTCCATATTTTTTAGACAGCCTGACGCTTTCATTGCATGCGGCAGACTCAGGTACCCTGCTTGTATACATCAACTGGTATATCCCCAATCTCAGAATATTAATTATCCACGGGGAGATTTTTTTAAGCCTTATGCTTGAAAAGCTTTCTATAATCCAATCAATTGACAGCCTCCATTTTAAGGCGCCATAAACAAGCTCCGTTATAAAGGCCCTGTCAACCCCCTTGAGCTCATAAGCCTCAAGTCCTTTATTTATGGCTATGCTGGAATACGCTCCATTTTCGTTTATATCGTATAAAATTTTAAGTGCAATTTCTCTGGGCCTATCAACTGACATAGTATACACCTGTTAAAAATATTATATTAATACGCTTTGAATCTCTTTCGCTAAAATATCTATATTTACGGTGGTGTTAAAGCAAGGGCCGTTGGGCCTGAAGTTCAATACCCCTATCACAGGGGTCCCCGATACATCGGCAATGCCGCTTGCGAGATCTCTTTCACATGCAACAGATATGACCAGCTCCGGCCTCTCCCTTTCAACAATTCCCCTTGCTGCCGTTCCACCCGTAACAATCCGCATTTTAACTCCCGTTTTTCCCACTGCATCTGTCATTTCTCCTATACAGCAGCCCCCGCATTTGCGGCAGTTGCCTATATCGCTTGTTACCTTATATATGCATTTTGAGTTTTGAAGGCAGTGAGGCAAAAGCATAAGTACATTTTCCGGCATATACCTCTTTTTGTGAGATTTTACCAGTATGTTATTAAGCTCTATGTAAAGCCTCCTCACCATGTCCCTATTGTTTTTAAAAAGCCCCGCAAGGAAAATGGCAATTGGGAAAACCAGTCTAAGTCCCACATTTACCAGCCACATGGCATTCTTATATACACGGTTTTCCTTGCATGAGTAAAATACCGCCGCAACTGAAAGTATAAAAAGAAGCATTATCACTATTGTAACTGCTGTCAATATTAATAGTATTGCATTATACACGCCCAGCGTTGAAAACTTGTTTAAAAAAATAAAAGCAACGCATATCAAAAAAAGAAAAATTATTGCCAGCAGAGATATGTCCATAAATTTTTTCAAGCTTCTATCCAAGGAACTCACCCTCATCTATTTTATGCCCAAGCATATATTCTTTGGCAGTCATTCTCCTGCAGGAATCAAATTGCAGCTCCAATATCCTGAGCATTCCACTTCCGGAAGCTACAATAATGCCGCCGTCTGTCACTCCGCATATGCAGCCCGGCCTGTTTGAACAGCTTAAATCGTCAATGGCCTCTGTCTTCCACACCCTCATTCTTTCACCCTTATAGAAGGTATAGGCGCCGGGCCAGGGATTTGTCCCTCTTACCAGATTATGTATGCCCGTACAGTCCCCCGACCAGTCTATAAGCCCTGTTTCCTTTGTCATTACCGGTGCATAGGTAGCCTCCTCCTCTAATTGAGGCACTCTCTCCAAAGTACTGTTTTTCAGCCTTTCAAGCGTCTCCTTCAACACCTCGGCTCCCAGCGCCGACAATTTATCGTGCAGCTCTCCCGCAGTCATTTCATCACTTATTTTTATTCCCTTTTTTAAAAGCATATCTCCGGTATCCATCCCTATATCGGTGTACATTGTGGTTATACCTGTAACTGCCTCCCCGTTTATAATTGACCACTGAATGGGAGCTGCCCCCCTGTATTTGGGAAGAAGAGATCCATGAACATTTATGCACCCCATAGGAGCTATATCCAAAACTCCCCCCGGAAGAATCCTTCCATACGCGGCAGTCACAAGCAAATCGGGCTTTAAAGCCTTAAGCTCCTCTGCAAATTCGGGAGTTTTAACCTTTTGCGGCTGTATAACCCTGATTGCGTTTTTCATGGCGTATTCCTTTACGGGAGGATAAGCAATTTTATTTCCCCTTCCCTTGGGCTTGTCGGGCTGTGTAACAACTGCCGCTATATCATAGCCCTCTTTTAAAAGCATATCCAGGCTCGGAACAGCAAATTCAGGCGTACCCATAAATATTATTCTCAATATTGTCACTCCTTACTCTTTTTCAGGCGAGTTCTCCAAATCTATAAGCCGGATTGCCTTATCCTTAAAAAGTATTCCCTCAAGATGATCCGTCTCATGGCACAACGCCACTGCAAGCAACTCCGAACCCTCTATTGTAAATTCCTTTCCACTCCTGTTAAGAGCCTTTGCAACAACTCTTGCAGGCCGCTTAACCTCTCCCGCTATGCCCGGTATGCTCAGACATCCCTCCATATCGGTTTGTTCTCCGTAGCTTTCAATTATCTCAGGGTTTATCAGCTCAATCAGGCCGTCTCCGACGTCTATTACGACGATCCTTTTAAGGATACCCACCTGCGGAGCGGCAAGGCCGACTCCATCAGCCTTGTACATTGTCTCGGCCATATCGTCCAGAAGGGTGTGTATTTTTTTGTCTATAACCGCTACCTTTTTTGATACCTTTCTTAATATTTCATCGCCGTCTGTCCTAATGCTTCTGATTGCCATACGCTACCTCCGTTTAATCACATATATATTTCTTCCTAAGCCAAGGATAAATATATATCCTGCCGATGCATGCAGTTTATATATTATAGCATATTTAAAGGATTTATATCTATACCAAAGTCTACTGTATTATTACCCTTTTTTTTATAAAAATTATCAGACAATTGGCTTAGTATGCATATAAGCCTGTCAATGTCACCGCACTTTATTAAAATCCTCCACCTGTATTTTCTTTTAATCCTTTGAAGGGGAGCTCTTGAAGGACCAAGAAGCTCTATGCCGTCTTTTGCGTCGGACAGCGCCGCCAGAGCATTTTTAATTTCCTTAGCGGCATTAAAAACCATCCTGTCGTTAACTCCGCTTAAAATAACAGTCGCTATATTTGTAAAGGGAGAATAATTCAGCATTTTCCTTACACTTATTTCCTGCTTGTAAAAAGACCGGTAGTCATGGCTGCAAGCAGACAGGATGCTGAAATCCTCGGTATTATAGGTCTGTACTATAACTCTGCCGGGAAGCGAGCCCCTGCCCGCCCTGCCTGCCACCTGTGTTATCAGCTGAAAGGTTCTTTCAGAGGACCTGTAATCTCCCATATTCAGCAGGCTGTCCGCCGCCAAAACTCCTACGAGGGTTACGTTGGGGAAATCGTGTCCCTTAGCTATCATCTGGGTGCCTATCATTATGTCTGTATTCTGTTCCCTGAAGGCCTTCAATATATCCTCATGGGAGTTTTTATACGTGGTAGTATCCATATCCATCCGCAGCACGGAGCAATTATTAAAAACCTTCTTAATCTCCTCTTCAACCTTTTGAGTCCCTGTCCCGAAATGCTTGATATAATTGCTTTCGCACCGGGGGCATTTTACGGGGTTTTTTACCGTATACCCGCAATAATGGCATATAAGCCTGTCGTCATGCAAATGGTATGTCATGGATACATTGCAGTTAACACACATTACGGTATAGCCGCAGCTTCTGCAAAGCACAAATGACGAGTGGCCTCTTTTGTTTAAAAAGAGGATTGTCTGCTGCTTTGAATCCATATTTTTTGTTATTTCCTCAGTCAGTCTCCTGCTGAAGAGCGTACGGTTTCCTTCCTCCAGCTCCTTTCTCATGTCCACAAGCTCTACCTCGGGCATTACCATGCTGTTTGCCCTGTCCCTCATTTCAAGAAGCCTGACCCCATTTTGAATGCCGTGACCTGCCTGAGAAGCATTATAAAAGCTTTCAACGGAAGGGGTTGCGGAGGCGTATAAAAGTATGGCGCCGCTATCACGGCACCTCTCTCCGGCAACCTCTTTCGCATTATATTTGGGAGTTGTCTCGGATTTATATGTATTTTCATGCTCCTCATCAATTATTATTATTCCTATGTTCTCAAGAGGAGCAAAAACTGCGGATCTTGCTCCAACCACCACTCTGATTTCGCCGTCTCTGATAAGCCTCCACTGATCGTACCTTTCACCCAATGACAGCCTGCTGTGAAGTACCGCAACGGCATTTCCGAATCTGCCCTTAAACCGTTCAACCATCTGGGGGGTAAGAGATATTTCAGGAACCAGGGCAATAGCCGTTCTGTCCATATCAAGGCAGTGGCGTATAAGCTGAAGATAGACCTCTGTCTTTCCGCTTCCGGTAACCCCATGCAAAAGAATCTCTGAAAAAGCTCCTTTGTCCATTTCACGGGTAACCTGTTTTATTACTGCTGCCTGCTGATCCGTGGGCTTTAGAGGAGAGGTGGGCAGCACGGGCTTGTCCTTCAGCGGGTCCCTGTTTACTGTAATGTCCTTATAGTCTATATAGCCATGCTTTTTAAGCGTCTCCACAACACCTCTGGAAACACCTGAAAATCTTATTATATCGGCAACTGAAATATACTCGTTGTCTATAAGCATTTCCAGAATCCTTATCTGCTGTATTTTTTTTATCCTGCTGCTCTCTATTTCTTCGAGCACCTCATCTCTGGGCAGCGCCAGATATGCAACGCGCATTGTCTTTTCTCCGACCCTGGATGAGCAGGTTTCATATGTGCTTACCATCCCCAGCTCTTTTAGCTCCTGCAGGTGTTTTTTCAGGCTTCGCGAATTTACCAGGGATTTCAGCTCATCAAATGTGCACTCTCCACCTGAGGCTTTTAGCGACTCCAATATATTTTTAAGGGCGGCCCTCACCTCTCCGGTTTTTTCCAGCCTGACCATACACAGGCTTTTTACCCCTATTCCCGGTGGAAGCATGGCTCTTATAGCGTCGGAATATGTACATATATACCGGTGTCTCATCCATGCCGCAAGCTTCAGCATATCGACGCCCAATACAGGCCTGCTGTCTATTATCTGGCATATTTCCTTCAATGCCTTGCCATCCTGAGTATCAGACACCTTAAAAACATATGCCTCTATGAGCCTGTTGCCTTTTCCAAAAGGAACAATTACCCTTATTCCGGGCTTTACTTGTTCTTTGAGGCTTTCCGGCACTATATAATCATACTGCTTATCATAATTTCTTGCTGAATTGCTTACAGCTACCGATGCTACCGTACCCACTTGGCACCCCTTCCGCGCTGACGTATTTAAATAAAGAAAACCGCCCTTTTTTGAGGCAGTTTTCAGAAATTTCTTAATATAAAAAACATACTTTTAAGCTGCATACTCTTTCAGATATTCCGGCATTTTGTCCAAATCTCCGTTTATACTTATGTAAAAAGCTATATTATATTTTTGGGAAATACAATTTATTTCTTTAAAGAATTGTTCAAGAGTATTTATGTCTTCTTTTAAAAAGTATGTAAGTCCGTCGATAAATATCCCGTTAACATCATAATTACTTGAGATTATGCCATACAGGAAGCCTATAAATACTGCCGGACTGTCCGGGGGAAATTCCGATACATTTATAAACCTGACCTTGTGACTCAAATTATACATGAGCTGGTTGCTGTCATCAATAAAAACAACATTTTTTGCGTCCTCTAAAGCCATGGCATTTGCTGCATCCAAAAGTATTTTAGTCTTGCCCATCCCCTTCTTTCCATAAATCACTTTAACCATATGTACCATTCCTTTCCTATTATTTGGTTTATTAAAAGAATGCTATATATTGTACTAATATTACAATAATATATTTTTGATTCTATTTCAAGAAGATTTTAAGGGCATATTACACGGTTCAGGCTTTGAGCTGTCCCAGCAGCTCCTTGAATATGTCGTTGTATTTATTTCCGGGAAGCCTGCCAAGAAGCTTAAATGCTCTGTTTATATAGCTTTCCAGAATTCTTTCTGAATTTCGCGTTCCCCCGGCTTCTGCTATAAGTCCGGTTATCCTTTCAATCCGGGATTGTGAAGCTTGCCCCCTGCTTTTAAACAAATCCTTTATCATGCTTTTCAGCTCTCCGCTTTCATTAATGGCATATATTACAGGCAAGGTAAGCACTCCCTTTGCTATATCACTTCCCACAGGCTTTCCCTCACTTTGGGTATCCGATAAAAAGTTATTTAGATCGTCCCTTATCTGAAATGCCATTCCATAACAAAAGCCAAACCGGGTCAGATTTTTGCAAACAGGCACAGAGCATTTGGCAAGGTGCGAGCCCACAGAGCAGGCCGAAGCGAATAGTACTGCAGTCTTCCGGCTTATTCTTTTAAGATATGATAATACGGAAACGTCAGCATTATACCTGTCCTGATACTGATCCACTTCACCCTCGCATATTGTTTTTACAGCCCTTGCGACCATCTCCAGCCTGTCTAAGGGTATTCCGGCAGACAGCATCATTACGGCTTTTGTGAACAGGAAGTCTCCGGTGTATATAGCCATGTCATTGCCATACTTTTCAGAAACAGTCGCCTTCCCTCTCCTTAAGCTGGAGCAGTCTATTACATCATCATGTACAAGCGTCGCAGTATGGAGCAGCTCCAGAGCTCCGGCCATTGGAATAACCTTTCCGGCATTATATTTGCCGAATTTTGCCGATATTATTACGAATGCCGGTCTCAGCCTTTTGCCTCCCGCCCCGACAAGCTCGCTCACCACTGATGAGAGAAGCTTATTGCGGGACCGCATGTTGTCCGAAATTAATTTTTCTGTTAATGAAAGCTGGCTGTAAATATCAGGATATTTATTCCACAATACAAATCAACTCCTGCCTTGTAAAATGTCAAAATTGGGCTGTTAATCTATTGGCTTATAATATTTATCTTTTTTAAGGCAGAAGAAAGAAAGCCGCTGCAAAGCCCCGTAAAGCATCCCATCACAACTGACGCCCCGAGAAGCAACGGCATATACCCAAGCACTGCCGCAGTTTTCATTACAATGCAGGCTATAAGCACCTGACCGGTATTATGGGCTAAAGCACCGGCAATACTGATACCTGTCAGGCTTAAGGCTTTGGACATTTTCTTATAAAGGAGTGCCATTACAAGCACACTTAAAACTCCTCCGCTTATACTAAAAAGAAAGAAAATAAGCCCGCCTGAAAAAAAAGACGAAAGGATGCATCGTATGATGACTACGGTTAAGGCATCACCATATCCTAAAAATATAATGGCCAGCAGGGTTACAATATTCGCCAGCCCAAGCTTCATCCCCGTAACAATTGGGGGAATTGGAAGCATAGATTCAACCAGCGACAGTATCATAGCCTGGGAAACCATAACAGCAATAACTGCCAGTCTTTTTGTGCTATTCACAAGCAAATCTCCTTAAAAAATTTCAATATGCAACTCCGTCCAGCTCATTTGCATACCCCTCAATCTTAATAATGGCACGGTTGGGGATACACACCGCCATGTCTCCCGGACGGGTCAGCCATCCGGTCTTGACACACAATTCATCCGGACAGCCGGCGTGTCCGAATCTTATACGCCCTTTTTCTACAAAAGCCGTTTCATTATATTTTCCCGGAATTTTTATCTTTTCATTCCTCTCAACCTTGTCCAAATCTATTCTTCTTATAACACTGTCATTTTGAATAATTACTGCAATTCTGTGACTGCCTTCCGTGTTGTAAATTTTAAGCGAGACATATCCTGCAGCAGCAATTAAAGCTATAGACAATATAAGTATTATATCACCTTTTTTGAACATATTCGAATTCCTTGCCTTCATCCTCAAAAATAAATTCATCCTTAAGCCCTGAGGTGGTATAAATCTTTTTATCCTCCGTAATAAAAACAGCTTCGACTCCCTCCATGCTTTCTACAAGCTCCGTTCCCTTTTCAAGACCCAATACAAAAACCGCTGTGGACAAAGCGTCGGCGGCCATCGAGGAATCAGCCAGTATGGTTGCCCCAATTAAGCCTGAGCTGGAGGGATAGCCTGTACGGGGATTAAGTATATGGTGATATCTTACATTGTCCTTTTCAGAAAATCTTTCATAGTCTCCCGAGGTCACAACCGATTTATCGTAAACCTTAACCATCCCTATTATCTCTCCGTTTACCGCCCTGGGGTTTTGGATTCCTATACGCCAGAGCGTTCCATCAGGCTTTTTCCCAAGCACGGCTACATTGCCTCCGAGATTTATATAGGCCGATTTTATACCCCAGCGCTTATATATTTTTATTGCCTGATCTGCGGCATAGCCCTTGGCTATCGCTCCGAGATCCACTGCCTGCCCTTCTCTCGCAAGCCTTACAGTGCCGTTATTTGAATCAATATATATATCATTATAATTCACAAGGGATAAAAGCTTATCTATCTCTTTTTTTTCCGGGATTCTGAAATGCTCTGTAGATATTCCCCAGGCCTTTACAAGAGGGCCTACGGTGACATCAAAGGCTCCGCCGCTTATAGCGGAGTATTTTTTTGCCGTCTCCAGCACCTCCATAATATCGCTGTCCAGCTTTACGCTTTCTTTCCCTGATGCCTCATTTAAGGCTTCCGCCTGACTTCCCTGTGCATTTACAGTCATGGTATTCTCTATTTCACCAATTCTCGCCATGGCTTCGGCAGAGGCCTTGCGCGCATTCTGGCCGTAAACCTTTTCGGAAACCACCGTACCCATAAGAAAGCTCTGCTGTTCAAAATGCTTATCGCTTTTAAGCCAGAATGCGCCGAATACAAGCACTACTATAACTATTGCAGCTATTGCTATTTTCTTCAAAACATGCCTCCGTTCATCATTATAGACAATATTATAAATAATTGCGTCTGAGTTTTCAACGATGTTTTTTGATAATATTTTTCTTGTAAATGCGTAATACTATATGAATGACAAGGCATACCCAATTGTATATTGCACAAATCAAACCCATTTTATGTGATTTTTATTGGGATAGATTATTTTTAAGGAGGTATCCGGTATGCATAGAAGGATTGCTGTTTTAGGGGCGGGGTATGCAGGAATAGAAGCTGCTTTAAGCCTATATAAAAAGAAAAGCAGAAACAGTGATATTGAAATAACGGTTATAGACAGAAATCCATACCATACTCTGCTTACCGAGCTTCATGAGGTAGCCGGCAACAGAATAGCAGAAGACGGCGTAATTGTGCCTTTGAGGGATATTTTTAAGTATACCGGTATAAAGCATATAAGAGACGACATTACAGACATAGATTTTAACAGCAACAGTCTTGTGTCAAGGCTTAATAAATATACCTATGACTATCTTATAATAGCGGCAGGGAGTGAACCCAACTATTACGGCATACAAGGCATGAGGGAGCATTCCTTCTCCTTATGGTCATTTGACGATGCGCTTAGAATAAGGGAGCACATAAAGGATTGTTTTTTAAACGCCTCTCAGGAAAAAAATCCCGGCACAAGGAAGGCTCTGTTAACCTTTATTGTAGGGGGCGGAGGGTTTACAGGTGTTGAAATGATAGGAGAGCTTGCCCAATGGATAAAGCTTCTATGCATTGAGCATTCCATTGACAGGTCTGAGGTAAGATTGGTTTTGGTAGAGGCCCTGCCCTCCATACTCAGTAATTTAAATGAAAAAAGCATAAAAAAAACCATGAGCTATCTTGAGCAAAAATTAAGAGTAGAGGTGCTTACCGATTCCGCAATAACCCGTGTGGAGTTTGACAGAGCCGAGCTGAAAAGCGGAATGGTAATTCCAGGCAGAACGGTAATATGGACGGCAGGAGTAAGGGCTGCCTGCATAACGGATGAGATCAGCATAGATAAGGGAAGGGCCTGCCGCATAAAAGTCAACGAGTATACCGGGACACAGTTTGACAATGTGTATGCGGTGGGAGACATATCTGCATTTGTCTCTGAAGGACAAACCATGCCTGCACTTGTTGAGTCGGCGCTTCAGACAGGCAGAGCAGCGGCCCGGAACATACTGGCGGACATTGAGGGAAGAGAAAAAACAGTGCTTAGGCCCAGGCTGCACGGAGTTATGGTTTCGGTGGGAAGCTTTTTTGCGGTGGCGGATATAATGGGACACCAGCTTCCAAGTTTTTTTTCCATATTGATGAAATATGCGGTGAACATACATTATCTTTTTGGAATAGGAGGCTTTGAGCTGGTACTTAAATACTTAAAGCATGAGCTGCTGCATAAAAGGCATAAAAGGCTTCTTCCGGAAAAGCATTTCTCAGTCCCTACCCTTGCTTTCTGGCTGGTGCCGGTGAGATTGTTCCTGGGATACTCCTGGCTTCAGGAGGGAATATCCAAGGTTAATGAAGGCTGGCTTACAAAAGCCATGCTTGCAGGTTCAAGCACAGATGGGAACACAAGTGCATCAGTTTCGGAAACAGGAGAAAAAGTATTCAGAATTGTCTCCGGGCACACTCCGGCATGGTATTCCTGGATTGCCGATAATATTGTCATACCCAATGCACTTCTATTCCAGATATCGATTGTTATGGCAGAGATAGGCATAGGACTTGCCTTTCTTACCGGAACCCTTACATTTATTGCCGCTCTCGCATCTATAGGACTAAATATAAACTTCCTCCTGTCCACAGGCCTTTACCCTGAAACCTGGTGGTATATCCCGGCGGCACTGTCGATGCTTGGAGGGGCAGGAAGGGCTTTTGGCCTGGACCACTATTTGATGCCTTATCTGATGAGGCAATGGAGATTTTTTGCAAGAAACAAAAAACTAAAATTCCGCATATGACAAACAAGACAAGCATAGAGCATACTATTTTGCGAAAGATTCAAGCTTTCTCATTATTATCCTTGCTTAGCTCCTCGTTTCTGCATTTGCCGGTACATACCTCCATTTTTGAAACCGAAACCTCATATGCGGTTTTAGTAACAACCTCTCCCGATTCAAATTTTTTCTGGTATTCCCTGCTTTGAATCCTTCCCCATATTTTAATATTGTCTCCTATTTCCAAAACTTCGGAATAACGGGCATTTCTTCCCCAGGCTATGCAGGGAATGTAATCCGATTTATTGTAAGGCCTGTTGACGGCCAGCAGGATATCTGTGATTTCCCTTCCGAAAGGAGTAGTTCTGAATATTGGCTTTTTGCATATGTAGCCGTTTAAAAATATTAAGTTGGGATTTTTAATTTTCTTTTCGTCGTCAAGAAAATTAATTTCTCTGGCGAATACCGTCAAAAGCAGCCTGTTGCCTTCATTATTGAAGCTGTTATATGAACGAAACTGTCCCTCTACTTCAATTATCTCCCCTATCTCCAGCTTTTGCTTAATAATAAGACGTTCAGAAATAGTTACAGGAATTCTGTCATAACTGTCGCTAAGCCTTGGCACATCCAGCATAAAGTAATAAAACCCCTCTCCATACACTTCATGGCTGAATGCAATATCCGAGACTACCTTACCCGAAATGGTCACCATGTTGTTCTCTATGATGTTTCCGACCATCCGTACCCCACTCTCCTCTCTCAGGCTACTGTATATCTAAAAATTTATCTAGTGTAATATCTATTCATAAGCAGTAAACTTTAGAATTAAATTCCTATAGATTTGCAACCTAAAATAAAGAAGTATAGGCATAAATCTATCCAGAACTGTATTTAATTGCCTTATGGCTTTCTAAATTAATCCTTTCTTAAATTTTAACAAGCAAAAATATACAATATATTATATTATATATTTTTCTTCTTGAAAATCCCGAATAAGCATTTTAAATACAATATTTTGATAAATTTTTACTAATTCGCTAAAATTCCTGCATTATTCAAGTCAATATCGTTTACTATGGCAAAAGCCGCCGCCGCCAATATATTGTAACTGTCAAATTCGTTAGATTCCAGCTTTATTCTGTATTCCTGAGGCTCCACAACAACTCCGCTTTTTGTGGATACGGTTCTTTGAAGACAGCACATAAAGCTGTCCTCGGATCCCATATTTCCTACACTTGACGTGGTAACACTGGCTTTGGAGTTAAAGCCGTATGTTATTATATGATGCTTGAATCCCTTTAAAAATTTTAGGGATTCATTGTCATCAACATTAATTATAATAGTTCCCTTATCATCCATCAATGAAAAAAAACTTCTTATAGTGTAAAAATAGTTTTCATAATTTATTCTCTTTAAATCATCGGCTTTCTCAGTCAAAATCATAATATCAAAATGAATATAATCTAAAAGTGTTTTGTTAATATAATAAGGATTAATTTTTATTATAAGGTATTCAAAGCTGTTTCTTGATAATTGTTGTATATACTCCTTTAAATGGGCCGGGCTCATCTCCATAAGGCTTTTAGAGTCGGTTATACTGATTTTTTTACCTGTTGAGACTAAAAATGAATTGATAAGATTTGCCGTTTCAGAATTGTCCTTATTGCATGTTATTGCAGCTAAAAGCATTCTCTTAAACCTCATTTCACCAAAATAGGCATTTAAGTTTATAATATGTATTTTTCAAAGTTTTTATGTAATGAAAGATCTTCATTTTAATCTCAAATATAGCAGTAAAAATTTTTTATTCTTTAGATCTTTGCATCCCTTCGGCATCTATTTCATAGTTTTCTCTCATTATCATTTTTGATACCGGTATGAATGAATATCCCTCTTCCTTTAAAACTTTGATTATGCTGGGAAGAATTTTTGCGGTATGAGGGGTATCATTATGAAACAATATTATTGAGCCGGGAGTTATTTTTTTTGTTATCCTGTCCATAATTTCATTCTCGCTTATTCCCGGACGCCAATCCAGTGAATCCACATTCCACTGTATCGTGTAATAGCCCAGATCCTTTGCTATGCTTATAACATTATTATTATAGTCTCCGTAAGGCGGCCTGAACAAGTCCACCTTTTTTCCCGATAGCTCGCTGAGCTTCTGCCCGCATATTGAGATTTCGCTTCTTATTTTGTCTGAGCTTATGGCTCCCATTCTGAGGTGGGAATGCGAATGATTGGAAACATCATGGCCCTCACCCGATATGGATTTTACAGCATCAGGAAATTTTTCGGCCCACTGGCCCACTATAAAAAAGGTGGCCTTTATGTCTTCCTTTTTAAGAGTGTTTAAAATGTCGGGTATATCCCCAGCTCCCCATGCACAGTCAAAGGTAATTGCCGCAACCTTCTCATGTGATTCAACAGAATAAATAGGCAGCTTCCGGGACTGTGACAGGACAGGGATAGCTCCGTCGCTCATTTTTGTCATTATTACCGCCCCTGTGAGCAGAATGGCAATCGTAATGACAGAGGGGATAAGAATTCTTCTGAATGTTATTACGTCAATAATACATATCCTCATAATAAATACCTCCTAAAATATTGTTTATAATAAATAATATTTTGGGAGGCATTTTATTATGAGTAAAACCATTAAGGATAGCTTATGCATCTTAAGACTGAAATCCGTCTACATTTTTTCCCAGGAAGTGCAGCCTGTCAATGGCAGCTTTAATTTGCCGGACATGATTTATGCTTTGGATTCCTGCTATATTTACTTACTCCAAATTAAACGGCTTAAGCAGCTTATCGACTTCAACCGTTTTGCCCTCTTCTTCTACAGGCACCTTGGCAAACACCCAGCCTTCCACAGCATCAGGGTCTACTCCGGCAGAGATAAAGGGCCCGGGATTGAGAACGAACACTATATCCTTGTCATTAGTGCTTACCGTCTTTGCCCATTCAAACATGTTTCCGTCACCGAGCTTTATGCCGAAATGCCCGAGTGCCGTATGGTAGCCGACAGAATCCCTGTATTTCGCAACAATTTTCTCATATGAGGCAAACGGAGTTGCCTCTCCATCATACTTTAGCTCATCGTCTCCAAGTTTTTTTCCGACCACCAGCTTATCCTCGTAAAAAACGATGCTCTCAGGCAATTTTGCTGTATCCAGTCCCGCGTCAATGAACGGCCCGGCGTCAAATTCCAGCATTATATCATAGAGCGGGCTTTTGCTGTAGTCCCGGCTCCAGATAAACCTTGCCGTGTTATCCGGAGCCGAGAGAGACCAGCCTCCATTTATTTCATCAGCCGATACATTATCAGGAATGATTTCCAAGACCACCTTAAGCGCTTCAGCGGATCCCTTACCGACGACATCCAGCTTGCTGCAGGCTGCTGCAGACAGCAGTATCACAGCACCCAGGCTAAATATCACAGCACCTCTAAAAAATTTTTTCATACTGATAACCTCCATTACCTTATTATGGTTGTAAGCTTTTTAAACGGGTATCTAATGTTCACCTGCTGCCTTAAACCTCTTCAAACGCAGGGCGTTTGTCAGCACCGATACAGAGCTTAAGCTCATGGCGGCGGCAGCGAAAATCGGGTTGAGCAGCGGGCCGCCGAACAAATACAGAACACCGGCGGCAACCGGTATACCGATAACGTTGTAGCCAAATGCCCAAAACAGGTTTTGCTTGATGTTACGGATCGTCCTTTTGCTTAAGTTGATTGCTGTTGGTACATCCATCAGGTCGGAGCGCATAAGGACTATGTCTGCCGACTCCATAGCAACGTCCGTACCGGAGCCGATAGCAATACCGATGTCAGCTTGAGCCAGTGCGGGGGCGTCATTTATTCCATCGCCGACCATTGCGACCTTAAGACCTTCATTCTGCAGCTTTTTTACCTCGTTTGATTTATCCTGCGGCAGCACTTCCGCCAGCACACGGCCAATACCTACCTGCTTTGCAATGGCAGCGGCAGTCTTTTTGTTGTCGCCTGTAATCATCGCGACCTCAATACCCATTTTATGCAGGCTTTCAATTGCCGCACGGCTTGATTGCTTCACCACGTCCGCAACCGCGACTATGCCGGCAAGCTCGCCATCTATTGAAACATACATCGGCGTTTTACCCTCCCCGGCCAGCCTATCGCTCGCCGGCTCCATCCCCGCCAGTAAAATACCCCTCTCGTCCATCAGCTTGCGGTTTCCGGCAATAACTGCGCGGCTGTTTATAACAGCTTCGATGCCTCTGCCGGTGATAGCATTAAAGGAGCTTGCTTTTAAGAGGTCAAAACCTCTTTCCTGCGCACTTAGAACAATTGCCTGGCCAAGAGGATGTTCAGAGCCTTTTTCTGCTGAGGCCGCAACCTGCAGCAGTTCCTCAGACTGTATCCCTTCAGCCGCCAGCACATCCGTGACCGTAGGCTTGCCCTCTGTTATAGTACCGGTTTTATCAAATACGATAGTGTTGATTTTATGTGCTGTTTCCAGAGCCTCACCACCCTTGATAAGTATACCGTTTTCGGCGCCTTTACCAGTGCCGACCATTATAGCAGTCGGCGTAGCAAGTCCAAGCGCGCAGGGGCAGGCAATAACCAATACTGAAATAAATATAGTCAGCGAAAACTCAACATTGCCCGTCCCGATAAACCATGCCACTCCCGCAAAAATCGCAATAGCGCAAACTATGGGTACAAAGATACCGGAAACTTTATCAGCCATTTTGGCAATAGGAGCCTTTGAACCCTGAGCATCCTCTACCAGCTTGATGATTTGAGCTAAAGCCGTGTCACTGCCTATTTTGTCCGCGCGGAATTGAATTATGCCTGTTGTGTTCAGGGAAGCCGCATAAACGGTGTCACCCGCTTTCTTATCCACCGGCATGCTTTCGCCGGTCAGCATGGATTCGTCAATGGCAGTATGGCCTTCCAAAACTGTGCCGTCAACAGGGATTTTCGCGCCGGGTTTCACTACAATGCTATCCCCTGTCTCGACCTCTTCTATCGGGATTTCCTTCTCGACACCGTCCCGGATAATGATGGCGGTCTTGGGGGCAAGGCCCATCAACTTTTTAATGGCCTCGCTGGTGCGGCCCTTAGATACGGCTTCAAGTGTTTTACCAAGAAGTATCAGCGCAATTATGACGCCTGCCGTCTCAAAATACAGTGCTTCAACAGCCTCAAAACTGCCTTGTGCAATCCGTATAACGTTATAAATGCTGTAGAGAACTGCTGCCGTAGTTCCAATTGCAATCAGAGAGTCCATGTTGGGACTTCGCATAATAAGAGCCTTGTACCCGACAGTATAAAATTTATAGCCCACTCCTATAATCGGTATTACGAGGAGCAATTCTGCAAGGCCGTATACCAACGGATAATTCATCGGATCGAGCCCCGCGGGGAAGGGCAGCACAACAAACTTAATCATAGGAACCATAGCGATATACAGAAGAGGCACCGCAAGCACTGCAGCAGCTATAAATTTTTTCCATAGAATGCGTATCTCTTTTTGCTTACGCATCCGGTCGTCATCAGCCGCATTGATTTTTGATACCTCCAAGGCTTTGTATCCGGCCTTTTCAATGGTGTCCTTAATGGCAGATACACGAACCTGCTGTGGGTTATAGGCTACAACCGCCTTTTCTGTCGCAAGGTTCACAGCTGCGGACACTACTCCATCCAGCCTGCCGATGGCCTTTTCTACTCGTTGGGCACAAGCTGCGCATGTCATGCCGCCAATCGGTATGGTTATATTTGCGGTATCCGTTTTCTCTGCGACCTCAAAGCCTATTTTTGTAACGGCCTCTTTAATCGCGGTTAATGTAAGAGTGTCCGGGTCGTATTCCACGAACAGCTTTTCACTCGCTAGATTTACCGACGCCTGACCAATGCCGGGGAGCTTGCGGACTATTTTTTCAATTCTCTGTGCGCAGGCCGCGCAGGTCATTCCTCTAATACTTAATACTTGACTATTCATATATAATCACCTTACTCCTTAAACATTTTAATTGTGCTGGTTACGAGCATTTTGTCCTTGACGGACTTTTTACTCTATGCTATCATTATACCCATAATAAACATATTAACAAGTACGCACTATAATGTAATATACTATCTAAAAGGATAGTATGGAGGAATCTATAATGAACTCTGATTGCAATAATCTCAACTGTCCTGTAGACACAACCTTAAGGCTTATCGGAGGAAAGTATAAATCGCTGATACTCTGGCACCTTATAGGCGGTACGCTTCGCCACGGCGAACTCCAGAAGCTTATACCCAAGGCTACTCCTAAAATGCTGACACAGCAGCTTCGTGAGCTTGAGAGTGACAACCTGCTGCGGCGTACGGTCTATCCTGTTGTCCCCCCCAAGGTGGAGTATTCATTGACTGATTTAGGCTTGAGTCTCCGTCCGCTCCTGATCTCCATGTATAATTGGGGGGCAAAATATATGAGGGATAATAACCTCGAAATCTGCTGTACCATGGCTGTACATGATTGATAAAAATTAATTTGCAGCACGGCAAAGCAATTCTTCACCGTGCCTTTTTATTTTATAGCCGGTATTAATATTCAGTTTTCCAATTTTCGAAAATAGCCTTTGCTTCCTTTAAAAAGCTGCTTGAGATAGTGATGGTATTATCCGTAATGGTTTTGTTCTCAGGAAAAATTGGTACCGGATTACATCCTCCCGATTCCACCTCTACGCGATCCATAGAAAACCGGTTTCCGCAGTTTTGACAGACCAGCATGTTATTCTCCTGCTTATAGTATCCGCGCCCGGAGTCATAACAAACCTGGCAGGTGTTAAAAGCAGTGCGTATGGTGCCGTCAGGCGCTTTCACCGCCAATACCTCCAGCTTTGTTCCGTCTGCTTCGGCAGAATAAAATCTGGCTTTATCGGTTATATCATCAATCTCAATCACAATGTCATTACCACCTTCGACAGATGCCGAAACCTGACTTTCGGATGCTCCTTCCGACTGCTGTGTTTCTGCTTCAGGGCTGCAGCCTGCAAATATGGCCAGCATTGCCACGGCCATTATAATACTAGCCCCCGTATGGAATATTTGTTTCTTCTTTTTCCAAATCATCACTTTTCCCCCTTCAGAATCTATCATTTTTATGCGTTATCATATATACAAAGTATACACAACAAATTTGTAGAAAATATGTAGAAATATTTATATTTTAGTGCCCTGCTTGCTGCTCTTCATATTAGCTATCCTTTCCTGTCCTACACAAAATTAACTTTAATATAACATATATGTTGTTTATTTGAAAACATTTCAATGGTAAGCTATAACTGCAGTTTTAATAAACATGCAGTAAATTATATAATTACATTAATTTAGGGGGTATGTAATAATGATTAGAAGGCATTTCGGAAAGCTGTCAAAGTATCTGGCAATATTGCTTACGGTGTTTATCATGTTAACTAATATTGCAGGCACCGCATTTGCTACAGACAGCGAAATAATAGCGCAGCAATTGGGAGGCGCTTACAATTCCATTAAGAGCGCTTTGGGGGGAGACAGGCATCACTGCTTTGCGGGAGAGGTTTATGACGATACATATGTATATAAATTCGACGCAAACAGAAAGGTAACAGGGTATGTTACGAGAGACACAGGGCCATGTGTATTAATGACTAAGGCGGATCACCAAAAAACGGCGAGCTGGGGGAGCAGTACGGCAGCTAAAGCTTACAGAGCTCAGCAATTAGCGCTTGTAAAGCAAGGAAGGCACCTTGCAGCCATGCAAATGGATATAAACGACATCCGTTCCAAGTTCGGAAGCAAATATGACGTAGCCATATCAAAAATGTGGGCCTATGCAACAGGCACCCTGGGATGGTCCAAGTAAAACGGCAATAATGGTACACTTATAATTTAATTAATGCTATAATAAATCGGTAATATCTTTTAATATTGCCGGTTTATTATAGTTTAAGAGGAGAATCTTGGAATGGAATTCAAACTAATGCTTTTTAAAGGAACAGACAGCATAAAATTCGGAATGACAAGCCTGGAAATACAAGCATTGCTAAAGACAGCTCCGGTGCTGTTTAAAAAAACAGAATTTGATATATATGAAACAGAGGAATACGATGAAATTTGCCATGTCTTTTACGAAAGAGGCCAAAATAATTCCCTTGTTTGCGCAGCTATTGAATTTTTCGGTTCTTCGCAAGTCTTTTTGGAAGGCATCCGGTTAATAGGAGAAAAAAGGCATAAGGCAGAGGATTTGTTTAAAGCTATGTTTGATGACTGCATAAGCGATTCCTCAGGCTCAAGCTCAAAAAAATACGGCATTTCCTTCTATTCTCCGGACAAAACGGTTGAATCGGTTTATGTGGCAAGAAAAGGTTATTGCACTGAGCAGGAGGAGTATTATAAGAAAGCTTTTGATGAAAAATATTTTTCCGCGGAGCCTCCCGAAGACCTAACCGTTAGAAAACGCCTGTGCCCGAGCTGTATGGACATAATAGATGCTAAGGAAGGTGCTCTTTGCCCAAAATGCAATATATTAATGCTTTAAAGGAAGCAGCCTTTTCATGGCGGGCGGCGTTATAGCGTTGTCTCTTTATTTGATCTCCTCAACGCTATTGTTTTTTCATGTAGTAATTTTATGACTTTTATTTGTAAAAGGGGTAGATAAAATGTTTAAATACCGTACTCATGGAGTATGTTCCAGTGAAATTAGCTTTGATATTGAAAACGGGTTTGTAAAAAATGTTCATTTTACAGACGGCTGCTTGGGGAATCTAAAGGCGGTATCCAGTCTTGTGGAGGGAATGCCGGTAGAGGAGGTAGTTAAAAGGCTTCGCGGTATTGTCTGCCGAAATGGCACTTCCTGTGCGGATCAGCTAGTAACGGCGCTGGAGGAAGCGCTTAGCAGGCAATTAATTCAAAGGTGACAATAAAATAGCCTATAAAATTTTTATCCCCCCAACTTTTTGTTTTCTATTGACTTAAAGCTAACATTAAGGGTTACAATTTTTATTATACTTTATATTGGGCTGCGGCATCAGGCTATATATTAAGCAGGGTTCAATATAAACGATCAAGGAGGGTATATATTATGAAAACAATAAAGCTTGGGCAATCAAAGCTGCAGGTACCGGTAATCGCAGTCGGATGCATGCGTATTAAAAGCTTAACAAAACCCGATGCGGAGCGTTTTGTCAAAACAGCTTTGGATGAAGGTGCAAACTTCTTCGATCATGCGGATATTTACGGAGGAGGTGCATGTGAGGAAATTTTCGCTGAAGCCATACACATGAACAGCAGTGTTCGTGAAAAAATTATTTTGCAGTCCAAATGCGGCATTGTGCCGGGGCGCATGTTCGACTTTTCAAAAGAACATATTTTAGAATCGGTGGATGGAAGCCTAAAACGCCTGAAAACAGATTACCTCGATGTGCTGCTTTTGCACCGGCCGGATGCGCTGGTCGAGCCGGAAGAGGTCGCCGAGGCATTTAATAAGCTTCAAAGCAGCGGAAAGGTTCGTAACTTTGGTGTTTCCAATCACAACCCCATGCAGATCCAATTGCTTAAAAAGTCACTTGAGCAGCCGCTTGTTGCAAACCAGCTTCAGCTAAGCATCACAAACGCCACTATGATTTCTGCCGGCATACGCGTTAACATGCTTGATGAATCGGCTGTAGACCGTGACGGAGGTGTCTTGGATTTTTGCCGCATAAATGACATCACCATACAGCCATGGTCCCCGTTCCAGTATGGTTTTTTTGAGGGAGTATTTTTAGATAACGAAAAATTTCCTGAACTAAATGCTAAAATTAATGAAATAGCTGCTAAATATGAGGTTGCTAACACTACTATTGCAATATCATGGATTTTGAGGCATCCCGCGCGTATGCAGCCTGTAACCGGCACTATAAATGTTAATCGTTTGAAGGATTGCATAAAGGCGGCGGATATCTGCCTTACCCGTGAGGAATGGTATGAAATCTATCGGGCAGCCGGAAATAAATTACCATAGCAAAAGCAAAGCGCTTAAGGCTTGTGCAAGTATAGGTTAAAACAGATTAATAACATTAAATTCTTTATTGGCAGGAGGTGCAGCATGAAGCTCTGGCCGGACCAAAAACCGTATTATTCCGTCAACCATTACTATAAGCAAATATTCGGACGCAAGGTTTACAAAATCTCGTTAGATATTGGCTGCACCTGTCCCACCAGAGACAGAAAAACAGGTATGGGCGGCTGTACCTTTTGCTCGGCAAAGGGCTCCGGTGATTTTGCCATAGCAGGGCCAATGGACATTCACCAGAAAATTGATTCGGCTATTAAAATAGTTGCCTCAAAGAGCAATTCAAACGGTTATATTGCCTACCTTCAATCCTTTACCAATACTTATGGTCCGGTGGGGCGATTGGTGCCCGTCTATGAAGAAATTCTCGCCGACGAGAGAGTTCTCGGGCTGTCCATAGGCACAAGACCGGATTGCCTCTCCGATGAGATGATTAAGGAGCTTGGACGTTTGTCCGAAACCAAGCCCTTATGGGTGGAGCTTGGTCTTCAAACAATCCATCAGAGGACAGCAGACCTTTTTAAACGGGGATATGAATTACCCGTTTATGAAAAAGCGGTTTTGCTGTTGAATCAAGTCAATATTCCCGTAATTGTTCATCTGATTGTTGGGCTCATGGGTGAAACTTATGATGATTTCATGGCAACCATTGATTATATGGCAGCACAGCCTGTAAGCGGCATCAAGCTGGCCATGCTGCATATATTGGAAGACAGTCCTTTATATAAAGAGTATTTAAAACAACCATTTCCTTTATTAGACGAAGCAACCTATATAAAATGGGTGGCGGAGGCTATTACAAGAATCCCGGAGGATATTGTTATTCACAGGGTAACCGGGGATGGAGCCCATAAGAACTTAATTGCGCCTGAATGGAGCGGTCATAAACGCCACGTTCTTAACGGGCTGCTTCATTATATGCTTAAAAATGGCATGTTTCAGGGGCTCAATCGGAAATGCTTACAGACATTTTACTTTCATAACGGCTGAGCCTTTTTTCAAGAGCTGCAAAAACCCTTTCCAGTATAAAGCATATTGTCCAGTAAACCGCACATGCATCCGGATACATTTCCAGATATCTGTATCCATCCCCCGCGACTATTTTTGCTACAGCCATTATTTCAATAGCCTTTACCGCGAACTTTTACCAGCTCATAGTTCAGCTATTTTTTAATTCTGTAATATAAGTGAACGGGCTTTTTTCATACCAATCCTGTTTAAACGGCAGTTTCAGGTTGCTGC
This sequence comes from Bacillota bacterium, assembly GCA_023390115.1. GTDB lineage: Bacteria > Bacillota > Clostridia > Acetivibrionales > DSM-27016 > Anaerobacterium. The sequence goes on from JAEWDM010000022.1 coordinate 171,918, forward strand.
TGATATTTTTCTGAAATGCCGTGTTCCGTATCGCCTTTGAAATTCTCCGCGCCAATTCAAAGACTCCCTTGAAGCCCAAATAGTATTGTGTCTGGCTGAATATGGGAATAGAGGGAATGCCAAGCTTTCCTATCCATACGTTGCTTCCTCCGTGTGCAAGAACGATATCGGGTTTGGCCCTGTTCAGCAAATTCACAAGCTCAAAAACCTGGGTAGTTGCAATATTTACCTCTATTTCCGGATCATCCTCAACAAGCTGCGCATAAACAGCATCACCGAAAGGATCGTAATGATGGCCCCGTATTCCTGCAATCTTACACCCAAGCTCCTTCATAAGGGCCGCGGTAACCGCCACTCTGATCTCGCCTCCCGTTATAAACACCTTTTTACCCTTTATAGCTTGAGTGATTGGCTCCAGCTCCTCTTTCAAGGCATCAATCTCGGACCTAAGTATTTTCTCAGCCTCCGCTTCCTTTTCAAAGAATTTTGCTATGCTTAACAGCCATTCCCGTGTGTTTCTTATCCCAAGCGGCATAGTTCCTATATAATAAGGCATCTTGAATTTTTCCTCAAGAAACTTCAGGAAGTAGTCGTCATGAGTTGCACACAGGCTGACGTTTAGCGCGGCCCAGGTCAGGCGTTTGAAATCCTCCACCGCAGAAAAATTAGGGTAAAACCTCACCTTGAGGCCCAGCATTTCCAGGAGCCTTTTAAGCTCCAATTCATCGGTTCTGCCAATGGAAAAAACATTGAATACATTAACGGTAATTTTTCTCTCATACTCTTTTTTTAGCCTCTCAATGTCATCTTCGACTATATGGGAGTATTCCTCCTCCTGAAGCTCAAGGCCTCTGGCAATCCCATGATATACGGCATCATAGCCCGATGCGGATATTTTGGTTTTAAAGCCCTCGCAATGAGTAAGAATAAGCTTTGCCGCCGTCTGATTCTTAAGCCTTGCAACTATTTCGTCCACATCGTCACCGATAATTCCGGGAGAGCATGTTGTAAGTACTATAATCGCTGCGGGCCTGTGCAGCCTGTCAACCTTTAATATTGCTTCCTCGAGCTTTTTCTCTCCTCCGTTTATAACATCATTCTCCTCCAGACCGCTCGATACCCATATAAGCGGCTTAGGCTTTTCACCCCGGCTCAAAAGCCCCGATTTATGATACAGGTCGGATGAGTGCAATTGACTTCCGCAGCCCACAGGGCCATGCAAAACAAGCACCGAATCGGGAATGGTGGTTACCATTGTAAGCGCAAGCCCAAGCTGGCAGTTACATGTCTGGCTGAAGCTCCTGCTGCTGTTGACCATGCAGGAGTTCCCTGAATTTTTTATGAGATCACATACCCTTCCGCCAAAAGCATTGCAGCCGTTTATGCGCTCCTCACGTTTTGGAAAGTTCTTTTCGTCGGTATATGCCATTTCCTTCACCTCCCCGCCAATAAAATACTTAAAATATCTTCAAATAAGTGCAGCCCGCCCTTAAAGCCTGCATAACACTTATCCATCAACGCCCTGTTGATGACTGGAAAGCTTACAATTAAAATTTTCCCTCCAAGCCTTTCAGCAAGCTCCTTCTCAAGAGAGCTTCCGAAAATAAACAACGGGCTTGGGCTGTTATAATACCTGCTGCTGCCCTGCGGCTTATATATATCTGAAAAGTGGGCCTGTATTTCGGAGGCGTTGGTTTCAAATATAATTTTAGGAGGGCTTACGCTTTCAATGCCCTCAAACGAAAGCGTCACAGCCTCCTTCTCCTCATCCGTCAGGCCGTCTGTAATTACCGACAGTTCGGGAAGCCAGCCAATGTCCTCAGACAGAAACTTAGTAACCGGGGCACAGTAATTTGAGTTTCCCACCACTACCGAATAATGCTGAAATTCTGAGTCCAGATAAATGTCCGCAACCCTTTCGATATAGTAGTAATAGTGCTTCTTTTCTTTCTCAATGGCTTTATTTACAATTTCCGCATCTATGCTTAGGAATTCCGCAATCCTCAAAAGAAACTTTTCTGTTGCAACTGCTCCTACCGGAATATCCTCAAGAATATACGGCGTTCCGTGTATCTCCTTAAATGCTTCCGCCGCTTCAATGCCGTATACCCTGGAAAGCACTATATTTGCCGAGGCTTCTCCTGATTTTTTCAGGCTTTCCAGGGTATCCTCGGGGCCAAAGAAGATATTTGCCGTTATTCCTATTAAAGAAAGAAGTCTTTTTATTTCCTCCAGATCTCCCCTGAAAAATGGGTCCTTGCTCGGTACCACTCCCCATACGTTGACGTGGTTTTTCTTTTTTTGCCCGGATTTTTGGACAAACTCGGAAAACAATGTCTTCATCACAAGATCATAGCCCTTGTATGAATTACCTTTAAATCCGCCTGTACTGATCGCGAATACCGGCTTCCCGGGAGTGCTGTACCTGTTTGCCACAGCCTTGGGGTCATCTCCTATTATTTCAGTCATGCATCCGCTGACGACTATAAAAAGCTCCGCATCAATTATCTCCAATGTTTTTTCTATCTGCTGAGCCAAGCGTTCCTCTCCCCCGAAAATAATTTCATTTTCAGTGACGTTTGAGCTCGGTACCGCAAGGCCTCCGCAATAGCCTGCTCCATAGGAGCCTCCCATCTGCTGGGCACTGAATAAATTTCCTCCGCAGCCGCTTGAGGCATGAATAATCGCAACCGCTCCCGAAATGGAGTTTATCGTGTCAAGTGCTCCACCAAGAGAACAGCTATATCTTGGTCTTTCAATGAATGCCATATCTATTCTCCTTTCAGCTTTAAGGAATAATACCGGTCACACAGGAGGTGGTTACGAATATAGTCCAGTCTTTGCTCCCTTATAGCAACCTCATCTCCTAAAACTTTTCTTGACATTTACTTAGCAACCTCCTTGTATTGTTTATAAAGTCTAAATTGTGCTGTCTTTCGTCTTAATTTCAATATGTCATTTAAAGAAAATATTAAACAAAAAGGCTAAACCCATTAATATCTCAATGATATTTTAGGTTTAGCCTCCAGACTTTCTGGTCAGAACCAATATTATGGTATTCTTATATGTATTGTCATTTTTATTATAGTTCGACAAATTAGAATTGTCAACACATTTAATATTTTTCCTATATGTTTACTATTATTTAAACATTATTATTGACATGCCGCATAGTATATATTAAAATTATATTATAGTAATCCAATATACTTACTAAGGTTTATTTTTTTAGAAAGGAGATTGCATATGCAAAAGTCTATTGAAATTAAAAGCAGAGGCCTTACTCTTAGAGGCATGCTTCATATACCCGATAACACATCGAGAAAGCTTCCGCTTATAATCATTCTCCATGGTTTCGGCGGAAACAAAATGGGTCCTCATTTTATGTTTGTCAGGCTTTCACGTGCTCTGGAGGAGCTTGGCTTTGCAAGCATACGGTTTGATTTTGCCGGCAGCGGAGAAAGTGACGGAGAGTTTATCAATATGACTTTATCCGGCGAATTGGAAGACGCCATAAACATTTTAAATTATTCAAAAGCCCTTAGCTTTGTTGACACCGGGAAAATAGGATTGCTTGGATTCAGTATGGGCGGAGCAGTCGCAAGCATGCTTGCCGGAATCCGCGGCCAGGACATCCGCTCATTATGCCTGTGGTCTCCAGCAGGCAATATCGCTGAAATTGTAACTGATGATTTCATTGGCAGCGGATATGAGGATTTTGTTGAAAACGGCTATCATGAATTTGAAGGCTTGCCAATTGGGAAAGCCTTTGTAGATGACATAAGAAAAATTGACATATATGATATCGCTTCAAGGTATCAGAGAAATATACTGCTTCTTCACGGAAGTGCTGACGAAGTGGTAAGCTTAAAAGCTTCAAAGGAATATTTGGAATATTATAATGAAAGGGCAGAGCTTATTATAATAGAAGAAGCAGACCATATGTTCAGCAGGGAGCACTGGGTGCTCCAGCTAATAAAGCTTACGAATGAGTTCTTTATACATGAGCTCGCTGGCAGCCTTCAGGCGGAGTATGCCGTAATATATTGACTTGCAATGAGGATGTGATTCAATGAATGTAACAATTTTTGGCGGTGACAATATTGAACAAATCAACTGTATCTTATGCAAAAGAGGCTTCTGTGTAATCAAGCATATAAGCGGACGAAAAAGCAATCATAAATGTATGGAAATTCCAAGGAATTCGGATATAGTAGTTGTTTTTATTGATTACATTAATCACCGCCTATGTATTAAAATAAAAAAGGATGCGCAAAAATTAGGTGTCAGAACGGTATTTTCAAAGAGATCCTGGGCCTGCCTCCAATCATTGATTTCTTAGAATTTTCTATAGAAATGCAATTGTCAGGTATCGATATCGATACCTGACAATTGCATTTCAGCCATTGCTGCCAATATTCCACGCTTTACGTATTCTGGCCCATTTTTTATCCCTTGACGAGGTAATTGAGTCAATATCCTCACTTTTTAAATGCTTAAACCTCGACTGCTTCTTTAAATATTGCTCTGCCGATGAAAATTCTCTCGGATTTTTGTTCAGGACAAACTCCCCGTTTTCATACTCCGCCAGATACCATAGCCCGCAATCGACGGCCTCTTTAGCAATATCCACGGCACTGTCGACAGGTGTCCCCCAGCCTGTGGGACATGGCGCAAAAACATGAATGTATGAAGTTCCCTCTACAAGCGAAGCTTTCCGGACTTTATTAATAAGGTCCTGTATATATCCCACACTGGCAGTAGCCGCGTAATCAATTCCATGGGCGGCCGCAATCTCAAACATGCTTTTTTTCTGAGTTACCGTCCCTCTTATATTTTCTCCGGCGGGAGTGGTTGTCGTTCTTGCGCCATAGGGCGTAAGCCCGCTCTTTTGTATTCCGGTATTCATATAGGCCTCATTGTCATAGCAGACATAAATTATCCTGTCTCTGCGGTCTATTGCTCCTGACAACGCCTGTATGCCGATATCGGCAGTTCCTCCGTCCCCCGCGATGCCGACAACATGATAGTCCTTAAGCCCCAGGGCCTTTGCCCCCGCTGCAATCCCGGAGAGCATGGAGGCTGTTCCCGGAAAGGTAGAGATAATTGCATTGTTTGAAAAGCAAAGCTGCGGGTATATAAAGCCTACGGCAGACATACAGCCCGCGGGTATCACGGTAAAGGTCCTTTCTCCCAGCACCTTTAATATAAGCCTTACCGCAATGCTTCCGCCGCAGCCCGCACAGGCCTTATGCCCGTAAAAAAACTCCTTGTCGGTAATATTTCTTGAATTTATAGCTCCAGCTTTATTACTCATCAATGTCCACCCCCAGGCTCAAAAACTTGACGCGCTTCTTATCCTTGCCCTCTGAAGCTTCCTTCAGGTCAGAGAAGGCTTCCCGTATAATTTCCTTTGAAACATCCCTGCCCCCGAGGCCCGCAATAAAATTAAGCTTAGAAATGTTTAAACCGGTTTTTGAAATGGCCGAGTTAACATTTGTAAATACGGTCCCCTCGTATCCGAAGGATATATCTCTGTCAATTACTCCTACAGCCTTTGCATTTCTGGTTATTTCAATTATTTCATCCTCGGGAAACGGCCTCATGAAGCGTATCTTTAAAACTCCGACCTTCCAGCCCTGCTCCCTGAGCTCGTCAACGACGGTCCTGCAGGTGCCGGTCGTGCTTCCGAGGCTTACTAAAATGAGCTCTGCATCCTCACACATGTAAGCGTCCAGAAGTCCTCCATAGCTTCTTCCGAAGGCTTTTCCGAAGGCCTCATCCACATCCCGGATAACCTGCTTCGCGTCCAGGACAGCCTTATGCTGCTGGTACTTGAACTCCATATTGTCGGCGGGCGACGAGCTGAAGCCCATGTTCTTAGGAGCTTCCAGATCCATTTTATAAGGAGTGTCAAAGGACGGCAAAAACTTATCAACCCTTTCCCCATCCGGAATCTCAACAAGCTCATAGGTATGAGTGAGTATAAAGCCGTCAAGATTCAGCATAATTGGAGTAAGCACCTTAAGGTTTTCTGCAATGGCATATGACTGAATTACCATATCAAGACTCTCCTGGGCGTCCTCCACATAAACCTGAATCCAGCCGCTGTCTAAAAGAGAAAGCGAATCCCTGTGATCTCCGTATATACTCCATGGCAGTGCCAGGGCACGGTTTGCATTCATCATGACAATAGGAAACCTTCCCCCGCTTGCGTAATGAAGGCACTCGGCCATATATAAAAGGCCCTGTGAGGATGTGGCGGTAAACGTTCTCGCGCCTATACCGGCAGCCCCCATACATGCGGAAAGCGCCGAATGCTCCGATTCAACATGGAGGAATTCGCATTTCAGGCTTTCATCCTCCGCCATTTCAGCCAACCGCTCTACGGCAACCGTCTGAGGGGTGATAGGATATGCGGCTATCACATGGGGCTTTGAAAGCCTTACCCCTTCAGCCACGGCCTCATTTCCTGAAAGAAATGCCTTATTCGTCATCCTTCTCTCGCTCCCTCTTCATTTTTATTGATTTTTTAGGACAAACCCTTGCACAAACACCACAGCCTTTGCAAAAGGCATAATCAATATCTATAACCCTTCCTTTTTTAAATATTACCCCCTCGGGACAGCATAGATAACAATAAAAGCAGCCTGTACATTTATCTTCCTCAATCACAGGCTTCTCAGTTCTCCAGCCTGAATTCTCCGTTACAAGGTGCCCGGCACTATAGCATGGCCCTACGGGATAATCCCTGATATGCTTTGGTTTTTCATATCTAATCAATTGCGGTCTGTTCATATGGCAGCCTCCCTGCTCTGAAGGAAGATTTTTTTTACCACCTCAATATTTTTATTAAGCAAAGGCCCCTTTAAAAAGCCTTCCATTCCTTTTAGTACGGCATCCAGACCGACGATACCCGACACGGCTATTAAAGCGCCGAGCATAGCCGTGTTTGTTATGGGCTTTCCAAGAATTTCAAGCGCGGCGAAGGTTGCGTCCACTGTTATGATTTTTCTTGAATCATATTTTGAATATGCCTCTGTGTCTGCCGTATTTATTATAATTCTTCCATCCGTTTTCAGGTCGGTCAGAAAGCTTTCATTAAAAAGGGTCTCATCTAAAAGCACAATATAATCACACCTGCTGACTTCGCTCCGGTCATAAATCTTTTTGCAGTCAATTTTCGTAAACGCCAGGACAGGAGCACCTCTTCTTTCAGGCCCAAACGAAGGGAACGCGAGCGCGTGCCTGTCTCCATACAAGGCAGCCGAAGCCCCAAGAAGCTTTGAAGCTGTAAAGCCGCCCTGTCCTCCTCTTCCATGCCATCTGATTTCAATCATACCGTTCTCTCCTTGTGCCTGCTTCTTAAGTTTTCAAGACGTTTAAGAGCTTCCTCAAGTGTTTCCTTCTTCTTTGCAAAGTGGAACCTGATTAAGTGGTTGACATCCTCCTTAAAAAAGCTCGAACCAGGTACCGCTGCGACACCTACCTCACGGGTCAGCCATTCACAGAATTCCAAATCGTTTTTTGCCCCAAACTCAGAGATGTCCACCATAACATAGTAAGCCCCCTGGGGAATTGTATATTTTAAACCCAGCCTGTCGAGGCCCTTTATGAAAAAATTCTTCTTATCAGTATAAATATCCTTTAAATCGTTATAATACTCTTCATTAAAATTCAAAGCAGTTACTGCAGCCTCCTGCAGGGGAGCGGCGGCACCCACAGTCAGAAAATCATGGACCTTTCTTGCTCCGTCAATGATATTTGCCGGTGCGATAAGATATCCCAATCTCCACCCCGTAATGGAATAGGTCTTTGACAGAGAGCTGCAGGATATGGTTCTCTCAAACATCCCGGGGAGAGCCGCAAAATATATATGCTTATACGGTTCATAGACAATATGCTCATATACCTCATCGGTAATTACAAATGTGTCATATTCTTGCGCAAGCCTCGCAATTGTCTGCAGCTCCTCAAGCGCGAACACCTTTCCGGTGGGATTTGACGGATTGCAAAGTATTAAGGCTTTTGGATGCTGTTTAAATGCATCCTCCAGCTCATTTATGTCAAAATTGAATTCCGGCGGCTTTAAAGGCACATAAATTGGCTGCGCACCTGAAAGTATTGCGTCTGCGGCGTAATTTTCGTAAAACGGAGAAAAAACCACCACCTTATCGCCCGGATTGCATACTGTCATCATAGCGGCCATCATAGCCTCGGTGCTTCCACAGGTTACAACAATCTGTGTATCGGCGTCAATTGCTATGCCCATATATTTCGACTGCTTTTTTGCCAGAGCTTCCCTGAAATTGGCTGCTCCCCAGGTTACAGCATATTGGTGAATGCTTCCGGCGGCAACCTCTTCTAAAGCCTCTTTAAGCTTGGCAGGCGGATCAAAGTCGGGAAATCCCTGGGACAAATTTATAGCGCCGCAGCCATTTGCTATACGCGTCATTCTTCTGATGACGGAATCTGTAAAGCTTCCTATTCTGTTACTGAGTTTTGGCATAAAATCCTCCTGAAAAATTATAACACCCTTTAGCGTTCATCAATCAGCCGCTTAGCCTTATGTGTAGCCCTGGGCAATTCCCCGCTTTGCAGAACAATTACCTCCTTCGGCTTAACTCCTATGCGCACCTTTATTTTAGATGAGACCCTTTCAGCCAGAGCCTCTTTAGCTTCCTCGTTTCCGTCGGCCCGCTCCACCTCGACCTTAAACTTGGTAGTGAAGTTCTCCGTGACGGCAGTGATTCTGTATTCTCCCGAAAGCTCCTCCATATTTCTTACTACAAACTCTATATCACTTGGAAATACGTTAACTCCCGAAACAATCAGCATGTCGTCCAAACGCCCTGTTATACTGATTCTGGCGTGAGTACGTCCGCAACGGCACTTTTCCTTATTTACAGTGCCGATATCGCCCGTCCTGAAGCGTATCATGGGCCTTGCCCTTTTCCTCAGTGTGGTAAGAACTATCTCTCCTCTTTCACCTTCGGGCACAGTCTCCAAGGTTTCAGGGTTTATTACCTCTGCGAGAATATGATCCTCCGCTAAATGCAAGCCGTCCCTTTCCTCGCACATAGCGGCACATGACCCGAAAATATCTGAAATCCCGAAGAAATCGTAAACCTTTGCATCCCAGAGACTTTCTATTGCCGTCCGGGTCGCGGGAATCGACCCCCCGGCTTCGCCCGCAACAATTATTTTATTTATAGCCAAATCCTTGGCAGGATCTATTCCGCTCTTCTTTGCTGTTTCACCGAGATACCATGCATATGAAGGGGTTGTCCAGATTACTGTCGGCTGAAACTCTTTCAAAATAAACAGCAATCTGTCTGAAGGAATTGTCCCCGCCCAAATACATAATGCCCCAAGGTTTTGTGCCCCGATAACATCAGGGCCCCCTACAAACAGCGTGAAATTCAAGGCATGGACGTACCTGTCGGAGGGTCTCATGCCTGCCATCCAAAAATTGCGGCTCTGTATATCCTGGAATTCTTCAAAATCCTTTTTGGTAAACGGGCTCAGTGTCGGAACACCCGTCGAGCCGCTTGAGGCCGATACAAAAACCACTTCCTCCTCGTCCGCTGCCGTCATATCTCCCAATAGAGGTTTCTTAAGCTGTCTTTCACGCTCTATATATTTGTTCACAAAAGGAAATTTTGTTATATCCGAAAGCCTTTTAAAGTCTTCGGGCCTGACCCCGGCACCATCGAAAGCCTCCCTGTAATACTGCGATTTGTCATAGGCAAGCGCAAGGTGCTCCGAAAGCAATGCTTCCTGCAGCTTCTCCAGCTCTTCTCTGGAGAGCGTTTCAATTTCTTCACTCCAATATAATTTTGTCCCCATAAAAACACTCCTTATCTATCTTCTGTCTGCTTTCTTTGCTACGAGATCGCCAATGGTTTGAAGCAACTGTACAAGCACTATCAGCGATATTACCGTGATTATCATAACGTCGGTCTGATACCTGTAATACCCAAAGCGTATTGCGAGGTCGCCGATTCCTCCGCCGCCCACAATGCCTGCCATAGCCGAATATCCAACAAGGCTTATGGCGGTAACTGTGAGTCCCCTGATAATACCGGGAAGGGCTTCGGCCAGCAATACATCCTTAATAATCATAAATGTGGAAGCCCCTGTAGCAGATGCTGCTTCAATAACTCCGTTATCCACTTCACATAGCGCATTCTCCACCAGCCTTGCAAAAAAAGCCACCGCCGCCACCGATAATGGGACGGATGCTGCCAGCGGACCTATAGCAGTCCCCACAATCCTTTGAGTAACAGGAATAAGTAATACAAGAAGAATTACAAATGGCGTAGATCGGATTATATTTATTAAGAAGCCGCCTGTAAAGTTAAGCAGTCTGTTTTCCCAAAACAGCCCCTTTCTTGTAATGTATATAAAAAGCCCAAGGGGAATCCCCAGAAGTATAGCCAGTCCTATAGAGGCTCCGCACATAAGAAAGGTTTCGGAAAACGCCTGCGCCATATTCTGGAGAAGTTCCTGAATACCTATTCTAACCATTTAGCACCTCCAAATCCGCCACACATTCACGGATATAATTTTCAGCAAGACTGATGTTTTCACTTTCGCCTTCGATATGTACCACAAGTATTCCTAAAGGCTTGTCGGCAATGTACTCAATTTTTCCGTGAAGGATATTCAAATTAATACCAAATTTCTTTATCGTATCGGAAATTACCGGCTCCTCTGCCTTTCCTCCCCGGTAAACAATTTTCAAAAGCCTCTTGCCATACTCTCCAAAAAACCTGTCAGGCAGCTCGAGGTTCATAGTATAATTAACAAGCTGCCTGGTAAACGGATGACTCGGAAGTGCAAAAACATCATACACACTGCCCAGCTCCACCACTTCCGAATCCTTCATTACCGCAACCCTGTCGCATATCTTTTTTATGACATTCATTTCGTGGGATATTATCACGGTGGTTATTCCCAGCGTTCTATTAATTTGCTTTAACAGCTCAAGTATTGAGTTTGTGGTTTCGAGATCCAGTGCCGAGGTTGGCTCGTCGCATAAAAGAATTTTGGGGTTGTTCGCAATAGCCCTTGCAATGCCTACCCTTTGCTTCTGGCCTCCGCTGAGTTTTGAAGGATAGGCCGAGGCCTTGTCGGAAAGTCCTACCAGCTTAAGCACCTCCGGAACCCTTTTATTAATCTGCTCCCTTGTTTTCCCTGCCGCTTTCATTGCAAAGGCAATGTTCTCAAATACCGTCTTTGTATGAATCAGGTTGAAGTGCTGAAATATCATACCGGTTTCCGCCCTGTGCCTCCTTATTGTTTCTCCCTTTAAAGGGGTTATGTCTTTTTCATTAACAATAACACTTCCGCTGGTAGGCCGCTGCAAAAGGTTTATTGTCCTCAAAAGCGTACTTTTCCCTGCGCCGCTGGTGCCGACAATACCGAAAACCTCGCCCTTATTTATCTCAAAGGAAGCATTTCTGACAGCCACTATTTCCTTATTTTTTGCTTTAAAAACCACATTAATATTACGGAATTGAATCATACCTGCACTTCCTTTTTACCTTATACTTGCCATGCGGCATAAGCACGGAGCAAAGCTGTCCGGCAATTTAGAATTTATTTTGAATATTCCACTTTTCCACATACCATTCCGGCCTTTGGAATTCTCTGAATTCGTATGTCTCACTTTCGATCTGATCTCTGAAAAATTCCGATTCGACAGCATCTTTTATGTCCTTTACAAACTGCTTGCCGATATCCTCGGTTCTTACGGCAATGAGATTTACAGTATCCTCAATCAGCTTTTCCTTTATAATTGCGCTTGAAAGAGGTATACCGGCCGCAATGGCATAATTCCCGTTTACCAGCGAGATGGTTACGCTGTCCAGGGTTCTTGGAAGCTGCGCTGCCTCTACGGGCTGGATTACAAGTCCATATGGATTTTGGTCAATATCCTTTTCGGATGCGGTTGTCGGATTTATATCGGATTTGATTGTAACCAGACCGGCATCCTTTAAGAATACCAAGGCCCTCGCCAAATTCGTAGGATCATTGGCAATGGTAACGGCATCGCCTTTTTTAAGCTCCTTTTTAAGCTCTTCGGCGTTTTTGGCGCCCAGCTTTTTAGAGTAGATTCCCAAAGCCGCTGTAGGTATTTTTATCACTTCGGATAAATTAAGACCCTTATCCTCTGAAAACTGCTTTAAATATCTTCCATGCTGAAAAACATTGGCACTTATCTCTCCGCCGGCAAGTGCAAGGTTTGGCTGCACATAATCACTGAATTGCGTGAATTTCACCTTATAGCCCTTTTTTTCAAGCTCGGGCTGGATTGCATACTTAACCAGATCGCCGTAAGGACCCGGTGCTACACCGAAGGTAAGTGTCTCATTACTCTTTTGGGATGCCTCTGAGGCATCTTTTATATCTGTGCCTGTGCTTTGCGCCTGCTCACCTCCGGACTCCGCCTCCGCATTTTGTGCCGGTGCTCCGCAGCCTGTAAAAACAAACGATATCGCAAAAATCAAAGCTAAAAAACCCACCAATTTTCTAAATGTCTTTTTCATAATGAACGACTCCCCTTTAAATAATAGTATTCATATCTTTTTTGTCAGAATTGATGTAAATTTAAACACATTATAAGACTTGTCACTGTTTTTGACATTCCCCCGCCTCCATTATTTTTATTTCCAAGTATTTATATATGTTTTGTTGACTTTAATTTTATTACCAAAAACTCGCATTGTCAATACATTATAATAAAAAAATATTATTCCTATAAGTTTTGTTGGTTTTATGTCCTGAACCTTCTATATCACTTTTATAATTGGTTTACTTCAGCGAATTTTCATAAACGCTTTCAGTAATTTTTTTGCGGAATACAGCATAGAAAGCCAGGGTCGGCATCATGGCAAATACATTTCCGGCCATTTGAAAAGGGATGTTGGAGCCGTGCCGCCGATCCAGCATTGCCAATGATGTTACTATTGTCTTTGTGTTGTCATTTTGAAGCATTACCAGAGGAATTAAGAAGCTGTTCCACATGCCGAGCATTAAAGAAACCGCTATTACCGATAATCCCGGTATGCATAACGGAACAAAAAGGCTTCGCATAATCCTGGGTTCCGTGCAGCCTTCCATGCGTGCCGCATCCACAATTTGAGAGGGAACCATTCTGAAGAACAGGCAGCTGAACATTATAGCCTCCGGCAGATTCTTTGCTGAAAATGACAATATGACAGAAAGGTGATTATTTATCAAATCCAAATCCAAAAATAGTTTATATTGCGAGAACACTGTAACCTGCTCCGGTATAACTGCGAATATAATCAAAACAGTTACTAAAATAAAGAGCATCCTTTTTGATATCCTGTTCATGGAGTAAGCGGCGGGAATCGCCGCTGCCATAGTAAGCAGAACACCCCCGGCGGTCACTATTACGCTGTTAAGCATTTTTTGCAGCACATTAAAGTCCTTAACCATCTTTATATAATTTTCTATGCTCCAGCTTGAAATATTTAAACCGTATATATCCGTAAAATAACTTTGTTTATCCTTTAAGGACGTAATCAGCGTAAAAAAAAGAGGATATATAATTGATAAGCTTATAAATACTATAATTGTATATAAAATAACCTTCTTTATGCCCATATTATTACCTCGCAACCCACTATCATATGTCTGGTAAGCTTGTATTTGTAACTATTCAGTTCCTGTAGCTATTGCTGATTTTAGCGAGCATATTATTATTACTGATCCTGGCAAACGCAATATATAGCGTAAAAACGAGCACCAATACTATTATCAGCATGATTATAGATAAAGAGTATGCTTCACCTAAATTTCCTTCACTCCCAAAGGACTTGATATAAATCATAAAATCCAGCGTAGTCGTATTATATCCCGGACCGCCATATGTCAAAACAAAAATAATCGGGAAAAAGCCTGTAAATCCGAATATTAAATTTATACTGAACGAATAAAGTATAGTCATTTTTATTAATGGTATATAAATAAGAAAAATGCTTTTGATAAACCCGCACCCGTCAATTAATGCCAGCTCACTTATATTTTTATCAATGGACGAAAACGCGCCTGTAAATAATAGTGCTTGCCAGCCGAAGGACAGCCATACGACACATAAAATAATGATCATAAATGAATAAAATATATTCCCATGCCAGTATATTTTGTCAAAGCCAAGCATATCCAGCACCTTGTTTATAGGCCCATCCAGCCCGAAGTACAGGTTGAAAACCTTACCGACAACAATTGTCGATAATATCTGTGGAATATAAATAGTATAAAGGAAGGACTTGCTTCCCTTAAATCCGTAAAAAATCAAGGCTGCGACAAATATACCTATCATTATGACTATAGGTATGTAAATAAATACTATAAGGCTGTTCTTCAGAAGCAGCCAGAATATTCTATCCTGAAAAATTTTAATATAGTTATCGAGGCCTGTAAATTGATTTGTAAACAGCCCGTCCCAGTTAAAAAAGCTCTTTATAAAGGTCTGAAGCAGGGGAATTCCATTGCACCCCAAAATAATTATCAAGGGAATTATTATAGAGGTGCAATAGAATTTTCTGTTTTCATCAAGCATGTTTTTCTTATTAAATCTTGTCATACCTATCGCCTACTTTTCAATTGTACTAAGATATTGAACGTAAGAGGGCGTTTACTTCTCACTTTGCTTAATTTTATCATCAAGAGTTTTTGCCAGGTCCTCAGCCTTCATTTTATTAACCTGAGTTTGTGCCCCAAGCCTGAAGAACATTTCTCTAAGCTCTGTTCCCATTACGGCATAAGGATATATTTGTACGGAGTCCTTAAGGCTGAAGATCTCCTCGTACAGCTCGTTATCCTTCCAGCCTAAGTCCTCAATAGAAACATCCTTGCGTACCGGCAGGGTTTTAAATGTCTTATACATTTTGATGCTGTTTTCTTTATTAAGCATCCATGAAATTATATCATTACATTCCTTTGGATATTTTGTTGATTTAATAACACTGATGCACTGGTTAACTCCGCCGAAGTTTAAATCCTTTGAATCGCTTTTGGCCCTTGGAATAGGTAAAATACCAAGCTGGTCGCTCATAGCTTCGTAAAAAATACCGAACTCGCAATTGGATGTGGGATAAAATGCAGCTTTTCCCTGTATAAAATCCATCTGTGAGGTTGTATTGGTAATATAGTCAACGTTTATATACCCTTTTTCAAAGCATTCCTGCGCATATCTGAATGAGTCAATAAATAATGTATCCTCAGCAAATTTGGCAGTGCCGTCCATTAATTTTTTTAATTGCCCTTCCGGAGCATCCTGCAGCCACCAGGTAGAAAATAATGTAGTGTACAGATTGTTAAATTCACTTTCACTGGCAATGATCGGCTGGATACCTTTAGCCTTTATGGCTGCCAAAGCATCCATAAATTCATCGGAGGTCTTTGGCGGGGCATTTTCAAAATCCAGTCCTGCTTGTTTAATTATGTCCTTATTATATAATATAAGCGAAACCTCACATCCGGCTACGGGATAGCCTATGATATCCCCCTTATCTGCCGTAACCGTTTCCCAAAAGGTGTTAGTTTCAATGAACTGCTTGTCTATATAGCTGTTTAGAGGTAATAATATACCGGCTATTTCTTTTACATAGCTTTCATTTTGCAAAACAACAATATCCGGAGCGTCTTTAGCATCCAGCATGGATGTCTTTAGCATCTGAAACATTGCGTCTTCGTCTTCCACGTATGTAAACTTAATTTCAATATCCTCATTCATATCGTCGTATTCTTTCAACAGCCTTTTTAAAAGCCACTCGTCCTGCGACTTTTCCAGCTCTTCATCGCCAATCAGCGACCACCCTGACCAAAAGTTTATGACTTTACTATCGGTCTTTTTATTACATGAAATTAAAGCCGTGCCCACGCATAAAATTAGTAGTATACATGCTATCCTTTTCAAAAAAATCCCCCCGTAAATAACTTTTATTTCCCGATTCCAAAAGCAGGAACTCTGATCTGCATAACAAATTGCTTTTTACTTCAAATACAGATCCGGATTTCTATAGTAGCTTTTATAAAATCTGTTTGAAGAATCAGTTTTTGCCGAAGCATTGGATGTAGCCATTTTAAGAGCACATCCCCTGGCCTCGATGCCTTCCATGCGCTTTACAATTTTAATCCTTTTACCGGCACGACCGCATTGACATTTTTGCGAGCTCACAATGCCATAGTCTTCGCTTAAAATAAAGCAGGGGTAGCTTAAGGAGCTCCCGTCATAAAAGGATAAAATACCCAGCTGACCGTCTTCCAGCACCCCGTTGGTTTTAGGATCCCGCGCGAAAGCCTCAACCCATGGCAATATATGCTTCTCGTGGCACTCACACTCATTTATTACCGAATTTAACTCAACCATATTATAGCTATCCCGTACATAGCAGCTGTCTATTTGGAATGTATCCGTTACAAGGCTGGTATATTCTTCTCTGGGGATTGCCTTGTTGCTCATGTTTTTCCATCCCCCGGCACTGATTACAAACGAATTTCCCTTTAATTTGATTGACAGCTTTAATTGATTAATCCAATTGCACAGCTCGACAATTCTAAACGGCGGACTGATAATCAAAACCTCATTATTATTTCTTACAGCTTCTTCAATCTTTTCAGCGGCATATGCAACATCAAAGTATCCGTTATGCTCAAAATATTCCGTATTAAAGCTTATAGCCATGCTGGAAAGGACATAGGAAAACCAGAGATCTCCTGATTCCTCCGGGTTTGGACCAAGCACAAAGGCCTTATGGTTGCCTGTCCTTTCCAAATCGAATATGCATGATAATCCGGAAGATATACTGCCCAAAAAATTAATCAGTGTTGTTTCGTCTCTGGGAACAATACTTAAGCTCCCTTTGGTCCCGCTGCTTGTACAATGCTTTATGATTTTATACTCGTCTACCGAGGAAAGCTTTATGTCATGTCTCTTAAAAAACGCACTGGGCAAAAGGGGTATTGACGCAATATCAGAATTTTTTATAATATTGTCAATATTCAGTCCCAATGCATCGACATATTCCCTATACCCCTTATTATTCGACAAATGGAACTCAAATGTATTCAGTATGCTTCTGTTTTGGGCTTCTCTATAGGATAACTCATCCTTGAAAATATCTTCCAAATAAAGTTGGAGATAGTCTATATCTGATAGACAGTTATTCTTTAAAACCGGCATAAATTTCTCCTTTATCAGTATTTATTAATATTATTGGAACTGTTCAAGCACTTCGTCCAGATTATCCGGATGTCCGAACATCTGGGATACATACAGTAAAATGCTCTCCTCGTCTGTATCGTATTTATATTCATACGCTGAGTCACAGTCTATATAGCATAAGCGGACAAAGTAGTGAAGCGGGTACATGGCATCGTGCGACCAGCCTTCTCTCGGATAAAAGCTCATTCCCGTTTCACATATTTTGGAGGCTCCCTTTGCACAGAAGATATCTCCCAGTCTTTCAAGGTTTTTTTCATATGGATAAACAGAGATGCATTGGGTCTCATCATCTATAAACGGGAGTATTTCCGATTCGGATTTTACAGGATGAACAAATAATGTACGTCCTAAAGGGTGCTCATTAACCTCAAGAGGATCACATACAATTATCCTCCATTGATCCCCGCCCTCCATCATCTGCCATTTGCGGAACTTAGCCTCCATTCTGATTCTATAAATGTGGGATTCCACATCTTTATTTGACATACCTCTGCGCAGACATTCGGATTGCCAGTTAAGCCATTTCTCCAATACCGGCAAATAACCCTTGTGGTCGCCGATAATAAACAATCTTTGCGGAGACAGGCAGGCCTCCTGATCATATACGCATAGGTCGTGTGCCATTCTGATTGCCGCCTTGTCAAAATTGCAGTCTTCTGTATACAATACCGAATAGCTGCGCTTTGGGCCGAATTCCAGATAGGGTATGCTGTGGGGGATTTTTTCCTTAATCATTTTTAATGAATCGCCTTTTCCCCAGGCACAAATCATATCCGAAGCCTCAATCATTTTAGATAGGGTGTCGTCGTCCCTCTCTAAATAAAACACCGATAAGGACTTATTCAAGATTTCCTGAAACCTTTCTCCCCCATTATTTGCTTCAATCAGGCCCTTTACAAAATATAATGTAGTTACAATATCTCTTGAAGGCAATTTAACTACCGTCTGGTTCTTTGTAATAATTGATCTGAATACACTGAAAAAACCCGTCATCGGCACATTGCCGACAAGTATATGAAATGTCCTTCCCCTTGGAAAGGCTCTTAGCTTTACCAGCTCTTTTCTTTCCCATCCGTCCAGCATTCTGTAGCTGCCCAGCTCGGCTCCGACTATATCGTATATATTATATTTATAGCTCAAATAATCCGATATAATATCATAGTCCCGGGCCAGCATCTTTTCCTCATAGCCCGTTATACAAGCCGACAGCTCAATCGCTTCTTTCCTTATGCTGTTTTCCGGATTGTAAAACGAGCTGGCAAAATTAGTAACATATTTAACTAAATCCGAAAATTTGATACTGTTTATATCTTCAGAAAAATCATATATGCTTTGCAAATCCTCTTTTGATGGCCTGGTAATTCTAACGAGTATGTCGTTGCTGTATTTTAATTCAATGTAATCATCCTTGGGATATTTTGGCTTTCCGCATATAATAATCGGCAATTCTATTATTCTAGGCATAATGTTATACTACTCCTTTTTGTTATAGTAGGCTTATTTGAGATTCACAGTAATTGGCGAAATCAGCTTCCAATGACGCAGCCTTTACAACATCCGTAAGCTTAGGCAAGTCGATACCGGCTTCAGCCCATTCCTCCCCCAATGCGCATTCAATGGCAATGGCCGCGAGCTTCTTCATAATAAACAGGCTCCTCCCTATCATATGGCCTGCGTCAGGCACCTCTATGAGCTTTCCGTTCTTCTCAATTAAATCCCTGCATTTTAAAACGTCCTCATAATTTACATATTCATCATCTTTTGCGGAAATCATATATACGGGTACATTTGTTTTTACGAAGTGAGATATTGAATCCTGAACATTTGACATTGAATTTTTTATTATATCATCGACGAAATCCTGCGCAATGGAATCATGTCCAAAAACAGTCAGATATTTGGGAGCCGAAGGTTCTTTCAATACATATGGGTCAAGCGATTTTTCAGACACTCTCTCAACAGTATCTTTTACATCTACAACGCCCACAATAGAAATTAATTTGGATATGGATTCGGCATAGGTAGAGTACTTTAATCCTACCGGGAACGAAAGGCTTTGAGTAAGTATTGTTAACGGCAGGCCACTATCGGCTAAAAGGCTGTCTATTACCTGTGAAGTATCTTTTTCAAGCTGTCCTAACGTATAATTTTCCATTGTCCCTGTGCTTAAGCCCACACTGTTTATCCCGTCAAACCTGTAAACATTATAGCCATTTGCCTGAAAATAGTAGCTGAATAAAAACAGGGAGTGTGCGTTAACCGCAAATGGCGGAATTATCAGTACATTACCCCTCGGCTTGCCATGCCGGGTTCTGGTTTCAAAAACAAAAATCTTCTGATTGCTTTCGTTTTTTAGAATATATGCACAATCCTGCGGCAAAACATTTTTATTAGTATTTTCAATTCGGATTTTCTCTATAGGCACTGTTAAATCCCCCTCATCCCAATCTATCCCTTTACATTTAAATCAGTTTGAATCATTTATTTGATTCATGTCTATATTAATTAAAACCTCAAATAATTGACATTATTACTGTCGAATAAAGCAAGAATATGCATTAATATTTTATACCTGTCCTTGCCATTTGTCAACATTTTAATTAATATACATTTATTTCTGTTTTTCCGTTACAAATGTATGATCGATGATTATTCCCCCGCTACAATTTGAACACTAAATAAGCCTTTTATAACAATTAATTATTTTATTCAGCTCCTTTGCTTCATTAAAGTTATCTCTTACATGGTTATATAAATTAACACCAAATTTCTCGCCAATCTCTTTATTATTTAAAATAAAGTCTATGCTTTCCGCAAGCATTTCAGGTGACTTCGGCTCAACCAGCATTCCGCTTACATTATTTGTAATGTTTTCCGTAAGCCCGCCTACCGCCGACGCAATTACCGGCTTTTTCAGGCTGGCCACCTCCAGCAGGACACTGCCCAGCTCTTCGTGGACTGATGGAATTACCATGATATCAGAGATATAAATACCTGCCGCAACTAAACTGTTAGGTATGAACCCCGTAATCGTAACCCTGTCCTTCAAGCAATATTTATCAACCATTTTGTCAAGGTATTCCCGCTCATTTCCATCCCCGCAAAATACAGCATGAAAATTCTTATTGGTACAAAGCCTTACTGCCTCCAAAAAATACTTCCATCCTTTTTCATGTGCTATCCTTCCCACAAAGCTGACAATGGGCTTATCTCCGGGCACACCAAAGGTCCTGTAAAAGTGTTCCAGATTATCGCTGTTTATATTCTGATTAAACTCTTCTATTGAAATAATGTCGGGAATAACAAATACCTTTTCGCTCATAACATTTTTATAACTGTCAGTTAACAGCTTTTTTGTCCTTTCGGTTAATGTTATAACGGAATCCGCATTTCCTAAGCAATACCCCTCTATTTTTACAACATACTTGTTTATAAGCCTGTCAAAGCTGTTCATTGGCTCATATGTTCCTATTCTGCAGCAATGCACTGTATAAACCAGGGGCTTTTTTAATATCCATTTGGATAACAGCCCTACTACCAGAGGTGCAGCTACCCCGCTGCAATGAGAATGTATTAAGTCCCATGTGCTTTTTTTGTTAAAAAGAGAGCTTAAAAGCAATGAAATTACCGTTAAACAGACTCCGGCTCCCCAGTAAATATTCAAGCCTACCGTTCCTCTGACTCTTGAGCGGATTGGTATGATGGGAATGTTTGATGAACAAATTTCGGTATTTTCATTAATCTTCCATGTCTTAGGAGCATTCTTCATTCCTATGGTCAGCACCTTTTGAGCTATTCCCAGCTTGGAGAGCGCCGTTGTCATTCTAAAAATTTGTGTTTGCATCCCGCCGATAGGGTCCAAATGAACCTTCCATTCTGATACAATGCCCGGCGGATAATAAAAATGCGGCGTTAGCCTTAGTATCCTGATATACGATTCCCCCTTACACACATATTCCTAAATTTCACTGCTATACATTTGTACCTTCCTAAATGCGCTTACTATATCATCCATATCACTGCGGCCGGATAACAGCTTTGAATGATGAAATACTATCAAAGAGTCATATGTATTTTCACAGCCTGGAAACTTATCGGCCGACAGCTCCTTAAACCTGGCATCCTCCACATAATATTTATACCTTTTTCTGGTCCATGGCGAAAAAAGCTTGTTTCTATAGATAGGAACATCTGTCGGATGCAGGATGAAGCCCAATTCACAGCTCAATGCATTGCAGATTTTATCCAGCTCCTTGTTACCAAAGCTCTTCCTGTCTATCTTTACAGCATATTCATAATAAGTACATTTTTCAGCCTTTTTATGATGCTTTAGCGGTATAAGGCCCGGTATGCGGCTTAACTCCTCATCCAGATATTCTGCATTTCCCCTTCTGATTTCATTTAATGAGGATAAATTCTTTAACTGGGCTATCAAAACCGCTGCCTGAAATTCAGAAGCACAGTAATTGCTTCCCATAAGCCTGTTATCATATATAAGTTGATCGTCACCCGGTATTTTCCTGTCCTTATCCAAAGCACACCCGTCTGTTTTTATTCTGAAAAGCCTCTCATATAATTCCGGACTGTTTGTAATAACCGCTCCGCCCTCTCCGCAAGTCAAAACCTTTTCCTGGTTCAGGCTAAATACTCCCGCATGTCCGATTGTTCCTACCCTTTTCCCTTCCCATACGGCGCCGTGGGCCTGGGAACAGTCCTCAATAACGAATAAGCCATACTCTCCGGCAATATTCATTATTTCATCCATAGCTGCTATCGAGCAATGAAGGTGTACGGGGATAATGGCCTTTGTTCTGCTGCTTATGGCTTTTTTTACTGCTCCCGTATCTATACAGGTCGTTTCAGGATCTATATCTGTCAAAACAGGGACAGCGCCGGAATTCAATATAGATGTGGCAGGAGCTATCCATGTCAGAGCGGGTACTATCACCTCGTCTCCCGGCCCTATATCGAGGGCTTCCATAGCCAGAAGCAGCGCCTCTGACCCGGATGTAGTCATAACACCGTATGAACACCCGTTATATTCCGCAAACAGCCTCATAGCCTTTTGCTCCATACATTCAAAGCCTGTCCAGCTTCCTCTCACCGACCAGCGCCCTGACTGTGCAACCTCATGAATATACTTATTTGCGCTTTCGTCCCAGACCGGCCAGACAGGCCATGTTTTATTCCTTAAGGGTGTCCCGTTATTTATGGCAAGCTTCATAACATAAACCTCACAATATTTTCAGAATTTATCTGTTACTTATTTAGCCGTTTTAGTTGCCCGTGTTACAAAATAGACGGGAGCAAATTGCGATAATACCGTTTCCCTGTCATAATCCTCAAAGAAACCATCTATTACCATACCCGCCTTGATTTGCCCGCCAATTATATTCTCTGTGGTATGACTGTACATTACTAATTTCTCTTCTTTAAAATACTTTTCAACCGCCTCCTTGCTCAGGCCGTCCAGTGAGCAATAAGGAATTTTATTTCTAACCTCAAACACATTTTTTTCCAGACTCTCGTCATCAAATATATAAACATAGGGATTAATAAACCCGGCGATCAATATGCCATTATTTTTTAGTATCCTGCACACACCTTTCCACAGGGGTCCAACCTCCGGAATGTACTGAGTTGATGCCGGAAGAAAGACAACATCAAACGACCCGGCATCAAACATATCCAGATCTCTCATATCTCCCTCAACGAGTTTTATATTAAGGCCTTCATTATCAGCTACATATTTGTCCCTTGAAAGCTGTACCGGATTGTTGTCCAGCACCGTTACCTTTGCTCCCAGTGAAGCAAATACCGGGGCCTGTTGTCCCCCTCCGCATGCAAGACAGAGAATATACTTATCTCTCATGGATTCCGGGAACCATTCTCTGGGGATCTTCTTATTGTTGGTTGCGCTGACCTCCCATTTTCCATGCCGCGCGGCCTGAATTATCTCCTTGCCGCAGGGTACGGTACAATAGTCACCCTTACTTGCAAGCTTTGTCCAGGCCCTTATGTTATTCTCCGCAATATCCATTCTGTTTCCTCTCAGTCTTTACAATAATTTGAGCACTATTTTAAGCAAGCTCTGCGGGAATTAATTTATATTTTATGAGAATACTTATGCACCTTTTCAAATGCCATAATAACCTCATCCATATCCTGCCGGTCACCGAGCAATATGGAGTGATGGATAACCACTCCCTCATTTTCGCTTGCTTTTTCAGATACCGGCAGGCTGTATTTTTCTGTTGACAAGGCATTCCAGAACTCTTCACTCCAGTGGTACCTGTTTTTAGTATGAGGTCTATAGAGCGGAGACTTGTGCAATGGCTTATAAGGCTGTTCAACCGTAAAGCTCAATTCTGCTTCCAGAGCCTTACAAATATCACTCACGGGTTTTCCGGAAAAAAGCCCGCTGTCAATTTTTACTGCATAGCGGTAGTAAGACTGCTTACTTACCTGCTCATGCCTCAGCATTGTTTTTATACCCGGTATGCTCCCCAGATGCTTGTCCAGATAAATGGCATTTTCCTCCTTAGTTCTGTTAAAAGCTTCAAGCCTTTCAAGCTGGTCAAGTAAAACTGCGGCTTGAAACTCTGATAAGCAATAATTTGAGCCCATAATACTTCCCTTTTCTATAAGCTGCATCTTATCAACCTCAAGCTTATTTTCTTCTATATAGGCCCTTGAGTTTGAACGCAGCTCAATTGCTTTTTCATATATTTTCTGAGCCTTTGTCAGCAGCACCCCGCCCTCTCCCGATGTCAGCACCTTACCCTGCTGCAAGCTGAAAGCTCCGGCATCTCCGATTGCTCCTGCAAACTGGTCCCTCCAGACAGAGCCGTGAGAATGGGATGCGTCTTCAATAACCCATAAATTGTTATTCCTTGCTACTTCCATAAGCTCATCCATATTTACCATGCAGCCATACAGGTGAACAGGAATAATTGCTTTTGTTTTGGGAGTTATGGCTTTTTTTACTTCCTCAATAGACAGGCAGTAGGTATCAGGGTCTATATCCACTATGACGGGGACGGCATTTACATCACATACAGAAATAGCTGTAGCCACCCACGTCAGGGCAGGAACAATCACCTCGTCGCCGGGACCGATACCCAGGCTTTCCAATGCTATCAGAAGACTGCTTGAGCCATTGGTGGTTGTTACACAATATGGCACATGGTTAAACTCCGCAAATTTACGTTCAAATTCTTCACACTTACTGAGCTGGCCTTTCCATTGGCCGCTGATAGCCCATCTCCGGCTTGTCAATACAGACTCCAGCCTGCTTAAGGTATTGTGATCGAATACGGGCCATGATATCCAGGGCCTTTTTCTTATTGACTCTCCGCCTCTAACAGCTAACATTATTATTACCCCCCATATATAATAATTTTTATAAGTTTTTACAATACTAATCATGCTTATTAACGATATATAACACTTCATTGCTAAATTCAATTTTCTTAATTACATTAAGCTCATTAAGCACCAAACCATACATATACTCAATATCCTCCTCAGGCAGTATATTCCTCCTGCCTGATATGCCCTTTTTGGGAAACGACAATACTACATGCTTCACCTTCAGCGACCTTATTAATTCCAACGAGTACTTTTTTCTTTGAAACTCAATTATAGGTATAAATTTAAAAATAAAGGCGATATCTGCACATTCTTCAGGCTTTTTGCAGATAACATCCTGAACAAAAGCGTCTGCAGGATACTCGATGGCTTTAAAGAAGCTGTTTAACAGAGCTATCTGATTAAAATTTATGTCATAAGCGTAATAGCGGATTTTTTTGCCGGCCTGCATCCATTGTATGGAAAAGGGATTAAAGCCGCACGCAATATCCATTACTGATTCAGGAAAGCCTGTTATCTTAAATATTTCCTGATAAAACCTGTCATAAAAATAAAGTCTTTCAGCAGTGGATTTATGAAGCTCCAAAATCCTTTTGCATATTTCTTTCGATTGAGTTTCTTGCAAGGACCCTTTACCGGTCAGCTCATCCACATATAACGCTATTTCGTTATATTCCTTATTCCCTATATAAGCTCCCTGTATTTTATGAAGCTTGCTTTTTACAGACTTTTCAATGTCCTTGTTCAGCTTGAATTTCTTAAATTCATCTTCACAAATCCTTATAATTGTATCATTGCATATATTGCCATATTTCCTGGATTGGCTAACCTTCTCCACAATTGCATTTACACACATAAATCATTTACCCTGCCGATTAATTTTATTTTTCATTCTTATTAATTCCATCAGGCTGCTATAAAATCTCAGATTATGTATAGAGGCCAGCCTGTAGGCAAGTGAATCACCTATTTTAAACAGGTGCCTTAAAAAAGCTCTGGAGTAATTTTTACAGCTATAGCAATCGCAAATATCTGAAATTGGCTTTTCATCTCTTATGTATTTTTCATCCAGAATATAAATATACTTATAAAATCCCTTCTGATTCAGGTCTATGTTCTCAAGACCGTCACATCTGAATGCCATCAATCTATAATGCCTGGCCTCACGTGTCGGGATTACGCAGTCAAACAGGTTATAGCCCATTTTTACACATTGCACTATCTCATCCGGCTTTCCCACTCCCATGGCATACTTAGGGAGGCTATCGGGTACAAGTGAAGCCGTGTAAGCCAATATATCCTCCAGCAAATTGCCGTTTCCGTCCATCGGCCACCCGCCGAATCCGAATCCGTCAAAACCAATATCAATTAAAGCTTCCGCACATTCCTTTCTTAAAGGCTTATCATTGCCGCCCTGTATAATTCCAAAAAGCAAAGGCCTCTCAGGCAAATTTCCGGCTTTCTGCTTCAATATGCGCTCATATTGCTTCAATATGCGCTCATACTCTTTTTTACATGCCGCAGCCCACTTTACTGTCATGTCTACTGATAATTTGTTTGTTTCATATGGGCTGTCGGGGTGAATACAATAATCCAGGCACATCATGATATCCGATCCGAAACCAAACTGTGCCTGTATGCACTTTTCAGGGGTCAATATAACCTTTTCCTTCTCCATTGAGGGGCGGAATATTATACCATTATTTCTGATCTCCCCGTATTTGGGGTTTTCCTTTATCAAAGAGAAAACCTGAAACCCTCCTGAGTCAGTCAAAATCGGTTTGCTCCAATTTGTAAACTTATGCAGCCCGCCAAGAGATTTTATTGTATTTGTGCCCGGCTTTTGCATCAAATGGTAGCAATTCATAACAACGCCGGGTGTGCTTGTGATTTCCAAATCGACGGCATCGATTGAACGCACCACACCAAAGGTACCATCCGGGAAAAATGCAGGCAGCTCAATGGTTCCATGTGCTGCTTTTAAACTTTTCATCCATTATCCACCTTAAAATTTGTTTTTCACTCAGTCATATATTATTGCCAAAAAAATTATACAAGCCATACTATTAACCATCTAAAAAGGATGTAAAGTGATTTCCGGAAGAATAATTTCCCCGGGATACGTAACCGGGTTATGTTTTACGCCAGATCAAGCAGAAGGTCTTCCTCAAATACACATACTTCTACAGTTAGAGTAGAAATTATTCTGGAGGATATCACTTTACATCCTCCGTTATCCCTTAGCTGAACAAGTCAACCCCATTTAAGCAATCTGCAATATCAATATGATTTTCATTGGTGCAGCTTAATTGCTGCTTGCTTTCATACCTGCTTAAAGCTTCGTCTACCATGCTGTTGATTATTTCTGCAAAGCTTATGCCCGAGCCCTCCCATAAATCATAGGACAGAGCACCGGCTATAGTATTGATTTCATTCATATATACCTTTCCATAAATTTCATCATACAGGTAGTCCATACGGACTGTTCCTTTGCAATCAATACCTATGTATATTTTTTTTGACATCTCCCATATCATATCCCTTGTCTCCTGCGGTATAGTACAAGGAAAATTTCTTTTTAAATTATCAGTATATTTGTCTGTGAAGGTAAGCATTTCCCCATGGGGTATTTCTTCCTCACACTCTGTAACCAGTATCTCATCTCTCCGTCTTAGGACGGCACAGTTTACCTCTCTGAAATTATTCATTAATTTTTCGATGGCCACCCGCTCCGAAAATTTCAATGCGATATTAACGGAAGCCTCCAATTCCTTTTCACATTTGGCAATTCTGATTCCGATGCTCGAACCGCTGCTGACAGGCTTAATAATAACGGGAAAGCCAAGTCCGTCAGATATTCGGGATATTATGCTCCTCCTGTCACCTTCCCAATCCCGCTTGTAAAACCAGTCAAATTTAAGCACCGGTATTCCCATAGCCTGCATTACAAATTTAAAAACCACCTTGTCTCTGCACAATGCTGAGGAAAGAACCGGACAGCTTGTATAAGGGACGTTCAGCATCTCAAATAGTCCCTGCAATGTGCCATCCTCGCCATTTGGCCCATGAAACACCGGCAGCAGGACATCTATTTTAAAATGCCTGTCAGCGGCTTCAGATAGAACAAACGCATTTTCCGGGCCTCCCCCGGGCTTTACCAATATTTCCCCGCACAGCCCGGGTATGCCCTCCAGGCTTTTATAGCACTCTATATTTAACAATTGCTCACCCGTATAGAAGGCTCCCTGTCTTGAAATATAAATTGGGATAACGGAATATTTCTCTTTATTAATAAAATGTAAAACATGCATTGCTGAAATAACTGAAATTTCATGTTCCGCCGACCTTCCTCCGAAAATCAGCCCCAGTCTTGTTTTCACTATTTTAATCCTCCCTTTCCTTGATTAAGCCTTAAAGCGCAATTACGTTTAATAGATCAGCTTTTGCGATGTGCGATAAAGCTCTGTCCGAAGGCCTCAAAAGGCAGGTACCCGGTTATTGTGATATCTTTGTAACGCTCAAGCCATTCCCGGACAGCCCTTTGCTCGCCATGCTCAGGACTGCTTCTGAAGCAATTCCAGTCATCAAAAAGAATGACGGTCCCGTCTGCTATATATTTTGTAATGAATTCAAGAACAGGAACTGTTGAAGAATATAAATCGCAATCTACAAGAATAACTGATGCCTCTTTTACAGCAAGCCTTTCAGACAGCTCTTCTCCCAGCGTCCTGTCATACCACCCGGGTATTGTTACAACTCTTGATATATCAACTCCGCCACGCTTTAAGTCCTTATAAAACTGCTCTTCCGTAGAACAGAACTCGCCCCTTTTAAATTCAGGATACTCTGCGTCAACACCTTTGATTTCGGGAAGCCCCTCAAAGGAATCAAATCCATAAAACTTTATGTCCTTCATACCAAAGGCCTTGGCTGCTTTATATGCCCAGGTCATGGTATATCCGCCAAAGCACCCGAATTCCAAATAGTCCCCCTTAAGCTTCATTTCAGACGCATATTCAAATACCTTAAGCATAATGCTGCCGAACTCGTCTACGCCGAGCTTTTTAATGTTCTCTATAATACATCTGAATGTACTGAATTTATCATCATTTGCAAGCCGCTCAAAAAAACCCAAGGGACCCATTACTTCACTCACCTTTCAAATTGATTTGCAAAAATTCGTTAATTACATTCATACATCCGGCATCGGATGAAATAGATATGCATAAATCACATACTGAAAAATATTCTTTTTCCGGCTTCTCCGCATGCAGCCCTTTTTGTGCAAGAAAATCCATAAAAGCATCTATTGACGCCTTGTCAGAAATTATACATAAGAACTTATTTTCTTTTTCTTTTTGAAATATTTCCTGTATGCCGTCATGGTTTATATTGCCCAAGTACATTGGAGTCATTTTTAATTCAGCATTCTCATCATTGATATTGCAGCATGCGAAAGCATCGCCGTTCGGAAGAAAGGTGGTGGCAAAGCTGTCACAGCCATTCAACTCCGCAAGGGCTTTTTTATCTGAATCGCCAAACATATCACAAGCTCTTCCAAAGGGCAGGAGATCATCCTCATAGAACGAAAAGCTTTTTTCGCTTAAGTCCTCCAAAATGGCCCTGTCCTCATCGGGATTGTTGGATCTCGTAAACATTACCTCGCATTTAAGCCCAATATCCTGAGAGGTATCTGCAATATATTTAATATTTTCACATGAAATAAATTTGCTGTGGAAATAGTCATAGCTCACAAATATTGTCTTTAGGCCGTTTTGCTTAAGCAGCTCCATTTTACCTTTCGCAGCGGAAGGGCTTTCAGCCCAGAAACCGTTTGTTTCTATCATCACATCCATTCCACATGAGGAAGCAAACCTTGTCAGCTCAAGAATCTCATCAAAGAATATCAGTACTTCTCCTCCACTGAAAATGACTGCTTTTTTGTTATTTTTTGAAGCCGCTTGAATTATTTCCTTCGCGGACTCAAAAGCTATCTTGTCATTTCTGGACATATTGGATTTTGTAATGCAATGCTGGCATGAAGCATTGCACTTCAGGGTATAAATCAAGCATATCTTCTCTTCTGTTTCATAATCAAAAAAATATGAATAATTCATTAGTTTGACTCCTTGGATTTTTCTATAAAGCCTCTAATCTTCTCAGATAAATACCTGTTTGCAAAAATGTCCTCACAAAATTCACAGCAGTGAGAATATTTCTTCATTTTATACTGACTAAAGGCAATATCACCTGACAGCATGTCATAAAACGTCTTGAAGCCAAGCTCACTTATGGAATTTATGCAATCTGATTTCAGATACCTGACAACATTCTCTTTAAAATTCTCCCTGCCTGTTCCGATGAATACGGGAGATTCCTCCGGTACTGTGGGATTGCAGCATCCTATAATGCTTCCGCCCGGACGGACCAGAGGCCCAAGCTCTCCGCAATCTCCCACCTGAGAAATATCAATGCTGCCGAACACTTTTTCCGGAAGCTTCTTGGCAAAGCCGACCTTTGCAACCGCTGAAGCCTCAAACGGGATTTTAAAGCCGTTCAGATCATTAAGTATCTTATTATCCGCCGCCTCGTCTCCGCTGTATGTAAAGCTCACGATTGAGCTCAGGCTCAAATGCTGCGCGGCTTTAACAGCGTTAACAACCCTTTCGGCGGGAATATACTTTAAATGAAAGGCATCACAGCTTACACCAATATGAATAACTCCTGCCCGCTGCAGGCGCTCCAGCTTTTCACAGGCAATTTCTCCAGACGTAGCCCAGTAAGCATTTGTGTCAATTGTAAAGGCAAGCCCCAGTGAACGTCCATATTCAGTTAATTCCAGGATTTCATCATAATAGATGAATATTTCTCCCCCTGTCCACAATATGCATTTAAAGCCCTTTGAAGCCGCAATTTCAATATATTGCCGGGCTTCCTCCACACTCATTTTTGAATTATTATATGGCGACGATTCTGCGGCACAATGCGAGCAATTTGCCGTACATTTATCGGTATACATCAATAGCATTCTTTCTTTATAGGTGTAATCATCATATTTAACCTTGCGAATTTCATCCTTATCCATATTACCCCCCCCTTTTAATAATTTTTTATTTCATTTAAGTCAAAGCCGAATCTAATGGCGTTTAAATCCGATGCCAGCTCTATATGCCCATGATGGGGTTCATAATAATCGGGCTTTGAGCTTTTTGAGCATAAATTCAAGGGATCTGTTACCTTAATACTGCATTTTCCATACTCCGTCAGACTTTTATTTTTCTTTCCTCCGATAATGTCCTTAAAATATTGAGGGAAGTCGTATTTAAACTCACGTGCCTCAGGAAGCGTCCTGCCGTAATACCCCATTACAAACTGCTGAATATCCAGTACGGTCTGCAATTCTTCTCCATCGGCAATACCGTAATTGGCCAAAATATATTGCTTTACTTCGGAATAGAATTTTCCCCAGCTGTTTTCATAAACAGTGTCCCATAACACTCCCTCATCGCCTGTAAACGGAACTGTTGTTTCATCCGGATCTCCCCTGTCCCTGAGCTTTAGAATTTGTGGATATTCACTCAGATCGTTTTGCTGCAAATCGTATAGAAATTCGGTTTGAGGTATGCTATGCTCATTCTTCAGGAAAAACATAATGTATTTTAAAATGGATTCTCCGTAGAAGGTATTAAATAACGCCGTCAGCCTCATCATTTTTATGAATTCATTCTGGCTCATGCTCTCAAGAGACACCACCTGATTTTCATTAATGGGCTTAAGCCCCACCTCACGGAGATATTCAGGGTCCGACAAATTGCTCTCTGCTGCTGTCACTATTTTATATTTCTCTCTGAAATCCTTTCTTGAAATTTCAGTATTGGGAATTAAGACGGTGAAATGAACATATACGCCAAGATTAAAGTCGCATGCCCACTGAAGATCGGCCATAAAGGACCGTGTTGTACACCTTGGCAGGCCAAGCATCAATTCTATTGTTACGGGCAGATTCAAGCCCCTGAACAATTCCAGCGATTTGCGGTAGTGCTCTTCATTTAAGTTTTTACGTCCAATGATCCTCAAGGTTTCAGCATATAAGGTCTGAATGGACAGAATAGCCTGGGATACAAGCCCCGCGTCTTTTGTCTTCTTTATAATTTCTATAACGTTGTCATGGCTGTTCTTTGCAAAATTGGCGGCAATCTCCTTCGGGAATCCATACTTTCCCTTGATTTCACAAATATACTCCGCTACTTTGACATCACGCTTAAGTATCCCTAAGTTAGAGTCTGACAGCTCAATTACGGGAATTTTGTTTTTGCCCACCCATTCCAGCTCACTATAAATTCTTTCAAGGTCAAACTCCCTTATCTTCTGGTTTGTGGATTGGCCCCAGTCACAGAAGGCACACTTGAAGGGACATCCCCGGGTTGTTTCAAGCGTCACCATGTGCGGCTTATATACTGACAGAAACGAATCATATTCTCCGCTCAAATATGGAGAGGAAAGCTTTTTGACATCATCAATGCATCCTATCCCGGTAAATACGGGCTCACTTCCTTTAATATAAGTAATATCCCGGATATCGTGATACTTTTTATCCGATAAGTAGCTCCTTATTACATTTAAGACGGCGTCCTCACCCTCCCCAAGAACCATTACGTCAATATGAGGATGTTCCAGAATGAACCTTTTTGCCAACTCCTCATCCCTTGGTATGAAGGGTCCTCCAAAAACAATCATAGCATCTTCAAAGCGGTTTTTTATCGAAACACTTTCTTTCATATGAGAATTAATATTCCAAAGATAGGTTGAGAACAGAAATATCCCATTGCCCTTTTCCTCTACTTCTTCTCTGAGCTTTTCAACATCTATTATATACCCCGAGGAGAAATCAAGCTGCTCAATCTCCCGGGGAGCTAAGCTTTGCTTTAAATATGAAATTATCAGTCCCAAACCGAACGGAGGCCTGTCACAATTCAAATGTACTGCATAAACGGGTATTTTATTTTTAACCACTGTATAATCCACCTCATCTTTTTCTTAAATAAACATGCTGTTTACTTTGATATACTCCTCTAAAACAGCCTTAAGCTTACTTATGATATAGTCAATGACACTCTTATCTATGGTATAAGGGGGTACAAAATAAACATAATTTGCTTCAATAAATACAAATAGTCCGTTTTCAATAAAGCCGTCATGAATAGACCTCATATCTTCCATAGGTTTTTTTTGGGCTTTATCGTTGACTAATTCAATGCAAATCAAAAGACCTGTACCTCTGATATCTCCTACAATGGGATATTCTGAAAAATTCTTTTTCAGGGCTTCAAGAAAGTACTCTCCAAGCTCCCCGACTCTAAGAGACCATTCAAAGCCTGTAAAATGATCAATAACTGCCGCCCCAAGGGCAGTACATACAGGGTTTCCATCCTGGGTAGAACCTATATGGATTTCCTTATCCCTTAGCATGCCGGTGATTTTTCCGTTAAATACTGTGGCGCCCAAAGGAAGCAGCCCGTTGGATATTGTCTTCGATAAGCAGATAATATCGGGAAGTATATTGTATTTCTGAAATGCAAAGTCATATCCTGTTCTCCCGAAGCCGGTCAATACTTCATCTGCGATTAAAAGCATATCATGCTCCCTAGCCAATTGGCTCAGCGTCTCCATGTATGTGTGAGGCAAAGCTATCATACCGTTTCCTTGAACCGCTTCAAAAATAATTGCGCCAATTTTACCGGTGTCAAACTCCTTTACCTGCTTTCTCAGCAAAGACGCACACCTTTCACCGCATTCCGGGGGAGCTGAATTCAAGGGACACCGGTAACAATACGGCTGAAGTACTTTTAAGTATTCATCCCGGTTATTCAGCCTGTACGCCTGATTATATTCACTATATTCCGAGATCTCAGACATCATTGCCGAATTGCCATGGTAGCCGCCTGCAATGGAAATAATCCCCTTCTTTTCTTTTCTGCCACGGCCAAGCCAGAAATCTCTCGCCACCTGTACGGCAACCTCGCAACAGGAGGTTCCGCTGCCTGAACAATAAACAGATTTAAAATCTTCAGGGAGAATTCCCAGCAGCTTGTCTGCAAATGCTTCTGCAGCTTTGTTACCATGCCCGTCCATGGTAGGAATATATGCCACCTGATCCCACTGCCTAAGTACGGCATCTCTAAAGGCCTGTATTCCATGGCCGAAACTGACATTCATCATCTGACTTTTAGTATCGATATATCTTTTTCCATCATAGCCATACAAATAGATGCCTTTGGCTTCCTTAACAGAAGGAAACCTCAAGTAGCCCTCTTCATAGGCGGAGGTGCTTGTCCATCCCCTTAAAAGAGAGGTATTCATATCCATTCCAGCCCCCTTTAATATAATTCACTATAAAGCAAATGCTCCTTGTAAAAACATTTTATATGCTCATAAATCAGGTCTTTGAGCTTTTTCTACGTTATCCAAGGACTTTATCCTGCTGTACCATCCTTTTAATACGTCTATACCGTGCTCTCTTGTGTCATAGGGACATGGCAAATCCGAGAGCCAATAATCATCATTTATAAAATTGTCCTTTACCGCATCGTGATAGAGCTTTGTTCCGGGGAATATTGTCAGTATACTTGGAGCCACTGCGAATGGCTTCACCGACTCAATTAATTGCACAGTCTCCTCTATGGTTTCATCTGTTTCTCCCGGACTGCCGACTATAAGCAAAAACTCTATATTCATGCCTGCCTTGCTGCTCATTTCACAGGCCTGTAATATGGTGTCCCTGGTTATTTTCTTATTAACCGCATTTAAGATTTTTGAAGAAAAGGATTCTATTCCATACGCCGTAAAAAGACATCCGGCTCTTTTCATCCAGTGAAGAAGCTCCTCCGAAACCGCATCGGCTCTGGTACAGCAATTCCATGAAACCGGAATATCCCTTTTTATGAGCTCCTTACATATTTCTATGGCCCACTTCTGATCAAGAGTAAATATATCATCGGAGAAGTCGATAAACTCATAGCCATAGACCTTATTTAAAAATTCTATTTCGTCAACAATATTTTGTGGAGACCTTTTTCTCCAATGCCTTTGCCAAAAATAAGGTGTGGAGCAAAAGCTGCACTCATATGCGCAGCCTCTGCTGCCGACAATTGCGGTCCATTTTAGGCTGTTTGCCCTGACGCCTCCAACCTCGAGCTCACGGAACCATTCTATGGAAGCATACTTTGTATCTACAAAATGCTCATATGCAGGAAACGGCATACTATCCAAATCCGTTATCAATCCCCTTTGCTTTGTCAGATATACTCCCTTCTCCCCTTTCAATGCCAGGCCGGCTATCTCATGCAAAGGCCTTTTGCTCATATATGCCCTCGCCAATTCCAGAAAGGTTAATTCACCTTCTCCCAATACAACGGCATCTACGGGAAAGCTTTCCAGCATTTGTTTATATAAAAAATTGCTGTGGGGGCCACCCACCACAATTAAAACCTCCTCGCTTAATGAACGGATGTATTCAATTATTCTGTATGTAGAAGCCCTTTGCTCTGAAAAGCACGAAATACCGACAATACAACCTAACTCCTTCTTTATTATATCCTTTGACTTCTCCATAGGAGTATAGTATAAATCCAAAGCCTTTACATCAAATTTATTGTGCGAAAGAGTAGATGCAATATACGCTATTCCCAACGGAGGAGACCAATGCTCGTCACAATCCAGTTTTCCCAGCTCTGATGTATCATATAGAGGCGGATTAATCAATAATATATCTGCCATCTTAAGGTTGTCTCCTTCACTTGTTTTTTTGTAGTCTTAAGCCTTATTTACAACACCGCTTGAAAGCGCCGCTTTATCAAAGCGCTCTTTAAATCAACATAACTTTGAAATGACATGCATTGCTACGTCTTCCGGAACAGGAATAAGAATATTTTCTCCGTTAAATAACGGTTCTCCAACCTTTTCTAGCAGCACCATATGGAATATTCCCTTTTCGCTGTTAAGGTAGCCCCTTTTGTTATCAAATTTCATAATTGATAAAATAGTTTCCGGCTTCAGATAGTCCGGAATTTTTACAGGTGCTCCCGCCTTTTCCAAAAGCGCCTTGTGCAATTCCACATCATCTTTAGACAAATATCCTAAGATATGGGAAATCTCTGCCGCACACAGCATTCCCAATCCGATTGCTTCACCATGTTTTACTCCACCATTGGCAGCCAGTTCAATAGCATGGCCGACTGTATGGCCGTATTCCAGTATTAATGCATCATGCTTTTCATAAGCGTCATATCTCATAACTTGGGTTTTAGCCTTTATTGACAAATCTACAAAATAGAGATACTCCTCCTTGGAATAATCACTGTTTTTATTGAGCGTACTAAATACCCCGTCTATACTATCCGGTAAAATTGTTAATGAGTTCTTCACCACTTCACAAAGACCCGAGACTATTTCACGCTCGGGTAAGGTTATTAAAAAGTCCATGTTTGATATTACCATCTCGGGCCTGTAAAAGGTACCTATCAAATTCTTACCGCAGCTTGAGTTTATTGCCTGCTTAAGCGATAAAACAGAATCCAGCACCGCCATCAGTGAAGTAGGTATATGGATAAACTTAATCCCCCGGAACAACAGGGCTGCAACCATGCCTGCCATATTTCCGCAAATACCTCCGCCCAGTGCTATTATGCATGTACGCCTTGTTGCTTTTTTTTCAAGAATCTTCTCAATCAACTCTTCAAGAGTCTTCAGATTTTTGTTTTTCTCTTCACATTCAAACGATATTAAATGACATTTATAATATCTGCCAATAGTTTTCAGCAGCCTTTGCCCATATATCTGCTCAATATTTTTATCACATATTATAAAAAAAGACTCTGCATCCTCTATCTCACTTATATGTGCTATATATTCTTCATTAATGCAGTCATATAAATAATATTTATATATTTGCGAACCGAATTCTATCTCATATAACCTGTGATTATTCTTTTGTTCAGCAAACAATACGCTAAATTCCTCTCTCATATTAACCTCACCTAAAAAACATCCTGTTGACAGTAAATATGCTGACATAAAACAATATTGTTCAGTAAAATATAAATATTTGTAAGTCTATTACTGTATTTGAGCCGAATTAATGTATTTTACAGCAGACTCCATTAACTAATTTTAACAAAATTATCCCTGTATTACAATAGTTTGTTTGTTAAATGTAAAATTTTATTGAATAAGAAATAAATTTCTCATAAATATACAATTACTGTAATAAAAAATGTGTATTTACAAGAAAAATATACAAAAACAGTTGTAATATATTAAAATTCAAGATATAATTTCAATAATAGAATTTTGCCAGTAATTACTAAACAATTTAATCGTAAAGGTAAGCAGATAAACTGTTGACACCTGCAATGTCTTCTTTCCTGCTGCAAGCGGCTATCTGTAAGTCTGTACAAGGTTTTCTTTATTCAATCAATAGGGTGCGGAAGTTATCATTACCAGGCTATGCCATAAAAATGTGAAATATCTTTCGCGTTGTATAGCTTATTTATAATAAAATTGTGTAAAGGGGAAATGATATGGAAAATAGATTGTCGGAAAAGCCCGAGCCTACAGAGGTTGAACTGGAATTGACCAATCACTGCAATGCCAGCTGCCTGGCATGTCCGCGGGACCAGTTAACTGCTGAAAAAGGCTTTATGGATGAGGACACATTTCATACCATTATAGAAAAGTATGAAGATTACAGAGAAGGGCTTGCCATAAATAAAATTGCAGAGGGTGCCCGTTATCCTTTTATATCCTTTGCGGGCATGGGAGAGCCTTTATTACACAGCAAAATTTTCGACTTTGTCAAGCATGTGCGGTCACGGGATTTTAAAGCCGTATTGTTTACAAATGCTTCCTTGTTAAATGAGGAAAAGGCCTGCAGACTTGTTGAGGCCGGTATAAATCACCTGAACATAAGCTTTTGGGGAATTAATGAGCGTGAATACAAGCCATCAATGGGACTCGATTTTAATACCTCATTAAAAAATGTAGAGTATATGTCCAAATTGGCTTCTAAGAACAATGTTTCGATAATTATAAGCTGGATTAAAAACAAATATATTACCAGTACCACTCAGGAAATAGTAGACTTTTGGAATGCAAGAGGGCTGGCAGTAGATATAGAAGAAGATAACCAGCCCTGGAACAGGGGCGGTTATTTAAGCAACGATTCGTTCAACGAGGACTTCGACTCATATCCCCCCGTCAATTATGACTTTGACGTATGGTGCAGCCAACTGTTCTTTACCGATACGGTATGCTGGAATGGTGATGTAGTAATATGCTCGTGTGATTATTATAAAAAAGAAAATGTTATTGGTAATTTGAAATACATACACCCGGATAAAATAACAAATAAAAAACATGAAATTTTATCCTGCAAAGCAAAAATACCTGTTTGTCTGCGGTGCAAAAAGCCTGACAGAAATTATCCATTGGGCTCAAGCCCATGGGATGAGCTGCTCAGCGAAAGTGAGAAGCAAAAGTATTACGATTTTAAAAGTCAAAAAAATAGAGGTTAAGGAGCATTGCTATACGGAGGAGCTAAATTGTGAATAAGCTAAGAGAAGTAACTTTATATACCAACTTCAATTGTAACCTGAGATGTAAAATGTGCTATATGAACGGCGTAAGCCAGCAGAATAACAGATATTCATTTGAAAAGAAAAATCAGAAAATGAGCTTTGATTTTTTTAAAAATGCAGTCGATCAGTTTCTAAGGATAAACCCCAAATGCTCCTTCTGGTTTATGGGGGGCGAACCGTTATTGCATGAGGATATAGTTAGCATGGTGGCGTATATAAAGAAATATGGAGAAAGCTTTATTGACATAAATACTAACGGCACCTTTCTTAAAGATAAAGGCCGGCCGCTCATAGATGAAGGGGTTGATTCACTTACCGTTTCATTGGACGGTTTTAACTCAGAAACCTGCGACGAGGTCAGGGGCAAGGGCGTATACGATATGGTTGTGCCTGAAGTCGGCAGGCTTGTGGAGTATAAAAAGCGTAAGAATATCGATATGATAATTAATATTAATTATACCTTAGTCAGCAGCAACTATTTAAGTGCCTCAAAAATGCTTGAGCTGTGCAGCAGTCTGGGCGTCGATAATTTCTATATTGACTTGCCTGCCTTTATCTCCTATGAAGACGGGGCCCAAACTCAAAAAATATACAGCGAAATGTTTAATATTGAAATGGAATCATGGAAGGGCCAGCTCATGAGCGAGGTTTACGAAGCCATCGACAAGGACAGGCTAATCGGGCAATTTGACAAAATATACTCTGCAGATAAGGCTTTCGGCTTTGATATGGTTCCTCATGGGTGTTCTCCGGCTGAAATCGGCACATATTTCGGCAGGGATTGGGAAAATAAAATTAGCGGCAGCCTATGCACGAAAATAAACTACAGGACAACGCTGCTTCCGGACGGAAGCATTGCTCCCTGCACTTTATATCATGATCTGGTTTTCGGGAATTTATATCAAAACAGCTTTGAGGATATATGGAATGGAGAAAAATACCGGTTATTCCGGAAGGAGCTTTCTTCACGCCTTTTCCCGGGATGTAAAAGATGCTGCGACCTCCTTGACGAGCATGATGAGCTTTCGTTCGGAAGCTAGCGCCCTGTAACAGAATCCGTCTCTGGCAGGCAGGACACTGGTTTAGTATTTTGAATACATAAGCAAAATTATATAGAAATTTATAATGAAGGGCGGTTAAAAATTATGATGAAGGTATTGAGAGCTGCGCAACCCGGCAGGCTGGAGCTTTGTGAGGTTGAAAAGCCTGCTTTAAAGGAAGATCAGGTATTGATACAGGTTAAATACTCAATGGTGTGCAGCAGTGATATAAAGCTCATAAAGGGTGAATTCCACGGATTGAGCTTTCCTGTTGTTCCGGGGCATGAATGGAGCGGAGTAGTTGTTGAAGCTCCTGAAAAGTATAAGCATCTCATTGGGAAAAAGGTTGTTGCCGATATATTGTTTCCATGCTTAAAATGTGAACAATGCCGCAAAGGAAGAAGAAATCTTTGTGAAAACCTGTTGGAAATCGGTATAAGCCTTCAGGGAAGCTATGCGGAATATATGGCGGTGGATGTGACTAATGTAATTCCCATATCTGACTCCATCTCCCTGAAGCACGCCTGTATAATAGAACCGTTAGCAGTAGTATATAATGCCATACAAAGAGTTGGCGGCATTAAACCGGCAGAGACTGTCGTAATATTAGGGAGCGGAGTCATAGGCCTGCTGCTCGCTTCGCTTGCAAGGCTTATGGGAGCGACAAAAATTCTAGTGACGGATTATATTGAAG
Organism: Bacillota bacterium; assembly: GCA_023390115.1. GTDB lineage: Bacteria > Bacillota > Clostridia > Acetivibrionales > DSM-27016 > Anaerobacterium. Next base: position 211,920 of record JAEWDM010000022.1, read on the forward strand.
AGAGGCTTGAGATCGCCAGGAAATTAGGGGCTACCGAAACATTGAATATAAGCGGTAAATCCATTGCGGATGAGTTCAATGCCGGTAAAATATTTAATCCCGACATAGTATTTGATGCCACCGGAAATGCCGAAGGCTTTAATACAGCGTTAGAAATAGTAAAGCCCGGCGGAAAGATAGGCTATGTCGGTTACTCCGCACACGACAAAGTAAGCATTCAGCCCAGTCAAATAATGCTGAAATCCTTAAACATCTATGGAGTTCTATCCCCCACAGAGACATGGACTGAAGCTGTGAATATAATAGAAAACAGGCTGATTGATGTGGACAGGCTCATAACCCACGAATTCAAATTAGAGGAATATGCAACTCTAATGGATTATATGTCCAATAGAAAAAACGGCATCATAAGAGCTGTATTCAAGCTATAGCTTAATATAGCGGCTGCAGAAGAAAGGATGTATTTATGAAGGTTGCATTTGTAATGATTGATCCTATGATTGGCAAAAGGCTTCATAGGGCCGGCGGAGCAATTTATGCCCTGAACTCATATTTGAAGGATAAAAACCCTTATATAAGCTATATTGATACTAAAATATTTAATTTTAATTCATTGTATACCGGCCCTTTAAATTTATATATATCAGCTATTATAGATTATAGGCCCGATGTCATTGGGTTTTCTACATATTGCTGGAATATTGAAATCGTTAAGAATTTAATAAGGTCTGTAAGGAAGCTGCTGCCTGATGTTACCGTAATATTAGGCGGGCCTGAGGTATCTTATAACTCTGAGGAGCTGCTGAATGAGCATAAGGAAATAGACCTCATTATAAGAGGCGAGGGTGAAATTACCTTTAATGAAGTAATTTCATACCTCTACACTAATAAGGAGCTCACCGGTGTGCCCGGAATAACCTACCGTGCTAAAAACGGGAATGTTGTCCAAAATGCTGACAGGCCTTTACATCCGGTATTGGATGATTTTCCGTCTGCTTTTTTAAACGGAACAATAAATCTTGCTCAAAGTGACGGAGAAGTGGCCTACGAGACGGTAAGAGGATGTAAGTTCAGATGCAGCTACTGCTTGCATACAAAGGGCATGTCTCATGTAAGAGAGTACTCTCTTGAGCGCGTTGAAGAAGAATTAAAGCTTATATTGTTATCCCCTTATGTAAAAATAATCTGGTTTTTAGACCCCACCTTTAACGCCGAAGAGGAAAGGGCTCTTAGGATTTTAAAAATTATAGAAAGGTACAATCCTGATATGCCTCTGGCCTTTGAAATAAGAGCCGATTTGTTAACGGACAGGCTGATAGATCAATTCGGCAGGCTTAATGTAGCGGAAGTCGGCATTGGCCTGCAATCCTCTTCCGAGAGTGCAAATAAACATATACACAGAAAAAACAATATTGATATAATAGAAGAAAAGCTGGGAAAATTAAAAAAGGCAATTGCCCATTCCTGTGAGCAATTTGATATTGACCTTATATACGGCCTTCCCGGTGATTTGTTTGAAAACTATAAGAAATCCGTAGATTATATTTTATACCTGGGCGGCCGCATCTACTACCAGCCCTTAAGAATATTCAAGGGTACACAGCTTTATAATGATTCGGAGGATTATGGAATAGTTTTTAATCACACTGCTCCATATAATGTACTAAGCAACAGCACTTACAATCTGGAACAAATGGTTTCCTCCTATTGCCTGAATGTCGGCATAGACTATATTAACAGGGGCGGCATATATAAGGAAATCATCGCTGTAATTAAAGAATCCAAAAAATGTACTTATTCAGATGTGCTTGAACTAATCGGCAGATATTTCTGGGATAAGCAGGCCTATGACATCTTCAGAGTTTCAAACTGGACCCCTGATGACAGAAGTGATGCAAGTGTTTTTGATGACTTCTGCGAATTCCTGAACAGTTATATGCCTAAGGAAAACAATATGGAATTAAGCCGGAAGGTAAAAGAAAAAATGGACGGTTATTTAGATCTGACAAAGGACATTTCCAAATCCATGTACAGTCAATACGGATATTTTCAATTAACTATCTGACCCGATAAAAGAGGTGATATATCTTGAATGATTTTTTATATCCGCAAAATATGTATTCATTAAAGAGCAAGGATGGAAAAAACATCTGCTTTACCAGCGGAGATGGATGCTATTTGTTTGATGGGGACGGAAAAGAATATGTGGATTTATGGAATGGCTTCGGCTCGGTGCTCCTTGGCTATAATGACGAGGATATTATTAAGGGCTTCAATTATTTGATTTCAAATAGGTCCCTTTCGCTTCAGGCGCCAACATCATACCTGCATCAATTAAGCCATTTGCTTTTGGAAGACTATCCTCATAAAAGCCAGATTGGAATTTTTTCTACCGGTACCTCCGCTGTCAGAGCGGCAACTTTAGCTGCTTTGCAAAAAACAGGCAGGGATTTGGTTCTGAGCTCCGGTTACCACGGTTGGGATGTTATGTGGGGCAAAAGTACGCGGTTATTTGAGCCGAATCCTTATGGTGTTATTGATTTCTATTATATTATTGAAAAGCTTGAGGAGCTGATTCATCTTTATAAGGACAGGCTGGCTGCCGTTGTTGTATCCCCCGACTTTTCCTATTTTAGCAATGCTTTTTACAGTAAGCTGTTTAACATCTGCAAGGAAAATAAGCTTTTAATAATTGTTGACGATGTAAAGTGCGGGTACAGGTATGCCCGGGGCCCATCCTTAAGCCCCGGCGTTTTCCCCGCGGATATTTATATAGTGTCGAAATGTATTGCAAACGGAGCAAGAATAAGCTGTCTGATAGGCAACGGTGATATAATGAAGCACATAAGAGATTTCTGCTTTACAAGCTTTTTTGATATCTGTTCAATTGCTTCAGCAGTTATTACATTAAAAAAGATAAAAGAAAGGAATGTTCAGCAAGGAATCAGGGAATCCGGAGACAGGCTTATCCGGGGCGTTAAACAAATAATTGAAAAATCTGGCCTGCCAATATCCATTACAGGAAATGGGAATTTATTTCAGTTCGTGTTGGCTTCAAGTGAGCTGAGTGAAGCCTTTTACCAGCAGTGCACCAATAACGGCATAGCCTTATATAAGGATGATAATCAATGTCCCTCCTATGCCTTTGACAACAACGCTTTAAGCAAAGCACTAAGTAAGTTTGAAGAAGTTTTAAGCTCCATGGCTCTTATATTTCCGGGCTTACTCGGTAAGAATATCCCAGCCGGAAGATTCCACCTTGCCGCGTACTACCAGACAGACGGCTGTGCCGAATCCATGGATTATGATGAAAAAGTAAATTTAATTACAAAATTGCTGTATGCTTAATTAAGGACATAAGCTTATATGATATTTAATGCTGAAATTTTTAACAATAGGAAAATCACATATCTCAGCCCCCATTTTGATGATATGGTTCTTTCAAATGGCGGGTTGATTAGAAAAATATCCGGAGGCTTCAAGGAATTTACACTGGTAAATGTTTTTACAAATAGCCTATGGGCGCCCAACCGTCCCGATACCTTTGACATAAAAGAGATTACGGACATCAGACGCCGGGAGGATGCGTCTTATTGCGGCAGTCTTGGACTGCGGCATATTAATCTGGGCTTTGATGACAGCTCTGTCAGAGGCTACGATGCCCGAAGCGAGCTTTTAGCCATAGCAAGTGAAGATAAAGCGTATGCCCAGGTAAAAAAGCAAATAACAGATTTACTAATTGATACAGAGCTTGATTTTTTGTTTTGTCCCTTAGCTGTGGGTAATCATATTGATCATAAAATCATATTTGAGACAGTAAAAGGGATTAAGCCGCGCAATGTATTTTATTATGAGGATTTGCCATATGCATCCGGCTCTACTGAGCAAAGCATAAACAGTATAACCGGCACCATTTTAAAAAGTCCTAAGGCTTATTATGTAGAAATTCAGACTGTAATCAACGAAAAGCTTAGTGATATCGCCATATATAACAGTCAGCTGGAAGCGGATCTTTTCGACAAGGTAAAGGCTTATTCATACAGATTTTGCCGGAAAAAAGGATTTGAAAGAATCTGGGCTGACATTGAGGAGGGGTTTTAAGTGTTAAAAGAGTCGCTTGCATTATCTGAGCAGACTGTTTTTAATGACTTTGCAGACAATTTTGATATAAAGGGAAAAGATATACTGGAAATCGGAGGATGCCTGCCATTTGAATATTTTGAAGAGCACGGGGTTAATAGCTGGGTTGCAATTGACCCCAGGAACAGGAACGCAAAAATAAATGAAATTTATACCTCTGTCAACGGATATGCTCAGCTTATCCTATTTGAGGACAATCATTTTGATTATTTGTTTTCCTGCAATGCCTTTCAGCACATCCAGTGCTTTGATGCCGCTTTAAATGAAATGCTCCGTGTACTGAAGCCGGGCGGAGTGCTATACGCAAATTTCGGTCCCATATGGTCTTCCCCTGACGGCAGTCATATTGAAAATGTCTTTTATAAAGACAAAGCCTATAACTTCTGGGATGAAAGCTTTATACCGGACTGGTACCATCTGGTATATAATTGCAGAGAGCTTTATGAAATTCTATCCTCCAAAATCAACAGCGGCTTAGCCAAAGCACTGTCTGAATTCGTATATTTGAGTGATTGGTTAAACAGACTGGAATTTAAGGATTATAAAAGAATTGTTGAGAGCTGTCTGTTCAGTGAAATAATATTTTTCGGCGGAGCAAAGGAATTCGGATATGAACGCATTGTAAAGGACTATACGAATAATTATAAATCCAAATATGATAATTGGATATGTCAAAAGCAGAATGCACTGGATGACTATAAATACAGAGATCTGAAAATATGCCTGCGAAAGTAATACCTGCCATATCATCACGCAAAAGCCTGGTGTTATAGCGGAGGGTATTTTTTGAGCATCCGATATCCAACTCCTGTTTCGGTTACGATGTATTCAGGTTCAGCGGGATTTCCTTCTATTTTTCTTCGTATATTGGCCATGTTTACACGGAGAGCCTGAATTTCATTTGAATAAGGACCCCAGATCTCTTTCATTATGAAGTCGTGTGTAAACACTTTCCCAATATGCCGGGAAAGCAGCGCCAAAATTTTATATTCAATCGGAGTCAGGTGAATTTCCTGCCCGTCGACCAATACAATTCTTTTTGATAGCATTGACCGAACCGTTGGAGGCAGCCGTCGTCGCTGTTCCCCAAAGGGCTGATGTGCCGATGCCGTGAATAATTTCCTTCCCCTCCATGCTTCCGGATGAGATGACACCGGGATATGATGGAGCTGAATAAAGCTCACCGGCTGTCACAGCCGCAAGAGATAATATAAAAATCGCCAGCATTGTGATGTATACGGCTCTTCCCTGCCTGAAATCGTTGATGGCTTTCCCAAAGGATACGCAAAGTGCAGCCGGTATAATCAGGATTGAAAGCAATTGAACAAGATTTGACAGAGGGGTGGGATTCTCAAAGGGATAGGCTGAATTCATTCCAAAGAATCCGCCTCCGTTGGTGCCCAACTGTTTGATGGCAATCTGGCTTGCTGCCGGACCAAGCGGTATTGTCTGCATTACTCCGCTTTCAGGCATTTTTGCTTGGACATAGGGGCCTATTGTCTGTACTACTCCCTGAGAAACGAGAACTAATGCCAAAATAAGGGATAGCGGGACAAAAACATATAGTATTGCTCGCGTTATATCCTTCCAGAAGTTCCCGATGGTACCTCCCTGTTTGGCAATAAAGCCTCTTATCAAGGCAAAGATCACTGCAACACCCACTGCCGCCGAGAGAAAGTTCTGTACTGTCAATCCTGCGCTTTGAGTAAAATAGGACAGCGACAATTCTCCTGAATAGGCCTGCCAATTAGTATTGGATACAAAGCTGGCAGATGTGTTAAAGGCTAAGTCCCATTTTATGCCTCCCATTTTTTCCGGATTGAATGGCAGAAATCCCTGGAGCATCTGGATAATGAACAAAAATATAAATCCGGCCGCGCTGAAGACCAGCATGGAGCTTGCATATCTTTTTGCGGTCATCTCTTCCCCCTCATGGACTCCAATCACTTTATATATGATATTTTCCACTGGAGCCATAATTGAGGACAGGAAAACCTTTTGTCCCATCATTACCTTGCTGATGTATATACCAAGCGGTATAGATAAGCCTATCAGCAATAATATAAATATTACATCCTCTAAAATAATCAGGCTCATAAATTCTCACCTCTGAACAAAACATAAAACAGATAGCAAAGCAAAGCCATTGGGATAATTGCCGAAACCAACATGACTGCTCCCATTTATTGATCACTCCATTCCTTTTTGCGTGAATCAAATTAAATATGCTTTCAATTGATCAATTGCCAAATGTACTTTATTTCCATCATTTATAATAATCGCTATAATATTTTCATTTTTCCAACACCTCAACTTATATTATCTCTTAAGAACAAACTAATTATAGTTGTTTTTTAATTAAGACAGTATGAAGGAAATATACTCACATATAAAGAAAGTATAAAGATTTTAATTACTCTGAAAATTATGTTGCCTCTTGGAACGTGAGCGCATCGAAGAGCAAGAAAAAAAACGGCCCGAAACTTTCGTTTCAAGACGTTTGGAAAGTCAGGTCAAAAAAGCTGCCAGTATTCAACCTCCTGTTATACAAATAACTGGACACAGCTTTCTTCTCAGACTGTAAGCATTAAATGAAATTCATAATCAGTCAACGTCAATATCCTTTACCGCCGTTAATTCATCCGGGGAGAAATTTCTTTTGTAGTTCAGCATAGGTAGCATTTTTGCGGCTACGGAGTATTTTCCAGGTGCAATTGTATTGCCGTTATTGTCGATATAGTTCCAGGTGTAAGAAAACGAGAGCTTTTCACCCTTCTTTAATTTATGATGGTGAATCGCCGGCAGGCTAATTTCGCTGCCATGAAACCTGCTATAAACCTCACCGTCTTCACTATCGGTGACAATGAAATCAAACTCACATCCCACATCGAAATCAAGCTTTAAGTCTTCCTGTGAGATATTATAGAAGGAGATGGAAGCCAACAATCTATTTTCTTCGCGCTTAATATCCAATTTAGTATTGAATAATCCCGTTCTTATCCTTTTAGCTTCCTCTTTACTTTTTCTTGCCTCTTCCAATAACTCAGGGCTGGGTTTCATTGTTCCCGATGGTTTAATGCTAAACGTATTGCCATCCTGTCCGATATGAGGATCAAATTTAATTTCAATTTCTTTTTCTTGTATCTCTTCAGCTTCAATACTTTTCCCAGATGGATTTGCCGGCCAAAGGGGTCTGCTTTTCAGAATTTCCTCCACTTCCCCGGTGGTCAAGCTGCTGATAAGCCAGCAGCCGTTCACCTTCTGTACCACAACCGTGACTGGACGCTTCGCGGCGGCTCCGCCGTCTGCCAGCTCCGCGCCGGTAACCTCAAGGACCTCTCCCTGAACTATATATTGGTTTTTATCGCCTGTTTGCAGCCCCAGTATATCAATACGATAGGGCCATGGGCTGGACATTGTGCGTCCGGGCGCACTTTGCGGATCAGCCAGCCATTTTTGCAGCAGCTCAGATGTAACATAGTCACTGTAATTTTCTTTAATGCTTGTAGCCACCATATCTTCCGGGGCGGATAGAGAGACGTACTGAAGCTTTTTCCCGAAGGCTTCCACCAATGCCCGGATTTCCTGCTGTGAACCACCGTCGTCAGATAGCGCCATCATGGTGCCGAGGTTTTCCTTATTTAGTATGAGCGACAGATCCGCAGGCTTCTTAGCTGCTTCCCATGTAATGCATGGCACGTCGTTAATTATATGCGTCTGCGCCGGTGAAGTACCGGAGGCCCTCGTTTTGGATATGCCGTACTCCGAAAAGGCGCTCACAAACACGATCATACTGCTTAAAACCACCATTGAAACGGCAGCGAAAATGATAGCTCTTTCAGGCTTCTTCAAATTTATCTTCAAGGCATTATTCCCTCCTGAAAATTTTCTATTTTCATTAATTAGACGTTAAAACAGTGCCAATGGTTTCACATGCAAATCAATTTTTCGCACACAGCAGCCGTCATTTAAATACATTCGCTGATAACCCCCCAGTGTAAACTTTTACAGTTACGCAGCCTGGAACTTTTCCCTGTACAAACAAGGGATTTACAGGTAGGAAGGGCTCCGGCCAGGCCTTTTTTTATTGAGGAAATGTCAAATTTAACCGCGTTTGTGTTGAGTATTATTGAGTGATATGTTATGCTATAAAACCGCCGGTGTTACAATAGGGAAATATTTTTTAGCCCTATTATAACACCGGCGAAGATACCTGCGTATCATGCTCATTAGAGGAAAGAGCTATTTTACGAGCGTCTTATGGCCGTAACAAAACATACTGTTATTTTCCAAATGGCGAGTCCTCCCGGCGGACAAAAAAACCCTGATTATGGCTGCAAACCGGACAGACTTGCGGAGCTCCTGCAGCTTTATGGATGTGGCCGCAATTTAGGCAGATATATTCAGTAGGCATCTCGTTTTCAAATAGTTTATTTTTTTGCATTAGCTGTGCATATTGGGCAAAACGCTGGCTGTGTACTTTTTCAATCTCAGCGATCATGTAAAAGGAATTTGCGATATTGGAAAATCCTTCTTCCTTAGCTTTGTCACCGAAGGATTTGTAAATTGTGTCATGCTCGGCTGCTTCATGCCGGGCTGCAAGCTGTAAAAGCTCCAAGATGTTACTTGAATTATCGATGGGATAGTCGGCGCTTAGCGAGATTTCCTGTCCGTTGAACTCCTTTAAGTGATTGTAGAATACCTCAGCATGTTCCTTTTCCTGATTTCCGGTATAATGAAAAAGCCAGTATAAGACTTCAAGTTTTTGAGTTTTTGCCTGAGCCCCGGCGAGCTCGTAGCGCCGCCAAGCTTGGCATTCTCCTGCAAAAGCCCTTAAAAGATTCTCCTTTGTAACGCTGTCCTTCAGTGTGACCATTTTTTATTCCTCCTAATTTCATATAGCATTAGTATTACCAAATTCTCATGGTTATAAAAGTCGGAATGTATGTTAACCCTTTATAAGGCACATAAATACCGCAGTTTTGGTGTGATAAGATTTGAAAAGGCACATAAAACAATATGGGAGTTTAAAGAAATTCTAACTACTAAAAATGTTGGTGCACTCGATAAATGGATGGATAAGGCAAAAGAAGCTCCAAATATATACCTTTCAGCTTCCGGTATGTGACTTGCCAATTCCCTTGCGGCATTTTTATTGGCCTTATCCTTTTCACCGCATACTATTAATGAACATGTCAGCCGGGAGCTGACTTCCGCCTTAACTGGAGAACATTCACTTTAAAGCTAAACCTGAGCTTGGGAAGTCTTTTCGACGGGATCGGAGAGTTTCACTTGTCGGGCATTTACAACCAAATCATTCCGCTTTGTTTTGCTCTAAAAAACTATCATAAGTCTTCCGGAGCTTTTTGTGCTGGGATATGCACACTGTTGCCGATACTATGACTAATCCGATTATGACAACAGAAGTTATGATAATTGCTACCATATTTGAGTGCGTAACCGCCATATACAGAAGAATGCCCATTACTAATATTGCTACGGCTAAAACAGACACGATCTTCTTTGCATAACTGAAATATTGATTGCCGAATTCGCAAGAATTCGCAACAAAATCAACGTCTGAAACCACATTCGGTTCAGCCGTAAAGACAGGCGATGACCATTCATTCGTTTTTTATCATACTTTGAATTAGTAAAGGTCAGGCGCACATCTGTATCCTGTTGCTCGTTGTGAGTTCCTATTTAATATTAATTTCGTATTGTTTCTTTTCATCGATGTGATAGGAAACAACCGGAATGGTATCAACAGCGGTACGGCGCTCTATTCATTCTTGGATTATTATTTACCAATTTCCACTAATCCATGTATTGATCAGACTGCGATTATGAACAGCAGGTGCTGGTTCTCGATCCGAAAGCCCTCAGGGAAGAACACCGGATTCCAGAGAACCAGCTCTTCTGGTGTGACTACCGGGTTTATGAACAACTGATCGGCACACTTTTGAACGGGCTTCCGGCAACTGAGAGCTTTCTATACTCCCATTTTATCGGGATTCCGGATAAAAAGCACTTGCCGGATTGGGCAAAAGAGAGCCTGAAAGCAATCTGCAGCCCGGAATCTGAGACATTGGAAATGTGTCGATTGTTTGTATCTTTATGCGAGCATTGACTGGACGATTCTCGGAATGTAACCATGAACAGATTGACTTCCGATGCATAAAGTGATATTATAATAGCAATAATACTAAAATGATTTAAGATTATAATATCACTTTATCAAGAGGTGAACACATGGAAGAAATCGGATATGGCGAACACATTGCCAATACCGTCAAAAATATGCCTTACGAGGCGGCAATCCAGACCGAGGATATTGCGGAGCGGCTGGCGGAAGCCTTTGCGCTGCCCTACGATCAGGCCAAAACCCTGACCAATGTCAAGCTGAAGCGGATGGCGGACAAGGGGGAAATTGAAAGGCTCCAAAAGGGCATTTACTGTCAGGTGAAACAAACCGTATTTGGAAAAGCTGCCCCCGGCATTGACCAGGTGATGAAAAAGACGCTGATGGAACGCAGCGGTGGGAAAATAGGCTATGAGTCCGGCACATTCCTGCTGAACAGGCTGGGGCTGACGACACTGATTCCCCGTGACATGGAAATTACCACAAACCGCTATGGGGCAAAGCTGCCGGAAGGCTGCCGCATCAAGCTGAAAAAACCAGTGACAGCCGTAACGGACGACAACTGGAAATACCTCCAGTTCATCGACCTGATCAGCGAGCTGCCCCAGGCGCATATTGATGCGGAAAAGCCGAAGCTTTTACTGGCACGGTATGCAAAAACACAGGAATTGGACGGTCTCACGTTGGTATTTACAGCCCGCAGGCATTACCCGGTAAAAATTTTGCCGCTGCTTATTGATCTGCTTATGGAGGTGAACAATGGACTTACATCAGGATAAAGATGCGTTTAAAGCCCTGCTACGGATATCAGCCGCAGAACAGGTATCCGCAGCGACATCGTGGAAAAGGATTACTATCTGACCCTGCTTCTATGGGAGTTGTCTGAAAAGCAGGGTACCCTTCCCGCTTTTATCAATTTAAGTACAGTTTTTCTTGTTTAAAACGCTGAGAACCCTTGATTTTCAAGGGTTCTCAGACGAATTGTGGTGGAGATGAGGGGGATCGAACCCCTTACCTCTTGAATGCCATTCAAGCGCTCTCCCAGGTGAGCTACACCCCCATATTTTTTTATATTAATACGGCAAATATGCCATGCATAAACCGCATATTTATTCTAATACAACATCTATAGATTAGTCAACTAAAATAGCAATATTTTTATAATATAATTAAAGTCTACCTGTCCAGACCGGTATGGATAATTTCAGTGCTGTAGTCTACTAAAACCGCCCTGGCATCATTTTCAACAAAATTTACAATGTTGGCCATCATGCTGTCAGCATGTGCTGTCTGGTTTGAAACGCAGGCAAAGCCTATTACCGCGTTTTTCCACCTGTCATTGAGATCCACCTCGGCCACAGAGGCATTGAATCGTGACTTCAGCCTATCTATTATGCTTTTTACAATATGCCTTTTCTCTTTTAAGGAAAAAGCCTCATCTATGGATAAAACAATCCTGCATACCCCAATAACCATAAAGCACCTCTTTAATAAAGCTATTATATATTTTATCATTCCCTTGCCCTGTTGTGAATGGCAAAAAATAAAGATTTGTTTTTGATATATTACTCCCGTGGTGCTATACTATATATTGCAAAGTATAAATATATACAGGAAAGGGTGTAAACATTGCCTTTTGACGGAGTAGTAACCAAATGTGTGGCCGGCGAGCTGTCTGATGCTATCGCAGGCGGCCGTGTAGAGAAAATATTTCAGCCGGAAGCGGATGAAATTATCATAGGCATCAGGGCAAAGGGCTATAATCAAAAGCTTTTGCTGAGCGCAAACCCAAACTATCCAAGAATACACCTTACAGGTGTGCTGAAAGAAAACCCGGCAGTTCCCCCTGTGTTCTGCATGCTTTTAAGAAAGCATTTGTCCGGGGGCAAAATATTGTCTGTTGAGTTTGCGGATTTTGAAAGAATAATTACACTGAAAATTGAATCCACTAATGAGCTTGGAGACCTGTCGGTAAAAAACCTTATTATAGAAATAATGGGCCGCCACAGCAATATAATATTGACAAACAGCGAAGATAAAATTTTAGACTCGATAAAGCATATAGACAGCGATATAAGCCGTGTGCGCGAAATTATGCCCGCAAGGCCCTATTGCTTCCCTCCGTCCCAGGACAAGACCAGTCCTGAGACTCTTGAAACGGGAGCTTTTTTAAGCGGACTGGGGCGTGATGTAAAGCAAGGCTTAAGCAAGTATATTTTAAGCACAATTAAAGGCTTCAGTCCCCTTCTGTGCTCTGAAATCTGCCTTCGCTCAGGCATTGACGGAAAAACCCCCGTATCGGACATAACCGCTGAAAATTCAGCCTCATTGGAAAAAACGCTGTCTGATGTGATACGCGGCATCAGACAAAATGAGTTTTTCCCCTGCCTGATTCCGGGCGAAAGCCCTAACGACAAGCCTATTGATTTTCATTGCATAAGGCTGTACCAGTGGAAAAACGTCAAGTACTTCTCTTCAATCAGCGAGGTTCTGGATATATATTATTCTACCAGAGACAATGCGGAAAGGCTGAAGCAAAAGAAATCGGATCTTTATAAGGTTTTAAACAACAACCTCGACCGCTGCAATAAAAAGCTTGCAATGCACGAGCAAAAGCTCAGGGATGTTTCCGGCAGAGAAAAGCTCAAGCTTTACGGAGAGCTTATTACAGCAAATATATATTGTATTTCCAAAAACGTAAAGAAAGTTTCTCTTCATAACTATTACAGTGAAAAAGGAGAGTACGTTGATATCGCTATGAACGAAGTCCTGTCACCACAACAGAATGCCCAGAGATATTTCAAGCAGTATTTAAAAGCAAAAAATACCTTTATATATGTCAGCAGGCAGCTTGGGGAAACTCAAAGCGAATTGGAGTATCTTGAAAGTGTTTTGATTCTCCTTGAAAACTGCAAATCCCTAAAGGAGATAGATGAGGTAAGAGATGAGCTGATAGAGCAGGGCTATTATTCCGCTAAAAGAAAGAAAAAAATAAAAAGGTCACTGCCGGACTCAAAGCCCTTTTACTTCAAATCCAGTGATGGAATAGATATTCTGGTAGGAAAGAATAATAAGCAAAATGATTTGCTGACGCTTAAGCTTGCAGCTTCAAATGACATATGGCTGCACACCAGAAATATTCCGGGATCACATGTTATAATAAGAAGGCTTGGAAGAGATATCCCCGACCAAACCCTTTTGGAAGCGGCGGTACTTGCCTCGTACCACAGCAGGGCAAGAAATTCTTCAAATGTTCCTGTGGACTACACTGCTGTAAAAAACGTAAAAAAGCCCAGCGGTGCAAAACCGGGGATGGTCATATACGATAACTTTAAAACCCTGGTGGCAACCCCTGACGAGGAGCTTGCCCAAAGGCTTAAGGTTGAATAAATATTGACCTTCAATATAAATATAATGTAACATATAAATGATAAAGGGACTATATATTTATATATCATGTGTAGGTCTATAAAATTTCTACCCATATAACCCCATATAACCCCATATAACAAGGAGGCTGTAAAATGATTTCCCAAAAAATTGCAGTAAATGTCAAAAACGGCTCCATGATAAGGGCCATGTTCGAGGAGGGAGAAAAGCTTCGTAAAATATACGGCGACGATAAGGTTTATGACTTCTCTCTCGGAAATCCCGACCTTGAACCCCCTGAAGCCGTTAAAAATTCTCTGAAAAAGCTTATTTACGGAGATGAGCCTGATTTGCACAAATACATGAATAATGCAGGCTATGTCGACGTGCGCTTTAAAATTGCAGGCCAGATTTCAGAGGAAACCGGTTTGAGCCTCACACATGAGCATATTATCATGACCTGCGGAGCTGCCGGAGGCTTGAATGTAGTTCTTAAGACTCTTTTAGACCCCGGACAGGAGATTATTATCTTTTCTCCCTTTTTTGGAGAATACCGTTTCTATGTAGACAACTGCAATGGCAAGACCGTTATATGCAAAACCGCTCCCGACGTTTTCCTTCCTGTTATGGAGGAGCTGGAGGCATGTATAACCCCAAATACAAAAGCTGTCATATTAAACTCTCCGAATAATCCCACGGGAGTAATATATAATGAAGATATTTTAAGAAAAATAGACAGGGTTTTAGAGGCTAAACAAAAGGAATTTGGAACAACGATTTACGTAATATCCGATGAGCCCTATACAAAGCTTGTATATGACGGAGTAAGCATTCCCAGAATACTGAGCATATTTAAAAATTCAATTATAGTAAATTCCTACAGCAAGTCCCTTGCTCTGCCCGGAGAGAGAATAGGCTACATAGCCGTTAATCCCTGCATAGATAATACCGGGCTTCTTATAGGAGGAATAGTATTTTGCAACAGGACACTGGGGTTTGTAAACGCCCCTGGAATTTTCCAGAGAGTGGTGGCGGAGGTCCTTGAAGCTTCTATAGACATAGAGGAATATCAAAAGAGGCGGGATATGCTGTATAACCATCTGATAAGCTTAGGCTTCTCATGTATAAAGCCTCAGGGAGCATTTTACCTGTTTCCGAAATCACCCATACCGGATGACATAGAATTCAAAAATCGTGCCGCAAAGTACAATATCCTTCTGGTACCCGGAAGCGGGTTCGGATATCCCGGGTATTTCAGGCTTGCCTATTGCACCAGCCTGAAAACAATAGAAAATTCGCTTCCGGCATTTGAGGCCCTTGCAAAAGAATTCATATAAAATAAAATATAAAAAAAATCCAATTGCCGGCTTTGAAGGGCAATTGGATTTTTTTATATTTATTTATCATGCTCCGAGCAGTCCTCACAGTCGCAATCCCAGTCTATTTCTATTTCTTTTCCGCAGCTTGGGCATTTGAGACTGCTTCCGTCCTCCGAAATCAAATTTTCCTCAAGACTGATTTTCTCATTGCAGTATGGACATTCTATCTCATCCTCACAGCAACAGTGCTCATCATCTTCATCAAATACAACCTTTTCAACCTCGGCCAGGTCGTCATTTATATCCTCCACCTGCTCGCTGAGCTGCTCCTGAACCTCTTCAATATCGTCCACAGCGAGAGCCATGTCATCCATAACTTCAATTATAGCCTTCAAAAGCTTGCCCTCATTTGTTGAAACATCCAACTGCATACCCTCCGCAAGCCCCTTGAGGTATGAAACTCTTTCCTTAAGAAAACTCATAAGACATCCTCCATAAGATAAAAATAAATTAGTTTAATAAGAATAATATATATTATTCTTATCAAATAATCTCAATTATACTCTTTCCATATATTCACCTGTTCTGGTGTCAACCCTTATAATATCTCCCTGGCTTACAAACAAGGGAACCTTAATTGTAGCACCTGTTTCAAGAGTCGCAGGCTTGGTGGCTCCCGTTGCGGTATCTCCCTTGAATCCCGGCTCGGTCTCGGTAATCTCAAGCTCAACAAATGTAGGAGGCTCTATTCCGAACACATTTCCTTTAAAGGACAGAATCTTAACCACCATATTTTCCTTTACAAACTTAAAGGTGTCCCCTATTTTGTCCTGGTTTATAGGCATTTGCTCATAAGTTTCCACATCCATAAAATAGTACAAATCCCCATCATTATATAAATACTGCATATCCTTTCTTTCTATGTGAGCCTTGGGCATTTTATCAGACGGGTTAAAGGTTCTTTCTACCGTCGCGCCGGTAATAACGTTCTTAAGCCTTGTCCTTACAAATGCTGCTCCCTTGCCGGGCTTTACATGCTGAAATTCAGCAATCTGAAATACCTGTCCATCCAATTCAAACGTTACACCATTCCTAAAATCTCCTGCTACTATCATTTACTTTCTCCCTTCAGCAAAACTATTGACTATAGTTTATATTAAAATAAAACTTGTCTTATTTCAAGAAAAATTTTCTTATATTCCGTATTTTTATAGGAATATTTAATTTTTCCCGATATTTTTCGTTTTTACAAGTTACCGGGCCTTTTAAATAATAATAAGCTCCTTTGAAGACTCCGTAAGGACTAAGGGACTGCCGCCATTTATTACTATCATATCCTCAATTCTGACTCCTCCAAGCTTTTCGATATATATTCCGGGCTCTACCGTGGCGACCATTCCGTTCTCCAGCCTTCTTAGGCCCGAAACTGAAAGCCTGGGCTCCTCATGTATTTCCAGCCCAACCCCATGCCCTAATCCATGCCCGAAAAACCTGTCGTACCCCGCATCCTTTATTATCCCCCTTGCAATGCTGTCGGCCTCCTTGCCGGTAAGTCCCTCCTTTGCCCCGTTTAACGCTTGGGACTGAGCCTTTAGTACAACTTCATAAATCTTACGCAGCTCATCATCAGGAGTACCCAAAAAAACCGTTCTCGTCATATCGGAGCAGTAATCCATATATATGGCTCCGTAATCCATAGTTATTGCCTCGCCCGTTTGGATTTTTTTATCCGATGCCACCCCATGGGGCATTGATCCCCTTTCTCCCGAGGCGACAATTGTTTCAAAGGACGGTCCCTTTGCCCCATGCCTTTTCATATAAAATTCCAGCTCTGCGGCAATTTCAATTTCTGCCGTACCGGGCCTTATAAGGCCAAGAATATGAGTAAAAGCATCGTCGGCAATTTTGACGGCCTTTTTTATGATTTCTATTTCCTCTCTGTCCTTTACAAGCCTGAGTTCCTCTACCGCCCCATTCATGGGCACGAATGTCTCCACACCAAGCTTGGCTTTAAATTCATTATAGGCCTGATAGGTTAAATATCCCTCTTCAAAGCCCACGCTCCCCGCTCCCGCCTTTTTAACTATGTCGCTCAACGCGGCAGCTACACTTCCCTGGTATTTTATTACGCTGTACAGAGGCGCCTGCACGGCAGCCTGCTGGGCATATCTTGAATCTGTTATAAGGAAGGCTTCCCCCATCGTAATAATAAGATAAGAATCCCCTCCGTTGAACCCCGACATGTATGTAACATTTTCCTTCTTAGCCACCAATGCGGCATCAATTCCCTTTTGCTTAAGCTTATGCCTCAGGCCCTCCAGCCTCTTTCCTGTAATATCTCCCATAATACTCCCTCTCTTAAACTGCAAGCGTCAAATAAGCGCGGCCGCATTAAGGGCCACAATATAGCTTTTTCCGCCAAATCCGCTTATTTGTCCCCTGCACACGGGGGCAATTACCGATTTGCTGCGAAATTCCTCCCTTGCGTGAATGTTTGACAAATGCACCTCTATAGCAGGTATTTCTGCCGCCGCCACCGCATCCCTTATAGCTATGCTGTAATGCGTGTATGCTCCGGGATTTATAATTATTATATCGTATATTCCCCTTGCAGCATGAATTTTATCTATTATTTCTCCCTCATGATTGCTTTGCACAAAGTCGGTCTCCATGCCCAGCCTCTCCGACTCCTCCATTACCTTTCTTCCGATATCCTCCAGCGTTTCATTTCCATATATGCCCCTTTCACGGATTCCAAGCATATTCAGATTAGGTCCGTTAATGATCAAAACCCTCTTCACAGCCTATTTCCCTCCTCTTGCATGCTTTTTATAAATGTTTTTAAGCTTAAGTGCATCCTCGGCCATAGAACCTCTTGATTCACAAATAATCACAGGCTCCATTCTTTTTCTGTACAGCAGCTCAGCCAAAAATTCAAAATCAGGGCCAAACCGCACATCATCATAACAGCAGTGTCTCTTTTCCCCCCCTGCCGTAAATTCCACCCTGCTGAAATGAATGTGGATGCATTTAAGACGCTCATATCCAAGAGCAGCTTCTATTGCATCCAGCACCCCTTCAAAGTCATCGGCGGTATTTAGGCAGCCCATGCCCCTTGCATGTAAATGTGCAAAATCAATAGTGGGAATCAGCCTTTCATCAAGGCGGCACATTTCCAATATTTCATCCAAGGTTCCCAGTTGGTTTATTTTACCCAGAACCTCGGGGCATATTGCAATATCCCCCAGTCCAAGCCTGTCACACTGCCATATTGCTTCCTTCAGAGAAGCAGTAGCCGTCATTACAGCCCATTTCCTGTCAACTCTGCCGCAGGAACCGGTATGCACCACAATTCTCTTTGCTCCCATCCATTTTGCAGCCTTCATCGTATCGATTATATAGTTAATTGAATTATTTCTCTTTTCCTCTTCCGGGCTGGCCAAGTTTATATAATACGGCGCATGTATGCTTAAGAAGACGCCGTTTAGGACAGCCTGGTCTCCTATAAGCCCGGCCATGGCCTTATCTATATTCACACCCCTGCCGCACTGGTATTCATATGCGTTAAGCCCCATTGCCTTAAGCCATGCAGGCATTTGCACAGAAGACTTGTTTCCCTGCTCATAAAAGATCTCCGAATTTCCCGACGGTCCAAATCTAATCATCTGCCCTCTCCTTGAACGGTAATACAGGCCCCGCAGTTGTCATATATATATTCTCCATTAGCGTCCTTATTATGTGCATGTATACAAAAACAAGGAGAGTGTTAAAGGTCAAGCACGCTCCGTCCGGTGCTTTTAAGCTCCGCACGATGCTTTAGCTTCGCCGGTGCTTTAATCATGTCTGGGACTTCTTTTTACCAGTACCGCCGCTCTGGTTATTGCAGATATGACATCCACTTCAAACTGCTGCTTAAGAGAATCAATCTTAGAAAACAGCTCTCCCTTTTCAGTCACGATGTATTTCGGCGGCAGAGCGTTTAAAGCTATGGCTGCAATATCCATAACACATTTTTCACATGAGCATACATTTATATCGCTCAACACTTCCTTCATCTGGTTAAACACAATTTCCTCCATGTAATTTTTGATTTGCGCCATAACAATTCCTCCATAAATATCGTATTTTTTTAAACTTCCTTTAAGCTCCTGCAATCCGGCCTGTGTACCAGTTAAATATATCCATGCCCCAAAGCATTGCCATAAAGGTGCCTGTAACTATAAAGGGGCCGAAGGGTATGGTGTCCCGTCTACCCTTCAACCGAAGCACAATAAGAACAATGCCTGTTATACCTGCCAATATTACAGTAATCATCACAGCTACTATACACAGCCTCCATCCCAGAAAAAGCCCAATGGGAGCAAGCAGCTTTACATCCCCCATTCCCATAGCATCCTCAGTTTTATAAATAAGCATCCCGATAAGGGCTATAAGAAAAAATACTCCCGTGCCCGGCAGCAGTCCCAAAAGGCGGTTTCCCCAAAACCCCTCTCCAAATACAGGCATTCCTGTAAAAGCACTATAGGCCACCAGCACTGCCCCTCCGGCAATACCGGCTGCAACAAGGCTATCGGGTATAATCCTGTGATCTATATCTATAAAAAATACCGCTATAAGTATGGACATGAGAAATACTGATGCCAGAAGCTCAACCGATATAGAAAACCTTTTGAGCAGGATCAAAAAAACAACCGCCGTAAGCAACTCAACAATGTAATATCTTAAGGGAATGTCCTTGCCGCAGCAGCGATATTTTCCTTTCAGGGCAGCATAGCCTAAAACAGGAATAAGCGCCGTAAGGCTTAATGCCGCACCACACTCCGCACAACTCAGCGGAAGCCTGAATACCGGCTTCCCATACGGAATTCTGCATATACAGATATTAATAAGCAGTCCCGCCGCCAGACCCAATATAAACATGAGGGAATATAAAAATATATAATAAAAGCAATCCATATCTTCCGCTGCTTTCTTAGATATAAGTATTTATTTCATATATAAAATTATATTCGCTGCCTAAGGCTTAAAACCTTTATTTTTCAAAATATTCTCAAAAGATTCATGTATGTGCTTCAGGGCATCTTTAGGTATCTTAATTCCCGTCCATATTTCATACGCATATATTCCCTGATAAAAAAGCATTCCAAGTCCGTTTACGGCTTTGGCACCATGTCTCCGGGCTCCTGCAAGAAGCTTTGTCATGGAAGGGTTATAAATTATATCATATACTATCTGTTGGCCGGAAAGCTTTATCCTTTTTTTTAAAGGACTTTCGTTCGTCTTAGGATACATGCCTATAGAGGTGGTATTTATAATTATATCCGCGTGTTTTAATACATCCCCCGCCTTGTCCTCATCCGTCCCGAAGCATCCGGCATGCATGGAATAGTTATTTGCTATTATATCGGCAATATCATGTGCTTTTGACAGTGTGCGGTTAATTATGCTGATTTCCGCCGCACCCTCTATGGCAATTTTAACCGTTATGGCCCTTGCGGCGCCTCCCGCACCTATAATAACAATTTTTTTACCCTTAAAGCCCTCTCCCGTCTCCTCCTTAAAGGCCCTTGAAAAGCCTTCGGCATCGGTGTTATATCCGTAAAGCCTCCCGTCAATATTTTTAACGGTATTCACGGCTCCCATCAAAAGGGCTTCCTTTGAGTTTTCATCAATATATTTCATTATATCCTTTTTATAGGGTATTGTTACATTGAAGCCAGCGGTATTGAGTGCCTTCAGGCCATTTACGGCATCCTTAAGGCCTGCTCCCTCCACCTTAAAGGGTATATAAATTAAGTCCACACCCAGACAGCTGCTTATTGTATTATGCAACTGAGGAGATATTGAGTGCTCGACAGGATTTCCTATCAGCCCCACAAATCTGGTTTCGCCCGTTACTCTGTTATCTATATGCATATTTTCTCTTCCCCGAAATAAAGTTTATTTACATTTCAAGATCCTCCGGTGCCCTTCCTGTATATTCTCAGCACCAGTCTCTCAGGTATCCTCTTGAGCCTGACAAAAATAAATTCCCTCTTATCTATCGGCTTTACCAGTATTGTAAATGCCCCCGCCCTGTTTCCTCCGTATATATCCGTAAAAATCTGGTCTCCCACCACAGCCGACTCACAAAGCTTAATTCCCATCAGCAGGGCCGCCTTTCGAAATGCTCCGGTACCAGGCTTGGAGGCTCTATGCACTGCAAGCACCCTGACACTGTCATTAAATTTCAATACCCTCTTTTTAGAAGCATTTGAAACAATGCAGATTTTAAAGCCGGCTTTTTTTACTCTTTCAATCCACTTAACGGCATTTTCATCCGCTTCCTTCCTGTACTGAGGCACAAGAGTGTTGTCTATATCCAGTATAAGACCCTTTATGCCTTTTTTTTTCAGGCTGTCAAGGTCTATATCCCAAACCCCGTCAAGCATGAGATCAGGATAAAATTTTTCAAACATACCAGCCCTCCCAAAATATAATATATAAATAAAGTGCTGTTAAGCTATGAATATAATAGCAAATTAGATTATCCATATCAACAAAAATAGAGAAATTTTCAGGTATACGGCAAAGTATAAATAAATTTTGCTTCTAAAACATAAAAAGTCTGGATTTTTCAGTGAAAAAGTTGCATAATATAAGGAATAATAAGTAGGTTTTCCGATTATGGGTAGTGCATGTAAGAATCTGCAAATTTTGTATTCATAATCTATTTTCGAAAGGGGTTTGCTTACTATGTTACATGAAATCAGAATTGATAAGACAAAATTGCCCAAGGCCAAGCCCGATCAGAGCAATCTTGGATTTGGAAAGTATTTTACGGATCATATGTTCATTATGGACTATACCGGAGGTATCGGCTGGCATGATGCCAGAATAGTCCCATACGGCCCTCTGGAGCTTGAACCTGCTACAGCGGCCCTTCACTATGGACAGGCAATTTTTGAGGGTATGAAGGCCTATAATACCGAAGACGGAAGAATACTTCTGTTCAGGCCTCATAAGAACATGGAGAGAATAAACGTAACAAATGTAAGAATGTGTATACCTCAAATTGATGAGGATTTTTTTGTCGATGCTGTCAAAACTCTTGTAAACGTTGATAGAGACTGGATACCTGCTTCCAAGGGTACATCTCTTTATATAAGGCCTTTCATTTTTGCGACTGATGCCGTTTTGGGTGTCCATCCTTCAAATACATACAAGTTCATTGTGATACTGTCTCCTGTCGGTGCATACTATCCGACCGGAATAAATCCGGTGAAAATATATGTAGAAAGCAGCTATGTGCGTGCTGTTAAAGGAGGTACCGGCTTTGCCAAAACCTGCGGCAATTATGCTGCAAGCCTCAAGGCCCAGGCAGAGGCTGCGGAAAAAGGATATATACAGGTTTTATGGCTGGACGGCGTAGAGAAAAAATATGTTGAAGAGGTCGGCTCCATGAACGTATTTTTTAAGATAAACGGAGAGGTTATAACTCCGTCACTGGAAGGCAGCATATTACCCGGCATTACAAGAGATTCCACAATACAGCTTTTAAAGAGCACGGGAATCAAGGTAACCGAGAGAAGAATAGCAATTCAGGAGGTTTTTGATGCCCATAAGGCAGGACTTCTGGAGGAAGCCTTCGGAACCGGAACGGCTGCAGTCATATCTCCCATAGGCGAGCTGAGCTGGAATGGTGCCAACATAATTGTCAACAATGGCTGTACGGGAGAGCTGTCCTCCCATATATATGACACCATAACCGGTATACAGAGCGGTAAGCTTAAGGACGTCTTCAATTGGACAGTTGAAGTAAAGTAACTGCAAGAATATTTTTAAAGAAGGGATGGTTATTGATGGCTGTTAATAGCTGTTAATCCTTTCTTTTTTTTATTTCTAGTATTGTAATTTTAAAGAATTACATATAAAATATTATAACAGCTATCAAAAACTGGATTTGCTTCAATAATATTTTTTAGATATTATTGTTTATTATGGTTACCTTTGATAGAATATAATACATAAAACAATATATGGTTACCACTTCTTAACTTAGCAAAATAGGGGGTACTTTATGGAGCTAAAAAAAAACCGCTTAACTTTTGGACTATTGATTGACTGGGTTGTGGGATGGGAGGATATTGATTACTATCAATCTATAATTCTTTCCGGAGTACAGGAATTTGTACTTGAGAATGACATTAATCTCATATGCCTTGTGACCGGCAGGCTAAATTCACCTAACGAGTGGGAGCGCAGCAGAAACATATTGTTTGAATTTGTGGATAAAAACAAATTTGACGGCTTGATAGTGCTTTCATCCTCAATATCAGGATACGGCACATCAAAAAATATTTTGAAAAGGCTGGGCAATTTCAGTGATATACCTATTGTAATAGTAGGAGAATTATATGATGAATATTGCTCTGTATCATCAGATAACCGTTCAGGTATGCGTCAGGTAATAGATCACCTGATTGAAGTCCACAACTGCAGAAAAATAGCTTTTATAAAGGGCGTTGAGGGATCAATGGACACTGAGGTCCGGTTTCAGGCCTATATAGAATCATTAACAGCACATAATATTCCTTTTAATCCCGATCTCGTATACAGCGGCAATTTTCTTCATAAATCGGGAAGCAATGCAGTGAAGGAGCTTATAAGAAAAAACATACAGTTTGATGCAATAGCCTCTTCAAACGATAACATGGCTATAGGTGCACTGGTAGAGCTTCACAAGAGGATGGGCAAAATTCCTGACAATATACCCATAACAGGCTTTGATGATACCCAATCCAGTCATTTTCACGCAATAACAACAGTACACCAGTCATTTTTGACACAGGCAAGCACTGCGTCAAGCTTGCTGCTTCGCATGATAAAGGGAGAAAAGGTGCCTCTTAAAACAGAGGTTCCTGTTGATATGGTAATCCGCTCCTCATGTGGGTGTATTCCCACAATAGTTACCAATACCTTTGCCTCATTCGGCGAGTGCGTAGAGGTGCCTTATGAAGCCCAAAAAGAGCAGATTATATCAGAGCTGAATGAAATAAGCAGCTTGATAGGCTTTGCCGAAAACAGCAGTGAGCAGGAGCAGCTGTTTTTATATACTCAAAAGCTGCTGGATGCTTTTTATGCCGAGCTTTACCAAAAGAAAAGCAACCAGTTTATTCATGCATGGAACGCCATGATTTTCTGGATGATTATGAAAAATGCAAAAATCTCATTTTTGCATGACCTTCTGTCATCTATAAGAAAGATAATACTGTCCGCACTATCGGATGCATCCTGCCTGGTTCTGGCTGAAAACCTCTTTCATGCGGCCAGAGTACAGATTATAGATGCGCTGCAGAGGACAGCAGCTACTGTGGATCATCTCTCTTCCATACAGACAGGAAGCCTGGAATTGCTTGGAGAGGATTTGGTAACAAACCTTGATTTAAATACTCAAATGGATCTGGTTTATAAGGTGCTTCCAGAGCTCGGTATAAAAAAATGCTACATTACATTATATGAGGATCCGGAAAAGCCTTTGGAATATTCGCGGTTGGTCCTTGCATTCAATGAAAACGAGCGCTTTAATACAGGTCCCTCCGGTATATCGTTTCCCTCCAGAAACATCATACCCTTCGAGTTCTTTGAGGATCTGTCAACAGACAGGTTCAGCATAATTGTGCAGGTGTTAAATCAGGGTGACGATCAATTGGGTCTTTCGATATGCAGCTTTGACAGCAAAATAAGCAAAACCTATGAGATATTCCGCTACCGTCTTAGTGTTGCATTAAAAGGATCTCTTTTAATAGAAAAAATCAAAAACCAGGCTCTGGATTTGGAGAAGCAGGTTATTGAGCGCACCAGTGAGCTGTCTGAAACCAACAATCAGCTTTTAGATGAGGTTTCACGAAGAACAAGTGCCGAGGAGCAGCTTAAGAAGGCATTAAAGGAGCTGGAGTTTTATAACAAGCAGCTTCATTTACAGTCGCTGCAGGATGAGCTTACAAGGCTTTATAACAGAAGAGGCTTTATGGAATTGGGCTGTGAGTATTACGAGCGTGCAAAGGCCTCGGCAAAAGGCTTTCTTCTGATTTACGGGGATATGGACTGGCTAAAGCAGATAAATGACAGCTATGGGCATGCCGAGGGTGATTTTGCAATTGCCAAGACCGCCGAAATACTTAATATTTCCTTCAGAAGAATGGACATAATTGCGCGGCTGGGAGGAGACGAATTCACAATTATTGTTTCCGATGCTTCTCCGGATGAAGACAAGGAAATAAGAGAGAGGCTTGAAAACAACTTCCTGAAATTCAACCAGACCTCCAATAAGCCCTATAAGCTGTCCCTTACGGTGGGTACGGCATATTTTGACCCATCACAGCCCTGTACCTTTGAGGATCTTATTAAAAAGGCGGATCTGGATCTGTATAACAAGAAGCAGTTAAAAAAAAGAATATAACGGCAAATGCGTTTCGTGAAGGCCTGCCTTTTCTTTAATTGATTTGTTTTCCTTTTACTACTAACCGTGTTGGAGGATTTTTTACGTAAGGCGGGTCGCAGGTTATCAAGGTAATCTGGCTGACTCCCGTGTCCTCCAGCACGGAGATTTCCTTTGCATCCACAATCTGTTTACTGAACACCTCATAAATATACCGGTTTTTTTCACTGTCCGTTACAACTATTTCATCACCGATTTTCAGCTCGTTCACGCGGTTGAAATGACTTCCGAAGGCTCTGCTTCTATGGCCTGCCACAGCATAATTATTGCCCTGCCAGGGCTTGCCTGTGTTCTCAATACTGGCGGCAGAAACATTTAGGTGCTCCTTTGTGGCACCCGATAAAACAGGCAGCATTAAATCTATCTTTTCAATGCTTAGAGTAGCCTCTACCGGCCACACCTTTTCAATCCCTTCTTCCTCTCCTTCTTCAATCCCTTGCTGCTCCATACCGGTATCTTGCTCCACGCCGGTATATTGGCAGGCAGGAGGCTCTTCATTTTCCTCCATATCTATGACATCAATTGCTTCCATGCTCTCAATGTATTGCTCCAGCAGCCTTTCCCGTTTGCTGTCATAATAATAATTCCGCATAGAAGGGTATGCTGTCATCAAAATTCCGCATACTATCATTAAAAATGCTATCAGGTCTATTATACCAGGTTTTTTTCTCATTCCTTTTCCATTCCTCGGCTCTCAAATTCAGGCCGCTGCCTTCCGTCCTTTCATCAGTACAAAAGCAAGCATAGGTTCCCCTGCCAACCCCGGCAGGGGAACCCGGCTTATTGGCTCCGTTTATTGCTTTGTATTCACAGCCTGTGCATTTCATTTATGCTCCGGCTTCTCTTTATAAGAATTCCCAGCAGAATCAAGACTGTTCCCATCCAATATAATGGCATAGAGCTTCCTTCCCCCGCTTTAGGCAGCTCCTGTGCTGTCCCCGGAGTAATTATCTTTCCCACATTGATTTCTATAAGTATTTCGTCGTCAGTACCATCTGAGCGTGTAATCTTTACGGTAAAGCGATCTGTTCCGGTAAATCCCGTGTCTGGGGTATAAGTCCAGTTTCCTTCTTCATCAATGGTAACTGTACCATTTTCCGGCTGGCCTCCCACCTCCGGAGCACCGCCTTCAGGTACTTGTATTTTCCCATCTACTGGAGTTCCCTCCAGCGTTTTCTCTTCGATTATGGGAACCTCCGGCTTCAAATTCTCTTCCGGCTCAAGAGGCTGCTGCGGGTCTGAAGGTTCCTCCGGCGCCTCCGGTATTTCCGGTTGTTCCTCAGGCACTTCCGGCTGTGGCTCTTTAGGCGGTATTACTCCGCTACTGCCACCGCTGCCGCCACTGCCGCCGCTGGACCGTTTAACGTTTTGCCTTTCCAGTAAATATACCATAAGGGCATCCTCATCTATAGTGAAGGAAAAGGGTATTGCATCTAATTGATATCCTGTCGGCGCCGCAATCTCTGTTATGGTATATTCTCCATAAATCAGGTTTTCCAGTACGGCTACTCCCCCTGTGTCGGTAGTAATAGTTCCCAGCAGCTTTTTATCAGAATCTCTCACTTCAAATACCGCCCCTGCCAACAGCCTTTCACGGTTGCCGGCATCTACTTTTTTTATCCTCAAGGTGCGAAGGGGATGATTTTCTATTGTTATAGAATTGCCTGAGCCTGCGTTAAGCCTCACTGCTTTTTCTACCTCCGCGGGTTGATAGCCTGAAGGCGTCTCCACTTCTCTAATGGTATAATTGGCAAATTCTCCATCCTTGCCAACAAAGAGATTTTTCACTTCCGCTACTCCGGCTTCATTGGTTTCTACTGTTCTCAGCAGGTTGTCAGCTTCACCATATATCTCAAATTTTATACCGGGCATTCCAAGCTTGGACAGTGAATTCAGCTTATTGATTATTAAAGCACCCTCAGGTATTTTTTCATTTTGAACCTCCAGCTCAACTACCGCTCCCTCTTCTGTTATCTCAATTTCATAATCCTGAATACTCCTATAGTACCCATAGGGCGCGTTTACTTCCCGGACAGTATATTTGCCATAGGGTAAATCCAGCATTTCAGCCATACCGTTATCGCCGGTGATAATGCTTCCCTTGCTTTCTTCCGTTCCGGCTGCTGCCTTGAATATCTCAAACTCTGCTCCTTTAAGCTTCTTATCGGGATCATCCTCATCTGCCTTTATGATTCTAAGCGTCCCCTTAATAACAGTATTTTCCAATGCAAATTCATCTTCCCCGTTTCCACCAGGACCTGCATAGACAACTACCTCATTTTCTGTGATAGCGGCCTTTAGCTCAGTATCATTAGACAGGTAACCCTCCGCCGGCGATTTTTCTTTAATGATATAGCTGCCGTACTCCACATCCTCAAAGCTTACAATACCATTTTCATCACTGTTTTCAACTGCGATTGGAGTATCGGCATTATTCTCTTTGAATAATTCAAATGCCGCCCCCTCTACAGCGGCTCCGGTATCCGCATCCACCTTCTTAAACACGATGCCTCCCCGGATTTTTTCATTGGATATTTCAACAACAGGATTTGGAGCCGAGCTGCTGACAGTGACCTCCGTAACGGCAGCAGCATCTTGCGGCAGCTGGTATTCATCGGGAGCTGTTATTTCCTTCAGGAAGTATTTCCCAAAGCTCAATCTGTTTATAATTATTTCTCCACTGCCATCGGTGGCAGGCAATTCTGTGATTACGGAGCCATTGCTGCCTAATAGCTGAAACACGGCGCCCGGCAGCTTTTTGCTTCCATCCTGAGCGTCTGACTTCTCTATTTTCAGGCTTCCGACAATACCCTCCCCCGTACCGGAGCCGCCGGTAATGAGAACGGGCATATCCTCAGTTACTGTATCATTTATTATTATTACTCCACTGCCTTCCATGCTTACACTGTTCTTAATATTGTGCGTACCTGTAGAGCCGGCAGTAATAAAGGTTTGGTACCGGATAATATACTCGCTGTGAATAATCTCAGGAAGTGCAAGCTCAAAGCCCTGCTTATTGGTCGCGAAATCCAAAATTATTATACCCAGCTCATATTCATCCTCCGTTAATTTTCTTTCCGTATTATTGGGTTGAACCTCAAATACGTTAAAGGATTCTGAAATATAGATATGCTCTCCGGTCAGAGTATCCCGTATAACCGCATCATGCACCGTGGAAAGGCTTGTGTTTGCCCTAACCTCCCAGTTCACAAGCCTCCCGCTCTGCGAGCCTGATTTGGTAACAAAGGTCTCTGCCTGCGGAAAGCCCACACTGGCACTTAAACTGGTACCGCCTGCCGTTGAAGTATTTTGATAGCTTGCCTTGGACTGCCCCACCAGCTTTGTTGTATATCGTATTCTATAGGGGGAATTAATTTCACCATCAAATTTAATAATGAATCCATCCTTTGAAGCAGCTTGAACGGTATATCCAGAAGTAATTTTTCCACCTTCGGCAACTCCTCCGCTCCCGTTTATGCTGTAAGCATATACCTCCAGGGTCTCCGTAAGCAATTCCTGTCCATCTTTTATTTCGTCCTCCACCACCAGGCCGTTGTATGCTTCCGACAAATAGTTGACATCAACAATCCAGTCAATCTCCCTGGCTGCTCTGCGTAAGGCGCCTGATTTACTGCCGTTGTTTCCCGCAGTTGTATTTACCATGTACTGCTTCTGGTTTGAGTCCGATTTAGCTCCTACCTTATCTTCATTCCAGCTTGCCTCCATCCTGTTAGCATACGTACGCTGGGTGGCGGTTTCTCCATTCCATGTAGTATGCAGCCTTCTGTCAAAGCTTGTTTTATAGGTGGCCGTATAAGCGATATTTCCCACAGGCGCATTGAAGGTGATTTTAAAGCCCTTAGTCCAGTCGTCTGGCTGAATATAATCTAAACGATAATCCCCTCCCTCCCCTTCTGTTAAAATATCCGTCCCTTTTTTCACCACCAGTGTTTCCGGCAGCATTTTAAGCCCTCCGTCAGGAAAGGTATCTTTTATAACCAGACCTTGCATCGGCTCCTTTGTAGGATAGATATTCATTTTCCATTCCATCGTTTTTTCAGCGTAATTAAGTCCGCCGGAAACCGTAGCTTTTGAAATGGTATTTCTAATGGCAGGTTGAATTGTTTTTTCTGCAGTAATACCTCCAGGACCTATTCCATAGCCTGTTCCTGTAAGAGTGGCGCTGTTGGAAAACTCAGTGCGGTTGATATCTTCAATCGTTGTCCGGTATTTTATTCGATAGGCCTCTTCGATTTGTTGCAAATCTACCGTTATTTTGGTTTGATCGCCTTCAGGAGCAACATCAACGGATGGCTGCGGATTCATTAATACTTCATCTGTGACATCTCCGTTATCATCAAATACCAGCTCATATACCTCTACCGTGTCTGCCAGAAGGCCAAGCCCCTCACAGACCATGTCTGTCACTACTGCATTATCTATGCTTTTCTCAATGGTATTTACGTCAATTATCCAGTCAATGTATTTATTGTCGTAGCTGACAAAAGAATTCCCGTCCTTTTCCAGAAGCACACCCCGGCTTACCGTCACTTCCTTTTGGGCACTATCCTTTTCATCACCGTCTTCATATAGCCTTACATTATTTTCAAAGTAGCTTTCATCCTTATCGGCAATATTTGTTATATATTCTATTTTATATGCCTTATCTGTACTGTATAAGTCAATCCGGAATGGGTCGGCAGTGAAGTCTACGGACGAAGTAACATCGGCTTCACCCGCTATTCCGTCGTTATCTAAGGTTAACTCATACACCTTAACGGATTCTTCCCGAAGTGTCAGGCCCTCCGGTATAGTGTCCTCAACCCAGGCATCAGTCAGGCTCATTTCCCCCATATTGGCATAGACAGTCCATGTGATATAATCAGGATTAAAGGATTTTTCCGCCGCTCCCTCTTTTTCCAGTAAAGCTCCTCTGGCTACCGAAACCGCTGCTGATGATGAGCTTGCTCCAATTTCAGCAGTGTTGTCAAACTCAGCCCTTTCCTGATCGGTAAGCTCTGTCTGGTATTGAATCCTATAAGCTCCGGCAATATTTCCCAAGTCTACAATCAAGTCATATTGCTCATCCTCAGTCTCCACCGAATATCCCTCGTCAATTTCATTTCCCGGTTCAATATTGCCATCCAGGTCCACATGCAGCTGATAGACCTTAATGCTGCCCGGAATAATGCTCTGGCCCTCACCGATGGTATCGTTCACCACCGCTTCCGATATTATCTCAAGAGCGGTGTTCACATCAACAGTCCATAGAATGGCATCGGCATTAACAGATTTGTTGGCTTCGCCACTTTTTGATATCGGAGAGTGGCTCCCCTCCGGTTGGAATTTTACAACAATGGTTTTCTCTGCTGTGTCAGAGATAGGGAATTTAAATTCTACCGGGTTCTCCCTGCTTATGCTTTGAAGCTCAAACCATGTATCAAGCACTATAGTGCCTTTTACATTTAAATGCTCTTCAACAAAATCGCTAAAGGTAAGCGTCAGCTCTCGCGAGCTTTGCTCTAATAAAAAGGTTCCCGCACTCCCGCCTTCGTCAACGCTTAAATCACCGCTTACGTCATTTGCTATTAAAAAGCCTTCGGGCACTTCTACCGTTATCTTTTCCCCGGCGTTAATACTTCCATCCCCATTATCTATTTCCCAGGTATAAAACAGCTTTATCAATGTATCCTGAGCTACAGGCTCCTCAAGGATGGTTCCTTCCTCGACCTCCTGACCGTCAATTTCTAATTTCACGGAAGTAATACGTGCACCATAAGCCGTGCTGGTTCCATCTCCGTCATCATTGGCATGGACCGGATTCCCTTGAGGCGGAATCCCGGCCAGCATAGAAATGATAAAAATTGTGACAAGCAGCTTACTGATTTTTTTTTGTCCGTTTTTTTGTCCGAAAATCATATTATCTACATTTCCCCCTTTTCCAGAGTCAACAGCGTGCTATCCTCATATATTTGCCTGCTGCCGCTTGTTTGATGCTTTACCTCGTCCTGTCACCGCCTTTCTCATATCCTTTCTGCCGGACTAAAGCATCCAATCCTCCGGAAGAATTTTCAATTTTTTTCTTTTTTTGGCATCAAAAATCATAAAACAACTAGCTATAAATTGTACTTATCATCATAAATATTTATGATTTTTTCTGCCGGAGCATATACGGCTCTTTGTCTTATAGGTCTTTTATCCTATTCTAGTATAATTTACAACTAAAAGATAGGTCTATAAGCCCAATCAATAATTTACCCATTTTTTTCAGGTATAACCTTTTTTATTTAAAAAGGCAAAAAAAAAATATCCTTGCCTAAATATGGAAAGAATATTTTTTAAAAGAAATCCGGTAATTTTTAAGATATACTCAGGCAGCGATAGGGATCAAATTATGCTTGCCAGAATATTTGCCCGCTAAATTACCATGCCTCCGTTTATTCCCAGCACCTGTCCTGTAATAAAATCCGCTTCATCGGAGGAAAGATAGAATATCCCGGACGCCACATCTCCCGAAGTTCCAAGCCTCATAAGAGGCGCAGCGTTTCTCAGCTCCTCTAAGCTGTCTCTGTCATATCCCTTCAGCATATCTGTTTGTATTGCCCCGGGAGAAATGCAGTTAACTCTTATCCCCGACGGCCCCAGCTCCTTTGCAAGAGCCTTTGTAAGACCTATAATTCCGGCCTTGGAAGCTGAATAATGTACCTCGCAGGCGCCTCCCGTCTCGCCCCACATTGAAGCAACATTAATTATTACGCCCCTCCTTTTGGGAAGCATATATTTTAAGGCGCTCTGAGTACAATTAAAAACCCCTTTAAGGTTTATATCCAGCATCCTGTCCCATTCGCACTGTGTTATTTCTGTAAAAATCCTGCTGTCCGATATTGCGGCGTTATTTACAAGTATGTCTATTCCCCCGAAACTTTGAGCGCAGTATTCAAGCATCATATCCACCTGATCGCGTGCCGAAACATCCGCCTTAAAAAGCTCCGCCGCAAAGCCGTTTCCCTTTAGCATATTCACAAGCTCATTTGCACCGCCGTGCGAGCTGTTATAATTTATCAAAACATTGCAGCCCCTGTATGCAAAAAGCTCTGCCGTAGCCCGCCCTATACCTCTTGACGCCCCGGTTATCAACACCGTTTTTTTCATTCCCGTTTCCTTCTCCCATAATGTCTTTTATTTCCCTACAATGACATTATAGCACTGACTGCTTATAAATATAAGAATTTCTCCTGTATGATTTTTGCAGCAGCATAACTTTAAGAATATACGTTCGATTCCGGTTGATTTTTCCTTATATTTTTTATATAATTACATTTGCCAGTAAACCCTTGTACCTTTAACATATTTACCTGGAGGACATATGATAAAAAACCCATTGCTCCAGCCCTTTCTTAAATGGGCCGGAGGAAAAAGGCAGCTTTTGACCCAAATTAAAAATTATATGCCGGGATCCATGAGGAACTGCTGCTATTATGAGCCATTTTTAGGCGGAGGAGCAGTGCTTTTCGGCATACAGCCTCAAAGAGCCGTTGTTAATGACATCAACCCGGAGCTCTATAATTGCTACGTCGCTGTCCGGGATTATCTCGACGAGCTTATTGCCCATCTTGAAAAATATACCCATAAAAACAATGAGGAGGACTTTTACGAGATTCGGGACTTGGACCGCAGGGAGGAGTATAAAAGTTTTTCTCCCGCCCAAAAGGCGGCACGTATAATTTTTTTGAATAAAACCTGCTATAACGGCTTATTCAGGGTAAATAGCCAGGGCCAGTTCAACGTCCCCTTCGGCAAGTACAAAAACCCAAGAATACTGGACACGGAGACTTTAAAGCAAGCAAGCCGCTACCTGGCAAATAACAATATTGAGCTTAAGAATACCGACTTTGAGCAAGCAATTGCGGACGCTCAAAAGGGTGATTTTATATATTTCGATCCCCCCTATGACCCGGTTTCCTGCACGTCGTCATTTACAGGCTACAGCATGGACGGCTTCGGTAGGGATGAGCAGCTGCGTCTAAGAAATGTTTTTGTAAGGCTGGATAAAAAGGGCTGCAGGGTGCTGCTCAGCAACTCATCCACCGAGTTTATCGGCGATTTGTACTCAGGCTATAACATAGTCAGGGTTTCGGCCAGCAGAAATATTAATTCGGTAGCGGCCGGCAGGGGCAAAATTGACGAGGTACTGGTGATGAACTATGGCAACAAAAAACGATAAGGCATGGGAGGCTTTATTTGAGCGCTATAACATACTTGAGCTAATCGGGCGGCATGGCTTTTATGAGATAGAGTCAAGGGTTATAAACACTATGAGAGAAAGCAGGCTAATGGCAAATCTGGCAGCCTGATTTAAAAGATCTCCCCTAAAAAAACGAACGGAAACAGACAGGAGCTCTGTCATGTTTCCGTTCTCTTATGTATTTTTTATGTCCGTCTCTTTTTAGAAAGTGTCTATAAGCTCCAGAAGATATCTTCTGAGCAGTGAATAATCGGCGGAGTTTATTGCGCCGTCGCCGTTTAAGTCACCGGCATATATGCTGTCCTCCACCGGGAATTCATCAATCAATTCCAGAATATACCTCTTCATAAGTGAATAATCAGTGGAATCTATATTGCCATCCCCGTTTAAATCGCCCTTCTTTCCGGCCGTAGTACCCGTAAACCTGAACCAATCTATATTGAATAAGTAACCGCTGTTCCCTGTGAAGTAAAGGTACAGATCATGCTCTCCTGTAATTGCCGCTATATCCTGCCGGATTTCAGTCCAGTTGCCCCATGCTCCGGTGCCCGGAACAGAAATAGACGCTACTGTGGGATTATAGGGTCCGTCAAGCCTTATCTCTATTTTGCCGCCGCTTGTACCGCTGGAAGCTGCTACCTCAAAGCCCGTAGCCTCAGTACCGAAATCAACATTGTCATAGCGCACATAGTCTCCGCTTTCGATATAGCTTACATTTCTGCCTCCATTGTCATCTATAAGCTGAGTCTGAATTCCCGACATTGCATTATAGGTTTCTGCCTGGACCTTTTCAAAGGCGCTTCTGGACTCGGGCCTTGGATCAATATCAGGCATCTCAGGAACTACTTCGTTCTCAGGAAAGCCCAACGCTACTGTAACTACCGACTGGGCCGGCATTGTGACGGTGCTCCCCTGCAGAGCGCCAAGGTGGGAAAACCTCTCGTCCGTGCCTGAGAAAACAGTCCTGTATACCGCCGAGGTACCGGAAGTATACCCATTTAAATTAAGGCTTATTGTCGATTCAGAGGAGGCCTTGTTAATAAGCACAAGCGTCAGCTTATCTTTGCCGGGAGAGGTAAATGCCGTTACCCTCACATCGCTGCTGCTGCTTTCAGCCTTTACCCTGCTATAACCGGGATCGGTGAATTTTGCATAATGCTGTATTGAGCTGTAGAAATCCGTTTTATAATACCCTTGGGGATTGGTCCAGCTACTTTGGTTAAACGGAGGCTCCACAACCACCATTGGTCTCTGGCTGTTGTCCCATATGAGATCCCAGAAGAAATATGAGCTTACGCCCTCCTCTACAAGAGAATTATGAATAAGCTGGGCGGTAGTAAAGGGAGTGCCCTGATCATACTCTGTCTGAAAAATAGGCTTGTCCGGATAAGCAGCCGCAATGGCCCTGAAGACGTTGTTAAAGCTGTCGGGGTTATTTGCATCACCCCCGTTATAGAGATGATGTGCCAGGCCGTAGACCTTACTGAAATCAATTTTATTAAAATACTGCTGCGCCGCGTTGCTGCCTATCATGCTTGTCCCTATGCCGGTGGCCTCTGCGGCAATTATTTTAGGCATTGAAGGCAGGGTCTGCAGCTTGCTGTAAACGGCATCCAGCGCCTTGTCATAGCCGGGATAATTTGAGGTTTCGGTCGGATAGAAAATACATGTTTCCCAATCTGAGTTCTGGTAATCCGGCTCATTCTGTATACTTATGTAATCAGGTACTATTCCCTTGGCAGCATATGCATTCAAAGAGTTATACCAGTAATCGGCAAATCTGTCATAAACAAATGCGCCATTTTCCTTGATCAGAGTACCTCCGTTCAATACGCCGTTTTCCTTGATATCCGCCGGAGGAGTCCACGAGCAAAGAAGTATCTTCAAGTCCGGATTGAAATACTTTGCCACCTTTACAATTTCAGTGTCGGAGTAAGCAAAGCCCGGGCTGTTCCTGTACTGATTTCTAAGACGCAGTATGTCCAGTCCCGAATCAAAAAAAAGTGTTTTGTAGAGACCTGCTCTGTTCGGATGCTCCGTAAGAGACTCATTAAACCACGCAATTGCGGCACCAAAGCCCTCCAACGTCTGGTAAGAAGTGTTTATATCCACCGATACGCTGTAGGCTGCGGCACCCACATGAGGCACGCTTATGAAGCTGGTCATAAGAACAGCCAAAATTACTGGGAGAATTAATATTTTCCCCTTTTTCATTTAAAACCCTCCATTCATATAAGTTTAAAGTTTTTAATATTAAGCCCTTGAAGCCCCCTATCTTCAGGGCTTATCAGCATAAACAGCTAAGCGCTTAAATGTTTAAGTACTTAAAGTCGAAGCTATATTTAACAAATTCTAAATCTCAAAATAAAATTTCACTAAGAATGCTTGAAATATTTTCGGACAGCATGCATGCTGGCTGGCAATTTGCCCTGTCTATAATTCTCAAGCCTGATATATAAAATAAAATTTAACACGGAGATATCGGAATATATTGCAGCAGATGTTATTCTTTAGAAGTTCTCTGAAGCTTTTATATGAATTTTAAGCATTCTGCGTACTTTGCATTCTGCACACTTCGCAGAACATTACCTAATTTTTATTAACCGTACGGCAATCGATCCAGTTATATTATATATCAACAAAAATATTATATCAATACATTAATGTAATTATTTGCAATGCTATAAAATGCTTTTACACAAAAAATCAGAGCCTTTATATCAAAAGCCCTGATTTATATACATATTTGCCCATTCTTACTCGGGCTCTTCCACGCGGCTTAAAAGCATATACAGCATCAGGTCCAGCAGAGCGGACATATATCCGTCCCGGTAGCAGATATTTTCCACATCCAGTATATCGTCCTCCAGAGTAAGCCTTGCCGTCATATCATCCTCTCCCATGGCCAAAGCCCTGATACCTTCCTTAACCTTGCTTTTCTCATTATTATACTTCAGTGTGCGGCAAAAATTTGCCTGTCTGATGAGAATAATACCTTCAAGCTCCTCATTTTTAGCCTTGCCTAAAAAAATGTCCATTAAAAACTGCATTATTCTAATGTCCATACCTGCTATCTCCTTTCGTAAAGTCCAAAGTATTTTTTCCTTAACTCACCCGGCAGCCGAGGGCATGAATATTCGGGAATATCATGCCCTCATAGCCTTGGGGGGGCTTAGGATACAAAAAAGTGCCGTACAGGAAATTTTACCCCTGCACAGCACCGGACATTGTACGGAAATGGAGCTTTAAGCCGTACTCAAGACAAACATTTTCTTGCCATAAAGCACAAAATGCCTTATAATAAGGTATGTGCGGTATGGCTTGAAAAGCTGTTGTGCAGGTGGGTTGACACCTGAGCAGTCCCTTGATGTTCCCCCATCAAGGGATGCCGCACTCTTTTTTTTGTTATCCTACCAATATTATACTTGTTTTACGCCAACAGTGCAAGACATTTTAATACAAAACTTTGGATTTTTTTACACGGAATTTTTGTATATATTTTTGTCATTTGCGGTGCCGGACTTTTACAAATATATTATCGGCTTTTCCTCTATAAGCTTATCATACCTGCTATTCAGAAGTACACCAACCATAAGCTCCATTATCAAAAAATTTTTATTTTTTTATTTATAACGGCGCTTATCCTATATACCTCTCTTGACCTTCCAAAGCCCAGCCTCTTTGACCATTGCGTCCCATGCTCTCTTAAATCCTCGTTATCAATAGTGCCGAGCTGTTTAATTCTAATGCCTTTTTTTTCATATAGCGGCACAAGTGTCTCCTTTATATACGCTAACGACAGCTCCGGCAGTTCTCTCCTGTCCATCTCACCCAGTTCATGCAGCTCACTGTAGGTAAAGCACAGCTCAAGGCTTGCTTCGGGAGGCTTTGCAAGTCTTATAACATTGCAAAGCACATAGTCGGAAGCCTTCACCACCCCCTCCAAAAGGCTTCCCCAAGGAAGGTTGATGTATATATTACCCGCAATGCCGCTCAGCTCGTCCGGCAGCTCCTCTATATTTGAAACAACATAGAGGACATTGGGCAGCCCGCCTTTTCCCGGCTTTTTTATTATCTTTGACGAATATTCGAACATATTTGCGGCAGCGGGGTCAAGTCCTATAAAGAAAGTGCCGGGGCTCTTTTTTGCCAGATTATAAATAAATCTTCCATCCCCCGTGCCTATATCCACGGCAACGCTGTCAAACCCTGACATTATCCCGCTTAAGTCCGCCTGCTCAATAATTTTTTTCCCTTTTAAAATCCTCAAAGCCATTATCCTTTCCACTCGCTTTAAGCACAGAAAATAACAGTATTAAAAAGCGCCAAAATGCCTTGACAGACATATCTTGTGCTTACAAGGCATTAAAACGCATTCCCATTATACAATACTTTTACTGTGTTTTCCATGGCAAATTATAGCAGATAAAAAACAGGCTACAGGCTGTTATTTATTTCTCCGTCATCCAAGTAATCCTTGGCACAGTCGTACCACTGCTGAAGCTTTTGCCTTACTGCCTCAGACGATATAAACAGCTTAGCCCATAATGGCATAGAGCCGTATAGCCTCTGGAAAACGGCTTCAAATTTCTTTTCCCCGTCACTTTGCACATATATTCTTTCGGCAGTAAGCATCAGTGCATAGGCATACTCACGAAGCCTGCCCCACTGCCTTGTCGCCGCCAGGTATATTATAAATGCCGCCATACCGGCAATAATCAGAACGGTTATCCAGTTCTGTACAAAAAAATCCTTCATACAATAGTCATGCTCCTTTATTTAATATGTACAGTACCGGGTTAAATAAGCTTACTCTTATACTCCCAGAGTATGCACGACATTTTATAATGTGACTTTTTTATCCTCTGACCACAAGACTTCTATTTTTTAGGGCAAAACCCCTTTATCAGCTCAAGCGCTATAATATTTCTCTGAATCTGGTTTGTGCCCTCATATATCTGAGTAATTTTTGCATCCCTCATCATCTTTTCGACCGGGTATTCCTTCATATAGCCATAACCGCCCAAAATCTGCACCGCGTCAACAGTCACCCGCATTGCGGTGTCCGAGGCCATGACCTTTGCCATGGCAGATTCCTTTGAAATGCTCGCAGCTCCGCTGTCAATATGCCTGCAAGTCTGGTATAGCAGGCACCTTGCCGCCTCTATTTGTATGGCCATATCGGCAAGAATATGCTGGATGGCCTGAAATGAAGATATCGGCTGCCCGAATTGCACTCTCTGCCTTGAATATGTGCGCGCCTCTTCAAAAGCCCCCTGTGCTATTCCCAACGCCTGGGCCGCAATTGCAGGCCTTGTCTTGTCCAGAGTTTTCATAGCGGCTATAAATCCCATTCCTTCCCTGGCCAAAAGGTTTTCCCGTGGTATTCTGCAATTATCAAATACCAGCTCTCTTGTAGCGGACGCTCTGATTCCCATTTTATTTTCCTTTTTACCGAAGGAAAAGCCCGGAGTATCCCTTTCAACAATAAATGCAGAAAGCCCTCTCGCCCCCTTTTGCTTGTTTGTGCATGCAATTACAGTGTATATATCCGCTTCTCCTCCGTTGGTTATCCATTGCTTTGTTCCGTTCAGCACATACCCGCCGCCCTCCGGTACCGCAGAGGTTTGTATTCCTGCCGCATCGCTGCCTGCATTTGCCTCTGTCAGGCTAAAGGCGGCAAGCTTTTTGCCCGACGCTATTTCACAAAGATACCTCTCCTTTTGCCTGTCGTTTCCGAAAAGGATAATAGGAAAGGCCCCAAGAGCGGTGCCCGCGAATGAAAGCGCCATTCCCCCGCATGCCCTGCTTAGTTCTTCGACAACAAGGCACATTTCCAGTATACCGCCTCCGAGCCCCCCGTATTTTTCATCTATGTACACTCCACAGAGGTCCGAATCAGCAAGTATTTTTATTATATCCCACGGAAATATCTGTTCCTCATCATACTTTAATGCCACAGGCGGGATTTTCTCTCTTGAAATCTTGCCTGCCAGCTCTTTTATCAGCCTCTGCTCCTCAGTGAAGAAATATTCCATAATAAAGCTGCATCCTCCTTTCCAGGCATATTTTACGTCCGCTTCTCAAGCGCCTTCCAGAGCTGCTTTAAGCTCGCGTCCAATACCATATATGTCTCCCACAATTCCATAGTCGGCAGCCTTAAATATGGGCGCCTCCGGATCCCTGTTTATCGCGACAATAACCTTGCTCCCCGTCATGCCTGCAAGATGCTGGGCCGCGCCCGATATGCCGAACGCCATGTAAAGCCTCGGGCTTACACTCTTTCCCGTCTGCCCGACCTGCATGTCATTGCAGGCATGTCCCTCATCAACGGCAGCTCTGGAAGCGCCGACAGCCCCTCCAAGCTTTTCGGCAATTTCTCTCAGCATTGCAAAATCGGATGCGCTCCTTAAACCTCGTCCCCCCGAAACAACAACATCAGCCTCCGCCACATCCTCCGCCTGCATGTCATTGCAGGTTATCTCGGCAGTTTCCGCCATCATTTCAGACGGTACCGCGTAGTCAACAGAATTCCAGCAGGCAGGTCCGCCTGTATCACATAAGGGGCTTGAGCCGCCATTCCTGAAGGTTGCTATAAAAGGAGGCCGGCCCTCAAACCTCAGCCTTGCAAATGCCTTTCCCGAGTAAACGGGGCGTATAACAGACAGCCCATCCTCACACCATGAAGCGTCTATGCAGTCCGACACCATAGTCACATTCATTGCCGCTGCCGCCCTTGGCAGAAGATCACCCGCGGTGCAGGAGGCCGCGGCAAGTAAAACAGCAGGGCTTACCTCCCTCACCACCTGCACAAGCGCGGGGGCATATGAATGCACATTGTAAAGCTTCAGTCCTTCCGACGATACATGGTGAACTTTCCGTAAGGCATCCCCCAAAGGGCTCGCCATGCACTCTGTGTCAACGGGTCCTATCACCACCCCTTCAACCTCCGCATTCATTTGCCCCGCCAGCCTTACCGCAGTTTCAACCAGTGAGAGCGAGCTCCGTTTAAAGCGTCCCTCACTCACCTCCATAAACAATAATATTTTCTGGCTCATACCTTCCACCCAGCCCTTCTCTTTCTAATCAATTCATCCATAAAGCCGTACACATACCCAAATATGAACATATTCATATGCTTTAACAGTTAGAGTAGAAATTATTCTGGAGGATATGATTTTACATCCTCCGTCAACCCTAAATCACCTTCTCAACATCCCTCAATATCCTTATAAGCTCATTCACCGCCTCACGCGGCCCGCCCCCTATAAGCCTGCACCCGCCCTTTTGCGGCGGGAGCATGAACTCCTCCACATAAACGCTGTTTAAAGGATTCTTGCCTTTTGGAAGGTCTTCCGCAGGTACTTTTTTTATCTCCTTGCGCTTTGCAGCCAATATATTCTTGAAGGACGGATAGCGCGGGCTGTTAAGCCCCTTTGTCACTCCTATAACCATAGGCCTTTTAAGCAAAACAACCTCTCTTTTCCCTTTTTCTATCATGCGCACCGCCTTTGCCGGCTCATCCCCGGCATACAGCTCATTTACATCCATAGCCTGAGTCCATCCCAGCAATTCCGCAAGCATGGGCCCCACCTGATGGTTGTTCAAATCGGTTGATTGCTTGCCTGTCAAAAGCCAATCCGGCTGCTCAGCCCCAATTGCCTCCTTTAAAATTTTTGCCGTTTGATAGCAGTCAATTCCCGTATAATGCTCGTCCACTACATGCACTGCCCGGTCCGCTCCCATACCAAGAGCGGTGTAAATCACCTTATCGGCCCTATCCGGCCCAAGTAAAAAAACCACCACCTCGGTACCGGGATGCATATCCTTCCATTTAAGAGCCTCCTCCACCGCAAACTCATCATACGGGTTTATCTGAAGCTCATCCGGCATAACCACCTTGCGGGTGCCGGAAAGCTTAAACCTCCATTCCTCCTCGGGAACCCCCTTAACACAAACACCTATTTTCATATATCCCCCCACATGTAACTATATTAGTACTATGTTAATATGGCAGCAGAAATCAATTATAGTACTGCTATATCTGTTCTACGAGAAGTAGCCCCCCGCCTTCATGGCTTCGACGGAGCCCGATACTGCCTGTATTATATTTTCTATATCCCGGGGCGTATGCGCGGCAGACAGAAAATTATTGCCCACCTCCGAAACCATAATCCCGTTATCCCTTAAATGATATAAAAACAGGTTCTGGTCTATCGGCAAAAGCCTTTCAAGTGCCTCAAACCTGAAAAGCGAGCCGAAATTGAATGCCCTGAAGGGCAGTCCCTCCCGTTCCAAAACCTCATTAATACCCGAGCACATATCGGAACAGGTCTTATTCAGCCTCTTCTGAAGCTCAGGGCCCTGCTCCAGCAAATAAGACAGCACGGCATACGCCGCAGCCATGGCGAGCGTATTCTGGCAGTGTGTGCCCGCAAAAAACGTGCGCTCATCCTTCGGATATGAATTATCGCCGTACCCCCACATTCCACCGTCAATTGCATTTAAATACATTTTCTTGCCTGCGACCGCACCCAGTGATATTCCCCCTCCTATGATTTTGCCGTAAGCAGAAATATCGGGCCTTATATCGAAATACTCCTGTACTCCGGCAGGAGCAACCCTAAAACCTGTAATCATCTCATCAAATATCAGCGCCGTACCGCTTTC
Source organism: Bacillota bacterium (assembly GCA_023390115.1). GTDB lineage: Bacteria > Bacillota > Clostridia > Acetivibrionales > DSM-27016 > Anaerobacterium. Next base: position 254,285 of record JAEWDM010000022.1, read on the forward strand.
CGCGGTAATTTCCCTAAGCTCCCTTAAAAAATCCCCGGGGTTGATTCTTATTCCCCTGCTCTGGACCGGCTCAGCCACAACGGCAGCAAGCTCATGGCGCATTGAGCGTATCGCTTCAAGGGCTTCGCGATTTCCATACTCCAAAATAACGAGGTCCTCAACAGCCCCCTGGGTAGTTCCCGCAGTAACCGGCTTGGGAACATCCCTGCCGCCGGCTCTCATGTTAAAGGCCAGAAGCCCGTCCGAGTGTCCGTGATAGGAGTTTGAAAAGATAACGACCTTCTTTTTCTTTGATACATGCCGTGCAATACGTACGGCAGTCATTACCGCCTCGGTGCCCGACTGGCAGAAAACCGCCCTGTCCGTACCTGCCAGCCTGCAAAGAAGCTCCGCCGCAAGAGCGCTTTTTTCCGGCCTCATGCTAAGAGCCCAGCCCTCGTTAAGCTGGGCCGTCAAAGCCTCCTTCAGAAAATCCGGCTGGTGTCCGAAAAGACTGATTCCAAAATCCAGTGCTATGTCAATATACTCATTGCCGTCAATATCCCAGACCTTAGAGCCGAGCCCGCGCTTGAACACAAGCGGGAAGCACAGCTCCTTCAATGACAGGTGAAAAAATGATACCGCCCTCTGATCGGCATATACCCCCCTGTATTTTGCCGCATACTCCTTAGACCTCCTGTTCTTACTGCAATAGTGCTCAGTAAAGGCATTTAAATACTTTCTCTTTCTCTCGGAAAGAGTCACCTTTGCCTGCCGGGCAATCATCTCCTCATTTACGGGCCTGAACGGCCCGAGCGCCAACGGCGCTTTAGCAGCCTCTCCTGCCATTATATCCCCTCCTTAATAATAAACCTACCGGGCTTCCATAAGAATTTCAGCCACATCCTTAATCTCCATTTTACCCCACAGCTCTTCCTCCTTTAACGCATCCTCCAGCATAAGCATGCATGTGGGGCATGCAACCGCCAGTATTTCAATTCCGTTTTCATAAGCCTCCCTTACCCGCACTCTTGAAGGGCTTTCCCTCCCGCTTCCGAGAACATCGGTATAGCAGTTTCCTCCCCCGCCTCCGCAGCAAAGCGCATTGCTGCGGTTTCTCGGCAGCTCGGCAAGCTCTGTCCCCGGTATGGCCTTAAGCAGCTCTCTTGGAGCCTCATATTCCAGATTCCACCTTCCCAGCAGACAGGGATCGTGAAAAGCAATTTTCTTGTCTATCCTGCCTGTCACAGCAAGCCTTCCCTTTTGCATCAGATCCCATAAAAGCTGGGTATAATGGTAAACGGCATAGCTCCCGCCCATTGGCGGGTACAGATTTTTTATGGAGTGGTATGCATGAGGCGATAACGTACAAACGGCTTCTACTCCATTTTGCTGAAAAATGCCTATGTTTTCCTCCGCAAGGTAGCTTAGCAGGTCCCTTTCCCCCATTTTTCCAACATCATTTCCATCCGACTGCTCATCGCAGCCCAGGATCCCAAAATTCATTCCCGCTCCGTAAAAAAGCTCCCCCAAAGCAATAGAGGTTTTAATTGCCCTTTCGTCATAAGAGCCCATATCTCCCACGTAAAAAAGAAAATCATCCCCCTTCCTGTACCGGCGTATTACGCTTCCCTCCGCCCACCGCCCTCTTTCCGCGTGACTTTTATTCCACGGATTGCCAGAGTTAATCATATTCATAAGGTACTTTCTCACCATAGGCGGAACAATCTGCTTCTCTACAAAATACATTCTTGCAGCCGTAATCATATCAACAATTTTCTCATGAAATTCCATGGGACACTTATTGCAGCAGTTTCCGCACATGGTGCATCCGAATAAAATTTCTGCAATGGCAGGCGTAGCCTCAAGCTCCTCCGTCATTACAGCCCTTATAAGCCATAAAATTCCGCCCGGCATATGGCTGTCGGTACGGTACTTATGATACATCGGACAATTATAATGGGAAAAATCCGATGTATATTTGCAGTACCCGCAACGAAAGCACCTGTGTATAGTGTCCTTATAATCGTGTAGTTCCATATAGGGAGCCCCCTGCCTTTCACCTCTCCTTAAGTTTTTCCCATGTCACCCATACAGTCGGGACAGCCTCTTGCCTATGCTGCCAACAACCTCAGACTGCAAGGCCTTTATAAAAAAATGGTCTCCCCGCAGCGTATCCATTTGGAATAAGCCCCGGGTAAATTTGCCCCACTGCCTGACCTCCTCGGGAGGAGCGATATTATCCGACTCTCCGGCAAAGGCATAAATAGGACAGGATAGTGTCTCGGCCTCGGATGAGACATATGTTTCATCAAGTATAAAATCCGCCCTGAGCATAGGAAGAAAAACACTCATTAATTCTTCATTGTGCAGCACCGCACCGGGAGTCCCCTCATACCGCCGCAGCGATGCCACAAATTCAGCGTCTCCGCAGTGGTGGATGGGATCATGCGCCGGAATATGCGGAGCCCTCGCACCCGAAGCAAACACGCAAAGCGGAGGCTTCCCCGCGCGGAGCGACAGCCTTTTGGCCACTTCAAAGGCAAGCTTTGCGCCCATGCTGTGCCCGAAAAAGGCATATGGTATGTCTATTGCGGGAAGCAGCGCATTATATAATTCATCAACCATAGTCTCAAAACGGGATACCGGAGTTTCATTTATGCGGTTTTCCCTGCCGGGATACTGAATGGCACAAACCTCAATGCTCTCCGGCAGCAAATCGGGCCACTCTCTGAAAACCGACGCTCCTCCCCCTGCATATGGAAAGCAAAAGAGCTTAATTTTGGGCGTGCCCCGGTGCTTTCTGATTATAATCCAGGATTTTTCCGTACTTTTACCAGCTATTTTTATCATTATGCTTAAAAGCCTCCCCACTGTTTTTATATTAAAAATATGCCGGCCTCATAATTCCGTTGGGATCAAGCACATTTTGAATTTGCGCTTCAAGTCTTCCCGCGCCGCAGTGAATACGCTTCTCCCAATCCGCACCCGTTCTCCTGCCTCTTCCCCATATAACCCCTCCGAGCCCGTTAAGGGCATCCTCAAGCTCCTTAGCAGCTTTTCCGCCGCTCTCGGCTTTATAACCGCTTGGGCCGTATTCTCCGCCATTTTCCGGTATTTTATACCCCACCTCTGCCAAAAGCTTATGACCGTGGTCTGTAACCGAAAAATCCAGACATAACTGACAGCCATGCCTGTGAATTATTTCCTTTATCCTTTCAATGGCCGGAGATATTTTCCCCAAAGGCAGCACAAACAGAAGCCCCCTCATGCCGCAGTCTGCCGCAGGCGCTCCCCCTATAAGGCTTTGCTTTAATTCGGGAGGAAGAATATCCTTGTAAAAGATTCTCCTGCTTCCTGCAAAAAGGCTTTTAAGCATGTCCCTTTTAAATTCCAGTTCATCTGAGCTAACCCCCGAAAGCCTTACCACCGCTGCAATTATTCCCTTCATATATGACGGAAACTCCCTGCTTATAACATTAACCTGATCAGCTACCTCAGTATGCACAATTTTGCCTATGACATCGCTTAGCGCTCCTGCGTCCTTCAGCGTATACATAACCAGATCACTGTGCAGAGGCGCGTCAAACAGCCTCACCGACAGCTTGGTAACTATCCCGGAAAGCCCGTCCCAGTTCAGAAAGAGCCCCCGGAGGTCAGGCAAGGGACCTATATTGAACCATGACGGCACTATTGAGCAGGAGCCTATGCAGGCACAGGCTCCATATGGAAGTACAACCTCCATACCGTTTACCATATCCGACGTTGTGCCGTATAGTGTAGACAAATCATTGGGGGCGTCCTTGAGAGCGCAGGACACCACCGATTCCCCCGACCGTGCCATGGAGTATGCATGTCTTAAGCCGGGGTGCTTTTGCCTTATGTAGAGGTCAAGCTCCCCGTTTGAAACACCAGGCTCAACCACAGCATATCTTGCTCCCTCATTTACCTCCAGAATTTTTTTCATTCCGGAGACATTTACCACTATGCAGTCACCATTCCCGTTATATTCCCCTTCGGGTTTTTTCTCACAGGTCTTCCAGCAAACATGGCTCCCTGTACGGTTGGCATACCGCAGCACCTCCTGAATATCCTCCGGCGAAGAGGGAAAAACCTCGGCGCCGTCATAAGACCACCCGATGTTAAGTCCCTCTTTCACAGCGAGCTTACCCGGGGCATCAGTTGTTTTATCTGATTGATTCATTTTTAAGCCCCCGTATTTTTAACATTTTGGCCTCATCCCCCTGCAATGGTGGGTATGATATGAACCTCGTCGCCATTTGACAGCTCCGTTGCGGCTCCGCTTAAAAAACGTATATCACTGTCATTTAAATAAACGGATACCACCGGCTTTATATTTCCCTCGCTGTCACAAATGGTATCTATAAGCCCGGGGAAGCGCCCCTTAAGCTCATCAAGCAGATTTGCCATATTTCCGGCATGGCAGCTTATTTCCCTTTCTCCCCCGGTCACCTTCATCAAAGGTGTTGAAACGTAAACCTTAACAATCATTTTCTTTCCTCCTTTTTTAATATTCCTCTTTTTAATACTGCTCCAAAATAATATTCCTCAAAATACGAGGCCTCGCAGAGTAAATCTCATGCTTTATATACTCCCTGTCATTTGAGCTGAGATAATAGCTGTTCACAATTACCTCATCATTGAAGAAAAGGGCCTTTTTAATAGAAAGCCACATATTCCAGCCCCTGTAATCCAATTTGCCGGCAAGCCTTCCCTTATATCCTCCGGGAGAGTTCAATTCCAAATAACCAAGCATTGCATCCCTTCCCGCGCTCAGCATAGGCGCGGTATAATTCATAAAGCCCCCCATGAAGCCGTATTCACAGTAAGGATGCATTATTTTATGCCTGGTTTCCGCAGGCCCCTGCCACTCACCCGACGCGCTTATACGGTTTAAGGCAGTGTTTATATTTTCCACTGCCGGCCTTCCGGCTTCGGGAAGCAGACGCGACAGCTCGGGAGTAATGCCGGGAACACTTTCAAATTCACCCAGCACCCAATCCTCTTCTCCGTTGTGCTTGCACTCCGCGCCATGCCAGCTGCACGAGGCCACCCTCTCAAACGGGTAAGCCGGTTTGTACACATTGGTCTCCACCTGAAGCATTGTACCGTCGAAAATAGTGTTTGCTTCGCACTCAAATAAAAGCCTGCGCTCGTCCATGAAATCTATCCTTTTATCCTCGATATGCACATTTACCAAAGGCACCTCATAAGTTACCCTTTTATCCTCCACGCGGTTAAACATATTCCAATAATAGTATGAAAACAGCTTCATCTGCATGTTGCAGGCCTGAAGAATCAGCGGACCCGGAAGCAGGGAATCGTCGCAGAAATCCCACGGAGTCAGCTCGACTATATCCGAATATACCCTTTTTCGTTTCAGTCTGTCTTCAATTTTCATCTCACCACCACCCTTTACAATAATTTATATTTTCACGTTAATCCTTCCCCAAGCTTCCCCGGTGCATTGCTTCCCCTCCATGTCCGCACAACGGGCAGGAGGGATTGGAATTAAGCCTGAATTTCCTGAACTCGGTATTCATACCGTCCCATACCAGCAGCCTGCCCTTTAAGGTTTGTCCGACACCTGTCAGGTATTTCAGCACCTCCATTGCCTGAAGACACCCTATAACTCCCGGAGTCGCCCCCAATACGGGAAAAACTTCTTTTGGCGGAGCCTCGGGGAATATGCACTTAAGGCACGGTGTCTGTGGAGCATGAATAAAGGCCAGCCTTCCCTCCATGCCCCATACGCTGCCGTGAACCAGAGGTATGCCCTTTGCCGCCGCAGCATTCATAAGGCTGTATCTCGTCGGGAAATTGTCCATGCAGTCTACAATAATATTCGCATCTCCCACCAGCCGCTCCACATTCTCATCAGAAATTTTTTCCTCAATGGGTTCAATTTTCACCAGCTCATTCAATTTTTCCAGCGTAAGCCGGGCTGAAAAGGCCTTTAGCTGTCCTATCCTCCCTGGATTATGCAAAAGCTGGCGGTTCAAATTAGTCATTTCTATAACATCAAAATCACAAATTCTGAGAGTTCCCACTCCCGCAGCCGCCAGGTACATTGCCGCAGGCGAGGCCAGTCCCCCTGCTCCGGCAATGAAAACCACCGATTCGGACAGCTTCCTCTGTCCCTCGTCTCCCCATCCCTCAATCATCATCTGTCTCAGATAACGCTGAAAATCATTTTTTTCAATCTCTGCCATTTAACCGCCTCCTTAATTTTTTAAACCCTTTCCTATTCCATATCCCAGTTTCCCGGGTTAAAAATTCCTTCAGGATCCATTGACCTTTTTATACGCAGCATCAGGTCACGGGTTCCGTGGTGCATCGCTTTAAAAAACTCCGCCTGCTTTTCGGCGGGAGCCTTCCACTCAATGCCTCCTATTTCCATGATAGCCGCCGACGCCTCCTCCATTGCCATCCTTGACAGCTCAATGCTTCTTAAGTCGTCCCTGTTGAAGGGGTACATTATGTTGTATATTACACTGTGCCCCATACCCACATTCCTGATTGTATAGAGAGGCCCCGTAAAGCCATATTTTTCAGATATCTCAAGTCCCCTCTTGAAAATTTCCGGTATCAGCGGGAGAGGAAAATTCCCGCCTATATATCCGCAGCCGCCGCCCCGCTTTGCGTCCACAGCATCCTCTATTCCGTACTTGGGCTCGGACAGCTGGTGGCTTATGAACCTTTCGGGGAAAATATCGTTGCTTACGGGAATAATGCTGCTTCCGCGCTTGTTCCTGCCGGAAAGCATTGCGGTGAAAAGCCGCTTTTTTTTGTTAAGCTCCTCCGGAGTATCTCCCGTTAAAAAAAGCTGCAGCAGTGTCAATGGAATACTGCTCTCCTTCTGCTTCATCGCAAATAACAGGACATCCTCAATGAGGCCCGACCTGGTTACCTCACTCAACGCCTCCGGTATACTGTCGGGGCTTTCCACCTTGAAAATAAGTATGTCCCTTATTTTATGGCGCGGGTAAAGCTTTACCGAAAGCCTGGTAATAATTCCCGTGCCGCCGAACCAGTAAACAAAAAGGCTTGTCAGGTCGGGCAGGGGAAGCCTTGAAAACCATTCCTCCGAAACGGAGCATGACCCAAGCCTGCATATATCACCGGTATGCAGCACTGCCTCAAGCCCGTTAATCATCTCCGAATGCGCCCCGTATCTGGAAAGGTGCCCCGAGCCGAAAATTATAAGATTGCCGCATATTGTCGCTGAGGGAGGCGCATCAGGTATCGATATCCTCAAATCGGGATGCTTTGCCGAAAGATAGCCTATAAGCTGCCCCACCGTCGTTCCCGCCTCTACCACGGCATAACGCCCTTCACGGTTAACCTCAATAATTCTGTCCATGCGGCGCATGTCCATTACAATCCCTCCCCTGTGGGGAACCGTCAAATCCGAAAGAGACAGGCCCGCTCCCGCGGGAACCACCGGAATCCCCTCACTTGCCGCAAGCATTACAATTTGCCGCACCTCCTCCGCATTTTCCGGAATTACAAGACAGCCGGGATTTCCAGTGCGGAAGCCTGCCGGGGAGCGCGAATAAATATAGCGTTCCTCAGCCCCGTCCCGGGCATAGTCACTTCCGACAATCTCCTTAAGTCTTGTGCAGACTGGGCTGCCGCTGCTCATGGCCTTTCACCTCCCTTACAGTCAAATACTTTGCAGGCAGCTTCCCGGGCCTGCTTAAGAAGCTCTTCCTTTCCGTCGGGGCTGCCGTAATTTCCCGCTTCACTTGCACATATAAAGCTCCATTCCTTGAACCCAAGCATTTCAAAATGCTCTGCAAATGCAAATTTTCCAAGGCTTTCATGCTCACTCTGCGTCTGTACGAATATAAGCTTTTTACCGGGAGCGAGCCGGCAGTCATCCTCCGACTCAACCCAATCCACCTTAAAATATGAGCCGCTCCTTTCAATAAAAGCCATAACTCTTGAATTAAGGCCGCCGAAATAGACAGGCGAGGCTATAACAAGCACCTGTGCGTCATATATAGAGCTCAGCACAGGCATAAGCCCGTCCCCTATGGCACAGCCGTCCGCTTCACCCTTGCAGGCATTGCATGCCATACACCCGCAGTATTCAAGCTCATGCAGCATAAACTCCGCTACCTCCCAGCCATATTCACGGGCAATTTCCAGAATGCTCCGTGAAATGAGCGAGCTGTTGCCTTCCCTTCTGGGGCTGCCATACAAGCATACAACCTTCATTTAACGCAAACCTCCTCCGCCAATCTTTGGGCCTGCTTAATTATTTCAGGGCGCTTCCTTACGACATCTTCCGGATCAATTACGTCACATGCCCTTATAAGATGGAACTTATCAAAGCCATAGCCCATAAAGGCCCTTTTGTACCTTGGATAAATGTCCTCCTGCTTTTCCGCGGGGCAGCCCTGCGCCAGAATAAATACAAGCCTTTTTCCCGGAACCAGACGGGTCTCCCCCGGAAGAGGACCGTTATTGGGACCGAGAAAAGAATGCGTTCTTTCAATAAAAGCTTTCATCTCCGCGCTGACATCGGCCGCATAGACAGGGGATGCAATTACCAGAACGTCGGCGCCTCTTATCATATCCATGAGTCTCGAAGCGTCATCCTTAACGATACAGGCGCCGCTCATGCCCTTGCATTGCATACATGCCGTGCAGGGAGAATATTTCATGCCGTAAAGCTCAAAAACCTCCGTTTCGGCTCCCGCCCTTTGCATACCGCCGATAAAAGCCCCGGCAATCGTACCGCTGTTTCCGTGCTTACGCGGGCTGCCGCATATGCATAATACCCTCATAGACCATTCTCCTTTGCTTTGCCGCTCTTACCCGGCTGCTGAAAAATACTGCTCTTAAACATCACAGGATCGGGAAACGAAGGGGGTGCCGTACAAATATCCATTTGCAGCGCCGGGCCTGCCTTTTTTGTAAGCTCCAGCCACGCACCGCTTAAGCCTGACAGATATTCGCGGCTCTGGCCCGGCGGGGCTATTCCCGTCTCAATTTGCCGCCTTAAGGCCAAAAGCGCTTTTATAACCGCTTCAGGCCACTTCCTTACAGCTATTTCACAGAGGCTGGGAGCGCATTCGCCGGTAAACGATACCGCCGTCGGATAGTCATATCCAAAAAAGGCTGTGCTTCGCCGGCGGAAGGAGGGCTGAGCTTCCGCAGAGCCCCTCCTTTCTTCAATAGAAAAGCTTTGAGACCACACAACCGGCCCATGTGTATTTACCAGAGTAACATTTCCGCTCTCCGTGCCTACGGATATCCTGTGCATTATAAGAAAATGGTTGTCAAAGGCCCTGGGGTCTATATAATCCTGTATTTTTAAAGTGACCGGTATGCCCTTTATCACTCCCTGCAGGCACTTGAATGGAAGCACGCTGCATGAAGCCATTTCCTTAAGCTCTTCCCCCCACACAATGGGATCCGAAAAAGCATACGGCAGGAAGCCCCCCACAGCCCTTCCTATTATATCCATCAAGGAGTACAGAGTTTGCGGAGCAGCGGTAGCCTCTATGAAAAGAGGCCGTTGCTTTTCCCGAGCCCTTTCCAGGTACTCTATGAAAGTGGTCACAGGGTCTACATTTACATAGTGCCCGTTTACATGGTAAACCGCCTTATTTTCCTCAGCCAGCTTAAGGCATGAGAGAATATCACCTTCATGTACAGGGTGCTCCTGGATTACATGAATGCCCCTGCGAAGGAATTCCTTTGCCAGGAATGTACCTTCTCCACCCGCTATCGTGCTTCTGACAACTACACATGCAATGTCAATATTATCCGGCAGCTCATCCACACTGCTGTAAAACGGAACACCGAATTCACGGGCATAAACCCTTGATCTCCCGCTTCCTCTTCCTATAATTCCCGCAAGCCGGAACTCAGGGCTGCGCTTTAGGAAGGCCGACAGGTAAACCTGTCCGTATGCAGTTCCGCAAACCGCGACACGGTAGCTCTTCATGTGCGCTTCACTCCCTCTTTAAGGTATCCCGACCTTATAAAATATGAATAATATACCTCGAACAGGCAGTCATCAATTTCATGGAAGCTCATTCCCATATCGTTCAGCTCCTTCAGCGTCATATCCTGGCAGAACACAAGCTGCCCGTCCTCCGTTTCCTCCTCCATGTTTTCGGGAAACATTGGCAAAAGAGGAAACAGCACATTCTCGTGACCGCTCGCGGAAAGCCTTGACATCCACACATCCCACGAAACCTCCTCAAGCGCGTGCCCCTTTGACTTAATCCAGTCTATAATCCTTCCAATGGGCACCGATTTCGGGTGAAGCAGGTGAAATACCCTCCCTGCGGAGACTGATCTTAAGGAAAGCCCTACAATAGCCCGGCTCATGTCATCCGCCGCAAGTGCGTTGAAGTCTCCGTCAACCGGAGGATAGGCTCCAATCTGCAGGCTTCCCTTCATAATTCTGAATATAAAGTCGTCCAGGTTGCACGCCCCGTTTACACTGTAGCCTAAAACCTGTCCGGGACGGTATACCGTAACGGGAATACCCCTTGATTTAGCTGTCCATACCAGCTTTTCCGCCACCCATTTGCTTTGTGCATAGCCCGTATCAAGTATACCTGAGTCATCAATATTCTCATCCTCACGAATAAATCTTGTGCCGTTGGCACCATGCTCGGAAAATACGGTTATGGTAGATATATAGTGCACCGGCTTGACACGAGAGGCGCACGCAAGACGCAGCACCTCCTTCGTTCCGTGAACATTGACAGGCTTCATGACGGAATACGGATAGAGGAAGTGGACAAGCGCTCCATTGTGATAAATAACCTCCACGGTATTTGAAACATACTCATAATCCCTTTCGGAGAGTCCAAGCATGGGAAGGCTTAAATCTCCCGGCAAGATAATAATCCTGTCCTCGCTGCCCTTCAATTCCAGACCGTAACGATCAAGATTCTTAACAAGCCTGTCCATGCCCTCCTGCCTGTCTCCGGCTCTGACAAGGCAGTATATCTTTGCCGCCGTGTTGATTAGAAGCTCGTGAAGCAAAAATGCCCCGAGAAACCCCGTAGCGCCGGTAAGCAGGATATGCGAGGGCTTTGGCACATCAGCCGTAACACGCCCTTCCGCTGTAATGCTTTCATCAAGCTCCGCCTCCCTGTAAAGCTCCTCAGAGGTGAGCAGCTCCATTTGTATATTCCGGGGGGCCAGCCGGGAATTCTCAATCAGGGACGCCAACTGCTCAACAGTGGGGGCATCAAAAAGCTTTGGCAGAGACAGTTCGGCACACAGCTCCTCCCTTATTTTCAGAACCAGCCGCGTTGCTATAAGAGAATCTCCTCCTATATGAAAGAAGTTATCCCTTATTCCTACCCTTTCCCTGTCCAGCGCCTGCGCCCACAGGAGGGCAAGCCTTTTTTCAACATCAGTACCCGGCTCAATATAGCCGCAGCTCTCCTCACACCCTGAAGCTTCCGGAGCAGGAAGCGCTTTGCGGTCTACCTTGCCGTTTGATGTAAGAGGCAGTGACTTAAGGACAACATAATAAACGGGGACCATATAATCGGGAAGCTTTTGCGCAAGAAAGCTTTTCAGGCTGTCCTTATCCGGTCCGTCCCCATCCGGTGCTACAACATACCCGACAAGGGCCCTCCGGTCCCCGGCCTCACCGTTAACCGCAGCCACCGCATCGCAAACCCCCGGATGCTGCTTTAAAACGGCCTCTATTTCTCCAAGCTCTATCCTGTGACCGCGTATTTTAACCTGAAAATCCTCCCTGCCCATAAATTCTATAATTCCCCCCGGGCGGTAGCGCCCGGTATCTCCGGTGCGGTAAAGCCTTTCACCCGTTTTAGGGTGCACAATAAAGCTGGATGACGTCTTTACAGGGTCGCCCATATACCCCATCGCCAGACCGGTGCCTGCTATATAAAGGCTCCCCGGAACCCAGTCGGGGCAATCCCTTAATTCGCTGTCCAGCACGTGGAATCTCTGATTATCCAGAGGGTACCCGTAGGGTATGCTCTTCCATCCGTGCCGCACTTCATCTATTGGATAGAAAATGGACCATATTGAGGCTTCGGTGGCGCCGCCGAGACTGATTACCCGGACCCCCGGGAAAATGCTCCGTATTCTGTCCGGCAGGTCCAGAGGAATCCAATCCCCGCTCAGCAATACAAGCCTCAAAGCATGACTTGGAATAATGCTCTTTTTCTCAAGGTACTCTATATAAATCTGCATAAGAGCAGGTACGGTATTCCAGACGGTAAGGCGGTATTCCTCCGACATCCTCAGCCACTCCTCGGGGTCTATGCGCCTTTCCGCGTCAGGTATTGCTATGCAGCCTCCTGCATCCAGCGTTCCGAAAATATCATATACAGAAAGGTCAAAGCCCAGAGATGATATGGCAGGCACCACGTCGGAGGGTCCTGCCGAAAACCTCCTGTTTATATCCTTTATCGTGTTTACGGCTCCCCTGTGGCTTATCATGACTCCCTTGGGAAAGCCCGTGGAGCCGGAGGTATATATTACATAAGCAAGCTCGTCGGGGTTTGCTTTTTGGAAGGTAAAGGCCGCTGCCGCCGCGGTGGGCTTCAAATCCCCCACCTCAACCGTCTTTACAGCATCCGTCCACAGCTTATTTCCTTTAAGTCCCGGCTGTGTTAACACCAGCCTTACGCCTGCATCTGAAAGCATATATTTTATGCGGTCGGCCGGAAGCGACGCCTCAACCGGAAGGTACGCGCATCCCGCCCTTATAATTCCAAGCACCGAAACAACCTGCTCCCAGCCCTTTTCCATAACCACCGCAATCAGCTCACCCCTTACTGCCCCGTTCTTATGGGCCATGACAGCTATTTCACGCGCCGCCTCATCCAGCTCCCTGTAAGTAAAGCTTTTTGCGGAGGAGGCCAGTGCGGGGTTGTCCGGCTGCGCCTGCGCCCTTAATGCGAAAATTGTGTCGAGTGTTTCCTCGCTGAGGGGCGCACTTGTTTGATTGGACATTTCCCTTGCCTTCGTCTGATCAGCGGGAATTAGGCCCCCGGGAGGGCTGAGCCACGCCTCGTCACTTACAGCAAGGCGCTTTAAAAGCTCGGTATATGCCCCGAACATGTCCTCCGTCATTCCCCGGGGGAAAATCTCATCCACACTGTCCCAGTTATACATAAGGCTTCCCTCAAACTCCATAACCTGGTGGTCAATCCATACCTGAGGCGTCTGAGTAATGCTGTAAACAGCGTCCCCAAGCTTAAAAACCTCAGTATCCCCCGGTCCGTCAGATCCATAGCCTATCGTACTTGTAAAAACCACAGGCATTGTCATATTCTCGGAAGCACCGCGCCTTCTGGCCAGCTCTCTCAATACCTGAACAGCACTTACCGAGCTGTGATCCAGATCCTCAAGCATTTGCTGCTGCATCCGCCGTGCTATATGCCGGAATTCATCCCCGGGGGAGTAATCGGCCTCAAGCAGTATAAGTGAGGTAAATTCCCCCACTATGCTGTTTACTCCGGGATGCAGGTTTTCCCTGTTGAAAAGCGTAAGGTTTATAGCAAAACGCGTTGAGTTTGACCATATGCCCAGAACCGCGGCAAAGGCTGCCTGAAGTATGGCAGACGGCGTCAGCCTGTATTGCGAGCCCCGTCTCTTTAAAGCTCTCCACAGCTCCTCCTCCAGCTTAAATACCCTGCGCACAAACTCGGGCTTTCCGGCCTTGTTTGGATCGGCTGCCAGAGGAAGTGGGGGCGCGGGAGGAAATGAGTCAATCCGGCTGCTCCAGTATTCCATATCCCTTGCGTGCTTTGGAAGCCGCTTTCTCCTCTCCTGCTCAATAATATAATCCCTGAAGGAAATATCCTGTCCGGGCAGTCCGGCATCAGGGTTTTCATAAAGAGCGTACCATTCATGGAAAATAAGCAAATGGCTTGAAGCATCGGCAAAAATATAATCTAAGCTGATATGAAGGCGGACCTTTCCGTCCAGCAGCGACACCCGGATATCAAAGCACGGCCATTTCTCAGCGTCAAACACCTGATGCGACATTTCACAGCGTATTTCACAAAGAGCCGAATCCCTTTGAGACGGGCTTTGTTCCTTCAAATCATATATCCTGAAGGAGTACGGAGGGACTTCGGGCAGTATTTTCTGCCTTCCGTCGGGCAAAATCACCGCCCTTAGCATTCCATGCCGCTCAAGCAGCCTCTGCCATGCGGAATTCAGCCTGGGAATATCCAGATTGCTGTTTTCAAGCTCAAAGTAAATATGGCAGCCTATATTCCCCAGCTCATAGGAATTGCTGCGGCCTATCCAGTATGCCTGCTGCACATCGGTTAATGGAAAAGGCATGTAAGCATTACCGGCATCAGCCTGCAGCATATTGGCGCAGTCGGCCTCCTCCCGCTTTTCCTTAAGAACGGACAGCAGCTCAGGCTTTTTATTCTGTATTTCAGCCGCCAGCTCTCTTGTCATGGCTCCCTTAGGAGCCCTGTACTTAAGGTCCTTTCCTTCCCTCCAAAGCTCTATGCCTTCACTTGAGAGCATTTCAATAAAATCCTTGACCGTCACAGTGTTCCCTCCTCAAAATCATTATTGGCAAAAAGCTCTTTGCAAGAAAGCTCCGCATCCTCTATATACCGGGCAATCGAAGCTATTGTCGCCTCGTCGAAAAGAACGCGGAGGGGAAAGTCCACCTTAAACGTATCCCTTAGCATATTTACAAACTGTGTCGCTTGAAGAGAGTCTCCTCCCGACGTCAGGAAATCGTCGTTAAGGCCCGGCTTTTCAGTTTTAAGCACCCTGCTCCACACCTCGGCAACCCTCTTTTCCATATGGCTCCGGGGAGGCTCATAAGCCGCCGTTCCTCCCTGGTACAGCCTTGCACCGGGGCGGGGAAGCGCCTTTCTGTCAAGCTTGCCGTTTGGCGTCAGTGGGATTGACTCCAGGAGCATAATATCGCCGGGAACCATATAATCGGGAAGCTTATCCTTTAAGTACGCCTGAATAGCCCTTTGCTCAAAATACAAAACCCTTTCGGGTGCCTGGGCCATTATTACCGACTGTCCGAGAACAGAAAGCTCCCCGTTCGGCTCAGGGTAAGCCCCAAACCTGATAAAGCCCGCTTCTGCAAGCTGCCGTCTCCATTCGTCCTCCGGAAGAAGCGGAAGGCAGCTTTCCCTTCTGGAATCCTCAAAATTTGAAAAGCCTCCCTCAAAAAGCCCTACTGTCACTAATTGCAGAGGGTTATTCCTCGTTCCCTCATAAATAATCAGCAGCCCTCCGGGCTTTAAAAGCAGCTTTAAATATTGCAGGCTTTTTTTGATATCACTTGCCCTGTGAAGGGCATTTGAAGCTATTACGGCATCAAAGCCGCACGGCTTTAAGTCCTGTACGGTCGGGCTTTTATTAAAGTCAAAAAGCTTATACCCGACAGCCTCGCAGGTTCCAACGCTTTCCTTCTGCAGGTCTATAAAAAACGCAGATGAATCGGTATATGTATAGCGTCCTTTTCCGGAGCCAAGCAGCGGGACTATTCTGTCCGACATGCTGTTTGCCCTTGTGCCCAGCTCCATAATTTCAAGCCTCTCCTCTTTCCCTGCGGTGTCCAGCATACGCTTTACAAGCGCCTCTATAATATCGCTCCAATACCACTCAAGCAGGTTGAAGCGCTCCATGTCCTTTGCCGTAAACATCGAATTCCCTGATATAAAAAGCTGTAGAGGGTTTGTATCGCCCTTTAAAAGCGATACATATGCCTCGCGCGTATTGCGGAAATATTCCAAAAGCTCACGCGCCTTTTCTCCCAGCACAGGACAGCAGGAAACCTTTGAAAGCAGAGTATCCGAAAGCAGCCCGTCAGGCAGGCGGTAGGGACTTGTATATGCCTCCCCTGACCTAACAAGCCTTCCGTGTTTCCTAAGAAGCTCAAGCCACTGCGCAATAAGCCTTTCAAATTCCGGAAGTATACCCCATGAGCTCACAAGCTCGCCGGGCGTGTGCTGCTCACCGTCACTTGCAAACAGCCTCATATCATTTAAAACACTGCATATAACCTCTACCGTCAGTTCCTCCATATATTCCCAGAATACCGGGAGGTTTTCTATTATCACCCGGTCAGGCAGTACCTGCGATTGGGCCTTTCCGGCAGAATGCATATTTTCCCATATATTTCTCACCCTGTCAGGAGCCTCCGCCTGAGATGTAAGCACGGAAGCCTCCTGGCCATCCCGGCAGGTTATATAGGCCAAAAGCCTTTTTTCATCGGTACTCTCACCCGCCGCATCAACAACGGCTTCCTTTATTCCCGGATGCTCACGAAGCACGGCCTCAATTTCCCCCAGCTCAATGCGGTAGCCTCTGAGCTTTACCTGGAAATCCTCTCTTCCAAGGAATTCTATATTTCCATCCGGCAGGTAGCGTCCAAGATCCCCCGTCCTGTAAATCCGCTCCCCTGTATGGGGATTGATTACAAAGCTTGAGGCGGTCTTTTCCTCATCCCTCCAATAGCCCAGTGCAAGTCCCTCTCCTCCTATATATAGCTGTCCCGGAACCCATAGCGGGCGATGATGAAGGTTATTGTCCAGAACATAGAAATGCTGGTTGTTCATGGGCTTGCCGTAGGGTATGGATTTCCAATCCGGATCAACTCTTTCAATGGGATAGATTATTGACCATATGGACGCCTCTGTGGCTCCTCCCATACTTATAACCTGTGCATTGGGAAGGGCGGAGCGTATTTTCCCGGGCAATTCCACAGGGATCCAGTCTCCGCTCATCAGCACAAGCCTTAAGGACTCAGGCAGCCCCCCGTCAAGGGTGCGCCGGCAATTCATAAGCATTTGCATAAGCACGGGCACCGTATTCCATACGGTAACCCTCTCGCTTGCTATCAGCTCCCACCAGTGCTCGGGGTCCTTTGCCATTTGCGGCTCCGGCATTACAATGCTCCCTCCCGCGGCAAGCAAGCCGAAAATGTCATAAACCGACAGGTCAAAATTCATTGCCGACAGAGCCAGCACCCTATCCCCCGGCTCCACATCAAACCTTCCGTTTATGTCCAGAATAGTATTTACAGCTCCGCGATGGTCTATTACCACACCCTTTGGAGCCCCGGTAGAGCCCGATGTGTATATTACATACGCAATATCGGAGGGGCTATTGACCTGTTCGACAGGTGGAAGCTCATCATTATAACTTTCCCCGGCATCCACTGCAATAATATCCAGACCCTCGGGCCGGCCTATTTTATCCGCCAGATGCGGCTGAGTCAGAACCGCTGCCGCCTGCCCATCCTTCAGCAGGTGAAGAATCCTCTCCTCGGGAAGCCCGGGGCTGATTGGAAGGTACGCCGCACCGGACATCAAGATTCCAAGTGCCGCCGCTACCTGCTCCCAGCCCTTTTCCATAACCACTGCAACAAGCCTGTTTGGCTCTGCCCCAAGTGCTTTAAGCCTGTGGGCCAGGCAGTTTGACACGGTATTCAGCCGGGAATAGCTGATCTCTCCCTTGCGGGTAATTACAGCGGGGTGCTCTTTCCGTACCTTAGCCTGCGATAAGAAAAGAGTGTGAAGCAGCTCGCCGGAAAGCGGTGCGTCTGTGGCGTTTGCAAGAATATATTTTTCCATATGGCTCTCCGGAGCGGTTACCCTGGCATCCTCGTCCCATGCCTCATCCTCCGCCGCAAGCCTCAAAAGCATATTCTCATATACATCAAGCATATCGTGCGGCATTCCCTCCGGGAAAACCTCCTCAATTATATCCCAGCTTATAATAAGCTGTCCGTTTCTCTCAGACACCTGATTATCAAGCCATACCTGCGGGGTCTGGCTCACAAAATAGCCAACCTCTCCCAGAACGGCCCACGGGTAGAGCTCCTCACTTTGCTCTCCCATTCCCAGTACGCTTGTAAACACAACAGGGATAAGAGCCTCGTTCCCCTCTCTTTTTCCCCTCGCCAGCTCACGTATTACCTGCACTCCGTCAAAATGGCGGTGCTCAAGATGGCTCCACATATCGGCCTGTACCTTTTTGGCCCTTTCCAGAAAGGACCTGCCGGAGGATGGATTCATGGCCATTATCATTATTGAGGTAAAATCTCCTGTAATATTGAATACATCCGGGTGAAAAGGAATTCTGTTAAACTGGGCCAGGCTGATTATGAACTCGGAGTTCCGTGACCATGCCGCCAGAACATCGGCATACGCAGCCAGAAGCACACCGGAGGGCGTCACTCCCTTTTGCGCGGCCTTCCTTTTCAAGCTGCTCCAGGTTTTCCTGTCAAGCTCCCTTACAAGGCTTCTGAAACGCTGGTTTTTCACCTCGGTAAGCGCCTTTGCAAGCGGCAGGTCAGGTGCGGCAGGCATTCTGGAAACCTGATCTATCCAGTACTCCCTTGACCTCTGGTAGAATGGAGTTTCCCGAAGGGCTTTTTCGGCCAGGACATAATCCCTGAAGGAAATTTCAAGCGGCTTGGGCTTGAATTCAGGGTTTTTCATAAACGCGTCAACCTCGCTGAAAATTATCTGTATGCTCATGACATCGGCATTTAAAAGCTCTATGCTGAAATGTATCCTGACGCGTCCGGGCAAAAAGGATACGCAAATATCGAACAGGGGCCACTCCTCGGAGGATATTACCTGATGGGATTTAATATGCCTGATTTCCTCAAGCCGCTTATCGATTTCCTTGCCGCCAAGCTGTGTAAAATCCATTTCAGCTACCCTGTAATAAGGCACCGAAGGAAGAATCCTCTGCCTGCCCTCAGGCAGTATTACGCTCCTTAGCATGTCATGGCGCTCCACAACCCTGTTCCATGCCATATTAAACATAGAGGTATCGAGCCCGGGTCTCTCCACCTCAAAATAAAAGTGGCACGATACATTTCCCAGGTCCAGAATACCGCTACGGCCTATCCAGTATGCGTATTGTACATTTGTCAAATCAAACGGCTCATACCGGTTGTCAATATCGGCCTTAATAATTCCTCCTATCGCCGCCACCGGATCAAGCGCGTCATTCCTGCCATTTTCTCCTTCGTCGTTCCTCCTGGCCCTTATCTCCTTCTCTATGCGCTCCGCCAGAGCGCTTATATAAGGCGTTTCAAAAGCTTCCTGAGCCGTCACTCTGACCTTTGCATCGCGTGCCAGAATCTGGTTAAGCTCCAAAAACATAAGCGAGTCCAATCCCATCTGTATGAAATCCTCATCCAGTAAAAGCTCCGATTTATCAAGACGCAGTATTTCGGACAATACATCAATTAAATAGTCCTGAATAATTTTTTTACCTTCGTCATCCGAAGCTCTGCAGAACCGGTCCAGCAAATCCTCCCTGCAAGCAGCCTCAGCTTCGGAAGGCCGCCGCCCGGCCTGTGAGGCTACGTCCTCTCCCCGGTGTATAAACCGTCTGACCTCATCGGCGCCGAACTGTGCCAGGTGAATGCCCTTAACAACACCTATAAGGCAGCCGTCCTCATCATAAACCCAGCCGTCAAGCTCCGGCCCTCCTCCCTTGCCTTCGCTGTCCCTCGGCTGCACCTTAACCGATGCCCTTTTGCCGGTGCTGCCGTGCAAAAATTGTATGGACTCCACCTGGGTAAGGAAATAAAAGCTTCCGCCCGGCTGCTTCAAGCCCGGACTGTTATCGCCCGCCATAGCCGCCGCCGCCTGAATGCACCCCTCAATAGCCTGCGCGCGCAGGCCGTTGCAGCCTCCGTCGCTTTTCTCAGCCTCAAGGCTTATTTCGGCAATTCCGAAGCCGTTATATTTCTTTAGCACCTCTATGGGCTGGAAGTCAGTATCATAGCTTACTCCCTTCTGGTTAAAAAACTCATAAAGCTCTCCTCGACGCATCTCGGCGACGAGCTCACGGCAGGCTTCCTCATCGATGCTTAAGCGGCTTTCCCCGGAAGCCTCTCCACAAGCGCCGTCAAAATCCTCGAGTGCGGCGCCGGCTGAGAAATTCAGGCTCCATGTCCCCGGCCCGTCCTTCATGCCTTCCTCACTTAAGCTGAAAATTTTCAGCTCGGCACAGTCTGAGTCATACCTTGTAAACACGGTCTGCACAGTCTGTGAGGACTGCACATAATCCCCGCCGGTTAAGGCAAGGGGATCAAACATACGGAAATCGGTAAATTTATAAGAGCTCCCGCCCAGCAGCTTCTCTGCTCCCGACTCAGCCATTGCATAGAACAGCGATACAGGTGCGATAGCAGAATCAATGACACTGTATCCCTTTTGAAAGCTCCCGCCCTTGAATTTCTTCTCAAACACAGGCATTGCCGTGGGGTATCTCACTCCAAGCAAAGGGTGCCCGTCGCCCTGCAAAGTCACCATTTCCGAAGCAGCGCCCCCTTTAGTCACGGCAAACGCTCCGGGCACTTCCTCGCCCTGGCTAAGCGGCGCGCGTGCAAAGAAAATATGCTGCCCGTCCCATGCCGCAGCACCGGATAAGCCAATATCGCCAAAGCCGCTGTCATTTAATATGCCCGTCCACCCGTCATCACTTATAAAAGGGCTTACCTGCCTTAATTCCTCATCCTCCGCCTGTCCCATCCATGAACTGCAAAGAAGTGTGAGCAGCAGGTCCGGGGCCGTTACCTCACTCATAAGCAAAATACCTCCGGGCGCCAGCAGGTCCTTTACAGCCGTGGCAGCCTGTCCGGCGCTTCCTGCCGCATACATGGCATTTCCTGCTATAACGACATCATATTGATTTTTTGAAAAGCCCTGCCGCTCCAAGGATTCCTGTATGTCCAGAACCTTAAACTCCACAAACGGGAAGCCTCCAAGCTTTTCCCGGGAATAATCCAGCAAAAGCTCCTGCACATCGGTAAAGGTATATTCTGTCCTGTCCTCCGGTAAAAGGGGTAAAAGCCTGCACGCAAGCTCCCCCGTCCCCCCTCCTATTTCCAGCACCCTCAGCATGCTTTTGCCCGGAATGCTTTTTAAGATAACCTCCACAAAACCGGAGACTGCCCCGTTAAAGTGCTTTAAGGGAGGATAATCCCGGTATAGCTGCTCGGAAATTGATAACGAGCTGTTGCCGGTATACTCATAGCTTGAAAGCAGCTCCCCCAGACCGGAGCAAAAATCGTTTATACTTAGGAGCAGAGCAGTGCTTTTGCCAAACAGCCCGCTGCCCTCCAGCTGCTTGTACAGTGAGCTCCGCTCCTCGTCGGAAATAAGCGTAAGCCCGCCGTAGCCATCCTCATCCTTCTGAAGAAAGCCCTCTCGTACCAGGCCTTCAAGCAGCCACATCAAATACTGGCTGTATCTCGGCATTACCGGTGTCTGAAAAAGAAAGCTTTCTATGCCGGCCCTCTCCTCAAAATCCTCAAAAGCTCCCAGCTCTATTAGTGTGCGTCCTATATTATAAGCGAGCCACCGGTTAAGCAGCCCCAGCTCCTCCTTGTAACCGGAGGCTTGAGGCAAGGACTTCCCCTCCGCCTCCTGCTTACATCCCAAATCAACCAGCGCTTTCCACAGGCGCTCCGAATCAAATTCCCGCGGAAGGCCCTCTTTTGCCTGGGCCTTTTCACCGGCAGGCCTTTCACGCCAATGACGCTTCCTGTCAAAGCAATAGACCGGAAGAGAAACCCTTCCGAGTCCCCGGTTTTCATAAAACCGCTCCCAGTTTACCGGCACACCCTGCACATAAAGCCCCGCCATAGCCTCAAGCCCGCTTCTGTCGATGCCGGTGAAATTAAATTCATTTTCAGTCTCGTCCTTTTCACCCGCCTGTCTTTGCACTCTCCCTTCAAAAAGACCGGAGGCTGCCTCTCCAGCTGCAAAAGCCTCAAGCTGCAATACCGCCTCCTCCCGGGAGCCGCATACAAGAGCAAGCCTTAAGGAATGGTGCATACGCCCCACGGCCATGGTATACGCAATATCCCCAAGCGAAGCCTCCGGCTTGCCCATAAGCACCCTTTTATATTCCTCCGCCAGCGCCCTTAAGCTTTTTTCAGTTAACGCCGACATAAGCAAAAGCTGAGGCCCATCCTCCATTCCGGACTTGTCCTGCCCTTTCGGACCCTGCTGCACAACAACATGCGCATTTGTGCCCCCTATCCCAAAGGAGCTGACTCCCGCCACGCACCGCTTTCCATTGTCAGGCAGCTCCGAAAGCGAGGTATTGACAAAGAAGGGGCTTTGTGAAAAATCTATCTTGGGGTTGGGCCTGCTGTAATTTAGGCTTGGGGGAATAAGCCCGTGCTTCAGCGACAGCACTGTTTTTATAAAGCTGGCGATTCCGGCGGCAGTATCAAGATGCCCTATATTGGTTTTTACAGAGCCTATTGCACAGAAGCCCTTTTTATCGGTATCTCTGCCGAAAACCTTTGTCAGTGCCTGTATTTCGATTGGATCTCCTAATGGAGTGCCTGTGCCGTGAGCCTCGATATAAGCAATATCCCCCGCATTAACCTCAGCCATGGCAAGGGCCTCCGATATAACCGCGGCCTGTCCCTCTACGCTTGGAGCCGTATATCCCGCCTTGGCCTGACCGTCATTGTTTACGGCAGTACCCCTTATAACGGCATAAATGTGATCCCCTTCTGCAAGCGCCCTGTCGAGAGGCTTTAACAGAACGGCTCCGACTCCGTTGCCTCCTATAATCCCCCTCGCATCCTCATCAAAGGCTCTGCAGTGACCGTCGGGAGAAAAAATCATATCCTCCTGGTAAAAGTAGCCCTGCTTCTGGGGAATGCTCAGCGCCGCTCCCCCTGCCAGAGCCATGTCGCACTCTCCGCTCCTTAGGCTCTCGCATGCCATATGTACCGCTACCAGGGAGGTTGAGCACGCGGTCTGTATTGTTATACTGGGGCCCTTTAAATTCAGCTTATATGATATTCTGTTTGTAATATAATCCTTGTCGGTTCCAAGAAGCGCCTGAAAGCCCGAAGAGGTGCCGTTACGCATATAATCGGGAAGCAGGTTCCACACATAGCTGCTGGCCCTCATTCCTCCGAAAACCCCTATGCGCCCGTCGTATTTCTGGGGAACATACCCGGCATCCTCAAAGCTTTCCCAAGCACACTCCATAAAAATCCTCTGCTGCGGGTCCATACTGTCTGCTTCCTTTGGAGAGTAACCGAAAAACTGGCTGTCAAACATATCCACATCCTCTATAACACATCCGGCCTTTATATAACCGGGATCATTTATAAATCCGGGATCAACCCCCGAGGCCTCAAGCTCTCCGTCGGTAAAAAAGGTAACCGATTCCACTCCCTGCCGTAAATTTCTCCAGAACTCCTCCGTGTTTTTTGCTCCCGGAAAACGGCAGCTCATTCCTATAACTGCAATTCCCTCCGTGTATTCATTATTACCGTTCAAAGCGATCACCTCGTCTAAGTTTTCTTTTCTTTCTGCCTGCCTGCATCTGCCTGCGCCTTTCCGCCTGCTGCCGTGTTTCCTCCGCGGCATGTCCTTCGTCGATTCCGCCGTTTAAGAAGTCCGCAAGCTTGCCTATGCTGGTATGCTCAAATATATCCATAATGCTTATTTTTCTTCCCAGGGTATTTTCCAGCCTTCCCTGAATGCGAAGCATATGCATCGAATTTGCTCCCATATCAAATAAATTCTCATTTGTCCCTGCCTCGTCAATACCTAAAACATCCTTCACGATATCGCTTACCAGTCTTTCCATGTCATTTTTAGGCAGTGTAAGGGCTGCCGGGGATTTCTTTATCTCGGATGCCAATTTAAGCAGTTCCTTTCTGTCTATTTTTCCGTTGACGGTCAGCGGCATGGACTCAACCACCACAAAGGCCGAAGGAATCATATACGCGGGAAGCCTTTCCGCGAGATAATCATGCGCCCTGCAGGAATCGAAGCCTCCTGCTGCGGCAGGTATGATAAAGCCGATAAGCCATTTTTCGCCTTTGCTTTCAGCCGCAAGCACCACGGCATCCGAAACATCACCGCAGCCTCTTAAGGCCGACTCGATTTCTCCAAGCTCTATCCTGTACCCCCTGATCTTTACCTGGAAGTCATCGCGTCCGAGGAACTCTATGCTTCCGTCAGGCATATACCGGCCCACATCCCCTGTGCGGTACAGAGCCTCGCCTGTTGCGGGATGGAGTATAAAGCCTTCACGGGTTTTCTCCTCGTCCCTCCAGTAGCCCTTTGCCAGTCCGGTACCTCCTATATACAACTGTCCCGGAACCAAGTCGGGACAATCCTCCATAAACGAATTTAAGACATAAAACCTTTGATTATCCAAAGGGTATCCGTAAGGAATACTGTTCCATTTGTCATCCACATGCTCTATTGGGTATACAATAGACCATATGGATGCTTCCGTAGCACCCCCAAGGCTTATAACCCTGGTTTGCGGATTCATATCCCATATAGCCCCCGGAAGCCTTACCGGAATCCAGTCACCGCTCATAAGCACAAGCCTCAGGCTTGCTCTCAAAACCTCTTCCCTGTCGGCAAGGTTGTCTGTAAGGGCCTGCATAAGGGCAGGGACAGAATTCCATATGCTTACGCCATGCCTTAGTATCATTTCGTCCCAGTGAGACGGGTTTTTTGCATCTCCGGCACCGGGCATTACTATAGCCCCCCCTGCCGCCAAAAGTCCGAATATATCATAGACCGAAAGGTCAAAATTAAGGTTTGAAACCGCAAGCACCCTGTCGGAAGCTGATACCGAAAACCGCCTGTTGATATCCAGCACGGTATTCACAGCTCCCCTGTGGTCAATCATTACGCCCTTCGGAAGCCCGGTTGAGCCTGAGGTAAATATGACATATGCCAAATCCTCCGGACTTTGAGTAAATTCAACCTCCCCTTCCTCTGATACGCCCTCAGCCGCATCAACGTATATAGTTTCCATCTCCCCGGGCCATTCAATACTTTCTCCGATCCATGACTGCGTGAGAACAAGCCTTGCTCCCCCATGTCTTAGAAGATACCAAAGCCGCTCCTTGGGCAGCTCGGGATCTACCGGCAGGTACGCGGCGCCCGAGAAAAGCACTCCAAGCACGCCGGCAACCTGCTCCCAGCCTTTTTCCATTGCTACGGCAACAAGGGTATTGGCCTCCGCTCCCCTGTCCTTTAAAATGCGTCCGAGATACAGAGCCCTCCTATACAATTCGCCGTAAGTCAAAACCCTGTCAGGGGCTATAACAGCAGGAGCGTCCGGACTTGTCCGCGCCTGCTTTTTAAAGAGTGTGTGCAGCAGCTCGCAGGACAGTCCGGCATCTGTGGAATTGACCTTCCTTCGTACCATGAGCTGGGCGGGGGGCAGAAGAGAAAACCGCTTTTTATCCCAATGGCCGCCATTCTCCGCCAGCTCTTCAAGAAGCCCGCGGTATGCCTGGAACATGTCCTCCAATAGCCCCTCGGGGAACAAGCCGGCCACAGAATCCCATATAAGCACCAGACTGCCGTCATTTTCATAAACCTGATGATCCAGCCATACCTGAGGTGTTTGCGTTATATTGTATACAAGCTTACCCATGCGGGTAATTCCCGCACCGTCCTGATGCGCTCCCCCAAGTCCCAGAGCACTTGTAAAAACAACAGGCATGACCGCGCTTCGGGAATTTGCATTATGCGCCCTTGTATACTCTCTGAGAACCCTTATGCCGCCCATATAGGAATGATCCAGATCCTCCCAAAGGCGCTGCTGTATATTTTTTGCGCGCTCGGAGAAGGTTTCCCCGCGGGTGTTGTCCACCTCCAAAAGCGTAAGGGAGGTAAAATCTCCAACCAGCTCATAGACCTGCGGGTGAATAGGCATACGGTTAAACAGTGTCAGATTCACAGTAAACCTCTGCGACCTGCTCCACATTCCCAATATCTCCGAATATACCGCCAGCAGCAGCCCTGAAGGCGTAATATTCCTGTTTTGGGCCTGCTCCTTAAGCCTGTGCCACATATGGGGCGGCAGCTTGCTTTCAAGCCGCCTGAAGCGCTGTTCGGTTATGCCTCCCGAGCTTTTTGCCAGAGGAAGCATGGGTGCCGGGGGCATTTGGGGAATCCTCGCGGACCAGTACCTGCTGTCCTCTTCATAGCTTCCGGTATTTTCAAGCGCCTCCACAGCCAGCACATAATCCCTGAAGGACAGCTCAAGGGGCTTCAGCTCTTCCCCCGGCTCATTATAAATCCGTGCCCATTCCTCAAACAGGTAAAGCATGGACCACCCGTCAAATATCAGGTTGTCGAAGCTCACATGCAGCCTTATTTTATCTCCGTACAGAAGTGCCGCCCTTATATCAAAAAGCGGCCAGGTATCCACCTGTATAACCTGATGCGACATTTCCTCCCTAAGCCTGTCAAGCTCTATGTCCGCCTCCGCGGCATCCATGCCTCTCAAGTCGGTCACCTTTATTTCATACGGTGGCACATGCTTCAAAATACGCTGTTCATTTCCTGTCACCACTGTCCTCATCATGTCATGCTGTCTTATCAGCCTTTGCCATGCGCTATTAAGCCTTTCCACATCCAGCCCCGTATTCTCAATCTCAAAGTAGCTGTGAGTAGACACTCCCCCAAGCTCAAAGAGGCCGGTCCTTCCAAGCCAGTATGCCTGCTGTACGTCGGTAAGGGGAAACGGCTCATACCTCCCGGCCACGTCGGGCACTATGGCAGGCAAAGGAGCTGCCTTTCCGGTATTCTGCTTTTCTTCCGACATAAGAGCTTCAATATGCTTTGCCAGAAGCTCTACCGTCGAAGCGGAAAACAGGCTTCTTAAGGATATCTCCACCCCGAACAGCTCCCGTATTTTAGAAATCATACGCGTTCCGACGAGAGAATCTCCTCCCAGCTCAAAAAAGCTGTCTCTTATCCCCGCGCTTTCCACCTTAAGTACTTCCTTCCAAACATCAAGCAGCTTTTCCTCGCACTCACTCGCCGGGGCTGCCGCACTGCTGTCCGGCAGGGCTATTTTTGCTCCTTTTTGGGAGAGCGCCCTTCTGTCAACCTTTCCGTTTGCGGTTAAAGGCATATCCCTTAAAAGCTCAATTGAGTGCGGAAGCATATATTCAGGCAGCGTTTGACGCAGATGATCCCTTACGGCGTCCTCATTAAACACATACGCACGTGAAGCCGACCGTGCAAGCAGAACAGCCCTTCCTGATACACCCGGCTTAAGTTCGCTGCCGGGAAACGCCCTTAACTCCTCAAAGCCCGCCGTGCAAATCACAGTCCTCCACTCATCCTCAGACAGAAGAGGCTGCCTTTTTTCCGCCCTGCTGTCGGTGAGCCTTGTAAAACCCGCCTCAAGAATACCCACGCTTACAAGCTGCAAGGCACTGCTTTGCGTAAGCTCGGTCATAATGAGGCTTCCTCCGGGAGAAAGCAGCGAATGGACCTGGCCCAGCGTAAAGGGAAGGTTTACCGCCCTGTGAAGAGAGTGGTTTGCAATAACCACATCAAAGCTGTTAGGAATAAAGCCCTGTGCCGAAGCCTCGCCGTCCATGTCCATAAGCTTAAAGCCGGTATTGGGAAAAGCCTTTAAATTCTCCTCTGCAATATCAAGGAAGAACGGTGAGCTGTCGCTTACGGTATATGATATTTTATAGTCCGGTAAAAGCTCCAGAAGCTGCTTTGCAAGTGTTCCGGTGCGCGCTCCCAGCTCAAGTACTCTTACCGTACCTTGCCCTTTAGCGTTAGCTATGGCCTTTAATATATCCCCCGCCACACCACCGAGCTCATTTACTGCCGGAGTCATTCGGAGCAGCAGCTCGGGAGATAACGAAAGGCCGCTTCCGAAGAACACCTGCAAAGGCTCCGTTTTACCCATAAGCATTCCGGGGCAGCTTTTTATCAGCTCATTAAAATATTTTTTAATTCCCCCGGCATACCCGGCAAAGGCCGGAGACTTTGGACCGTCTTCCGCGGCTGTGTACTCTCCCGGCTCTCCCGTCAGTGCCCCGGCGTTTGTATAGCAAGATCCTTCCATTTTAACAAGACCCCTGCA
This sequence comes from Bacillota bacterium, assembly GCA_023390115.1. GTDB lineage: Bacteria > Bacillota > Clostridia > Acetivibrionales > DSM-27016 > Anaerobacterium. The sequence continues at coordinate 282,173 of JAEWDM010000022.1, forward strand.
CAGCAAAGCGTCAAGCCATTGCTTCATAAGATCGCGGTAGCGCTCATCTATTCCCGCGCTTCTAATAAGCTCATCGGCCGTATACCTTTCAAACGGACGCGTAAATACCCCCAGCATATTCAAAATGCTGCCCATAACGCTTATGGCATAGTCCTCAAGATATCTTCCGAAACGCGCAAACTCCTCTGCGTCAATTCCTGCAAATACCTCTGCGGCTTTTGACTTCCCAGCCTCAACAGCCATGCCCCACTGTGCGCAAATGGCATCCCTGTCGCCATCAACCACTGTAAACAGCGGGTTTTCACTGAAATCCTCCGCCGCTGCAAATGCGGAAAGGTATTTATCCCCCTTCCGCCCCTCACAAACAACCACGGCGGCATCCCGGACTCCGGGGTGTGACCTGATAGCCTCTTCAACCTCTCCAAGCTCAATGCGGTGTCCCCTGATCTTGACCTGCAAATCCTCACGCCCAAGAAATTCTATGTTTCCATCAGGCAGATACCGGCCAAGGTCTCCCGTGCTGTAAAGCCGTTCTCCCGATTCATGATTAATAAAAAAGCTCTTTGACGTTTTATCCTGATCCTTGAAATATCCCATGGCAAGCCCTGAGCCACCTATATACAAATGTCCGGGCACCCAGTCAGGGCAAGGCTCCAGCGCATCATTCAGAACATGGAAGGTCTGGTTGGAAAGGGGCTTGCCGTAGGGTATGCTCCTCCAGCCCTCACACACCTCTCCCGGAGCGTCAATATCATATACAATCGACCATATCGAGGCCTCCGTCGCTCCTCCCATGCTAATTAGGCGTACGCCGGGGCAAAGGCTCCTCAGCTTCCCCGGAAGGCTCACAGGTATCCAGTCGCCGCTCATCATGATCAGCCTTAAGCAGGACGGCAGGCTTTCCTTTTTTCCCGAAACATATTCATACAGCATTTCCACAAATGCCGGAACGGAATTCCACAGCGTAATTTTCTCATCAATAATAAGCCTGTGCCAGCACGCGGGGTCCCTTACCTCCTCCTGAGAGGGAAATACGACAGTTCCTCCCGCTCCTAAAAGCCCGAATATGTCATATACCGAAAGATCGAAATTAAGGCTGGAAATTGCCACAACCCTGTCTCCGGAGCCTACTCCGAACCTTTGATTTATGTCATAAACGGTGTTTACCGCTCCGCTGTGGCTTATCATAACACCCTTTGGCATACCCGTTGAGCCTGAGGTGTATATGACATACGCCAGGTCCTCCGGCCTTTGCAGAAGAATACTCCGCCCGTCCGTCCGGGAGCAGCCGAATGGGGCATCTATGCCAACCCCGATAAGCTCAACTCCCTCCGGTACGGTTAGAGTATTTATAAGACGGGATTGCGTCAGGGCTATACGAGCTTCGCTTTCCCTTAGTATATAATCAAGCCTTTGCTGCGGTACGGCAGGGTCTATGGGAAGATAGGCCGCACCCGAAAAAAGTATGCCCATAACTCCCGCCGCCTGTTCCCAGCCCTTTTCCATAATCACTGCTACAAGCTGGTTGGGGCCTGCTCCCTTTGAGGCAAGCAGGCGGCCTATATCTCCCGCCCTGGCTGCAAGCTCTCCATACGTCATGCGGACACCGGCTGCGACAACAGCCTCCATCTGCGGCTGCTTTTCCGCCTGCTCCAGAAACAGCTCATGGAGAAGCTTTTGAGGAAACGGCGCTTCGGTCATGTTTACCTTTTTGCGCAGCTCCGCCTGTGCGGACGGCAAGCGAGTGTACTCTTCCCCGTGCCACAGTGCCTCGTTGTCACAAAGGTCAGCCAGCAGAGCATTAAACGCATCAAACATGTCCTCCGGCAAGCCCTCCGGAAACAGCCCCGAAACGATATCCCAGTTATAAGAAAGCGCTCCCTTCCTGTCAAAGATCTGAAAGTCTATCCATACCTGGGGTGTTTGAGAAATGCAATATACAAAATCAACAGGCAGTCCCTCCGGCATTTCAAGTGTTGAGGTCTCCTCGCCCGATGAGCCCCCATATGGAAGCACGCTTGTAAATACTACAGGCATTGAGCTTTGCGCCTCACCTCCGTTAATCCTTGTGAGCTCTCTTAAAACCTGAACCCCGGAAACGCACCTGTTCTCCATATCCTCCCAGAATTGCTTCTGAACAGCCCTTGCCTTTTCGGCAAAGGTCCTTTCGCCCGCGGTATCAACAGCCAGTGCTATTAATGAGGTAAAGTCTCCGACCAGGCTGTTTACCTGAGGGTGAAACGGCAGACGGTTAAAAAGCGTCATCATTATTGTAAACCGCGGGCTTTTGCTCCACCTGCCTATAACCTGCACAAAGGCTGCCAGCAGAACTCCCGATGGCGTAAGGCCCTCCTGTGCGGCCTTCTTCTTCAGCCTGTCCCACTTATCCTTATCCATCCCGGCGGACAGCCGCACAAATTTCGTTTCCGCAAGCTCGGAAGGATGCCTTGAAACAGGAAGCTCAGGAGCCGGGGGAAGTGAAGCCAGCTTATCCCTCCAATATTTAAGTGAATTTTCGTACGCCTCGCTATTCCTTGCGGCATGCTCCGCCATAATATAATCCCTGTAGGAAATCTCTATTTTGGGAAGCGTAGTATCGGGGTCGCAATAAAAGGAGTATAAATCGTTTATAAGTATATTGAAGCTCCAGCCGTCGGCAATAAGCAAATCAAGGCTTATATGCAGCCTGGTCTTCAAATCGTCAATACGGGAGGCCGTTATATCAAAAAGAGGGCCTGTAAGAGAAGGGTGGACGGCATGAGACAGCTCTTGCCTTAAAAGCTCCAAGCTCTCTTCCGCCTTATCCCTCTGCATTCCTCTTAAATCAACAAGCCGTACTCTATATGGCTCCGCCTCGGCAAGAATCCTCTGCGTGCCGTCAGGAAGGATGACGGCTCTCAGCATCTCATGCCTCTTAACCAGGCTTGTAACGGCGCTGTTAAGGCGCTCTGTGTCAAGCCCGCCTACCTCCACCTCAACATATACATGGCACGAAACATCTCCAAGCCCGAACTGTCCCTGTCTTCCAATCCAATAGGCATACTGTACGTCTGTAAGGGGGAAGGGCTGGAAGCGATTTTCTGCATCCACTCTGAAATCGCCCGGCTGCACGGAAGACGGCTCCTCCGTAAGTGTGTCATTTAACCCAAGGATGTTCATTACAAGCTCTCCAAGGCTTTTAACGGTACGGCACTGCAAAAACTCACTGAACGGAATATTCACCCCGAAATCCGTTTTTAGGCTGCTGCGCAGGCCAAGAATAATCAACGAGTCCAAACCCATTTCCAGCAGGTTTTGCTGTACATCGATTTTTTCATAATTCTCAACCCATATGGCCTCCGCCACCCTCTTTCGTATATGGTCCATTACCTTATCAAGCCTTTGCTCCGGCAAAACTTCCTTTATTATATCCGATATGGAAGCACCTTCCGCTTCCGTACCTCCTTCCGCGGACTTCACCGGACGCTTCCTCTCTTGTGGCGCGGAGGCTGCCTGTCCATGCCCTTCACTTGCGGAATAGCTGAGAGCAGCCTGCTTGTTGTGCGGTGCCTCACCGGAAAGCCGGCTGAAAAACGCCTTCATAGCTCCTCCGGCACTGCCCGCGGCATATTTTGCGGCATCAAGCGGGAATACGCCCGCCTGAACGGCATTGCTTTCCATAAGCTCCTTCAGCATGGCGAAGCCTGATTCGGCATCCACAAGCCCCAGGCCCTTTTTGCCGAGAGCTGACACCTCAATACCGCTTAGGGATGCTATCATTCCATTTCCCTCCCACGGGCCCCAGTTCACCGACAGCGCGGGCAGTCCCTCCAAGCGGCGGTAATAAGCAAGGGAATCCATTACGGCATTTGCGGCCGCATAGTTGCCCTGTCCCGAGGCCCCTGTCACAGACGCGACGGAGGAAAACATTACAAAGCAATCCAGAGGAAGCTCCCTTGTCACAGCATGAAGGTTAAGGGCGCCCGCCGCTTTTGGCCTTAAGGCACGCATAAACCGCTCACGGCTTTGGTTGAAAAGCATTCCGTCATCCAGCTCCCCTGCCAGATGGAAAACTCCCTTTAAGGGCATGCTTCCGCAATTAATTTTGGGCAGCACTCTTTTTAATGCCTCATAATCGGCAACATCCGCTTGAAATACATCAACTGCGGTGCCTGCCTCCGTTATTTTTCTAATAATATCCTTATTGCCCTGTGAAGCTCCCTTACGGCTTAATAACGCCAATCTGCCGGCGCCGTTTAAGGCAAGCCATTGTGCCAGCCTTATTCCAATTCCGCCTGTTCCTCCGGTAATCAGGTAGGTGGCATTGGAATCCAGGCTTAATGCGCCCGTCACTCTGCCGGATGAATTCTTGCGTATCAATCTTGCCCCAAACGCCTTGCCTCCCCTGAAAGCCAGCAGTTCCTCCCCGGAAGGGCAAAGCATTTCATTGGCCAGGCCCTGCAGAGCAGAAGGATTGCGGGGATCAATATCCGCCAGTCCTCCCCACAGCTCTCCGTGCTCTATTGCAAAGGTCTTTCCGAATCCCCAAATGGACGCCTGGGCAAAGCTCACAGTCCCTTCATCACCCGAAACGCTCTGGCTTCCCGCCGTAACAAACCAGAACCTGGGGCTAACCTTAAGGCCGAAGCCAAGCACCTGCTGCAAAAACAGCAAGGCGCTGCCCGGGCCGTACATTTGCTCTCTCTCCAGAGCTTCGGCATGCGCCCCGGCGTCAGAGGACATATTAAGGCTCCATAAATGGACCACACCCTCACAGTATGTAAAATTTTCAATAATATATTCCGACAATCTCCTGTAATCCTCAGGATCGTGTATATTTACAGACAAATGCCTGTCGTGCATAGCCTTATACCGGGAGGACGCATATACCACAATGCACCGGGCACCTCTCATTTCAAGCAGTTGTGCCAGGTTATCCCCCACTCCGGTGTTATCTGAGAATATAACCCATTTTTTATACCGCGGCTGTGCCTGCTTACCGGCTGCCGGAACAGGCACCCACTCATTTATGTGCAGCAGATTTAGGTCCGAGGAGCTTCCGCTCATGCTTTTCATAACCTCCGCACGCGATACGCGCATAATACCGGCACCCTTTGCCTCCGCCACAACCCTTCCGTCGTCGCAGAAAAGCGTAAAATCACCTGTAAGTGCCTTTGAGCTTATATCTCCATGCCTCACTGCCAAATGATACCACATTCTGCCTTCGGGAGTGCCGTATACCGAGTATGAGTCATACCCCATAAACATATATGCCTCATCTCCCGACATGTCAAATGCCGCCAGCAGCAACTGCGCGCCGGCGTCCAGGAGCCCCGGATGCACTTGACACGGCGGAAACACATCGGCCCCTTCGGCAAAGCGCACCCTGGCCAGCACCTCCGAGGACCCTTTATAAATAAAATCAAGCCAGCGCATATGCTCTCCGAATTCAAGCCCTGTGTCTTTAAGCCTGCTGTAGAAATCATCCCCGGAAACTGCGTTTGTGCATTTAGACTGTAATACCGGAAGCGAAAAATCCGCCTGCTTGCAGCCGGCCTCCCGCATTTCCTCCCCCTGTGCCGTACCTGCAAGGTGCAGGCACCATGAAGAGCAGTCTTCATCTCCTGCCTCCTTCGTGCTGAAAACCTGAAAGCCGGTACGGGCGCCCTCCTTGGCCTCCAAAAGCACATGTATTACAGCATGGGAGCCCTCCTCAATATACAGGGGATTTTTAACAACCGTATCATAAATGCTAAAGCGAAGCCCTTTATAATGCCTGTCCAGTGAGGCCGTCACCATAGCAATCATTGCCGCTCCCGGAAACACAGGCGTTCCGTATACCCTGTGCTGGCATATATATGGGGAGTCCCAGGCGCACCTGTACTCATACAGTGCTCCTGCATAAGGAGTATTGACAAGCCTTCCCTCCGACGGGTGAAAGACCCCTTTCATTCCGTGCCCGCCGTCGTCCTTAAGCTTTTCTCCCGCCTGCTCTTTTTTGCTGTTAAACCAAAAACGCTGCCGTTCAAACGGATATGCCGGGAGAGAAACGCGCCTCCCGCCCCCAAAAGCAGCCTCAAGAGGCTTTATTCCAAGGCAGTAAAGCCGTGCCATGCTTCCCAGCATGGTTTGGGAATCACCGGCGCCCTTTCTGAGAGAAGAAAGCCATACAACACCTTCATCCTCCAGGCATCTTCGGCCCATTCCGCAAAGCACGGGGTTTGGTCCTATCTCCATGAATAAGCGAAGCCCGTTTGCGTACATGCGGCGTATGCCCCTATCAAACAATACCGGTCTTCGTATATGCTCACACCAGTAACGGGCAGTACATATCTCATTTTTACCGGCAGGTTCTCCGGTAACATTTGAAATCAGAGGAACAGACGGCTCATTAAAGCTTATTCCCTCCAAAAGCTTCTCAAACTCTTGTATCATAGGCTCCATAAGAGGAGAATGAAAGGCATGGGACACCGCAAGAGGGGCAACCCTTATGCCCCGGCCCTCCATTACCTTAATAATTTTACCCACACATTCCCCGGAACCGCTTATAACCACGCTTTCCGGTCCATTTACCGCAGCGATCGAGACTTGCGCCGCATAAGGCAGCATAAGGTCCCGCACTATTTCCTCACCGGCGAAGACAGCCGCCATAAGCCCCCCCGAAGGAAGGCTCTGCATCATACGCCCCCGGGCAGCTATCAGCTTCAAGCCGTCCTCAAGGGTAAACACTCCCCCAATGCATGCGGCAGCATATTCTCCCACACTGTGCCCCATCACGGCGGAAGGCTTGACGCCCCATGACTGCCACAGCACAGCCAGCGCATATTGAAGTGCAAAAAGCATAGGCTGGGTATAGCGTGTCTGGTCCGCAAGCTGCGCGTTGCAAGGGTCAAAAAGCAAGGATATGAGAGAATGCTCCATATGGTCTTTAAGAATGGCGCCACACCTGTCAATAGCTTGAGCAAAGACTGGCTGCGTCTGATAAAGCTCCCTTCCCATATCGAAATACTGGGAACCCTGGCCTGTGAAAAGAAATGCAACTCCCGGCCTGGCCGAACCGGGCGCATAGCCTGAAGCGAGGCCCTGCTTTACCGCACCGCTTAAAAACATCTCCAACTGCCGCGCCGCATCCTCCTTCCCATTAGCTGCGAGCGCCAGACGGTAAGGGAAGGCTCCCCTTCCCGTTCCCGCTGAAAAACAAATATCTTCAAAGTCCGGCGTATGCTTCTGCCTAAGAAAATCCGCATACCTCTCCGCCATTTTACGCAAGGCATTTTCACTTTTTGCTGAAATGGTTAAAAGCTGAAAAGGCGGACTCTTTCCCGCAGAGGCAAGCTCCATATTGGGTGCTTCACCCACTACTATATGCGCATTCACACCTCCGAAGCCAAACGAGCTTATGCCTGCAATACGCCCCTTCTGGCCTGCATCCCACGGAACTGTCTCAGTAGGAATTACGGCGGGAACCTCCTCCGGAGATATTTGAGGGTTAAGCTCATTTAAATGCAGGTTGGGAGGAATTTGTCCATGAGACATGGAAAGAATGACCTTTATAAGCCCTGCCACCCCTGCCGCCATCTCGGTATGGCCTATGTTTGTCTTTACCGTTCCTACAATCAGCGGCTTGTCCTTACTCCGCCCCTCCTTCATTACCTCGGCAAGGGAACGGAATTCAATAGGATCGCCCACAAACGTCCCCGTGCCATGGGCCTCGACATACTGTACCTCGGACGGCTTAATGCCCGCCCTGCCAAGCGCACCCCTTATTACCTCCTGCTGGGCAAGCCCGCTTGGAGCTGAAAGCCCGTTGCTTTTTCCAGAATGGTTAACACTGGTGCCCTTTATCACGCATAATATATTATTCTTATCCCGCAGTGCGTCGGTAAGGCGTTTTAACACAACAATTCCGCAGCCCTCCGACCTCACATATCCGTCGGCCGACGCGTCAAAGGTCTTGCATCTTCCGTCCGGCGCCATCATTTTAGCCTTTGAAAGCGCAATGGTGATTTCAGGAGACACAATGGCATTCACTCCCCCTGCCAGTGCCATTCCGCACTCCCCGTCCAGCAGGCTCCTGCATGCCATATGAATGCTCACAAGCGAGGAGGAGCATGCCGTATCAACAGAAATGCTCGGCCCGCGAAGCCCCAGTGCATATGACACCCTGTTTGCCGCAATGCTTGTATAGCTCCCCGTGGCACAGTAAAAATCAAGCCTCCCGGTATCCTCAAAAAACCTTCTGGTATAATCGCTTCCGCCTATGCCTATAAACACTCCCGTGCTGCTTCCCGCCAGCCCGCTTGTTATCTCGGCTGCGTTCTCAAGAGCCTCCCAGCACACCTCCAGCACCAGCCTCTGCTGCACATCCATGCTTTGAGCCTCACGTGGAGTAATTCCGAAATGAGAGGCATCAAACATATCAATATCACTTATAAAGCCCCCCCAGCGGGTATTCATTTTGCCCGGAGCCCTGTGGTCGGGATCAAACAGCTCTCCGGCCTCCCAGCGCCCGTCAGGCACCTCGGTAATACCGTCTCCTCCCATTTTAAGAAATTCCCAGAATTCTTCCGGGGAATTGCAGCCTCCCGGAAAGCGGCAGCCCATCCCTACCACGGCAATATCCCCGCCTGGAAAACCATTCCTCGCTACTTCCGTCTCATTCCCGCCAACATTCTTCCCCTCTTCCTCATCATGCGTTTGCAGTATGCCTGCGGCATAGGCCGCTAAGGCGCGTATGGTAGGATAATCATAAATCAGCGTCGGCGGGAAGCTTCTTCCCACATAGCTCCCCATATCCTCCGTAAGCCTGCCAAGAGCTTTTGAATAGAGGCCGTACAGCCTCAAAGGGCGCTCAACGTCAATATTCTCCCCGGCTATTCCAGTTTCATCCGAAATCCTGCTTATAAGCCATTCTTCAACCGCTTCGCAGGACACCGGAGCATTTGTTCCAAATCTCTCTTGTGCCATCTCCTTCACATCTTGTCCCCTCTCTAAAACTGATAGAATTGCCTACTTCCTTGCAATATCTATATCCATCTTACCGGCAAATAAATTCAATGTCCTCTTATAAACGCTTTTAAAGCCGCTCCTTACAGCAGCGTCACTGATCTCGCCCTGCCTCAGTGCAAAATCATAGCCTCTAAGGCGGCTCGGCAGCCATGCGGCAACCATTTCACAAGGCTTTGTCATATCCTCCGTCAGCCCTTCCGAGATGCACATAAACACACCTCCCGGATTTAAAGCCTCATATATTTTTTTTATAACAGAATCCAATGTATGCTTTGCAAAATTCAGAGTACTCATTGCCAGCACGAAATCATATTCTCCTCCGATCGAATCAGTTATGTAATCCCCCGTCATTACACGCATCCGCTTCTCCATTCCATATTCTTTTATAGATTGCGCCGCGGTTTTCCCGACCTCAGGAGTGTCAAAAATAATTCCTTCCATTACCGGATGTTCCTTAACAATAGCTATTCCCGTTAAGCCGGGGCCTCCTCCCAGATCAAGCATTCTTTTGAATCCGCCGAATTCCGGAAGGGATGCCGCAAGGGCTGCAATTTCCCTGGAGCCTCCCCCTCTCTGACCTGTTTTCAGCATCTCTGTATAATCCCCGAATTGCGCGTATGCCTCCAGCCCCTGCATATTATCATTTGTCCCGTCAGGCCCTTCCTTCACAGCTTTAACGATATCAATATCCTCAAAACCCGTACCCAGGTTTGAAACCCTTACGTAGTCTCCTATAAACCAATCACAATTTCTTAACAGGTATTGAGATGACAACGCGGTATTTTTATAAAGCCCCTGTCTTTTTTCCAGCAAATCCATTGCCGATAAAGCATCCAACAGGCTTTGAGTATTGCTCCGGTTCAGCCCGAGCTCCTCTGCAAGCTCCGCATGCCCCTTCTCCTGTTCAAGCCGGTCGAATATGTCCAGCTCAATTGCCGCAAACAGTATTTTTGTATACATTGGAGCGTAAATCATATCAGTCAACCTTTGCGCTCCCTCTGTTATCTTCCGAAGCTCTCTCATAAAGATTCCCCTTTTACCGTTCCTGTATTTATTTTCCACTGCTCAGCATTTCTTCTCCTCGTCCAGAACCCCGCGTAAATTCCGCCCTCCTCAAGCAGCTCCTCATGAGTCCCTCTTTCGGCCAGCATCCCTTCCTGATTAAGAACCAGAATCTGATTTGCTTTTTTAACCGTAGACAATCTATGGGCAATCACAATAAGAGTTTTATTTTTTACCAGAAGACTTATAGCCTCCTGAATTTCCTTCTCATTTTCCGGATCAATGCTTGAGGTTGCCTCATCCAGCATTATAACAGGAGCATCCTTAAGCATAGCTCTTGCAATGGAAATTCTTTGCTTTTCCCCTCCTGACAAAGTATCTCCGCCTTCCCCTATCACAGTGTCGTAGCCATTTTCCAGGCTGCTTATAAAATCATGGCATCTGGCGTTTTTGGCAGCCTCTATCACCTGCTCCATAGTTGCGCCGGAATTTCCGAATTTTATATTATTAAGTATTGTGTCATTAAAAAGGTATACGTCCTGAAAAACCATGCTTATGTGTGAAAGAACAGAATCGCACTTCATATCCTTTACATTCACCCCCCCTATAAGCACCTCTCCCTCCTGTACATCCCAGAACCGTGCTATAAGACTGGTTATTGTCGTTTTACCGCTGCCTGAAGGCCCTACGATGGCTGTCATTGTCTTTTGAGGAGTTTTGAAGCTCAGGTCCTTTATCACAGGCTTATCCCCATATGAAAAGGAAACATTTTTAAACTCAATATCATGGCCGCTTATACCTGCATCTGAATCTTTTTGATCAATAAGCTCAATATCCATAACCCTCTGCAGCCTGTCAAGGCATGCGTCCATAAGGCGGATAATTCCTGAATACACGGCTATGGCCTCCGCGGGCATATAAATTCTGAAGGCAATAATGACAAACATCATCATTGTTGCCATGGATATTTCATTTGAAAAATAAAGATAGGATCCCATATACAATATAAGTGCTGTAGACAGGTGGAAGCAGGCATTAAAAGCGGCATTCCACGGAACAGCCTTCATTTCAAAATTCAGTGCCAGCTTTTCAAACCTGCTCAGAACCGCCTCCAGCTTTTTGAAATTGCTTCCTGCAAGATTGAAGGCCTTAATTACCGGAATTCCCTGTATATACTCAAGAAGGTTAGAAACAACATCCGCCTGGCCCTGCTGCCTTTCCGGCCCGAATTTCCTGAAATATTTTTGAATTTTAATATTAAGAATAAAGGCAAAGGGATATCCTGCAAGCACAACCATACCCATTTTCCAATTTATAACAAATACAAATACTATTGCAAGCACGCTGCTTATTAATGAATTAGTCGCCTTAGAAAGAAACTGCATTGAAAATGTCTCTACAAAGGTCATATCATTCGTAACAACTGCAGAAATATTTCCTGCATTATTGTCCGAAAAGCATCCCATAGGCAATCGTCTCAGCCTCTCACCTATTATTATTCTTTGTTCCGCCATAATTTCAAAGCCGGTTCCATCCTGAAGCACATATACCAGCAGCTTAAAAATATACTGCCCCAGCATGGCGGCAAGCAAAAAAAACAGACGTTTCCATATTGATTCCATTGTAAGCGTCTCTGAGGTAATATCATTCAGAGTCATAAGAATCAGTACGAGCGGAGCAACCGCGCAAATGTTTTCAAGAAAATTTATACCAAATGCCAGAATAAGCTTATTTCTTTTTTCACCGGCAATTTTAAATATTCTATTTATAATACTAAGCATTACCTAATCACCTCCCCCATATCAAACTCCCACTCCATAGCCTCTACATGGGCTTCCCACATTCCCTTATACAGAGGACATTTTTTCAGAAGCTCTTCATGCCTTCCCTCAGCTTCAATTACTCCCTCGTTAATAACAAGAATTTTATCGGAGTGTATTATGGTGGACAGCCTGTGAGCAATAACAATCAAGGTTTTTCCTTTTGTAAGGTTGTTCAAAGCCTCCTGTATCTTATCCTCGTTTTCCGGATCAACGCTGGATGTGGCTTCATCAAGCACTATAACAGGAGCATTTCTCAATATTGCCCTCGCAATAGATATTCTCTGCTTCTCGCCTCCGCTCAGCTTGCTCCCGTCCTCGCCCACAACTGTGTCATAGCCCTTTTCCATACCCATTATAAACTCATGGCACTGAGCCATCCTCGCAGCGTTCTCAATTTCCGCATCAGTAGCCTCCGGTCTTCCCATTTTTATATTGTCCCTCACCGATACATTAAACAAAAACACGTCCTGAAAAACAAAGCTTACCGTTTCCATCAGCTTTTCTACAGGTATTTCCCTTATATTCAGCCCTCCCACGCTGATTTCCCCGCCGCTGATATCCCAGAATCTGGCTATAAGCTTTGCAACAGTAGACTTTCCCGATCCCGAGGGCCCCACAAGAGCTGTCACTGTACCCTCGTCTGCAGTAAACGATATCCCTTTAATAGTCTCCTTTTCGGCATAGGAAAATCTTACACTGTCGAAACGTATAGAGAAGCTTTCTGGTATAACAGCAGGCTTATCAGACTTAAACAGCTCATTATCCTGCAAAATTTCATTAACTCTTGACTCGCAGGAGGAGATCATGGTAATTCCGTCCAGAAATTCGGTAAGCTTTAAAATTGGCGCCGCAAAGCCCATAGAAATTACCAGAAACAGAATAAACACCGATAATTCAAGGCTTCCGTTCAAATAGAAATAAGCGCCTGCGGGGAGCACCGCAACTAAATTAGCAGGCATAATTACAAAATATGCCGACATATAAGGCCATGCATCTCTATACCATTTCATTACAAATTTGCGGTATTCTTCAATAGAGCTTCTATATTTTGCAAATGATCCTGTAGTCTGGTTAAAAGCCTTTATAACAGCCATGCCCTTAATATATTCAACAATAACCCCATTCATGCTCTCTGTTGCCTCGACATATTTTTTCATTTTTTCCTTTGAATCCTTCATCATAAATATAAATGCCAGATAAGCGGCAGGAAAGGTTATAAGCATTGCAGCCGCCATCCTGAAGTCAAGTATGAACAGATAGACGGTTACAGCTACAGGAATTATGAGGTTAGAAGTTGTTTCAGGAATATTATGCGCCAGAAATCTTTCCATCTCCTCAACATCCTCAAGCATGACCTTTTTAATCTTGCCTGACGCCCTGTCCGAGAAATACCCCAGAGGTAGTCTTGCAAGCTTATATGCAAGCTTAATTCTTGTATTATACAGTATTTTATATGCCGCGCTATGAGAAAGGCGGGTGGCCTTTGAAAAAAATACCGCCTTTAAAATAAGGGCTGCCCCGGCAGCTAAAATAAGGCTCTCTATATGCCTCCTGTCAGGATTGTCCCGCATAAATTCCATAATGATCCGGTGTATTATGAAAAAAGGTATTATTCCGGCTGCAACACTAAGCACCGCACACACTACCGACCATACCATTTTGTCCTTATGCTTCCCCGCAAGTCTAATCATCCTTAAAATACTATCCAGCATCATATCCTCCTTAAATAAATATCCGGCGGAAAAATTCAAACCGGCCTTTAACATATTTATGAATTTTCCCGCCGGACTACCGCCTTTTGATATATCCTCAGGAATCCGCCCTTTTATTTAAAGCTCATTCCTTTTACCTCTGTAAAATTAGGAATACCATTAAACCGTACATCGCTTATCTTATTCTTATTAAAGATGACTATTTCCTTAGGGTATGATACAGGCACATTTACGGCCTGTTCATGAAGAGTAGTAAGAATATAGCTGTATATGTTCTGAAGCTCCTTACTATCAACGGTTTCAAACATTCTGGTGATTTTTGCGTCTATCTCGCCTTTCATGGAGAGTCCCTGCTGTGCGGGATAGTCAAGCCCATAATCCTTCATAGGGCTGATAAAGGTATGAGGGTCAAAAGGCAGACCGTAGGTGTCGTTAACAGTAATATCAAACTCCCCTTCCAGGCCCTTTCCATACCATGCCATCATCTCATAGCCTGTTATTTTTACATCAATTCCTATATCCTCCATCTGTGCCTGAAATGCCTGTACAACATTCTCCTCTGAACCATAGCCGCTTCTGTAAATCATTTGAAGTGCAAGCGGCTTCCCACTTTTCTCTCTTATTCTCTTTCCTTCGGGCCTTACCCAGCCCGCCTCCTCAAGAAGCTGCTCAGCCCTTGTCTTGTCATAGTTATAAGGCTCTACCTTTACATCACAATAAGGAAGTCCGGGATCAAGAAGATAATCCGCTTTTTCCTCCATTGCATACAATATATTCTCAATAATTTCACTTTTATTCGTACCGTATTGTATGGCCTTTCTAACATTTAAGTCAGACAAAAGCTCCCTTGAGGTATTCAAAAGCAGGTTCCTCGTTCTGGCCCTTTCTTCAGAAAGCTTTACCTCAAAATCCTTCTCTGACTTGAACTGCGAAAAGGCATCCTGAGATATCATACGCTCTCCAAGCACAAAATCAACCTCTCCCGTCCTCAGTGCCATCATTCTTGCATCAATATCCGGTATGATTTTAACAATATATTTTTTGGCGCCTGCCTTTTCACCCCAGTAATCTTCATTTCTTACAAAAGTATAATATTTCCCTTTTTCAGATTCCCCCGTCGACAGCTTGTAAGGGCCTGTACCATAGGTAGCGTCAAAGGTGTTCACATATGGAATATTTCCGTTTTCAAATACCTTAGGAGACATTATGCCTCCCGGAAAGGATGCCGTCAGATCCTGAAGCACTGCGTAATACGGTGTATCGAATATAAGCTTCACTGTGTATTCATCGACGGCCTCAACGCTCTGAAGCTTGGCTATTGTTCCTATATACGAAAACAGCTCCGCATAATGGCTTTTAATCATATCAAAATTCATCTTCACCGCCTCAGCATTAAACGCGCTTCCATCAGTAAATTTTACATCCTGCCTTAAATTAAAAACACATTCATTTCCGTTAATCTTCCATGATTCCGCAAGGCATGGAGCAATTTTGCCCCCCTCATAGCGGACCAGGGTTTCATAAACATTAGGCGAATGGTAATAGAATCCTTGAGAGTCATTGCTTCCAAGTATATCAAAGCTCTCAAAATCAACCGATTCACAGCCGATTATTTGCTCAATTTCATCGGACGCTCCTTCTTCTGCCTGCTTTTCGGCACTGGTATCCTCCGTTTGCCCGCAGGCTGTCATGAGCATTATTGCAGCCAGCATCAGTACAGCCAGCATTAAGCTTAAAAGTTTCTTTTTCATAAATCCAACACTCCTTAATCCTTAATATTAATTACATCTGCATCTTAGAAATATTTATGCTCTGAGCTATAAACTCAATTTTTGCTCCTAATTTGGATATAACGGCGGAAGTGATTGTATGAGCATTTTTGAATATGGATGCTTAAAATCGTCAAAGGACGTTATGCCATCCACCGTTTCAATAATTTTTCCATCCTTCATAACTGATATTCCACAAGATATATACAAGGCCACGTCCATGTCATGAGTAATAAAAAGATACCCGCTGCCCGTCTCCTTCAGTATCTCCAAAAGCAGATCCAGCACCTTCTTTTTAACAGTTGCATCAAGACCGCTGACTGCCTCATCAAACACAATAAACTTTGGCCTGACCGCTATTGCCCTTGCAATGCATATTCTTTTAAGCTGGCCTCCGCTGAACTGATACGGATACCTTCTTCCATCCTCCGGGGAAAGGCCCACCCTTTCCAAAAGGTAATCAACCCTTTTCCTTTCCTCTCTGTAAGAAAGCCTGTCAAAATTCCTTACAGGCTCTGCAATACTGTCATACACCCTCATTTTAGGATTAAGCGAGCCCATGCTGTCCTGAAACACCATCTGAATATTCTTACGTATTTCCTTCATATGTCTTTTAGACGCACTGTATATATTTCTTCCTAAAAACGTTATCTCTCCCTCATCGGGCCTTTCAAAGCCTAAAATCATTCTTGACAGCGTGCTCTTTCCCGAGCCGCTTTCTCCTACAAGCCCGCGGCAGGCTCCCGGCTCAAAGGAGAAGGATACTCCGTCCACGGCATTAACCTTTACGCGCTTCCCCCTGTCACTTTGCATAGAGAAGCTCTTTTTTACATTACTAAGCGTGAGCAAGACTGCCCCCTTTCGCACAAAAGCCTGGCACCTAAAAGCTCTTTTGTATACGGATGCTCAGGAGCGCTGAATATTTTGTGTACGGCACCCTTTTCAACAATCTTCCCGTTTCTCATTACGGCAACCTCATCGGCTATCTGCGCTATTACTCCAAAATCATGAGTTACCAGGAGAATGCCCGGCATATAGTCTCTCTTTATTTTTTCCAGCTCATGCAATACCATTGCCTGATTTTTTACATCCAGAGCAGTTGTGGGCTCATCGGCTATCAGCAATCCGGGATTTAATGAAATTGCAAGACCTATCATTATCCTTTGCAGCATTCCGCCGCTTAAGGCAAAGGGATAGCTGTTCATCAGCTCCTCGGGCCTTTTTAAGTCCATTCTTTTAAGCATCTCAACTCCCGCTGCATACGCTTTTCTTCCTCTCATGTGCGTATGAGCGGAAAACGCCTCCGTGACATGACTCCCCACCTTTATAAGCGGATTGAACGCCGTCATGGGATTCTGCATGACAAACCCCATATCCCTTCCCCTCATCCTTTGAATATCTTTTTCAGGCAGGTGCATAATATCTGAGCCATTTAAAAGAATCTGTCCGTCAACCGTAAACCCTGCGGTGTTTTTTAAAAGACCCATGACAGCCTTGCAGGTCATAGTCTTTCCGCTTCCGCTCTCACCAACAATTCCAAGTATTTTACCTCTGCATACATCAAAGGATACATCCTTAACAAGCTGTTTTCCGCCGCTTAATCCAATTGATAAGCCTTTGACACTTAAAACGGGTTTTTCCATATTCAAACTCCCCTCCTAATTCCTCAAGTGATAAAACATCCCGCAGAGCCTCGCCGAAAATATTAAATCCGCATATAGTAAAAAATATGCAAAGTCCGGGATAAAACATAAGCTGAGGCTGAGTATATATTACACTTCTGGCATTGCTGATCATCGTCCCCCATTCCGCGACGGATGGATCAACTCCTATACCCAGAAATGAAAACCCCGAAATCATAAGCACCGAATCTCCTATGCCCAGGCTGAAAAACACAAGCAGGGGCGGCATAATATTCGGCATTATATGCCTTGCCATAATCCTGAAATCCGACGAGCCCGCCGCCCTTGCGGACAGAATATACTCCTTGTTCTTCTCAAGCATAACATAGCTTCTTACAACCCTCGCATACCACACCCAATTTGCAAGCACCACAGATATAATAATATTGCGCACGCCAGGCCCCATCGCCCCGGCAAACGCCAGAATAAATACCATCGGCGGAAAAGCCATGAGGACATCGCATATGCCTGAAAATATCCTGTCCGCAATCCCTCCGTAATACGAAAACAGCATTCCAAGAACTATGCTGACAGCAGCTATAAGTACTAATATAGCAGACGCAATACCAAGAGAAGTCCTAGCACCGAAAATCAGGCGCGACAGCTCACACCTTCCCAAATGATCGGCGCCCAGAGGAAATTCCCCGCCGGGCTCCGCAAAACGCTTTGAAATGTTTACTCTATTGGGATCATTAGGTGCAAGCAGCGGAGCAAAAACCGCAAGCAACACTACAACTGCTATCATCGTTATTCCAATCACTGCCTGCCTGCTTTTGCAGAGACGCATAAAAGCATTCAAAATCCGACACCTTCTTTTACAAGGCCCTTGCTGATCATCATATTGGCGACATCGGCAAAAAGGTTGCATATGACAAACACAACCGCCATTATCATTACATATGCGTTAACAGCCGGGAAATCCCTGTCCATAATAGCCTTTACGGCATACATGCCCATACCGGGCCAGGAAAAAATGCTTTCTATGACAGCAGTCCCCGCCACCATATATCCTGCCGTCTGTCCTAAAAGTGTTATCATGGGAGGAAGAGCATTTTTAAAGACATGCTTTGCTATAATCTTTCTGCCGGATATCCCTCTGGCTTTTGCATATGTTACAAAATCCTTATTTATATTCTCCAGCATATTTGCCCTGAGCAGCCTTATTACCAATGCGATTACAGGAACCGCAAGGGTTGCTGCAGGAAGCAGTATATTCTCAAGTCTGCCGAAGCCTACTACCGGCACCAGCTTAAGCTTAACCGAAAAAAGATACATTAAGACAAAGCCGAGCCAGAAGCCCGGAATCGAAATTCCAACAAGAGTCAGTACTCTGACAATATTATCAAAGGCCCTGTTCCTGTATACCGCACATATTATACCCACAGGAAGGGCGACCACAAGCGTCATAAGCATCGAAGCGGCCACCAGAAGCACAGTCTTAGGAAAAGCCTCCATTATTTCCGCCCTCACAGGCCTTCCCGATACGAGAGACTCTCCTAAATCAAGCCTCACCGCCTTGCCTGCCCATGCTAAATATTGTATATAAACAGGCCTGTTAAAGCCCATTTCTTCCCTTATTCTTTCTATCTGCTCAGCATCCGCAGTCTTTGAATTCCTCCTCACATAGGCTTCTGCAGGATCAACAGGCGAAATATTTGCAAGCACAAAGGACATAAGCGTAATTCCCAATATCACATAAATTAAATTTACCAGCCTCTTTAAAACATAGCTCCTCATATTGTGCATACCTTTTTACATCTGTCCCCATCTCTTTGTAATAGTAAAACAAATGCTAATATATGATAATGATTATCAATATCGCATATTAGCATAGTAGAATTATATATTTAATTAAATAAATTTTCCACTCACAGAGGCAGTATTTAGATCCTGAGACGGAATTTTTTAGGATTAATGCCGTATTTTTGCCTGAAAGCCCTGGCAAAATGACCTGAATTTGAATATCCTATTTCATTTACAATATCATTTACATTCATTTCATCCTGCTCAAGCAGCAGCCTCCTTGCCTTTTCCATTCTCACATCCTTTATATACCCGAAAATAGTATTGCCGTACACCTGCTTAAAGCCCTCCTTGAGCTTGCAGGTATTCAAGCCTACCCTCAAGGATAATTCCTTTATAGACAGGGGATTAGTCAAATTCTCAAGAATTATTTTTTCACTGAGCTGAATTTTTTTTCTGTCCTCAGAATTTAACGGGCTTTTTTTATCGTCTCTTTCACGCTCATTAATCTCCCTGTGGAGCGTCAGTGAAATGACCTCCATTGCCTTAGACTGCAAATAAATAAGCCTTGACAGCCCATGAAAGCAGCAATTGTACATTTGCTCAAAAGCCATCCTCATGGACGGATCTATCTTTTGGGGCTTCATTAAGCAATTTATCCTTTCGCTGCTTATTTCATTATATTTACTATTCCCATATTTAAAGGACTCCATAAATTCTGAGTCGGCACTAACAGAAATGCATTTTATTGCAGAATTACAGGGATACTCCATCCAACCCTCTGAGCCGTTTTTCATATATATTCCCACACACCCTTTATTCAGCGGGACATTTCCCAACTCCTCTTCAAAGTGATTTATCCTTCCCGAAATGCAGTAGGATACCTCAAAGGGCACATCATCCATCTTATAGTGCATTATTATATTTTCCTTAAAACACACATCCTCAATACATATTGCTATTCCGTTATTGAAGGACAGCCTCTGAATCAAGCCCCTTCCCTGTTCCCCTGCTACCTCATATCTTGATTCGCTCCCAGTATTTTTTTCGGAAAATCCACATTCCTTAGTAAAAGCCTTAAAAAAATCATCAACGTTTCGTAAAATAATTTTCTCCCTCAAAGCCAACACCTTACCTTATTATTTAATTACCTCCGGCAAAAAATGCTTTTGATCTCATTACTTTGATTATAATTATCATTATCAATTAATGTCAAGCAATAAGGGGACATTTCTCAATAAACCAGCAAATATCATCTTAAAATATCTGATTTTATCGTTAAAAACACTTGCTATGTTTTTGAGAAATGTCCCCTTATAAAGAAAAGGGAAAAAAACAAAAACACTCTTAAAATCCAGTATACAAGAGTGCTTTTGCTCCCCGCCGCTATTTATTTTCAGACAGGCACTTTGGAACCTTAGGCTGGTAGTAGTAAAAACCGCATGCACAACCTGCACTTAATGCTGCAATTAATACAAGAGCTCCGCTGACGATGGAGAATACACCATAAAATCTCTTCTTCATAATAGTCACCTCCAATCACTAATAAAAAATTTTTTACTTCTCTTTGCCTTTGATTTCCTTGATAAGCTCTACTGCCTCATTTATCTTATTGCATTGAAGCAAGGTTTCAATTTTATCGAACGCATACCGGGCACTTTCCTCCAGCTCCGTATACTGCCTGTATCCCTTTGATATAATTCCTCCTATCGTATCGTATAAAAGCTTAAAAACAGCAAAATTAAACCCAAAAACCATTAAGAGAATTGAGACCGAATAAAGTGTCTGATATATTAACGACATTGTATGCCAATACGTATAGAATATAAAAGCAAAGGCATTTTCTAAAGAAACCAGTATTAAGGCACATAAAATAAAATTCTTGTGGAAGCGATGATCAAGTCTCGTAGCTACCATGATGTCATATCTCCACAGAAACACTGCCAAGGCTATCTGGACAGCCCTCGTAGGCAAGCAATACAGCACGTACCAGCGATAGGCTTTCTGAAAATTTTCAATTCCATTGCAAACATAAGTAATAATATAAGGAGTATAGGCATTTTCCATGGTTGAAGATGCTAAATATGTGAATGAAACTGCAAGAAGTGCATATGCAAATTTAAGCCTGTATACCGCAAGTATTATTAAAACATAAGCAATCTGATGCAGCATAACACTCGCAATTACGTTAGGCGATAAAGGACGGATAATCCATGAGGCCGCCAGCATAAGTACTATGGAAATAGTAAAATATAGGATATTGGCCTTGTTTATTTTGAGCCTGCCCTTTGCCCCTGCAAAGAGCAGCATAATTATCAGATTTAAAACTGCCTCGGGAAGTGATAGCAAAAACAGCATATATATATTCATAACCATGCAAAACACCCCCTTTTTCATCTGCTTTTGCATTATCATTCTACTATAAAATTACATTAAAGTAAACTATTATAGGGTATTTGCTTACATATTTCCCGAAAAGAGTATTTCTGTGGCTTTTTAAAGAGGCGAAAATACCTGCTTTTATACCTTTAAAATCTTTTTTCTTTATAAAAAGTTCTTTTTATTTATGCGGGAAATTTATTTGTCTAATGTACAAGGGTTTGTCTTAAACAATTAAATAAGGAGCATTTTTGCATGAACGCAGAAATGCCCCCGTAAGAAATGTAAATTGGCTTTTTCAGTCCGATATTCTTATCCTGTTAAAGTTCTTTTTGCCTCTCTGCAGAAGCATCCGGCCATCCGGAAAATCTTCCTTCTTCATAACAGCGTTGATATCCGATATCTTCTTCTCGTTTACATACACTCCCCCCTGCTGTACAGCTCGCCTTGCTTCACTCTTTGACGGGGTAAGCCCTGAAATTGTCAGAAGGTCAATAAGCTTAATTCCGTCTGACAGCATCTCCTCAGTAATCTCCGTGAATGGGATGGAATCAGAATTTCCTATGCCTGAAAAAAGTGCTTCGGCAGCCGTTCCGGCCTTTACGGCCTCTTCCTCTCCATGTACCAGCTTTGTAACCTCAAAGGCCAGAATCTTTTTTGCCTCGTTAATCCCGGCATCCTTGAGTGAGGATAAGCGGGCCACCTCATCCATAGGTATAAAGGTTAAAAGCGACAGGCACTTTTTAACATCACTGTCCTGTACATTTCTCCAGTATTGGTAAAAATCATAGGGAGAGGTTTTTTCCGGGCTCAGCCACAGGGCCCCTTTCTCAGTTTTTCCCATCTTCTTTCCTTCGCTGGTGGTGAGCAGAGAAAATGTCATTCCGAAGGCTTCCTTTCCCTCCGTCCTTCGTATCAATTCCGCTCCTCCTATTATGTTTGACCACTGATCATCTCCTCCAAGCTGTATAAAGCATCCGTATTTTCTAAACAGCTCAAGAAAATCATAGCTCTGCATGAGCATGTAATTAAACTCTATAAAAGACAGCCCTTTTCCCTCCATCCTGCTTTTGAAGCAGTCAAAGGTAAGCATTCTGTTTACCGAAAAATGGACTCCAATATCCCTTAAAAATTTTACATAGTTCAGCTCCAGCAGCCAGTCGGCATTATCCACCATTATAGCCCTGTCATTGCTGAAGTCTATAAACTGGGAAATTTGCTTTTTAAAGCAGTTTGCGTTTGAGGCTATTTCCTCCCGCGTCATCATTCTTCTCATATCGGTTTTGCCGCTGGGATCTCCAACCATGGCAGTACCCCCTCCAACAAGAGCTATGGGCCTGTGCCCCGCCCTTTGCATATGCGCCATAGCCATTAACGGCACAAAATGACCGACGTGAAGGCTGTCCGCAGTCGGATCAAAGCCGGTATAAAAGGTCACCTTTTCTTTTTCCAGAAGCTCCCTTAAGGGCTCCCTGTGAGTCATCTGCTGTATAAATCCTCTTTCCGTAAGGATATCAAATACGTTTGACATTTTTTAGCCACTCCCTTTTTTCAAGTATAAAAAAAGCCCTTCAATCCCTGTATAAGGACGAAAAGACTTCGCGGTACCACCTTAATTTGCATCAACATAAACTACTTGTTAATGCCTTGCTTTGATATAACGGTCTGCCCCGGTACATGCTTAAATGCACAGCTCCAAAGCCGTATTTCGCCGTCTGCCCTAAAAAGGCATTTCACGTACTGCAGCCCTTTCACCTGCCGGACTGCTCTCTTGCCCGCACCTATAGCCAAGGTGCCTTGTAACCGTGAACGACTACTTGAATGAAACCTCTAAAGCCGCCTGCAAAGGATTTCATATGCTTTCTCATTGCTTTTAAGAACACTTCAGATTTATTTTTTATTATAATTCATATACCTCCCTATTTCAAGAAATAATTTTTCAATTCCTCCTGATCATGCTGAGAGGAAACAGCAATCACCAAATCCCCCGTTCTAAGAACAGTATACCCGTTGGGGATAATAACCTCCTCATCCCTTATTATGGAAACAATTACACAATCCACAGGCAGACCTATATCCTTAAGGCTCTTTTCACATACGGGGCTGTCCGGCTTCACAATTATCTCGCTCAATACAATTTTACCGTTTTTCATTTTCATCAGCGTCTTCATCCCCGAGTAGTCGACCTCCTGCTCTATTAAATCCGCTATTACGGATGTACTGCTCACGGCAATATCCACACCCAGACGCTCAAACACTGTAATATTTTTGGGGTTATTGACTCTGGCTATAGTTCGCCTTACTCCAAAGCTTCTCTTAGCCAACTGGCAGGAAATGAGGTTATCCTCATCCTTTCCCGTAACCGCAATAAAAATATCCGCCCTTTGGACCTCGGCGTCGGACAGATCGTCCAGCCTTGTACCGTCTCCATTAATAACAGGGATATTAAGCTGTGTGGATATTTTTTCGCACAGCTCCATCTGCCTCTCTATAACTACAACCCTATGCTTATACGGCAGGAGGGTTTTGCACAGGTAATACCCTATTTTACCCCCGCCCGCGATAACTATATACATCCTTTATCCTCCAGTCCGCCAACTCCTTAGCCAGTGTCCTGCCCGCCAGAAATAAATTCTGTTACAGGGCTCTGCTTGTCAAAATGTCAGTCAACCATTTCGCTTATTACGAGAATATCATCATCAGCAAGCTTTATACCCGGATTGGCAAACATAAACCTGCCCTTCTGCAGTATTCCGAAAATAGCGGTTCCAGCCTTTAGCTTTATACTGGCCAGCCTTTTTCCTTCATAGCCCTTAGGAATTTTTTTATGCTTAAAGGAAAACACGTTGCTGCCTATTGTATGGTGGCATGAGTTTTGCTCTCCAAGTACTATTGAACGTATTACATCCACGGTCATATTTGTAGGACATATGGTTTCAAGCCCAAACTCATGAAAGACATGCTCGCGGGCCGGATTATATATTCTTGCGATAACCCGCGGCACTTTAAAAATTTCTTTTGCAACCTGACAGGTCATTATGTTTATATTATCATCAGGAGTAACGGCAGCCAGCGCATATGCCGTCTCTATCCCTGCCTGCTTTAAAACATCCTGATCTATGGGCACCCCTGTAACAGTTACTCCGTTAAATCCCCCGTCCAGGCCCTTGAAATTCTTGCTGTCATTATCCACAATAACAACATCATGCCCCTCATCGGACAAAATTCTCGCAAGTCCGGAGCCTACTTTACCGCACCCGATAACAATTATCTGCATAAGCCTTCCTCCCGGCTACCCCGTTACAAATAAACCATTATAAAAATTCAATGCTACTATATTATCTTAATGCCTATGAAATGTATAGCTCCATTTTTTTTAAAATTGCCATATGCCGGGCATACCTCTGCTGTTTAACCGGCTTTATTTAAGCTACACGTACTAAATCTATCCGTCAGTCCTTTTTGCTCCTGTTCTTATAAAACATAATTTCTAAAGAAAAGGCAAAAAATATTACAACAAAATATTTACTATGAAAGGATGATAATTTGCTTATAATTTTTGTCAGAACGTTAATACTATACGGTATTGTAATTGTAATAATGAGGTTGATGGGAAAAAGGCAAATAGGTCAGCTTCAGCCCTTTGAGCTGGTGGTTGCAATAATGATTTCAGATCTTGCAGCCGTACCCATGCAAAACACGGGAATACCGCTGATTAACGGCATAATCCCAATTATCACCCTGCTAGTTGCTCAAGTCGCAATGTCTCTGATAGCCATTAAAAGCACAAAAGCAAGATCGATAATATGCGGTAATCCAAGCATATTAATCCGCAACGGAAAAATAGATCAGCACATGCTTAAAAAAGAAATGTACACTATAAATGATCTTCTTGAGCAGCTGAGGAGTAAAAATATACCCAATATTGCAGACGTCGAATTTGCAATACTTGAGACAAACGGCCAGCTAAGCGTGATACCAAAATCGCAGAAAAGGCCGGTAAACCCCGAAGATCTGAGCATACCTACAAAATACGAGGGAATACCCCTTGACCTGATTATAGACGGAGAAATAAACAAAAAGAACCTCTACAAAGCCCGGCTGGACGAGAGCTGGCTTATGCGGGAATTAAACAGGCTTTCCGTCAAAAGCCCCCAGGAGGTATTCTTTGCCAGCCTTGACAGCTCGGGAAACATATACTGTCAGCGTAAGAACGATAAATATGAGGAGGAAGCAACATAATGCATACACTGAAAATAGCTGCGTCTATAGCTATACTGTTAGTCCTGATTATCGCATCAGGCATTTACGCAAATCACACGCTGCTTTCAAATTCTAAAAGGCTGGAAGCGCATATAATAAAAATTGAGGAGAACAGCAAATCCGAAAAATGGGATTCTGCCAAAGAAGAGCTTGATATGGCGAATGCTTTATGGGATAATATGGAGGGCAACTGGTCAGTTCTCATAGATCACATAGAAATTGATAATATAAAGGAGATTCTTGTACGCACGGAAAAATATATAGAGACACAAAACCTGTCCATGACTCTGGCAGAGGCTGCTACGCTAAAGCAGTGCATCAGCAGCATTCCTAAGAAAGAGAATTTCAATATTAGAAATATTTTTTAAAGCCCTAAAAAATAAAGCTTAAAAACAGCACATAAAACAATCCGCTTGCCAGAAGGGGCAAAGGAGTAAGCCTGCCCTTAATCCTCAGCCATAAAAATATCATGCCTGATGAAAGTATAGCGGAAGCAAAGCTTACAAGCGCTGTCATATCCAGCCTCCAGGAGGTTGCCAGTATGCCTATGCTTACAGGTATGCATGCCTGAAACACCATGGCTCCGGTAATGTTTCCCAGCGCAAGAGTGTCTTTTTTTTTGCTTATCCATATAACGCTGTTGAACTTTTCAGGAAGCTCTGTGGCTACGGGTGCTATTATAAGGGACAAAACCAATGCGGGAAGGCCAAGGGTCCCGGATATATCCTCAATAATATTTACAAACAAATGAGCTCCAAGCACTATTCCAAGCAAGGATATAAAAATCTGCGGTAAAATCACTCTCAAGGCCGGCCTTGTATTAAGCAGCTCCCCCAAATACAGGCTTCCTGGATCTAAGTGCCCTGCCTTATCATTTCTGACTGTTATTGCTATGTAATATATATAGAAGCCCGTTAGAAAAACAGCGATGATATATTTAACAGTCAAAGCATTTATAAACCCTGCACAAATACCCGTACTGTAAGCAATTATAAAAAATGACAAATCCCTGCCCAATATCTTATTATTTATAAGCAGTGCCATGCCTGATTTTCTCTTTTTATAAAAAACCAGCACACTCAGGCCGGATAAAAAAAAGGCAAGCGTGCTGAGCATAAACGGGGCCCCTATAATTGCACCTATGCCTATTTCCTGACGCATTCCCTCATTATCTGAAAGAAATATTGCTATTATCGGTATCATTGTTTCAGGCAGGCAGGTTCCTACCGCGGAAAATATGCTGCCCACCACTCCGTCCCCCATATTCAGCCTCTTGCCCAGCCATTCAATACCATTTGTAAACAGCTCGCAGCTCACTAAAATTATCGCAAGACTCAAAATCAAGCCCAGTATATGAATTAACATGGTCCATCTCTCTTTCAATGCTTTTATAATATGCGAGCAAATCCGGAACCTGCCGGCCTTTCCCTCCAAGCTTGCATCTATATAATATATTCAGCTATATACCGCCAAATGTATTTCTTTTTGCGGAATGCCGCAAATATATAAAAAAAGACTTATAGCACAATTCCATACCTTTAAAAGTATAAAATCATGCCAGAAGCCTATGCCGGTATATCGCCTGTAATTGTCATACCGTTTACTTAATTTTGTTTCTTAAAGCCTCATACATTAAAAGTGCCCCTGCTACAGAAGCATTCAGAGATTCTGCCCTCCCCGCCATGGGGATCTTAACCAGCAAATCGGCACATCGCGCAACATCGTCGCTTATTCCGTTGGCCTCATTGCCTATTACAACAGCGGAATTTGTCCAGGAGGGTATATCAAAGTAGTCCGCGCTCCCTTCCGGATGTGAGGCATATATTTTAAATCCACGGGCTTTAAGTGTAAGAGCTGTTTGTGCCAGATCAGCACTTAAGCAAACAGGAATATGAAAAACAGAGCCCATAGTAGCCCTGAGCACCTTAGGGTTATAAGGATCCACACATCCCTTCGATGCTATAATCCCCTGAACCCCTGCAGCATCAGCGGTTCTTATTATAGTTCCCATATTCCCCGGATCCTGAATTGAATCAAGAAGAACAAGAAAGCTGATCTCTCCGCTCAGCAGCCTGCCTATCGGAAAATAATCCGACTCTATTACTGCAAGAATGCCCTGGGGATTTTCGGTATCAGAGATCTCCTTAAAAAGCTTTTTAGCGAGTATATAAATTTCATATCCTATATTATACCGATCTGAAAGAAGTCCTTCTGCCGCTCCGCTCTCATATAATTCATCCGAAATGAAAAGCTTTTGGATCCGGGTCTTCTCCTTAACGGCCTCCTCCACAAACCTCGTGCCCTCTATAAAAAAAAGCCCCCTGTCCTCGCGGTGCTTTCTGAATTTCAAAAGCTTTACTTCCTTTACCAGGGGGTTATTACTGCTTGTAATATAATTCATGACAATAACACTCCGAAACCTTTTATTGCACCAACAAATAAGGAGCTCTCTGAGCTCCTTATATTATGCGTTATACTGCATTCTTTGCTTTCTCTGCCAATTGTGCGAAGGCAGCAGCATCATTAACCGCCATGTCGGCAAGAACCTTCCTGTTTAAGGAAATACCGGACTTTTTCAAGCCGTTTATAAGCCTGCTGTAAGATATTCCGTTTATTCTGGCAGCAGCGTTTATTCTCGCTATCCAAAGCTTTCTAAAATCTCTCTTCTTGGCTTTTCTGTCCCTATATGCATATACAAGAGACTTCATTACGGCCTGATTGGCCAATCTGAAAAGCTTGCTCTTTGCTCCGAAGTATCCCTTGGCAAGCTTAAGAACCTTTTTATGTCTTGCACGGGTTCTAACCGCACCTTTAACTCTTGACATGTGTATAATCCTCCTTAAATATTAAGCATATGGAATAAGCTTTTTAATGGTAGCTGCATTGGCAGGTGAAGCATAAGCTGTCAGCCTGTGGTGCTTTTTCGCCTTTCTATCTTTAGAGACGAGCCTGTGGCTTCTCCATGCATGGCCCATTTTGACTTTTCCTTTGGCAGTCAGCTTAAATCTCTTCTTTGACGCACTGTGAGTTTTTAACTTTGGCATATCATTCTCCTCCTATACTCTATACAAATATAAACTTACAAAAGGCATTTAAAATTTATAACATCCACTAATTTTATATTAATTGCTTTAAGCAATAAGCTCCTACTGTTTGGGGTTAAGTATCATTATCATGCTTCTGCCCTCAAGCTTGGGCTTTCTCTCAACAATACCGACTTCCTTTACCTCTTCGGCAAACTTTTCCAATACAACCTGTCCTAAAGAGGTATAATTCATTTCCCTTCCTCTGAACTTGACACTTACCTTAACCTTATCCCCATCCTTCAGAAACTTATACGCATTTTTGACCTTAAATTCCAGATCATGCTCTTCAATTCCCGGAGATATCCTTACTTCCTTAATATTGATAATTTTCTGGTTTTTCCTTGCCTCCTTTTCTTTCTTTGCAAGCTCAAACATGTATTTGCCGTAATCCATTATCTTGCAAACGGGAGGATTTGCCTGAGGCGCAATTTTAACCAGATCAAGATTTTTTGAATTGGCCATCTTCTGAGCCTCTTTAGAAGATATAACCCCTATCATACTGCCGTCAGAGTCAATCAGCCTTATTTCCTTATCCCTAATTTCCTCGTTAATCATCAATTCATTTTTGCTAATAACAGAACACCTCCGAGTTAATCTAGCACCCCTGTAACAAAATTACTTTCCGGCATATAGGGCACTTAAATACCTGCCGCCTTAAAGCCTTTAACAGCCCGCCCGCCGGAAGCCTGCCATGTTAAAAAGCATCAGCACATTAATATAAGCAATAAAATAAAAAAGCGGATCGAAGAACCAATCCACTTAATAATATCCATAAGCATAAACAACTCCGCTTAATAAACCTATTATTAACCTTACAAATCTAATCCGTAAGGTGAGAAGTGGATAACTCCTTCTTCATACGCTAATATAGTTTAGCATAAATAAAAGCTACCGTCAATGAGTTTTTAAAGGATATTATAAAATTTTTGTACTCAGCTTTCTCCCGCCCACAAGGTGGTAATGGATATGAAATACCGTCTGTCCTCCGTCCTCCCCGCAATTATTTATAAGACGGTATCCGCTTTCCGCTATTCCAAGCTTTTCCGCAATCTTTTTAGCAGCCATGTGTATATCTACAATATAGCCCGCACTGCGGGAATCGACATTATTCAAATCCTTTATATGCTCCTTCGGAACAATCAAAACATGAACAGGCGCCTCAGGGTTTATATCCTTAAACGCCATAACCCGGTCGTCCTCATATACCACGGTGGACGGCAGCTCCCTGTTTATAATCTTGCAGAATATACAATTATCCATACTATTTCACCTGACCTTCTATTATTTTTAAGGCAGCCTGAAGCGCCTCATTTATTTTGGAAATATCCTTGCCTCCTGCCTGAGCCATATCCGGACGTCCTCCTCCTCCGCCTCCGGCAACCCGTGCGGCCTCCTTGACAATATTTCCCGAATGAATCCCCCTCGCCACGACATCCTTTGTTGCCGAGACAATAAAGCTTACCTTGTCCCCATAACCTGACGCAAGCACTACAACTCCTGATGCAAGCCTTTCCTTAAGCATATCCCCGGAGTTTCTCAATGCCTCCATATCGAGCTGGTCAAAACGGGCGGTTATAACCTTTATACCCTTAATATCCACGGCTTTTGACAATACCTCCTCTATCGAACCGCTCACCAGCCTGCTTCTTAACCTCTCAATTTCCTTCTGAGAGCTTTTAAGCTCCGCAGACATGGCATCAAGCTTCTTTAAGCTGTCCTGAGGGCTGGACTTAAGGGCCGCGGCCATTTCATCAAGCATTTTTTCCCTCTGCCTGTAGTAATCCATGGCGGTAAGTCCTGTAAGGGCCTCAATTCTCCTTACCCCTGCCGCTACACCGCTTTCCCCGAGTATTTTGACAACACCCGCTTGTGCGGTGCCTTCTATATGGGTGCCCCCGCAAAGCTCCGTGCTGTAGCCGTCTACACTTACCACCCGTACTATGTCCCCGTATTTTTCACCGAATAATGCCATAGCTCCTGACTTTCTCGCCTCGTCAACGGGCATTTCACTTATCTCCACAGCCAGGTTATCCATTATTACATCGTTTACTTCCTTCTCTATCCTCTCCAGCTCTTCCCGCGAAACGGGGGAAAAATGAGTGAAGTCAAACCTCAGCCTCTCAGGCCCCACAAGTGAGCCCGCCTGAGAAACATGCTCTCCTAAGACATTTTTCAAAGCCCTTTGAAGCAGATGCGTAGCGGTATGATTTCTTGCTATTGCAAGCCTTCTCTTTTTATCAATTGACGCCTTAACGGTACGGCCCTTTTCAATAAGGCCTCTCTCTACTACCCCCATATGCAGGTATTTTCCGTCTGCGGTTTTTTTACAGTCCCAGACCCTTATAAGCCCCTGCCCGGCTTCTATATATCCCGTGTCTCCGACCTGTCCCCCGCTTTCTCCATAGAACGGGGTCCTATCCAGCACTACGGTTATTTCGTCCTGCTCCTGAGCATTTTCAGCTTCCTCTCCATCCCTTA
Organism: Bacillota bacterium; assembly: GCA_023390115.1. Classification (GTDB taxonomy): domain Bacteria; phylum Bacillota; class Clostridia; order Acetivibrionales; family DSM-27016; genus Anaerobacterium. Next base: position 313,098 of record JAEWDM010000022.1, read on the forward strand.
CGATAAACTCTATCCGGGCATGGCATTCGCTTTGGCCGTATCCCACAAATTCGGTGGTTATGCTTTTATCCAGCCTGGAATAAATATTGTCTCCCCAGGCAGCCGAGCCTCTTGATTTCAATGCGTCTCTGGCTTTCTGCTTTTGTATGTCCATTTCGTTCCTGAAGCCTTCCTCATCAACCTCAAGACCGTTTTCACATGCGATTTCACGGGTGAGATCAAGGGGAAACCCATAGGTGTCATGGAGCTTGAACACCATGCCTCCCTCAATTTTATTTATGCCCCCGGATTTTGCCTGCGAAATAAAATCATTAAGTATTGTAAGCCCCTGATCGATTGTTATATCAAATTTCTCCTCTTCAATTCCAATAACCTTGCGGATATATTCAGACTTTTCCTCCAATTCGGGATATGCCTGCTTTGACTCGTTTATGACAACCATTGCAACCTCATGCAGAAAGGGCTTTTTAATTCCCAGAAGCTTGCCATGCCTTGCAGCCCTTCTAAGAAGCCTTCTAAGCACATACCCCCTGCCCTCGTTCGAAGGGATTACGCCGTCGCACACCATCATGGTTGTGCTCCTTATATGGTCTGTAATAACCCTTATGGAGATATCCTCCTTCTCGGATTTCCTATACTCCACACCTGCTATTTTACATATATACGTAAGAATATTCTTCACAGTATCAACCTCAAAAAGGTTGTCCACTCCCTGCATAATACAGGCCAGCCTTTCAAGGCCCATTCCCGTATCAATATTAGGGTTTGCAAGCCTTGTATAGTTTCCCTCCTCATCCCTGTTGAACTGTGTAAACACATTATTCCAGAACTCCACATACCTGTCGCAGTCGCAGCCCACCTTGCAGTCAGGACTTCCGCAGCCCGCCTCCGGCCCCCTGTCAAAATATATTTCAGAGCATGGCCCGCACGGGCCTGTGCCGTGCTCCCAGAAATTATCAGCTTTCCCCATCCTGACAATTTTTTCAGCCGGAACACCTACGTCCTTATTCCATATTTCAAAGGCTTCCTCATCATCCTGATAAATAGTTATCCAAAGCTTGTCCACAGGCATCTGCAAATCCTGTGTTACAAATTCCCACGCCCAGGGTATCGCCTCTTTTTTGAAATAGTCCCCAAAAGAGAAATTGCCCAGCATTTCAAAAAAAGTACCATGTCTTGAGGTCTTTCCAACATTTTCAATATCAGGGGTCCTTATACACTTCTGGCATGTAGTAACCCTTTTTCTCGGCGGGGGCTGCTCTCCCGTGAAATATGGCTTTAAAGGCGCCATCCCTGAATTTATCAGCAAAAGGCTGGGATCGTTTTGAGGCACCAGAGAAAAGCTCGGAAGACGAAGATGCCCTTTTCCCTCAAAAAACTTCAAATAACGTTCCCTTAATTGGTTTAACCCTAGTTTTTCCATATAACTCTCTCCTCATTTATCTTGATGTTCTACAATCACTCAAACATATAAAAACTCCCGCCCTTAAAACCCGGAAACGAGAGTATTTCACACAGCACCACCTTTATTGCCTGCAATAAAGGCATTAAAGCATATTTATTCAAGGGGGGTGAATAACCCACAGCTCAATGGGCTGCCTTGCAGCAATAAAATTATATAAAAGTATATGGTAAGTGTCAAGAATGATCGCGCCAAGAAATGTGATTATCTTGTGATATATGTGTATATATGCAATTATACAATTGCTTCTATGCTCCTTTTTATTATTACCTTTATAATGGCGGTGACAGGGACTGCAAACAGCATACCGGCTATTCCGAAGAACTGTGCCCCTGCAAGAACGGCAACTATAGTGCTGACGGGGTGAAGCCCCAGCCTTCCTTCGATTATTTTAGGTGAAATAAAGGAGTTGTCTATCTGCTGTATTATTGTAAACACCACAGCAGTCCACAGGGCCTTGACGGGCGATTCCATAAAGGCTATCGCAACAGCGGGAACAGCCCCTATAAATGGTCCGAAATATGGAATTATGTTCGCAAGCCCTCCTATGAAGCCGAGTACCATTGCGTACTTCACATTCACTATCAAAAGCCCTATCGTTTCAAGGATTCCTATTATAACGGCAACCAGAAGCTGTCCCTGTATAAAGCTGGACAGGATAAGGTTTATCTCCCTGGCCGTATCCACCATTGCGTTTCTCCACCTTCTGGGCAGCAGCGATAACGCACCTGCTTTAAATCCCTCGGCATCCTTTATAAAATAGTATGCTATTACCATGGACAAAATCACATCCAGAAATATTCCCACCGTCTCTACAAAGCCCGCAAGTAAATCCTTCAATCTATCGGCAACATAATTCTGAGCCATCAGCACGCTGTTTTGCACCTCACTGAATATAGCACTCTTAACATCCTCCGGCCATCCGCTGGAGCGGATAAATGAAGACACACTGTTGAACAGGTCACGGTAGCCCTCGGTTATTTCCGGTATAGTCCCCATAAGATCCTTTATGTTTTTTATAAGCTCAGGCATTATAAAAATAACCGCAGTTATTGCGGCAAGCACAAATAACAGGTATATGAAAATAATAGCCGCAGGCTTGGGAACTTTTTTACGCTCCATAGCTCCCGCAACAGGACTTACCAGATATGCTATTATTATTGCCATTATGATTGGTGTAATTATTTTTCCCAGTTCTCTTCTAAAGGTATAAAAAAACAGTATGAGGGCGGAAAGCAAAAATACTGTTATTATGCCTAGTACAACCTTTTTCTTTGTTGACATATAAAAGCTTCCTTTATCCGATTTATAATAGGGCCCGTTTATCAGGTTAAAAAGGGCCGGACAATATATCCGGCCCTTTTTAAAGCTGGAGCCTTTCGCTATCTGAATAAGTCAACCATGTCCCCGACAATGGAGCCGGATCTCCTTAGCATATTCCTTCCGTTTTTTATAAGCCTTCTTCTGTTTCTTCCGCTCATCATGTCATTATTCATAAGCATACTGACCGATGCGCCTATCAGGCTTCCTATTACAACTCCCCTTGTAAAGCCGCTTCTCAATATAATCACTTCCTCTCTTTCTATTTTAAAAATCTCCCCAGTCCCCCTCCTGTTTCGGTCATTTCCTCTACTGCCTCTTTCTCTACTATTATGTTCTCTTCGCCAAATTCTACTTTTCCAAATAAGGGAAGCATGCTTCTTCCCCTCATAATATCCTGCAAAAGCCCGTCGGATATCTCCAGGCCCTCTACAATCCCTGTTTTACAGTCAAATATTATATCCTTAACCACTCCCAAATCGTTGCCCCATTTTGAGTATACCTTAAGCCCCCTTATTTCGCCCCTTTCCTTCAGTTCCTCATTATTTTCCGACCTCCGCATTTTCTTTACGGAAGCCCGGCTTGCTATTATCAAGGCATCTCTTCCGACATTCAGCACATCCTTGAGAAATATAATGCGCTTGTGGATTTCGCAGCCCTTTCTCTCCAGCATAAAGGCTTTTATTTCCTTATTTTTAGGACAGAAAATGACATCCTTTACCACACCCGGCTTTTTGCCCGTGTCTGCGCAAATTACAGGCAATCCAACTACCTCGCTGTACCTTTCCATATATTCATGTCTCCGTCGCTTTTGTTAAAGGATATATAATTTTATAATGTGCTATTAGTATCTCTCCATATAATATAAAAAATTCAGTTTTAAAGGCTTGATAAAATTGTCAAATTGTTTGACTAAAATTACGTATTAATATAAAATTTAACGTAGCAAAAATAGACGTTATAGTTTTTTGTGAGGTGTGTATAAATGGATAAAGCAATTTGTGAAGGCTTTAAGTCTTTAGGAATACAAATACCCGGTATTCTTCTGCCGCGGAAGGGTATTGATATGGGCAAATGGTCTGTTGTAGCCTGCGATCAGTATACCTCCCAGCCCGAGTACTGGCAGGAGGCTGCTTCTTATGTAGCAGACGGCCCCTCTACCCTCAGTCTCATTTTTCCCGAGGTATATCTTGAGGAGAACGGCAGCGGGCAGAGAATTAAAAATATAAATGCTTCAATGAAAAGCTTTGTAGAGGACGGCATACTTGTGCCGCAGCAGCCGGGCTTTATTTATGTGGACAGAAAAACCTGCTGCACCGGCTCCAGAAAGGGACTCATGCTGGCTGTGGACCTTGAAAGGTATGACTATAGAAAAGGATCTCAGTCTCTTATTAGAGCTACCGAGGGTACTGTCGTAGAAAGGCTCCCTCCGAGGATAAAGGTCAGGAAAAATGCCTCTCTTGAGCTTCCCCACATAATGCTTCTCATTGACGACCCCGGAAAAACAGTAATCGAACCGTTGGCACGCCATGTACACAGCATGGAAAGGCTCTATGATTTTGAGCTTATGATGGGAGGGGGCCATATTTCAGGATATAAGGCAGACAGCCCGCAGCTTGTGGCAGAAATACTAAATGCATTAAACAGGCTGGCATGTCCGCAAGGTTTCCGCAAGAAGTATGGAGTAAGTGATGATAAGGAGGTTCTGCTTTTTGCAGTGGGAGACGGAAACCATTCCCTTGCCACCGCCAAGGCATGCTGGGAGGAGCTTAAGGGCTCTCTGTCCGCAGAGGAGCAGGAGCTGCACCCCGCAAGATACGCGCTTGTGGAGCTTGTAAACGTGCATGATGACGGCCTTGTATTCGAGCCCATACACAGGGTTGTTTTCAATGTAAGCCCGCAGAAGGTCCTGGACGCAATGACGGAATATATGGGCGGCTGCGGCATGGAATACCGGTGCTTTGACTCAAAAGGCAGGCTGGAGCTGTACCTCGCCTCTCTGCCCTCCTCCGCAGGGCATGTGCTCCCCTTCGTCAGCTCCATGGGCTTCGGTGCCATAACCGTCGCAAACCCCGTATGCAATCTTGAGGTCGGAACACTGCAGGCCTTCCTTGATGAACTGGCAGACAGGGATAAGAGCGTAAAAACAGACTACATCCACGGCGGGGACGTTGTAGACTCATTAGGCGGACAGGAGGGGAACATGGGCTTTTACCTGCCGCCAATGGATAAAAACGACCTGTTTAAAACAGTAATATTGGACGGAGCGCTTCCCAGAAAGACCTTTTCGATGGGGGAGGCCAGCGAAAAAAGATTCTATCTGGAGTGCAGAAAAATAAAACCTTAGCGGCAGCTTAAGGTTACCCGGTAAAACTTAATATTAGTATCCTGAGAGACGACATTATACATCAATTGGCCCGAAGAAAAGCTGTTGGCCGTTACACCGCTTTTCTGCACCGTACCCCCTATTCTCGCCTCGGCTCCCGAGGACAGTGAAAAGGTTGCAATCAAGCCGGTTATATCGGTCCCCGAAGGGACCGATATATCTATTTCCCCCAGTGTCTTAGTGCTGTTAATTTCTCCTACCGATGTGCTGGTAAGGGAAGGGTTTTTATCCTTTTCAAATATATACATGCTGAAATGATTTTCGTCCGGAAGCCTCTGGAATTCTATAACCTTTCCCGGAGCATCCTCTCCTATACCCCCCGCCTCTATGCTATCCATGTTGAGGCAGGTTGCCGATGTTTTTATATTATAGGACTGTCCCCCTATAGAGCCCTTAATGTCGAGATTTATGACGTTGGTATTATTCCCGTGCCCATCCTCCTCGGGATAGAAACCCGAACCGTCATAATCTATCCTGTCCTCCACCCCTCCGAGTATGTTTGCCTCAGTACCGTCACAAAGCCTGTGAATGACCGAATCCGCACGTATTATTATATATTCCATTTCATTGCCATAGCTTGCCGGCTCCGAAGCCAAAATTCTGACTGCGACGGCACTTCGAAGGTTGCTTGTAATAAACTCTGAAAAGACTGACACATCCTGCTGCACATTGGACTGCTTGGTTCCCGCATCATAGGTCCTCATGCTGTGGCTGTAAATATTATAGCCCAGAGTGAGCACAATCCCCATAAGAACCAGCACAATCATCAATTCCACAAGAGTAACTCCCTTATTGCTCCTTAACATTGCCTGCCTCCAATACCTTCAGCCTAGTACGGTACAAATGTAGAAACATCAACCCTTTGTCCATTTACATCCACATCCTTTTCTATTATCTCACCTTCGGAGCTTACTGTCACAGAGGGACTTCCGGGAAAGATTATTGTCATATTATGCTCAGCTCCCTCTTCACCCCCGGCTACCGCTCTCTCTATCTTCTCCTGAGCTTCAAATACCGCTCTGCTTTTATATCCGGTACCGAAAATCGCGGAATAGGAGCCTGCAAAAAGAGCTGTAAACGCAGCTACTGTAATTGACAATATAAATATGCATACGACTACTTCTACAAGCGTAAAGCCTCTATTGCTTGTTTTAAAGGTTTTTAATTTTTTCAATATACTCCCTCCTCTATCTCCTCCACAACCCCTTTTTATATTTAATATCCTCCTCCGTTACTCCAAAGTTTATATCAGACTCCGTTGTCCCGTCTCCGCTGCTGTATTTGATAACGGCTCCCGTTGCCTCGGTGTTGTCAATTATGCGGGCAATTATTGAGCCCTCAAAGTACTCTATAGACCTTAGCAGTATCGATGCCTCAGGCCCATATATATAGCCCTTAAAGCTCATCTTTTTTTCCGATGAGCCGTCTCCCGAGGGCTGAAGCTTGCCTCTGTCTATATACAGTATAAGATGGTTGGGCGCTACCTCCTCCTCATCCGTGTTGCAGTTTATATTTCCCGTAGCAAACAGGTTCTGTACAAATAAATTTACTTTTCTGCCCGTAGGGTCACCGGTAATTACAATCTTTCCGTCCACCGTCAATATGGCGGAAACAGATATATTGACATCCCCCTCGGACAAATCAATTTCCAGAACACCGTCCTCCTCCACAGTAAGCGATTGGAATTCCTTTTCCCCTTCAGATGCAGATATTATGTATCGTTCTTCTTTTTTTATTGTATGCTCCAGAGTAGAGCTGCTATTGGGAAATTCAAGCCTTGATGTGAATGTAGCCGCTGAGTCCGCTGTAGCATTGTAAGACTGCGAGAACCCATCATAATCAAATTCATTGCCGTATACGATAGTTCCATTTGTTTCAAGGTCGCCGAGTATTTCTATGTCCTCTCTGAAATAAAGGCCCTCTTTGGCAAACAGGGCATTTTTAAAGGCACTTCTTATCTCCAGCTCCTTAACCAGAGCCAATATTGCCCTGTCGGACACCTCTCCAACCGTGCCGGTTGACGTAATCACAAGCTCTCCCGAAGACTCCTCCCGCACCCTTACACTGAAGCTTCCCTTTCCCAGACTAACGCTGTCCGACTGTCTTTCTTCTCCCTCCGCTTCAACCATTGCCGTATCCCCGGTTTTTATAATGTAGTCCGCCACCGCCTCACAGCCCGATCTTGCTATATAATATGCCTGGGTCCTTTTAACCTGTCTGTCTGCCCGCAGAACATCATTTACACTGTAAGACCACAGCGCCGTTCCGAGAAAGGTAAGCACCATAACCACCATTAAGGTAACTATCATTGCCGAGCCCCTCTGACTGTCCTTTAATTTAGCTTTCATAAGCACCCCCCCTTTTTCAGCGCTTATACCACACGCACCCGGATTATACTATCACCCTTACTATTTCCTCTATGGAGGTAATTCCCTGTTTAACCTTTTTATATGCATCCTGCCTTAAGGTTACCATTCCCTCGGCTATTGCCTGCATTTCTATCTCCCTCGCGGACGCCCTGTTAAGTATCATTTTTTGTATTTCCTCCGTAACCACAAGCAGTTCATATATAGCCTTCCTGCCCCTATACCCCGTATTATTGCAGTGTATGCATCCCTTGGGGCGGAACAGCCTTATGCTCTCCTGCCCATGCTCCAGAGGAAAATCGGGAGCATTCGCGATAATCTCACTTCGGGGTATGTCACAGCCCGCCTTGCACTCCTTGCACAGCACCCTCACCAGCCTCTGCGCAATAATCCCCACAAGAGACGACGCGGTAAGGTAGGGCTCAACGTCCATGTCCGCAAGCCTTGTTACGGCACCAGACGAGTTGTTTGTATGGAGGGTGGATAGTACAAAATGCCCTGTAAGCGCTGATTCAACAGCAATTCGGGCAGTCTCACGGTCACGTATCTCCCCCACCATTATTATATCGGGGTCATTTCTAAGTATTGATCTTAGGCCGGAAGCGAAGTTCATTCCGGCCCTTGAGCTTGCCTGCACCTGGTTTATTCCGTCCATCCGCCTTTCAACAGGATCCTCCAGAGTTATTATATTCTTATCAGGTGAGTTAAGCTTGGCAAGCGTTGCGTACAGTGTGGTGCTCTTGCCGCTTCCGGTAGGCCCCGTAATCAGTACAAAGCCGTATGGAAGCCTCATAATATCGTTGTATTTTTTAAGCTGCACATCAGGGAAGCCCAGCTCCGAAAGGGTTATAAGCCTGTCGCTGCGGTTAAGCAGGCGGAGCGTCAGCTTCTCTCCGTAGGCTGTGGGAAGGCTTGCCACCCTCACATCTATAGTCTTTCCGTCAATTCTCATAGTGATCCGGCCATCCTGAGGTATTCTTCTTTCCGCAATATCCATACTCGACATAACCTTTATGCGTGAAACAAGTGATGCATGCAGGCGGGACGGCTGCTGCATAATTTCATGCAGCACTCCGTCAATTCTGAAGCGGACCACAAGCTTTTTTTCATGCGGCTCAATGTGCACGTCGCTGGCCCCTGCCTTCACAGACTGGTTGAAAATCTGATTTGCCAACTGTACCGCGGGCTTTTCAGCGGCAGCATCCAGCATCTCCTGATCAGTATCCTCGTCATCAGAGGACATATCCTCGCTCTCGATAATGCTTCCCGATGTAACGAACTGGTTTATTGCAGCCCTTAGCTCGCTGTCCGCCACAATAGCAGGCTGTATATCATAGCCGGTGATAAGCCTTAAATCGTCAACAGCTATGATATCTGAAGGATTGAGCATTGCAACCAGCAGCTTGTTTTTTTCAAAGCCAATAGGTATGGCGTTGTACCGGTTTGCAATTTCAGGTGTTATAAGGTTGGCTGCCGTCATATCTATAGGGCTCTCCCTTAATGAAACAAATGTAGCCCCCGTTTTTCTTGCCATTATCCTTGCAATATCGTCCTCAGTGCAGTAGCCCATCCGGACAAGCGCCTGTCCAAGCAGTCCCTTTCCATCCTTTTTACTGTTTTCCTCCTGAAGCGCCAGTGCCTCTTCAAGCTGCTGCTCCGTTATTATTCCGTTTTCAACCAGCTTGCTCCCCAGGTAATTCCTTGTGTTTTTTATCACCTTATTCTTTCTCCCGTTAATCTTTATTTATGGCCCAAAGCCTTCATTATTTCAATATATTGCACCTGCCGCTATTTTGATATAAAAAACGCCTTTGCGGATATTTCTATAGCCAGCCCGGAGGAATCCGTACCGGAATTTACACTTACTTCTTCCACAGTAAACAGCCTCCCCGCTGTCTTTAAATCCTCAAGCAGCACCTGCATATTAGAGTAGCCTCCCGTAAAAAAAAGCTTTAGCGGCATTTCAGTATACCCCGTCTTAGGCACCCTCTCCTCAAAGGTTATTTTCTGAAGCCGGACATTTGCCTGGCTTGCTATCTTTTCAATACACTCAATAACATCATTTTCGTCAGGACTTTCAGGCAGGAGCCCTTCAACAAATTCAGCCTTCTTTTGGATTTCAGACTGAGAGGCTTTAATGGCGGTTAAATTTTCCAATTGAGTCCTGTTTCGATCTATCTGCAAGACTTGAGCATCTATCAGCCCCTTTAGATCATTGTTATGCTTAAGCTGGTTATAAATTACAAGCGCCATAAACACCACAACCACTGCAAGTACAGCAACAGGCAATATTATACTTCCCGACCTATCTTTAGATCTCACCTCTCAAATTCCTCCTCCGCAGGCAAGCTCCACTTCTGTGCCCTTGATACCGCCGCACTTATTTCGAACTGCACACTCCTGCCGGTTCCGGAGCCCTGGCTGGCTGAAAGGCCGCAGCTTATATCGCTCAGGCCCTTTATCCCTTTAAGCTGCCGAAGCCACTCCGCCACACCGGTATAGTCACGCGCATAACCCTTTAATTCCACTTTTGCCGTTTTTCCGTCATACGTGCAGGCTATACCGCTTAACCAGACGTTTGGCGGAATATTTCCGCTTATATCCTTCATTAATCCGCTCCATTCGGGATTAGAACCGGCAGCCTCGCGCGCCAGCGCCGAAACAGCTTCAATCTTACTGTATGCCTCAAGATATGGCTTTAGAGCCTCAATCCCCGATACGAGCAATAAATTCTCATCCTCCAGCCCCTTAAGCCTTTGCTCAAGCGCGGTATTACTTATATAAAATGCTACAAAGCTTGCTGCAAAAAGCATTGTAAATATGACGCCGATAAATATGACCGCTGAAATCCCTCTGTATGCCTTATTGTCTTTTTTATATTCAGAGGGCAATATGCTTATGTTTTTCAAAGGCATTATCCCTCCAATCCCCTGAGTGCCATACTGATACTTATTGCATAATCGGAGGCATCAATTTCTTCCATACCCGCGCACTCCTTTGACACCTGTATGTTACTCATTGGATTAAGCACCTCTACAGGCATATCAAAGCTGTTTTTAAGCTTATCCAAAAGGCCGGGAACCTTAATACCCCTGCCGCACAGCAGTACCTTTGCAATGGTCTCGGAGGAGCTTTGGACATAATAATAATTTACGGATGACTGTATTCCCCCCGCTATAACATCCCCAAGCTCATCCAGCTCATGCGGCTCGGGCCTGCTTTTGGCAATTTCAAAGGAGCCTGACCCGCCCCAATTCATATGCTCCTTTAAAAAGTCTGATATGCTGACCGGTATGAGCCTTGCGAGCCTGGGCACCCCTTTGACGGACAACAGTATGTTTCCCAGCTCATTTCCAAGCTCAACCACCGCAACCCCCTTTTTGAGCTCCTCACCCGGAAGCATTCTGAGGAGAGAGAGAGAGGTTACATCTATATCTGAAGGCGTTATTCCCGCTGCCTCAAAGGCTTTTATAAAGCCGCTCAGCATACTCCTTCTTGCGGCCACAAGCAGTACCTCAATGGTGTTGGATTCCTTGCTTTCCGGGCCCTCCAGCACTATGTAATCCAGAACCACGGTGTTTACAGGCATCGGCAGAAAGTCCTGCGCCTGAAAGCGTATTAAATTATCCAGCTTGTCTTGGGGTACCCTTGGAAATGTGGCAAACCGCACAAGCACATCCTGATTGGAAACGGATATTATTGCCTCCCTGATTTTGATTCCGCATTTATCCCATAGCAGTGAAAGGGATTGGCCCAGCTTTAAGGGGTCCTGTACAACGCCGTCCTTCACGCAGCCCTCGGGCAGCTCTAAAGCACCGTATTTTATAAGCCTCGCGGCCTCGGGCCTTCCGCTAAGCTCAACAGCCCTTGCCTCATATGCGTCTATCTGCAGGCCTACCGCTTTTTTCCCAAACCAGCCCATATAAATGCACCAACCCCTGTAATATTATTAGCCTTACCGATTTCTAAAGGATGCTATCTTCCGACCTCTGTCACAGCGGTAAACATAGGCAGGTACATTGCTATAAGCATCAGGCCTATTACAGAGCCCACTATGACAAGCATAAGGGGCTCAATAAGAGCAGTGAGCCCCTTGCTCATTGCGGCAACCTCATCCTCATAAAACTCCGCTATTTTTGAAAGAAGTGAGGGAAGAGAGCCTGTCTCCTCTCCGACCGCTATCATCTGTATTACCATGGGAGGGAATATGCCGCTTTCCTCAAGCTCACCGCTTATGCTTTTACCTTCCTGAATTCTGAGGCTTGCATTCTTTACCGCCTTTTCCACCAAAAAGCTTCCCGAGGTGGGGCCGGCACTTTCAAGCGCCTGCACTACCGGAATTCCTCCCTCAAGCAATGTCGCCAGAGTTCTGCTGAAGCGTGCCATGACCGACTTGTGTATAAGAGGCCCGAATGCGGGAAGCTTGAATTTGACTCTGTCCCATGTGTTTTTACCCATGGGGCTTTTAATATAGTATGTAAATAACAGTACAACCGCGACGGCAGCGCAAATCCATATATACCATCTGCTTCTTAAGGAGTTTGACATAACCATAATAATTTCTGTGGGAAGCGGCAGCTTTCTGTCCTCCGGAAAAAAGCCCATAAAAATCGGAACAATAAACACCAGCATGGCTACAAGAATCATTCCCGCAAAGCCCGCCACCATCTTTGGATAAAAGGTCGCGGATTTTATGCTGTCCTTCAGCGCCTTATCCCTCTGAAGCTGATCGGAAAGGTGCGTGAGAGCCATCTCCAGATCCCCTCCCACTTCTCCGGCATGTATCATAGATATATAAAGCGGAGAAAAAATTTTGGGGTACGAAGACAGAGCCTCGGTAAAGTTCATTCCCCCTTCGACATTTGAGGCTATTTGCTGAAGAGCGTTTTTTAAAAGTGAATTATCCGCCTGCCTCCCCAGTGTATGTATGGCTCTTGTGAGAGGTATGCCCGCACCGATCATCGCCGAAAGCTGGCGGCTGAAAAGAGCAAGCTCGGAAATTTTTACCTTTTTGCCCCAGTCCAGTATGCTGTTAATCGAGGATTCCCTGTCTCTCTTCAAATCCAGCACGGAATAGCCCATTTTGCGAAGCTGCATGACAGCAGCCTCCTCCTCCTGTGCCTCAACCCTTCCCTTAATTATCTCCCCCGATTTGCTGATACACTCATATGTAAAGGTAGGCATTCTTATTCCCTCCACTGTGCCGCCGTCATTGACGAAAAGCCATGGCTCGGCATCATTCTTTCAAGCTCTATCCTGTCCACACAATACTCCTGTGCAATGTCCTTTGTAATAACTCCCGCCTGATACAGCTTAACCAGTGCGAGATCCATCGTCTGCATACCCGATGAATGCCCCGTCTGTATGGCACTGTAAAGCTGGTGCTCCTTTCCCTCCCTTATAAGGCTTCTCACCGCCTGGGAGTCGGTCATAAACTCCACCGCGGCAGCACGGCCCTTCAAGTCTCTTTTTGGCACAAGCTGCTGTGAGATTACCGCTCTTAGTGAGTTGGCAAGCTGCTGCCTTATCTGGTCCCTCTTATGGGATTCAAAAACATCTACAATACGGCTGATCGTAAGCGGTGCGGTTTGAGTATGAAGGGTTGAAAAGACCAGATGCCCTGTCTCGGCAGCCGTAAGTGCTATGGATATACTTTCCATATCCCTCATCTCTCCTATAAGTATTACATCGGGATCATGCCTTAGCACATGCCTCAGCGCGTTTGAGAAGGAGCGGGTATCGCTTCCTATTTCCCTCTGCCTTATGGAAGACAGCTTGTGCTTGTGGAGATACTCTATAGGGTCCTCTATTGTAACTATATTCATGCTCCTTGTGCTGTTTATCAGGTCTATCATCGCGGCAAGGGTGGTCGACTTTCCGCTTCCGGTAGGCCCTGTAACAAGTATAATTCCTCTTGTAAGATAGCAAAGCTTCTTTATCTCCTCCGGAAGCCCAAGAGAGTCTATATTGGGAACGTTGTAAGGAACAGCTCTGAACACCATTGCAAGACTGCCCCTCTGGCGCATTATATTTCCTCTGAATCTTGAAATTCCCGGAAGCGAGTACGCAAAATCAAGCTCAAGCTCCCTTCTCAGCTCCTCCTGCTGCTCAGGCCCTATGGCCGAGTCGAGAATACACTGCAAATCATCCGGCTTAAGCGCAGGAAAGCCCTGTGCCTCAAGCTCCCCGTTAATTCTTATGGCAGGAGGCGCGCCGGCCACCAGATGAAGATCGGAGCCTTTTTTTTCCACCGTCAGCTTCAGCAGGCAGTCCAGGCTCACGGGGTATACCGGATTTCCGCAATTATATAAAGTTGTTTCTTCCGTCATTAAAGCCGCCCCCTTTTGCAAAACCTCATTGCTCATCCCCGGATTCATCCCCCGAGGCGTCCCCCGAGCCTCCCCCTGTCCAGCCTGAAGGCGCGCCCGTTGGATCATCTATGAGATTAATCATGTCCTTTACCTTCTTTATATTTCCCTGTGTCTCCTCAAGCCACAGCACATAATACGGCGAATCTGAGTTCCTTGACACATTCCCCGAGGTTTTAAAGGAGGCTCTGGGCACTCCCGTAAGGCTTGACAGCAAATTTGCCCTTAGATTCAGTACTGACGTACTGCTGCCATAGTCCACCGGCACCTTAAGCTTGGGAGTTCTGTTAAGTATCTTGCCCATCTCGGTATCTATAGCCCATAACGTACTTTTTACCGTGCTTTCCATCGCCCTTGGGCATATGATCAACAGGCTTTTTGACACCTCCTGATGAATAGCAAGGGTTTTCACCCCTTCCAGATTAACCTGCGCCAGCCCTGCCAGAGCCTGGTCGGCCGTGACAAAGGAGAAGTCCATTGCGAATATCGACAGATCCCTTCTGTTGGTGTCTATATCCACGCTGGCCACAACGCTGTTCACCGCGTCCAGCTCCCCCGCCTTTCCCATTACCCATATCATTCCGGGGTTTGACTGCACCGTAATAACATCCGCCTCTATCCCGAGCTGCTGTATGATAGAAGCAAGCACGGACGCACTCATATATTTAAGGCTTATTCTTGTAAGCGACTCATACTCCGTCATATTGTAATTGTCCACTATGTCAAGCTGCTGCACGAGGTTTTTAAGATCCGCTATGGCCGCCTCCGCACCCTGTGCCCAAAATGCCCCGGTATTTGTATCAAGAGTAATAATGTTAACGGGGATCCCAACCTTTTGAACAATAGGCTCAAGCTTTTCGGGAGTAATATATTTTAGCTTTATCTCCACTATGGAATCCACAAACACTCTGTTTTCTGGCACATCCAGCATCTCTATCAGCTGGCCGAGCTTCTTCATTTCATCGGCGGAGCCCTGTGCCCATATTTTTTTCTGATTTGCCTCAGCCCTTATAGTGCTTACCTTGAGGTCGATATCCTGCACAAGCTGAGCCAATTCCTTTGCGGATATATACGACAGCTCAAAAACAGTCAGAGACACATTATCCTTATTTGCGTTTTCAGGGCGGTCCAGAGCGGTTATTACCTCCCTTACCTTTCCCAGCACCTGAGGAGCAGCCTGTATCCATATCGCTTTGGGGTTTTCGTCCAGCTTTATTTCCTTGAGCTCCAGCTCAAGCCTTCCAAGCTGTGAGGACAGGGTATCGGCAGTAATATATTTGAGTGAAAATCTGGTTATTACCATCTGGCTGAAAAAGCTGTTCTGGAGCATAGAGGACTTGCCTATCACAATTGTGTCCCCTTCGCGTATGTATTCCAGCCCGTGCTTTTTAAGCACAAGCTCAAGCACCAGGCCCGGAGACATATCCTCCGCATGCATGGTAACACTTACGGGCTCGTCAAGGTAAATAATGCTTACCCCCATTCCGATTGCCAGAGAGCTTAAAACATCCCTTATGTCGGCTTCGGCCACATCCATTGTTATCGCGGAGGGCGGAGCATATGACCGCCGAGGCGCAGCCTCCTCTTCAGTGCTGTTGCCTCCGTTTATGATAAGCTTTTGTCCCGGCTGGAGTATGGTGTCGCCGTTTATTTTATTTTTCTCAAGTATTTCATCCTTATCGGCTCCAAGCCTTTTAGCTATAAGATCGACATTATCCCCCTTTTTAACTTCATATATAAATGAAGAGGAGCCTTCCGGAGCAGCACTCTCAGAGGCCCTTGCACAATAGGTCTGAAAGCATGAGGGCAGACCCGAAAGCAACAGCGCAGGCACCAGGAGCAATATCAAAACAGCCTTTGGTACGTCTATACCGCATTTAGATATCATGATAACCCTCTCCATTCGTCAGTTTGTGCCGGACTTTGTGCTTGAGCTGCTCTTGCTTGTCTTAGCCTCCTCCAGCCTTAAGGGAAGCTCCCTTGAGCCGGATTTAAGCAAAACCTCCTTTGGCGCTATGCTCTCTACCGTCCATGCGTCGCCTATCTCGTCGCCTATGCCTACCACATAGGATATACTGTCCGCGGTTATAATGGCCTGGCTGTTTCCATTATTTCCTATGACAGTACCCTTTAAAAGCATAGGGCCCGAGAAGGGATCTCTTGAAGCCGAGGCAGCTTCAGCCTTGTCCTCCGCTTTGTCATCAGCCCCGGTGCCGCCGCTCCTGCTGGTCTGGGGCAGTATCTCCACGCTGTCGCCGTCCGACCCGCCGGGGCTGCCTTCTCCTGTGGGCTCCGACATCACAGGCGTGCTTCCGGTGCCGGGCAGAGACGCGTATACCGCAATCATAACCACAATAAGCACTGCCAGTACGCAAAGGCTTACGGCAAGAAATTTGTTTTTCCTTATATACTCCTTCAGCTTGCTCTGCTTTCCCCGGCTTACACCGAAATCCTCCTCCGCCATCTAAAAAAAACCGTCCCCTCTGTTTCTTTATCACCATACAGGCCAAAAAGGGTATGGAAAATAAAGGTAGTGCCACAATCGTCCCTTAAGCTTTAAATATGTCTTTGTTTTAAATTTGTATGTAGCTTTTGAATTATTTTAAGAAGTTTGTCTTTTGTATAACATATGCTAAACAGTCTCGTATACTTAACTAAATGTTTAATGGTCTGGCTAATCCTTTTAGTACAGACCATTAAACAATATGATAATTGTTGAATTCTATAGATTCTATATCTTATGTCTCTGCAACTACCTGACCACTAGCTGCTTTAACATATCCTTTCGCAGGCGCACCAGGTTTCGTAGGCATTTGTTTGAGATATCCATTAGTTACAAGATTCCCTGGTGTAATACCTACACCACCCACAGCTCCATCTTTTCCTAATGTTACTGCTGTATATGTTCCCCCGTTATCAGCTATATAAGCAGTTAAAGCTCCTTCCAATATACGAATATTAGCTTCATTTGCTCGATTACTTGCGTTTGTAGTAGTAGCAGTATAAATAGGAACCGCAATTGCCACAAGAATGCCCAGAATCACCACGACCACCATCAGCTCAACCAGTGTAAAGCCCTTGTTGTTATTCCTCAGCTTGCTAAAGAATCTGATCATAATTGATCTCCCCCTATAAATATAGAATATGGTTTTTAAAAATCCCGCAGCCCGTCTTTTTAAATAAGAGGGTGTGAATAATGCCGTGTAAAGAGAATGATTATGTAGACATGTTGAAGACCATTGGCACAGGCTGCCAGAACCTCTATAATATACATATATTATATACGCTGGCGGAAAATATTACAACAGTTTCCTTAGAATTTTTTAACAAGACTATAACAGGATTATAATACATTATGAAGTAAATCTTACAAAAAGCAGTCCTGCGCATTATACAAAAGCGGCAGGACTGCCTTGAAGCAAATACCAACAAATTAAGCTACATAATATAGAAGCCCATCCATAAATAATCAGCCCTAAAACTTAAGCATCGACGCCTTAAGCACCCCGTCTATGCCCTTTAAGGACTGCAGTGTTTCACTGCTCACCTCAACATCAACGCTCACAAAGGACACCGCCTTTTCACCCTTGCGGTTCCTGCTCCACTGCATGGCCGCTATATTTATATCGGCAGCCCCCAGTATTGTGCCTATACGCCCTATTATCCCCGGCTTGTCTATATTCTGTATCGCTATGACATAGGGTGTCGGCTCAAAGTCCAGCTTATAGCCGAAGAAATCCACAATTCTTATTTCCTCCCTGGCAAATACCGTGCCCGATACGCTCTGCTGCTTCTTCTTGGTATGGAATTTAACGGTTATAAGGTTGGTGTATTTATCCAGCTCGGAGCTCTTGCTCTCAATAAACAGTATTCCCATATTTTTAATCATAAGCTCGGCATTTACATAATTCACCTTATCCTTGGATATAGGCTCAAGAAAGCCCTTCAGAACGGAAAGGGACAAAACTCTTGTCTCCATTTCAGCCAGGTCTCCGCTGTATATGATTTCTATTTTCTGCACAGTTTCCTTTTCCGCCTGATAATAAATTTTGCCCAGCATTTCGGCAAGATCGAGATAGGGCTTAAGCTCCGAGAGATCCTTTACGCTCATTGGAGGCATGTTTACCGCGGCGACCATTTCTCCGCTTAAGGCCCCTGCCACAAGCCTGGTTATTTCAGTGCCCACATTGTAGTTGGCCTCCTTGGTTGACGCACCCAGGTGAGGGGTTACAATTACATTGTCGAGCTCTAAAAGAGGATTTGTATAGCTCTGATCCTCGGGGGCCTTGTCATAGCTTGGCTCGGGGTCCAGCACATCTATTCCCGCCGCCGCCACATGCCCCTCCCTCAGGGAGTTGTAAAGCGCCTTTTCGTTCACCAGGCCTCCCCTTGCGGCATTTACGATTCTGACACCCTTTTTGCACAGCTTAAGCTGCTCCTCTCCTATCATTCCATAGGTTTCCTTTGTCTTGGGCGTGTGAAGGGTTATAAGATCGGACTGTTTCAAAAGCTCTTCGAGAGTCTCGCACTTTTCCACCCCAAACTTTTTGAATTTGTCGTCGGTTATATAAGGATCGTAGGCAACCACCCTCATATTGCTGCCCTTAAGCTTTGTAGCCACTATTGAGCCTATCCTTCCCAGCCCTATAATGCCGGCTGTTTTCCTGTCAAGCTCGTTTCCTATAAAAAGGTTTCTTCTGAAGTCCTTGTTTTTGGCCGCAAGGTGCACCCGGGGAAGATTTCTGAATATTGCGTACGCCAGCGCCACCGCAAGCTCTCCCGCTGCCATTATGTTGCTCTCAGGGGTATTTACAACGATAATCCCCCTGCCTGTGCAGGCATTTACATCAATGTTGTCTATGCCGTTTCCAGCCCTCCCGGCGGCCTTAAGCCTTGAAGCCTTTGAAATAAGCTCCTCATCTACCTTTGTGACACTTCTTACAATGATAGCGTCATATTCTCCTATGATATCCAGCAGCTCTTCACGGCTGAGGCCATATTTCGTGTCAACCTCAAATCCTCTCTGTACAAGGTATTCAATGCCCTCATCGGCAATTCTTTCAGTTACTATAACCTTCATTACATTTTACCTCCAATAAATATATATTAAATCAGTTGCTCAATAACACCTGTCAATTCCTTTATGTCCTCAAGAGACGCATCAGCCATATGGGCAATTCTGAAGGTTACATCCTTTAAAACTCCATATCCGTTGGAAATCATATAGCCTCTTTCCCCCAGCTTCTTATTAAGAGCGGATACGTCGATTGCCCTTGTATTTTTTATAGCCGTCACGGTATCGGACATATGCCTCTCGTCGGCAAAGAGCTCAAAGTTTTGCCTTGCCCAGCCCTGAGTATACCGGGCCATTTCCCTGTGGCGCGCAAATCTGTTCTCCTGCCCCTCCTCCATGATTCTGTCCAGCTGGTAATCCAGAGCAAACATATGGGACAGCGACGGAGTTGAGGGATACTGGTAATCCTTCTTTTTTATATAGTTATACAGATCCAGAAGGTCAAAATAAACTCCTCTGAATTCAACCTGCCTTGCAGCGTCCAGAGCCTTGTCCGATATAGAGCACAGCGACATGCCCGGAGGAAGCCCGAGGCATTTCTGGGTTGAAGTAATGCATATGTCTATTCCAAGCCTGTCTACCTCTATTTTTGTCCCCCCCATGGAGCTTACCGCATCCACGCAGTATACCACCTCAGGGTATTTTTTCATTACAGGAGCTATCTCCTCAACGGGATTCATTACTCCTGTGGCTGTCTCATTGTGAGTAATTGTAATGAGATCGTATTTTCCCGTTGCAAGCACCTTGTCCACCATTTCAGGCGTTGTTGCCATGCCGGGATCGGAAGAAAATTTATCGGCCTGTACCCCGTTGCACACAGCCATTTTATGCCATCTCTCCCCAAAGGCCCCTATGGAAAACACCGCCGCCCTCTTTCTGGTGCAGGAACGCACCGCTCCTTCCATCAGACCGCTTCCGGAGGAGGTGGAAAGCAATATCTCATTTTGTGTGTACATAAGTTTTTTCATTTTTTCAGAAATGCTTCTCTGCAGAGCCGAAGCGTCTTTAGTCCGGTGTCCCATCATAGGCGTGGCCATTTTTTCCAGAATATCGCTTCTTACTTCTACCGGCCCGGGAATAAAAAGTCTTTTATGCATAAACCAATACCTCCCAAAAAAGATAATATAAAAGGCCAAACCGTTAAAGATTTGACCACTGTATAAGCGCAATAAAACACGATACACAAAAAATTTGTGCAGCGAATCAAACAGCCTTGTACTCTGTCCTTTTGCCTGAGAGATTGAGCGGGCGGCTAAAAGCACCCGTCTTGCCCCTTCGGCTCCATTGCTGGTCTCTCCAGAGGTCCGTCCTGATGAGGTCTGTTTTACCTGAGAGTGCGACTCCTTCGGTGTCTTTAATAAAGAACTCTCCCCCATCAATCATCCGAGAGTATTCAATTAGATATAATTATAAATATTAAGGGAAATAGTGTCAAGAATTATTTTTTGACATTATTCAGTTCAGCTCTATGAAATCAGCCTTTTGAATTCCTCCCTGCTTCTTATGCCGTCAAAGGCCTTATTGCTTTTGGCATCGTTTTTATATGATCCGTCAAGCTCAATTGCCTTTTTAAGGCTGTCAATGGCTATCTCGCTTTTTTTCATAAGGGAATATACGACAGATATGCCGTAAAACAGGCTGCTGTCACGGGGCTTTGCTTTCATTGCGGCCTTGTATGCCTCAACGGCCTGATCATACCTTCCCATTTCCACGAGTGTTATTGCCATGTTGTAATGAAGACGGTATTCTTCCGGCTTAATATTCAGCCCTTTTTTATATATTTCAAGAGCCTCCCTGTGCTTTCCCCCTGCAGACAGTATAATTCCCAGATTATTATAGGCATCCATAAAGCCCGGCTTCAGCTCAATCACCTTTCTGAAAGCGGCCGTCGCTTCTTCCGCCCCCGATTCCTCGTCAAGCGCAACTCCCATGTTAAAATAGCTTTCATAGCTGTCAGGTCTGATTTCAAGGGCCTTTTTGTATGCTTTCGCGGCGCTTGGCCTGTCTCCCAGCTTATAAAAGGATATGCCCGAGTTATAATAAGCGGAATAATCCCCGGGATTAAGCTCCAATATTCTTTGAAAGCATTCTATAGCCTCCCTGTGCCTTCCTGTCATTGCCAGCGCATGCCCCAGCATCCCATACGCCTCTCCGCTGGAGCCGTCCAGCCTGCATGCCTGTCTCAGCTCCCGTATGGCGGCATCATACTGTTTCCCGGCGAGCCTGCGCCTTCCTTCCTCTATATGAGCGCTCATTCTCCCGGCATGAGCACTTATGCCCCTGGCATGAGAACTTATGCCTCTGGCATGAGCACTTATGCCTCTGGCATGAGCACTTATGCCTCTGATATAATCACCTATGCCCCCGGCATGAGAAGTTATGCCGCCGGCCTTTGTCTTTAATTTCTTTTGTATGTCTTCTTTCCCGACAGGCCTTATCAGCGAAACATAAATGCCCTGCTCCCTTAGTCTTTTTGCTGTCATATAATGATCGTTGAAAAGAAATGCTCCGGGAATGACTATGCCAAGACAAATATACAAAGCCTCAACAGTTGTGCTGGTAATAATATTGATATTATTAAAGAAATTGAAAAGCGCGACGGTCAGAGAGAGAATTTGCAGGCAAAAGACCAGCAGTGTAAGCATTCCTTTTCTCCAAAACAGGCGGCAGGCCATATAAGCGAGAAACAATATCTTTAGTATTATAGTAAAACCCACAATAATTGACATATAATACCCCCTATATTTAATTTCAGACTCCTAAAGGCAAAAATGCTACTCACCCTGCTTCATCTGCATTTCCTGCCACTGAAGTCTGGTAATCAGCACCTGGCGAGGCTTGCTTCCTTCATATCGTCCCACAATTCCCCTCTCCTCCATCTGATCTACGATCCTTGCCGCTCTTGCATAGCCCACCTTGAATTTTCTTTGAATCATTGAAACGGATGCCTGACCCCCTTCAACAACGAGCTCTATTGCCTGAGGAAGCAGCTCGTCGCTATCACCGTCTTTTTTCTCCTCCTCAGAGCCTTCACTGTTTATCTCTTCTATAATGCTCTCATTATATTCAGCCTCTCCCATGGCTTTTATATACTGCACAACGCTTTCCACTTCCTTTTCGGACACAAAAGCCCCTTTAACCCTTATAGGCTTGGGCCGGCCTATGGGATAGAAAAGCATGTCGCCCTTTCCCAAAAGCTTTTCAGCTCCCGCCATATCCAGAATTGTCCGGGAGTCCACCTGAGACGTAACTGCAAAGGATATTCTGGAGGGGATATTTGCTTTTATTATTCCGGTAATTACATCCACAGAGGGCCTCTGCGTGGCAATTACAAGATGCATGCCCGCAGCTCTGGCCATTTGGGCAAGCCTGCATATCGCATCCTCAACATCGTTGGGCGCTACCATCATGAGATCGGCCAGCTCATCTATAATTATAACTATCTGCGGAAGCAGCCCCTGTTCTCCGGCTTCTCTCTGAATTTCATTATATCCCTTTAAATCCCTGACCCCCTTTTCGGCAAACAGCTTATACCTGTTTACCATTTCCTGAACCGCCCAGTTTAAAGCACCTGCTGCTTTCTTGGGATCGGTGACCACAGGAATCAGCAAATGTGGTATGCCGTTATATACACCGAGCTCTACAACCTTGGGATCTATCATAAGGAGCTTTACCTCCTCCGGCGAGGCTTTATAAATAAGGCTTATTATAAGGCTGTTTATACATACGCTCTTTCCAGCGCCGGTAGCTCCGGCTATGAGCATGTGGGGCATTTTGGCTATATCGGCCACCACTATTTCGCCCGAAATGTCTTTTCCTACCGCAAAAGCAAGCTTCGAGGGAAATTCAGCAAACTCCGGGCAGTCTATAACCTCTCTTAGGAACACGGCAGACATATCCTTGTTGGGCACCTCTATTCCCACTGCAGCCTTTCCCGGTATGGGCGCCTCTATCCTCACTCCCGAGGCTGCCAGGTTTAAAGATATATCGTCAGACAAATTTACAATTCTGCTTACCTTTATCCCGGGACTGGGTTGAAGCTCATAGCGTGTAACCGCCGGGCCCCTGCTTACGTTTATAACTCTTGCCTCCACCCCGAAGCTTTTAAGAGTATCCTCAAGCTTTCTGGCCCCTTCTATTGCCGAATTTTTTATTGCTTTAAAATCCGTATCACCCTGTAAATTCTGATTCAACAGGTCTATGGGGGGATATCTGTAAGCCGCTGCCGTACTATCCTTCTCTTCACATAAGGACTCCTGTGTATCCTCCTGTGCGGGCTTTTCCTCCCTGGCAGGCTGCTTCACAGTATTTTTTATTTTCTCGACCTCAGCCCCGGTGCTTTTTTTAAGATCCTTCATTATAAACTCTATGGGCTGAACCTCCTGCACCGCGGCAGCTTCCTGCACATCGACGGCAATGCTGCCTGTCTTTTCCTTCAACTCTCTTGAGGTTCTTTCTATCTCAAAATCGATAATATTGGGCTCTGGCTTAAATTGAAGCCTTAAATCGTCATCCACCTCTATCATATCGGAAGCCCTGCCCTTTGACAGAGCCTTATTCGTTTTATTTTTTTTCAAGCCTTCGGATATAAGCTCCCTGAATTTTTTATATCCGGAAATAAATACTCCCCTTATATTTCTTATGAAGTTTGCAATTGATATATTCGTAAGCAGCACAATATCTATTACCGATATTGCCGTAAGTATGATTATTGTCCCCAAAACCTTAAAGAGCATCAGGAAGGGTATGCTTACAATACCTCCGATAACCCCTCCCCCCTCGTAATTAACTCCGTTTTTGTAAAATTTGATCAGGCTGTCAAACACCGTTAAATTTTCAAAATCCCTTTCATCATAAAACCCCGTCTGTATAAGAGACGAAAGCAGCAGCAGCAGCACAGCACCATAAATACACCTTAAGTTAAAGTTCTTATCTCCTTTCCTCAGTATGAGAAAAAATGCATAGACTACCATAAGAGGAGGAACAGCCAATGCCGGCAGTCCCATCATCCCTAAAAATACACTTCGCAGGGTCTCCCCGAACAAGCCCACCGAGTTTCTGTAATAAAAGCCGAAGCCTATAAGAATACCCATCGCCAATATTACAATACCTATTATTTCATGATCGTATTTTTTAAAGCCGCTTTCTTTCCTTCTGTATTTTTTTCTGCCAACCTTTTTAGCCGTCACCTTAAATACCCCCAAAAAAAGCAGAGACCCTTATTCCAGTATGAAACAAAGGTGCATCCTGACTGTATTGCCTGCAATTCACCGGCCGTCTATACAATATATCACATTTTAATAGTATTTTCCATAGCCAATACCATTTTTTAACCCGGGCTTAATTCCTCCAATGACAGTTCCGGGCTGCAGGCCGGGATTAAGATAGGCCTTGGGAGAGGTGCTTATGATTCTGTTTATAACATAGCCCCTGTCTTCAAGAGGCATAGCCTGCACCCTCTCACCCATATATTCAATTTCTACATACACCGGCGCATCAGTACTTCTGTCCGCCATATTTCCCATAACCAGCTCGGGTGGTACTATCGAATACAGCATTATTGCAAATCACCCCCTGTATCATTCCTTAGCTTCCCATTAAGAGCTCTGTCTCTTTCTATAAACTCATACAGCTTCTTCAATGCCTCCGCAAGCCCCCCCACCTCATCTATCAACCCGTTTTTCACCGCTTCCTCTCCAAAAAGGACGGTTCCCACATCGTTGGCAAGCTCTCCCGTTTTGAGCATAAGCTCTCTGAATCTCTCTCTCGTAACATTTGAGTTTTTCGACACAAACTCCACTACTCTTTCCTGCATTTTGTCAAAATATTCATAGGTCTGTGGAACACCTATAATCATTCCGTTCAGCCGCAGAGGGTGTATAGTCATGGTAGCGGACGGAGCTATAAACGAGTGTCTGGTAGATACTGCCATCGGGACTCCTATGCTGTGTCCTCCTCCCAATACCAACGAAACGGTGGGCTTTGACATGCTGGCAATCATTTCTGCAATAGCGAGACCGGCCTCCACGTCCCCACCAACGGTATTGAGAATGAGCAATAGCCCTTCTATCTGCTGATCCTCCTCTATGGCAACCAATTGAGGTATTACATGCTCATACTTTGTAGTTTTATTTTGGGGCGGTAGCACCATGTGCCCTTCTATCTGCCCTATTACAGTAAGGCAGTGAATATTCCCCTTTGGATTTAAAATAGTGGACTTTCCAAGCTCCTTTATCTCCTCCGTTGACTCTCTGTTCCTCGCATCCTCGCAGTCCTCTTCTACAGACAGCTTTCCAAAGCTCACCTTATTTTCCTTCTCCAATCTATCACATCCTTAATATGTAATTATTATTGTTTGACCAGATAATTATTAGTATTTATAATTTGTGATGAAAATATTTGCGCCGTTTAAAAATAAACAGAAAAGCATGATATATATAAGCAAAACACCTGCCGGAATTATTGCTCCGCAAGTGTTTTATATAATTATCTGTATTTGGAATTCCTATTTTAGTGCTTTTTATATAGTCCTAGCTCCCGTAAACTTTCATCTGCTATAAAGGATGAACTTTCTGTCCATAAATAGGTTTGCTGGGAGATTAATTCTTTATAAGTGTTGGTACTGTAAAACAGCTCTGTTGCTTGTAGGTCGGACATATGGAGACTGTCTGCTAATTCGGTAACGATATTCGTTATCTTATGGCACATTACTGTCATTGGTAACATGCTCCCACCCCTTTCCGATTAGTCTGTTTACTGCTCTTTCTGTGTGGAAGGATACCTGATCTGTGTTCTTCCATAGCTTTAGCCGCTTTAGGGCTTCATCTGCTGTATAAATTCCCTCAATAAACAGGTTTATTGTTATGAATACCGTATCGTCTGCTACAGGTCCAATTACAATATCATAATTGTGATTGATTCCACCGTTTCTTCTGTGCCGGGCTACAAACTCCAGCCATGCTTTGTTTGCGCCTTGAAACCGCTTTACGTTGAGGCCTTCTAAACTTTCTATCTCATAGGTTAAAACCAAAGAATCCAGACCTCTCTTTCCATGGCGGTTTAAAGCCCAGCGTTTGGCTTGCTCTATATCTGTAGTGGTATAGAAGCCTACTCCAAAGTCCCTTTTGTCCAGAGACTTGGATAAATCAATTTTTTCTATGGCGATATATGTGCCGTGATAAACTACCATCACTGTTGCCCCCTATTAATATTTCTTCTACGTCATTGACTACAGATTCTATTGACATTGTGTGAAGGGTGTCATAATGCTCAGCGAGGTATTCGAAGATGGATTTGGCCTTAAATAAATTGATTACCTTGTCTCCGTCCATCTTATGCTTATCCCTGTATTCCTCAATAACGCTTATATTAAATAATAGCTTGTCTTTATTTTCACTCATTGGATTTTGATACGGCAGTCATCTCGCCGCTCCTCCTCAAACTGCTTTATGTCTTTATTATATATCACATAGGCAATCATTGTCTAACAGGTTAATTATTGCCGCAAATAATCAAAAACACCCGCCTTGAAAGCGAGTGTTTCTGATGTTTAAAATGAGTAAGTCTATAAGCCGGGTTCTGTATTTGATGATCATCTGTCTAGGCAATACATTTCTGTAATGCTCAAGCCACCTACCCGGGACTGGCGGGCCGCCAGCATGTCCCTCTGCGGTGTTGCTCCAGGTGGGGTTTACATAGACCGGCAAGTCGCCATGCCGCTGGTGAGCTCTTACCTCACCTTTCCACCCTTACAAGCTAGATACTAGAAACTAGATACCAGAATGTCAAAAACGCTGCTAAGCATCTCAAATTCTAGTTTCTGGTTTCTAGTATCTAGCATGCGGTATCTCTCTGTTGCACTTTCCTTGAAGTCGCCTTCACCGGGAGTTACCCGGCACCTTTGCCCTGCGGAGCCCGGACTTTCCTCGTGTGCGGCCTTTCGGCCTGCACCCGCGATCATCTGGCTTACTCAAATTATGTATATTCTTTTTATAAAGCACATGCTTTTCAAAATGCTCGACTAGCATATTCTACTCTCTTATACCGGCTCTGTCAACTGAATCTTAAAGGATCGTTTTCCATTAAGCTTATTAAAATATCAATTTTTGGAAACTTGTTTTTCAGTAGTTTCACAACGTGGGGAACAATAATTCTTTCCGTGGCGAAATGCCCGGCGTCTATCGCGCAAAGGCCCATATCTCTGATATCCTGGGCCACGTGGTACTTTATATCACCGGTGACAAGCACATCGGCTCCCGAGCGTTTAAAGCCTCTCAAATCTCCGTCAAAGCTTCCGCAAAAGACGGCAGCCCTTTCAATTTTTTTATCTACATTCCCTATTACCCTGAGTGCCTGAATGTTAAGTCCGGCTTTAACCCTGCCGATAAACTCCTCCATGCTCTCGGGCCTACGCAGGGCTCCCGACCTTCCCATACCGTACTGCCTTCCCTTTATCTCCAATGGATATATATCGTATGCCGGCTCCTCATACGGATGAACCTTAAGCATGGCATCCACAACCCTGCCTAAGACTCTTTCAGGTGCAACAGTTTCAATTTTACACTCGTTAACACTCTCCAGCTTACCCATACTTCCTATATAGGGATTTGTACCTTCAAGAGCTTTAAATGTTCCTATACCCCTTCCGGTGAAGGAGCAATGGCGGTAACCTCCAATCCATCCCCCTCCCGCCTCCGACATTGCGGCCCTCACGCCGCCGGCATTCTCCTCAGGCACAAATACTGCTATTTTAAACAGCTTCTCATGCTTGTAGTCATTGAGATTCTGTATATTTTCCAGTCCAAGGCTTTCGGCCAGACACTGGTTTACCCCTTCCGGAGCGGCGTCCAAATTTGTATGGGCACTGTAAACAGCTATCCCGTTTTTTATCAGGTTATATATGATCCTGCCCTCAGCATTGTCGGACACAATACTTTTTAAGCCCTTGAATATTAAAGGGTGATGCGATATTATCAGATCGGCTCCAAGGCGTGCGGCTTCTTCGGCAACCGCCCCGGAAGCGTCAAGACAAACCAGTATTCTTTCTACCTTTTGACTCCTGCTGCCAAGCATTAACCCTATGTTGTCCCAGTCCTCCGCAAGAAATGCAGGAGCTATTTCCTCCATAAAATCCATAATTTCACCGCATTTAAAGCCCATGTCCCATCCCTCCTATGATATTATATTTAATATTTTATCGAATCCCCTGATTCTCTCATCAAATTTTTGTCTTATTTCCGCTCCCCTCTCTCCGGCAGCCTGAAGCTCCTTTAAAGCGTTTTTAAGCTGGCTTCTTTTTCTTTCAATATATTTTTCAAGAAGGGGATCCCTTCTTGAAATCAGCTTTTCCCCTATATAATAATAAATTTCATCAGGCTCCCTTCTATTGCCTGTCCAGCGCGAGCATATAACTCCATAGAGCTTGCTTCCTTCCGACGCAAGCTCCTCGTCATATATTTCAAAGCCCCTGCTGTATAACCATTTTCTCACCAGCTCTGCGGCATTCATAGGCTGGAGTACAAGCCAGCTTGCCCTTTTTACGGCCTCAAAGCCCTTTTCAAGTATATTGTTTATAAGCGTTCCTCCCATTCCCGCTATTACTATGGCATCAGCCTCACCCGGCAATAAAGGCTCAAGCCCATAGCCCAGCCTGGCATCAATGAAAGTCTCCAGCCCAAAAAGCTTTATGTTTTGCTTTGCGGCATTCAATGGTCCAATACCTATGTCACAAGCCACGGCCCTCCCGCATCTTCTGTTTTTCACCAGATATACAGGTATGTATGCATGGTCGGTGCCGACATCACAAAGAACCCTGCAATTGGGAATCTTATCTGCTATAAGCTTTAGCCTGCCTTTTATTTCCATATATTTTCCCCTGTTTTTATATTATTTTATATATTATCGTACATAATAATAATATAAATATAACACGCAGGCAAATCAAAATTTTGTATTTAACAATGTAAGGAGTGTTTTAATTTGGTTCAAAGCTTCAGAGGTAAAAATATAAAGGATATTGAGGCAGCGACGGACACAATAATGCACAACGCCGAGCTTGCCACGGGCAGCAGAAATAAAAAATCCTCCGATAAGTCTTTAAGCATGAGCTTTAAAAGCTTAAACAGCGAAAATATTGATACCTTCATAGAAAAAAAGGATAAATAGGCTTTTTAGCTTATCTATCCTTTTGGTGGGCCTTCAGGGACTCGAACCCCGGGCCAACCGGTTATGAGCCGGTTGCTCTAACCAACTGAGCTAAAGGCCCTAATGGCTCCCCAAGTAGGACTCGAACCTACGACCCTGCGGTTAACAGCCGCATGCTCTACCGACTGAGCTATTGAGGAACATCTTCGCCGGCAATATTTCTATCACCGAGCACATACTATATTATACTTACACAGGTACATAAGGTCAATACCTTTTTTTATTTATTTAAAACTTTTTTTAAGATGCTTTAATGCGATGCCGCACCCTTATGCTTTATGAGCATTTCCCGGAGTTTAGCAGCATGTATCCCTTCATCCTCTGCAAATTTCTTAAATACTGCCTTAACCTCTTCATCCTCTATGCGCTTGGAGTACATTTCAAAATCCCTCACCATTTCCATAGAGCTTTCCCAGGCTCTAAGCAGTCTGTCGTAGGTAGTAATTTCCACTCCCGCAAAAATATCCGTCTCATTTGTGTTTATTACACTGTAATCCATGCAATTACCTCCTCCTTTTTACATAATAGAATTTTTCCTGCGCAAAATCATCATATTCTCCGCAAATTATTTTTTGTAGCCGCATATTTTTTATCCATGTTATAATTTTACTTTTGAAAAACATCTCATATACTCTACACATTCTTAAAGAAATTTTATATTGAGTTTTAGAGTGCTCGCTCTTTAGAGCGCATGCTCTTTAGAGCACATTGACTATAATTGCCGCATATATAAAAAAACTCGATTTTTTCGAGTTTTTTAGTCCAGATAGTCCTTTAGCTTTTTACTCCTGCTTGGATGTCTGAGCTTTCTTAAGGCTTTTGCTTCAATCTGACGAATCCTTTCCCTTGTTACGTTGAACTCCTTGCCAACCTCTTCTAAGGTTCTCGCTCTTCCATCGTCCAATCCGAAGCGAAGCCTGAGCACCTTTTCCTCCCTCGCGGTCAGAGTATCCAGAACATCTATAAGCTGCTCCTTCAGCAAAGTAAATGCCGCAGCCTCAGCGGGCGCCGGCGCGTCATCATCAGGTATAAAATCTCCAAGATGACTGTCCTCCTCCTCGCCTATCGGCGTTTCAAGAGATACAGGCTCCTGGGATATTTTCATTATCTCCCGTACCCTCTCCACAGACATGCTCATTTCCTTTGCAATCTCCTCGGGATGAGGCTCTCTCCCAAGCTCCTGAAGAAGCTGCCTCGAAACCCTTATGAGCTTGTTTATTGTTTCAACCATATGCACGGGGATTCTTATTGTTCTGGCCTGATCCGCAATCGCCCTGGTTATAGCCTGTCTTATCCACCATGTTGCATAGGTGCTGAATTTATATCCTTTTCTGTAATCAAATTTTTCAACAGCCTTAATAAGACCCAGATTTCCTTCCTGAATCAGATCAAGAAACAGCATTCCTCTTCCAACATACCTTTTCGCTATACTTACCACCAGCCTTAAGTTAGCTTCGGCCAATCTTCTTTTCGCTTCCGAATCACCCTTTTCCATTCTCTGTGCCAGTTCAATTTCATTGTCAGCAGATAAAAGGGGTACTTTTCCTATCTCCTTAAGATACATCCTTACAGGATCATCTATGCTTATGCCCTCAGGAATAGTAATATTAAGATCATCCTCGGTAATCTGTATGTCTTCCATTTCTGCTTCAATATCGCCAACTACGTCTATTCCCATGTTTTCTACTGTTTCATATATCTTCTCTATTTGCTCTGATTCAAGCTCTACGTCTTCAAAAGCGTCCATTATTTCCTTATAGGTAAGCATGCCCTTAGACTTACCCTTTTCAACCAGTTCCTTTAAAATAATCTTTCTGTTATCATTGCCCGATTTCAATCCTTCCCCCTCCTTTCCTGATCAAGTATCCTCACAAACTCTTTTGTTCCTTTAGCTTTACAGCAAGTGAAATATATTCCGACTTTAATTTTTCAACATCTCCCTTTTGTAAACTATCACTGTCATTGCTCAGCAACGACTGCAACTCCTTCATTCTCTTCTCTGTTGCATGTAATTTAATGCTCTTTATCTTTTCATACACAGCCTTCTTATAATCTTCACACCTGCTTACCTCACTGACAATCCTTGCAAATTCGCTTGAATGTCCGCTATCCAATAAATTCATAAGCTCCGCGGGAGTAACCGTTTTATTTTCATCAAGCCTGTCTACTAACATTTGCACGATATGTTTATTATATTCATCAGTGAAATCATCAATACATATATCAGCCTTTACCGTCCTGTAAATACTGCTGTCGGAGCAGAGGAGCACCAATAGCATCCTCTCGTCGTATATCGCTTTGACCTCTCCGGAGTTTTCATTCGTTGCCCCGCTTTTTTTTACCGGGCCAGCCGGTCTGCCAGTCAATGCCTTAAAGCCGCCTTTAGGCCTTAGCCTTTTATATATTTCAGAATTTAAAGCTTCAGGCGATATATCATACTCTGAAGAGAATTTTTTTACATACATCTCTCTCTCTACCAGATTGTCAACCTTTGCCATTAATTCGGCAGCCTTATTCAAAAAAACTATTTTACCTTCTATTTCATCCGTAGGCGTTTGCTTTTTTAAAAGCTTCAGCTTATATTCGATAAGAGAAACAGAACCCTTTAATAAGCCTCTGAAGCTTTCCGCACCATTTCTTCTGATATACTCGTCGGGGTCCTTTCCCTCGGGAACCTGCAACACCTTTACATTGCAGCCTATATCATTCAATAAATCCAGCCCTCTTAAAGTAGCGGCCTGCCCCGCCATATCCGCATCATAGGCTATTACAATCTCCTCCGCGTACTTTTTAAGTATTCTTCCCTGGCTCTCTGTGAGCGCCGTGCCCAGTGAAGCCACGGTATTTATTATTCCATTCTGGTGAAGAGATATAACATCCATATAGCCCTCTACTACAATTAATTGCTTTTCCCCGGAATTCTTAGCCATATTAAGGGCATACAGGTTTTTACTCTTGTTATACACCTTAGTTTCGGGAGAATTCATGTATTTAGGCATTGATGAGTCTGTCACTCTTCCTCCGAAGCCTATTATATTTCCCCGGATATCAAATATGGGAAACATTATTCTGCTACGAAACCGGTCATAGAATCCCCCTTTTTTATTTTTCAGCACCAGCCCGCTTTCCGCTATAAGCTCTTCATCAAAACCCGCGGCAGACAAATGGTTGTACAGCATGCTCCACTCCTCAGGGGAATATCCGATACCGAACTTTCTTATTATATGACCGCCTATACTCCTGTTTTTCAAATATTGTCTGGCCTTTTCACCCTCCTTACCGTTTAAACTGCCATAAAAAAACCTGGCAGCCTCGGTGTTTATCTTAATTATTTCCTGTCTTATACGGGCCTTATTTTTTTCTTCCTCTCCATCTCCGTCAGGCAACTGTATTCTGGCCCTATCCGCTAAAAATTTTACCGCATTAATAAAATCAAGATTTTCTATACTCATTATAAAATGAATAACGTTTCCACCTTTTCCGCAGCCAAAGCAATAGTATATCTGCTTTGCGGCCGCAACACTGAAGGAAGGCGTCTTTTCCTTATGAAAGGGACAAAGTCCGAAATAATCCCTTCCTTTCTTTTCAAGCTTAACGTATTGCGAAACAACATCCAAAATATCATTATTGATTCTTACTTCCTCAATTAATTCCTCTGGGTAATTATTATACATTTTATTTCCTTAAATACATATTTCTTGTCCCACTTTTCCCAACTTGTTATCTTAATATTTGTTCGACATAATTATTAATATTCCTTCTTTTTTATTAAATAATAGTACGAAATTATATTAAATGCGTAATTATGTTAAAATAAAAACTCACCTCAAAAATCTTAAGAGATGAGAAAGTATTAAATGTATTCTACATAAACAGCCGCTTTCCCTTCTTACCTGAATAAAAAATATTAAGTACTTTTACTCTGTTATTTTCTCTTGTTTTTTACAATTTTATACCTGTGCATGAAAATTATACTATGTGTATCCATAAGAAATTTACAGTAATATATATAATTACGGGGTACACAAAAAGCAGGCTGTATACCCCCCTATTTCCATAAATCCGCCGCGTTCTGAAAAAGCACCGGCAAATAGGTTGGTACAAAGCCTGCCCGGTTTTTAACGTTAAACAAATTACTCTCCAAGCATATCATCAAGTATAAAAGGCAATCCTACAGGGGTAACCGAATTAGTGATTAATTTATCAAGTATGCCCATAGTGCTTTCCTTGCAGCATGATAAATTTATTACAGAATTCTTTTCATTGCTTAAGCCCTCAACTCTTTTCACAATTTCTATGCCGTACACCTTTTGTCCCGAAAGCTCGTCCATGTCGTCCATGCAGGTCTCGGTAAGATAGTATTCCAGCTTCATGGGTGATAAAATTCCCAGTGAGCCTTCATCGGGTACTAACTCAATTTCTTTTTCCAGCAATCTGTTTATCATACTTCATATCCCCCTTTATTTATTATTTTTATTATATAATTATATATTATTGCCATAACCTTTGAAACCTGAATGTTTCGGGACAAAACCTATGTGTTATGTATTTTTCGACGGCATCGCCTTTGTGAATTAAGGTATATAATCATATGTGGTTAGGATATGTCGAACTAAAGAGTGAAATAAACAAGAGTGCATAACGAATGTATTCTTCATACAAAATTTTGATCTTATGTATTTAGGCTTTATATAAGCTCCTCTATTTTTATTTTGGGATCAAGACTCATATCGATGTATCTGTCTCCGATTTTTACCACAGGCTGAGATATATGCCTTGGATTTATATAAACTATTTCTCCAATTTCGCCGGTATTCAAAACTACAAAGTCTCCTATGTAATAGGCCGCTATATTTGACAAAAATGCATTGACAACTACCGGGTTCAGCACCCCGAAGGTCTGATTCTCCATGAGCTCAAACACCTCAAAGGGAGACTCCTTTTCTCTGTATGCCCTGTCCGATGTCATCGCGTCATATATGTCGGCTACCGCTACTATTTTAGCGAATTCATGTATTTTGTCCCCTTTAAGCCCTACGGGGTAACCTGTACCATCCTCTCTCTCGTGATGCATCAGCACTGCCATGCACACGTCCTTACTGAAGCATCCGTTGCTCTCCAGCAGCCTGTAGCCGTGTACGGCATGCTTTTTTATCTCCTCATACTCCTTTTCGGTCAGCTTAGACGGCTTATTCAATATATCAGGCAATATTTTAGTCTTGCCGATATCATGCAAAAGTCCTGCCTGCACAACACCCTTGAGCTTGTCGGACGGAAATTTCATCCACTTTCCTATGAGCATGCAGAGCAGAGAAACATTTACACCATGCGTATAGGTATATTCATCCACGCTTCTGATCTGGTTTATGCATCCTACTACATCCCTGTTTTCGTTTATTCTGCTGATAATGGAATCGGACATATTGTTAATAGATTGTGTATTTATGTTCTTTCCTACGGATATCTCATGAAGTATATTTTTAATTTCATCAATATTTTCATTGTACTGAATATTAAAGCTTTCAGCATCGTTTGATATGATAATATCCTCGGGCTGTTCAATAATTCTAAAGCTATAGTGCCCGAGATTGTCCAGTTTTTTTATAAGGTGATCGTCAAGTATAGTATTCTCAGCCACGATTACAGCACCATATTCATTATATATGCTTTCTGCCATCTGCATTCCCGGTACACATTCACTTAAACTCACAAACACTTTTTTCATCTCTCCACCTGCACATTAAAAGAATGCGTAAATATTTATTATATAAATAATTATAACACATTATTTCAAAAAAAGAACATATTATGTAAAAAAATTTTTCCTGTTTTAATACTTGTCAGATTATTTCCATAACTTTGTTTGGTAAACTTTTTGCATTGCCACGCTTAAAATATTATGTTAACATTAAGTAAATATTTACTTTGATGAAAGGGGATAGGCCTTTGCAGACAAATAAAGCTAAGAGCATAGAAAAAATATTTGATGAGCTTTACAAGCTTAACCCTCTTACTAAAAAAATAATCAAGCTCGGTACTCATATATCTCTTTTACTTCTGGTTTTTGGAACGCTGCTTATTCTTTTCAACCGTTCCGCCTTTACTTATGACGCGTATTTCCAGCTTATTGCAGTGTCAATTATAAAATCCAGCTTAACGATACTTGCAGAGGTAATTATAGGAGGCTTGATTATTGATTATGTTTTTAACAAAAAATAAACCAACCTATACATAATAGGCTGGTCTGTTTTTTTGTTAAAAATTTTTTATTTCCCCGTACTGCTCTTTGTTATTTATCTCTATAACACTGTTTTTATCATTTACAAAAATAATTTTAGGCCGGAAATCCCTCGCCTCCTTTGAATCGAACATGCCATATGAAATAATAATTATTATGTCGCCCTGCTGTACCAGCCTGGCCGCAGCTCCATTCAGGCATATGGTTCCGCTTCCCCTCTCTCCGGGTATTACATAGGTTTCAAATCTGCTTCCGTTATTATTATTTACAATTTGAACCTTTTCATTTCTTACAATATCTGAGGCATCCATAAGATCCTCATCTATTGTAATGCTGCCCACATAGTTCAAATTTGCCTCTGTAACTGTGGCACGGTGAATTTTAGATTTCATAAGCGTAACAAACATTAAATCACACCTCCACCATTACGTTATCAATGAGCCTGGTCCCTCCGAATTTAACTGCGGCCGCTATAAGAACCCGGCCCTGGATCACCGGTATTTCTTCAAGCTCTGTGGCGTCCAAAATTGAAATGTAATCTATCTCCGTCAGCTTCTCTGCCGAAATGCTCCGGGCCAGATATTCAATTATATTGTGCTTTGATCGCTCCCCTTTTTGTATCATGTCCCTCGCATTAAAAAGTGAGCGGGATAATACCAGTGCTGCTTCTCTCTGCTCAGCATCCAGATAAACATTTCTGGAGCTCATAGCAAGTCCGTCCTCCTCTCTTACAATGGGGCAGGTTATAATCCTCACGTTCATATTCAAATCCCTTGTCATTTTTTTTATGACTATAGCCTGCTGGGCGTCCTTTTGACCGAAGTAAGCATTGTCAGGCTCCACTATATTGAAAAGCTTGGAAACAACGGTAGTAACTCCCCTAAAATGCCCGGGTCTGGACCTGCCGCACAGCTTTTCAGTGATGCCCTCAACATCGACAAAGGTGCTGCAGCCTCTGGGATACATTTCCTCCGCCGAAGGCGCGAATATCATATCCGCCCCTGCTGCCTGCGCCAGCCTGCAGTCCCTTTCAATATCCCTTGGATACCTTCCGAAATCCTCATTCGCGCCAAACTGAATGGGGTTTACAAATATGCTGACTACACTGAAATCATTGCTCTGCGAGCATTTTTCTATTAATGAAGCATGACCCCGGTGCAAATATCCCATAGTAGGCACCAGACCTATTGTCCTGCCCATGCTTTTTTGCTCTTTTATTAATACCTTGACATCCTCAATTTTTTCAATTACTCTCATTTGTACTTCTCCTTTAATTGCAGCAGTATTTCATCCTCAACAGTAAAAGAATTGCTTTCATTCGGAAAGACTCCTTCCTTTACTTCCCTGATATACATTTCCGCGGTCCGGCTTATGTCACCTTCCATATCAAGATATTTTTTTGCATGCTTAGGATTAAAGTCCCTAAACATTCCCAGTATATCATGAGCCACAAGCACCTGCCCGTCACAGCCCGCCCCTGAGCCTATCCCTATTGAAGGTATCTCAAGCCTTCCGCTGATGAATTCCGCAAGCTTATACGGCACACATTCCAGTACAATAGCAAATACTCCTGCTTCCTGCAAGGCCAAAGCGTCCTTAAATATTTTTTCGGCTGTCTTCATGGTCTTACCCTGAGCCTTATGTCCTCCAAACACGTTAATGGACTGAGGCGTATACCCAAGATGTCCCATAACCGGTATTCCCGCAGCTATGATAGCCCTTACGTCCTCTTTTACTTCCTCTCCTCCCTCAAGCTTAACGGCTCTGCACCCGCCTTCGCTCATAAGCCTTCCCGCATTCCTTACGCTTTCATG
Organism: Bacillota bacterium; assembly: GCA_023390115.1. GTDB lineage: Bacteria > Bacillota > Clostridia > Acetivibrionales > DSM-27016 > Anaerobacterium. The sequence continues at coordinate 350,329 of JAEWDM010000022.1, forward strand.
CCTGCCGGTATGGTAGGACAAAAAAGGCATGTCTCCCACTACCAGAGCCCTTTTTACACCTCTGGATACGGCTTTTATATGATGCAGCATATCCTCCATTGTAACTTTTACTGTATCTTCATATCCAAGCACAACCATTCCCAGCGAGTCTCCTACAAGTATAGAATCGACTCCCGCCTGATCCAAAATTCTTGCTGTAGGATAGTCATACGCCGTAAGCATGGAAATTTTGTTTTTATTCTCCTTTGCTTTTCTGAATTCGGTAATTGTAAACTTTTTCTGCATGGTAATCCTGCCTCCCGAAAGTAAAATATATTCCGATTGATGTTTATTGCCACCATTTTATTACTGCTATAACTAAAAACGGCCCATCCCATAACAGGATCGGCCGGCAAATATGCAATATAAAGCAATTGCTCACTAAAAAACAGGCTTCCTGTCTCTGTCCTTAAGGGATCAAAGCAGCTTTTATTAAGATTCAGCAATTATTTTTATAAACCGTACGGCTCAATTACAGTCATATGATGCCGTCGTCTTATAATATATTACCACACCAGGAACTCACAAATCAACATTTTCAGCGGCAGCCGTAAATCAGCCGTCATGCGGTATTTGTCTTAATGTTTACTGTATAAAACATAACGGACAGCCCACTTAAAAAGCGGCTGTCCTTTTATCCCCTTTAATTAGTTTGCTTTTGCAGCTTTAGCAGCAATCCTTCTTTTAAGGCGAGCTTCCTGCCACACAGCCCACAACGGGCTAGCTATAAAAATGGTGGAATAGGTACCGCTCAAAAGCCCTATAAGCAGAGGAAAGCTGAAATCCTTAATTGAGTCTATGTTATTAATGACCGCGAATATATACAGGGTAATTACACAAATCATAACTGTTACCGTTGTATTTATTGATCTTGCGATAGTCTGTATAACACTGGTGTTTACAAGCTGCGGATAAGGCATATTTTTCATTAACCTGGTATTTTCCCTTATTCTGTCGTATATAACTATAGTGTCATTGATGGAGAAACCGAGTATTGTCAGGACGGCAGCCAAAAATGACTCATTTAAGGGAAGCCCGAAAATAACGTATACCGCAAACATTACAAACGCATCGTGCAGCAATGCCAGATTGGCACAAACGGCAGCCGACAGCCCCGACATAACGCTGAACCTCCACCATACATAAAGCATAATAAGGACGGACGCAAGGATAGCAGCCAGCATGCCCTTCTCAAGCATTTCTCTTCCCATAAACGGCTCTACGCTCTGAATCTGCATCTGTGCGTCCGGTTCTACGTTAAAGTCACTTTTAAGGATATCCACCACCTTGTTTATTTCTTCTGCCGTCAAAGTGTCATCCTTGGAAACCCTCAGTTGAAGAAGATCAATTTTACTGCTTGTATCCTCTGCGTTGTATGTCTCCATCTTCTGGGCAGAAATATTCTTTCCTATGGCCTCGCTTAAAAGATCTCCAACCTCTTCGGCATCGTAATTATCTTCAGTCATAAAAATTTGCATAAGAGTGCCGCCCTGGAACTGTATGTCAAGCTTGACACCGTTAACCAAAACTCCTATAAAGCCTGCTAAAACGATTATTATTGATAAAGCAAAAAAATAACGCCTTTTACTGAATAAATCTATCACTTAAAAAGCACCTCCTTATAAGCCATAAAGCCAGCGATGCTTTGTAATATTAACATCCGCAGCGGCTTTCAGCATTATTCTTGAAGCGGTTATTGCCGTAAAGAAGCTTAAGAACACTCCCAAAAACAGTGTGACGGCAAATCCCTTTATCGCTCCGGTTCCAAGGAAATAGAGAACTGCCGCCGATATAAGGGTTGTGACGTTGGAGTCCAGAATAGCCGAAAAAGCTCTTTTAAAGCCCGCATCCACAGAAGCCCCGAGTGTCTTTCCGCTTCTTAGCTCCTCTTTGATTCTTTCAAATATAATTACATTTGCATCCACGCCCATGCCTATTGAAAGAATAATACCGGCAATACCCGGGAGCGTCAGCGATATGTTGAATACCGAAAGAAATACCAACTGAATTACAACGAGTCCGAAAAGAGCGACACACGCGAATACTCCCGGAAGCCTGTAATACAGTATCATAAACAGACATACCAGAGCAAATGCCACCACACCCGCCATTATTGTAACCCTTAAGGCCCCCTCTCCCAAAGTCGGAGTAATTGAATTAAGATCCCTTGCAACCATTTTGAACGGCAGGGAACCTGACCTTATTGTATCGGCCAGCTCTCCTGCCTCCCTGGCATCTCTCTGTCCGTTTATTGTGGCTTCTCCGTCAGGAATCTGAGTCTGCACGGTGGGCGCTACTATAAGAGTATCGTCCATAAATATGGCAATTCTTTTTCCAATCAATCTACCGGTAGCCTCAGAAAATTTTACCTTACCCTCAGAATTAAGCTTAAGGGTAACAACTACCTCTCCTGTCTGAGGATCTGTGGCAATACCCGCGTCGCTTACATCCTTACCCTCTATTACAATCTTGTTGGTAGGCTTGTAAAGACCGTTTTCATCGACTAAGCTCTCGTCAACCTCCTGAAATGTAAGCAAGGCTGTCTTTCCTATTTCATCTACTGCCTTCTGTGGATTGAAGTCCTTCTCTCCCGGCTTGTATGGAATTTCTACAATTATTCGTCCGTTTTCATTCTCCGTAGTAATATTTCTGTCATAAATACCCTGAGAATCCAGCCTTCTCTCTATAACCGCTCTGGCAGAAGAAAGCTCCTCGGCGGTAGGCCTTTGTCCCTCAGGCAGGTCAGGATACAGCGTGGTGGATATTCCGCCCTTTATATCGATTCCAAACCTCATGTTTCTAACGTCATTAATTCCCAAGGCAGGTATGCCATAGCCTGCCACGCAGGCCAATATACCAATTACGACAATTACCGCCAGGAATTTAATCCCGTTGCTACGTCTCATCTGTAAAATTCCCCCTTTTTTTTGTTGTCCGCATGACGATATTATATAACTATAGCAACTGTCAGTCAATAGCAAAACTCTGTTATATTTAAGGGCTGCTACAGCAGCCTGTTCCCGTTGATTATGAGCTGAAAGCTGAGATTCAGGAAGTCTGCCGCCCTTCGGTTCATTGTCATTCTGGCAAGAAATATTTCAAAATAATCCATAACCGGACATATTTTGGTGTCTATTTTCAATTCCAGAACGGCAGTTTTTTCCTCCTTGCTTACCGATATCCGGGAGTCCTCTACGGCATAGTTTACCCTGTCATGTATGTCGAAGGTTGCAAAATCCTGGTTCCTTACCCTGCTCCTGTGGACATCCGATTTATCGGCAAGAATTAAAGCTGCCGAAATTTCGCTTACCGCTGTTCCCGAATTTTCATCATGGTTTCCTATAGCCATCATTATTTCAGCAGCCTCCATGTACTGCATACCCATCTTTACAAGAAGGTTATAAGCTGTAACAGCTCCCGTATGAGCATGATCCACACGGTTTACGGCATTTCCTATGTCATGGAGATAGCCCGCTATCCTTGCAAGCTCAACCTGCCTTTCGGAATATCCGAGGCTCTTCATTATTCTCCCCGCATTGTCGGAAACCATTGTTACATGTCTGAAGGAATGCTCGGTATACCCTCTCTGCGCAAGCTGCCTTTCGGATATTTCCAGGAAAGCCTTTACCTCTTCATTTTCCTTTACTTCCTTTAATGTAACAATACTCATATCAATACCTCATAATAATTATAATTCTCCTAAAATAAAATTTTTATGTCTTTTAAAGCTATAATCCTGCATTAAATTAATCCTGCGCCTTTATCCACAGCGCACATTCTATTCTCTTTTTCTCAAGCTCGCACCCCACACTATAGGGAATGCCTATATCACCGTTAAATTGATAGGCGTTGGCCGCACATCCCCCGCTGCAGTAAAATTTTGCCCAGCATGACGAGCATTCCTTTTTAGAATATATGTTCGAATTTTTAAACCTGTTTAATATGCTCTCGCTAAGCTCCTCATCAACTACATTTCCCATTCTGAAATTCTCCATGCCGACAAATTGATGGCATGGATATATGTCCCCGTCAGGAGTAACGGCAATGTATTCATGGCCCGAACCACATCCCCTCAGCCTTTTTACAATGCATGGGCCCTGTCCCAGGTCAATCATAAAATGAAAGAAGTTGAATCCTTCTCCTCGCCTTTGCCTGCTTACATATTCATATGCCAGCTTTTCATACTCTTCAAACAGCACAGGCAAATCCTGATCTCTTAAGTCATATCCCGAGCCCTTTGCCGCCACAACAGGCTCTACTGAAATCTGCTTGAAGCCCTCATTTGCAAGATGGAGCACATCCTTGGAAAAATCAAGGTTATACCTCGTAAATGTACCTCTTACATAGTATTTATCCTGATTTCTTGATTCAGCCATATCCTTTATTTTAGGAAGAATATGCCTGTATGTACCCGAACCGTCCACCTTAAAGCGCATACGGTCATTAGTGCTCTCCCTCCCGTCAATGCTTAAAACAACATTAGACATGTTTTCATTAATATATCGTTTAAATTCCTCATTTAACAGCACGGCATTTGTTGTGATGGTAAATCTGAAATTCTTATTATGCTCACACTCCTTGCTCCTGGCGTATTCCACAACGGTTCTGACGGTTTCAAAGTTCATCAGCGGCTCCCCGCCAAAAAAGTCTATTTCAAGATTTCTCCTGCTTCCGGACTTTTGTATGAGCAGGTCTATCGCCCTTATACCGATTTCGGGAGGCATGACCATTCTGCTTCCCCCGAAATCCCCTGTGGATGCAAAACAATACCTGCACCTTAGATTGCAGTCGTGGGATACATGAAGGCACAGAGCCTTTACAACAGGCTTCTTGTCCAATAACGGCATAACCTGCTTGTATTCATCATTTGAATAGAGCTGTCCTCTTTCAATAAGGTCGTCAATTTCAAAAAGCACCTCTTCTATCTGTTCGGGCTTACAGCTCCCGGACAGCTTGTCTATGGTCTTCTTCTTATCCCTGTCCTCATAATACTGCAGCGCGTCATAGGCTATATCGTCAAAAATGTGCACAGCTCCGCTGTTTACATCTACTACCATGTTTGTTCCATGCATTTTAAATCTGTGAATCATTTTATGCTGTGACCTCCAAAAAAAATATTCCTTCCTGTAAAAAGCAATATGCATATTGCTCTAAAGGAGGATGTGCCGCCTTTATAGCAAAAAAATGAAAAGTGAATAAACGCTTCACCTTCCACTTTTTGAATTCTGCTTATGTACGTTTCTTCAATTAATAAATTATTATTTCTTTTCGCAGCTCTGGTTCGCTACGGTGCAAGAGGTTTTGCAGGCGGATTGGCATGATGTCTGGCACTCCCCGCATCCCCCATGGCTCATGCTTTCCTTTAATGTAGGACCGCTTATTGTTTTGATATGCTTCATTGCTCTTCCCCCTATAAATTTTTAACATAATACATTTCAGCACCTTGTGCTAATTGGCACAACGTGCTAAAACACAATATTCACCAATACGGCATAAAAATTATAGCATATCAGGAGATTATTGAAAAGGATTATTTTCTCGATCTTTTATATCTTGCTCCACTGCTCCTTTTAAGGTTTATACAGATAATTCCCCCTATTGAGCTTGTCAAAACACATATTATTGTCATATAAATTACATTTTTGTCTATTTTAAAGCTGCCAAAGGCTACGCTGCCTACCAGATAAAGCACCAATACATAAATAAGTCCTACAGCGCTTCCGTTCAGCCACCCACGGCTTGAGACGTTCCTTGTGGCTATGAACCCTGCCGTAAACACGCTTATCATGGTTCCTATTATCACGGCTGAGGAAATATATTTTTCAGGGAAATCGGTATGCGAAAGAATAAAAGAAAATATTAAAAATACCGGTATGGTGGCAGCATAGGAAAAAATAATGCCCTTTCCTATTGAAGCAAAGCATATATGATTCTTTACGGCATCGGGAATCCCCTGATTTGATTGCTTTTCCATGTTAAAACACCCCCAATATGCTTATCGAGAGACTTCCTCTCGCGCACAAGAGCCTTCTCTGATACAGTATATTGAGGGCGGCATCACGTTAGAACTAAAAAGTTGACAAATCCGGACCTTATGCCTCTATTACCTTCTCAACCTCTTTTATTCCCCATCTTTTGAATTTTACCTTAGTCTTTTCCACCCCGGACTCAATAGTTATTTCATCGTCTTTAATGTTTACAACTCTTCCCATTACTCCGCCTATAGTAGTTACATTATCACCAACTTTAAGAGCATTCAGCATTTCCCGTGTCTTCTTCTCCCTCTTTCTCTGGGGCAGAATAAGAATTACATACATGAGCCCGAACATTAACACTAAAGGTACCAGGGTAATTAACTGTTGCATAAATAACCTCCTACTGTATATTTTTTATTTATTTCTATCTGACATTGAATATAATACCATTATTTATACCCAAATGCACTAAAAAATTTATTTCTGAAATCCCCAAGCCTGTCCTCACATATAGCCTCTCTTACATTTTTCATAAGGTTTAATAAGAATCTTAAATTATGCCATGTGGTGAGCCTTATGCCAAGGACCTCCCCTGCTTTGATGAGGTGCCTTATATACGATCTTGTAAAGTTTTTGCATGCATAGCAGTCACACTCGGGATCCATCGGAGAATAATCCCTTGCATATTTTGCATCCCTTATAATTATCCTGCCCGCACCTGTCAGAACAGTGCCGTTTCTTCCTATTCTGGTGGGAAGCACACAATCGAACATGTCAATTCCCCTCATAGAACCCTCTATAAGATAATCCGGACTGCCCACTCCCATCAGATATCTTGGCTTGTCATAAGGCAGAAGCGGAACGGTGACATCCAGCATGTCGTACATTTCGGCCACAGGCTCTCCGACGCTTAAGCCCCCTATCGCATATCCGGGGAAGTCAAGCTCCAAAAGCTCATTTGCACTCTGCAACCTCAGTTCTCTGAATGTTCCTCCCTGTACAATGCCGAAAAGCGACTGTCTTTCGGTATCGGTATGGGCATCCCTGCATCGTTTGGCCCATCTTGAGGTACGCTCCAGAGACTTCTTTGCATAATTGTAATCGCACGGATAAGGTATGCACTCGTCAAATGCCATTATTATATCCGCTCCCAGATCATTCTGAATCTCTATTGCCCTCTCGGGCGAAATAAAGTGGCTTGAACCGTCAATATGAGACTTGAAGGTTACCCCCTCTTCCTTTATACTTCTCATTCCTCCCAGGCTGAAAACCTGAAAGCCTCCGCTGTCGGTAAGAATAGGCCTGTCCCATCCCATAAAGCCGTGCAGCCCCCCGGCTTCTCTGACAATATCGCTTCCCGGCCTCATATATAAATGATATGTGTTGCTTAATATTATTTGAGACTCAATATCCTTAAGCTCTGCGGGGGACATCCCCTTGACGGTTGCCTGAGTGCCCACGGGCATAAAGGCCGGGGTATCAAAAGAGCCATGAGGGGTATGCACCCTTCCCAGCCTTGCCCCTGTCTGCCCGCATGTCTTTATAAGCTCATATTTAACCGCTGCCATATTGCTTTCCCCTTATCTCTGATTTTATGGATAACAAACCATAAAACTAAATATTTTCTTTATTTTATAAGCATCGCATCCCCAAAGCTGAAAAACCTGTATTTCATGTCTACGGCCTTTTTGTAAGCATCAAGTACCCTCTCTCTTCCCGCAAGGGCGCTGACCAGCATTATAAGAGTCGACTCCGGCAAATGAAAGTTAGTAATAAGAGAGTCAACTGCTTTGAATTTATAGCCCGGATAGATGAATATATCCGTCCAGCCCGTACCGGGAAGCAAAACTCCATCCTCCTCCGAGGCTGTTTCCAGAACCCTGCAGCTTGTAGTACCAACCGCTATAACTCTGTTTCCCTGAGACTTTGAAGCGTTTATTTTGTCACAGGCCTCCTGAGATATTGTATAAAACTCCGAATGCATTTTATGCTCCAATATGTTTTCACATTTTACCGGCCTGAAGGTCCCCAGCCCTATGTGCAGGGTGACATATGCAATATTAACACCCGTATTTTGAATTTCGTCAAGAAGCTCAGCCGTAAAATGGAGGCCTGCCGTCGGAGCCGCCGCAGATCCCCTGTGCTCGGAATATATTGTCTGGTAGCGCTCGGAGCACTCCAGCTTTTTAGTTATATATGGAGGCAAAGGCATAATGCCTACACTATCAAGTATTTTTTCAAATACCCCTTCATATTCAAATCTTACAAGCCTGTTTCCGTCTTCAATTACCTCAATTACCTCGGCCTTTAAAAGCCCTTCTCCAAAGACAAATCTGCTTCCCGCCCTTGCTCTTTTCCCGGGCTTTAAAATTACCTCCCATACATCCCCGTTAAGCCTCTTTAGGAGCACAAATTCAATTTTAGCTCCGGTATCTTCCTTCCGGCCCAGAAGCCTGGCAGGAATTACTCTTGTGTTGTTTAAGACAAGGCAGTCTCCTTTATTCAAATAAGATACAATATCCTTAAAGGTTCTGTGCCAAAGCTCTCCTGTTTGACTGTCCAGCACCATAAGCCTTGACAGGCTTCTTTCCGTTAAAGGCTCCTGGGCTATCAGCTCCGGGGGCAAATAGTAATCGAATTCTTTAATGTTCATATTTTTTATACACCCTGTATCATTTTATCCATGCAGGACAAAATGATACAGTATAATAAACAAATTTACAAGCCGCAAACACAAAATAAAATTTTTCAGTTCTATTCTACCTTCGCTCCGGTGTAATAATATTCCAGTATCTGATCATAAGTAAATCCGGCCTCAGCCATACCCATAGCTCCTTCCTGGCTCATGCCCACTCCATGTCCCCATCCCTTTCCGGTAAAAACATATCCCGTGGGATATGCGGCAAATGTCTTTTTTACTCCTCCGGCCCCCATAACAGTTACCTTTGTATTTGTACCGACTGCCTTAATTCCTGAAGACGAAACCGCTTTCTTTCCGGCGGCCTGAATTTTCATCCTTGTATTGTCGGATTTTCTCGCCGTAATATCGGCATCGGTGGAAATAGTGAACATTCCGCTGTTTAACCCAAGAGCGCTTTTAAAGGCCTCCCTAAGATAGGTATACTTATCCTTTGTTCCCGTGACCTGAACCTCAAGAGCTCTTCCCGCAGCAGTGTACCGGAGCACGGAAATTCCCGTAATGCTTCCTAAATCTCTTCCCTTGCTTTTTATTATATTTGACAGCTCTGAATTGCTGTAGCTTTTAGTCCAGTAATAATTAGCGGAATTCGTAAGCTCATACTTATCCTCAACGCTTTTCAAGTACGGGAAACTGCCCCCCCAAACATTTTCCGAATCCTCCGTCCAGCCCCCGCTTGACGCGGAATATACGGTTTCAGCAGGCTTTCCGTCATATGTGACAATTTTACCCTTAGTTTCGTCTACGGCATTTGTACAGGCTTGGGCCTCCTTGCCGGCTCCTCCGTAAACCTGGCAGTGCTGTGTGGCGCACAGGTCAAACTCCAGTTTGCTGTGCTGGCCCATTCTGACCATCGCGTATGTCCTTGCCGCAACAGCCTGTGCTTTTATTGCCTCCTTTGCGGGATATGCCCCTATTTCGCTTGGCACCACTCCATAGAGATACTGCTCGAAGGCAACTACATTTATAATTGTCATATCGCTTCCCTCAAGTCTGATCGCCTCAAGCCCTCCCCTGTACCTTTTGCCGTTAAGCGAAAAGAGTGCTTCGTCATCATTTCCCATAGGGTCTATCCGCAACTTCTCCGTACCGCTGTTAAACATTAAAATAGCATTTTTGCTGGTGTCAGTTAATACTATCCTGTTGGATGCCGGCTCGATTACACTGTAGCTGCCCTGCCCTAATATTGCCGAAATACCTACGGTTATAGCTGACTTAGCGGTTTTTGAATCGCTATAAAAACCAACCCATACCTGCCACTTGCCGGAATACACAGGGTATGCCGGAATGCCCTTCTGCTTCATCATTTCAGCCTGACGGGCAGCCTCCGCATAGTCTTCACAGTCCCCTCCCACCTGTACATGGAATGGCCCTGTCTTCTCTCCCGAAGCAGCTTGCGAAGAGCTGGGGTCATATTCCTTTAAAACCCCATTGCTGCTTACATAATATGTATCCTTTCTGACTGTAATTTTCTCATTTGAGTTATATTCACACAACAGTTTAAATGAGCCGTTCTTATATGCCCCTATTTCCAGGCCGTTTTCGGCATCTACTGTAACTGAGCTCACTTGCGTTCCCTGAAAAAACAGTCCTATTCTTACCTCTTCAGGTATAACCGTCGCAGCGTTGCAATAGCCGCCGCTTAAGGCCGCTATGCATACGGCGGCAAAGGGAATAATTTTCTTTAGTACAGACCTCATTTTATGACCTCCGTCTTGGCTTTTGTATATTTAACCCCTTGATTTGCATATAGATATGTTACATTTCGACATCTATTGATGTTTTCCTTCGCAAAAGCTTTAATTTTAATAATGTTGTAACATATCTCTAATAAACATTTCTCTTGTTCTTTTTATAAATTATTTGACATATTATTTTATGGGTGGTATTATATATAAAAATTGTTTCAGTATGAATTGCTGAATGAAAAGCAAAATATGCTAAATTATTTTTTGTATTTCACTATTTAAGCCTTTTATAATATAATGGTATTATGATAGAGGCGCATCTTTACATAAGTAGTCCTGCCGATAAAAAATGGGATTTGTATGAGGCAGCTGATGAAAGGGTAAGATGCCGAAGGGTATATTGACCCATGTAAATATACCCTGGTTGTACAGCTAATATCTGTGCAATTGTCATCAAATATTTGGTGGAGCGCTATCAGTTCGGTAAACATTGAGTGTTTACCTCAGGTAATTCTGACAAGAACTGCTGGTATCTGCGATACCAGCTTTTTTAATTTTAAAGCTGATACAAAAAATAATTTAAATTTTGGTGAGGAGGTTTTAGTTTTGGACAGAAGGTTAAAGGTAGGCATTTTAGGCGGTACCGGAATGGTAGGCCAGAGATTTATAACTCTTCTTGACGATCACCCATGGTTTGAAGTGGCTTCGATCGCAGCAAGCGAGCGTTCCGCCGGCATGTCCTACGCAGAAGCAGTGAGCGGCAGGTGGAAGCTTGATGTCCAAATGCCTGAGAGGGTCAAAAACATTGTGGTCCGTAATGTAAATGACATATCTAAGATAGCGGATGAAGTGGATATGGTATTTTGCGCAGTGGATATGAAAAAAGAAGAGATAAAAGAGCTTGAAGAAAAATATGCAAGGGCTGAGGTCCCTGTAGTCTCAAATAACTCCGCTCATAGATGGACTGAGGATGTGCCCATGATAATACCGGAAATAAATCCCCAGCATGTCTCTATAATTGAAATGCAAAGAAAAAGGCTGGGGACAAAGAAGGGGTTTATTTCAGTGAAATCCAACTGTTCTCTGCAGAGCTATGTGCCTCCGATGCACGCCCTTATGAGGTATCAGCCGGAAAGGATTCTTGCCTGCACATATCAGGCTATTTCCGGAGCCGGAAAAACTTTCAGTGATTGGCCTGAAATTACAGACAATGTAATTCCCTATATAGGAGGAGAAGAGGAGAAAAGTGAAAGCGAGCCTCTGAAAATATGGGGAAGAATAGAAGGCGGTAAGATCGTAAAGGCCCCAGGGCCTGTAATTTCTGCCCAGTGCTACAGGGTCCCTGTTCTGGACGGACATATGGCTGCGGTATATGCCACCTTTAAAAGAAAGCCCTCCAGAGATGAAATTTTGAGCTGCTGGAAGGAATTTAAGGGTAAGCCGCAGGTCTTAAAGCTTCCCAGTGCGCCTTCACAGTTTTTAACGTACTTTGACCAGCCCGACAGGCCCCAGAGCAGGTTTGAAAGAAACGTAGAAAAGGGCATGGGCATATCTTTAGGCAGACTGCGCGAGGACTGCCTGTTTGACTATAAATTTGTCTGTCTGTCGCATAACACCATAAGAGGTGCTGCAGGAGGAGGCGTGCTTATGGCAGAGCTTCTCAAGGCCGAAGGATATTTGGACTAGTGCCCTGCCTGCCAGAGGCGAATTTTGTTACAGGGTACTGGTTTACTAACAATAAGAAAGGATGTATTGATATGACAAAACCAATATTTACAGGTTCCGGTGTAGCTATTGTTACTCCTTTTACAGATAACGGCATTGATTTTAACAAGCTTGAGGAGCTGCTTGAGTTCCAGATTAAAAACGGTACTGATGCCATAATCATTTGCGGCACAACGGGAGAGGCCTCCACAATGCCTGATTCCGAGCATAAATCCGCTATAAAATTTGCAGTTGAAAGGGTTAATAAAAGGCTGCCTGTTATTGCAGGCACAGGCAGCAATGATACACGCCATGCCGTAGAATTAAGCAAGTATGCCGAGGAGGCGGGGGCAGACGCAATATTGAGCGTAACTCCATATTATAACAAGACAACACAAAAAGGCTTATATGAGCATTTTAAATTGATCGCCAAAAGTATAGACATACCCGTAGTACTGTATAATGTGCCCTCCAGAACTAATCTCAACATAAATCCATGTACATTGAAGGAGCTATGTGAAATGGATAATATTGTGGCAGTCAAGGAATGCAACCTTTCTCAGGTTGGAGATATAATGAACCTGTGCGGAGACAGGATAACCGTTTACTCGGGTGAAGACGCCGCCATAGTTCCTTTCCTCTCTCTTGGGGCAAAGGGAGTAATATCGGTAATGGCCAATATAATCCCCAAGGATACGCATGATATGGTGGTAAAATTTTTAAACGGCGATGCTGAGGCAAGCCGTAAGCTGCAGCTTAAAACTCTTAACCTTATAAAGGCTCTGTTTATTGAAGTAAGCCCTATTCCTATAAAGGCGGCAATGAATCTCATGGGGCTGAATGTAGGAAAATGCCGTATGCCTCTCGTAGACATAGATGAAGTGAATTTGAACATATTAAAAAACGAACTGAAAAGCTACTCATTGATTTAATATGTAAATTTAGAGTTTCAAAAGGATGTGATCATCAGATGATAAATATACTAATGAGCGGCTGCAACGGGAAAATGGGCCAGGTTATTACCAGACTCGCTTCCGGAAGTGAAGAGCTCACTATTGCCGCAGGGTATGACTTAAACAATTCAAAGCAAAATTCATACCCTGTATTTACCAATATACACCAGTGCGATGTAAAAGTCGATGCCATAATTGATTTTTCAAACCCTGCAGCATTGGAAAATATTCTTGAATTTGCGGTTTCAAGAAAAATACCCGTTGTAATGGCTACAACGGGCCTTTCAGGTGAAAATATTAAGGTATTGGAAATGGCATCGGCAGAAATTCCTATTTTCTTTTCAGCAAATATGTCTCTTGGGGTAAACCTTCTTCTTGATCTGGTAAAGAAGGCTGCCAAAATACTTTCCGACAATTTTGACATTGAAATAATTGAAAAGCACCACAATCAGAAGCTTGATTCTCCCAGCGGTACGGCTCTTGCAATTGCAGATGCAATAAATTTGGCATTGGAGCAAAAATATGAATATACCTATGACAGGCATTCAGTGAGGGAAAAAAGGAGTAAGTGCGAAATAGGGATACACGCCGTAAGGGGAGGCACCATCGTAGGAGAACACTCTGTAATTTTCGCGGGAAACGATGAGATCATGGAAATAAAGCATACTGCCGCGTCCAAGGAAATCTTCGCAGTAGGCGCCCTAAGAGCCGCAAAATTTATATGCGGCCGGAAGCCGGGCTTCTATAACATGAATGATTTAATATCTGCTCAATAATGTAGCCGGCTGCCGCAAAAAATAATGCTTACAGCATTTTTTGCGGCAGCCGGCTACAGGAGCTGTAATGCTTTAAACTAAAACGATGAGAGGTGATTAATATGTCAGCCAAGCCTGTTACAAATATATCGGTTACATACGGTGTTGCTCTTATAACCATTGACAATCTTCCCGGCAGGATGTCTCTTATATCAGATATTTTCAATGCCATTGCAGCACAGAAAATAAATATAGATATGATAAGCCAGGCTCCTCCCTACAGAGGAAGCATAAACCTGTCATTCAGCATCTGCTCCGATGATCTCAAAAAAACTCTTGCCATATTGGACGGCTTTAAAAGCAAGCTTCCGTCACTGAACATAGAAGTAGATTCGGATAACGCCAAGCTTTCTGTTTACAGCCAATATATGAAGAATTTGCCCGGAGTTGCGGCAGCCCTGTTTACTATTTTAGCCGACAACGGGCTTGAAATAAAGCTTGTCACTACATCCGAAGTTGACATATCCTATCTCATCTGTGAAAAGGATGTCGAAAGGGCAATTGAAGCTATAAAAACTAAATACAGCGTCGATGAACAAAATACAGACAATTAAAGCTGCCCTAGCACCGGGGCAGCTTTTTACTGCACTATTACAATAGAGCAGCCTTTTTAATTATTCCGGCTTGTCAATGTCTTCCCCGGCAGGCTCCGGGTCCCCCTCCACCTTATCTATAATATGCTTTTTGAGCTTGGGATATATATAGAAATTTGTTATCAGCCCAATGAGGCTCATTGTAATGAACGGAAACAGTATAAGCCCTATTACCGGCAGAATTAAAAGCGTAACCCCTATTATTACCGTACAGAGCACAAGAATTAATATGTTCGGTATAAACCCCATAACCGCAAATATAAGTGAATTCTTGAATATCTGCTTTATACTGAGCTTAAAGGTAACCATCATAGGATATATATACATATGCATTATAAGATATGTCACAAAAGCAAGGAACAGGAAGCTGGTAGCCATTGTCATTAAGAAATTGCTGTTGTTTAAGGACATATATATATTGATGTCAATTCCTATCAGTATCACCACCAGCAAATCAATCAGACTCACTATAAGCCCCTGCTTAAAATTCTTCATGGCATGCTCTTTAAAATCCCCCCATATAAAAGCATGCTCTTCACGGGCATAATTTCTGAGAATATACGTAAAACCTGCCTGGGCAGGGCCCACGGTTATAAGCGGAATACATAAGAAAACAGCGCCTACGGTAAATTTCAGAATAAAATCAACAAAAATATCCTCTGAAATAGTTTTATTCAAATAATACTGAGGCACTATAAAAAGCATTGCGATTAATGCGGGTATATTAAAAATAAAAAACATAATATTAAGCTTTATAAGATTCCAGAACTTGCGGGTAAATATCTCAAAAAAGACTACTATTCTCGCCTTTGGAGGGCCATTCTCGGGAACACCCGGACCCGGCTTGGTATAATCAAAAAATCCAAAAAGACCTGCCATTATTATTTTCCCCTTTACAGTAAGATTTGTGCAAGCAAACTGCCGCCTAAAATACGTTGCTGCTCAGAATACAATATATAAAATGTTATCCTTTATTCTATCAATTTAATCACAGTTATTCAATATAATTTATGACCAATATTTTTTAATATTATTCTAATAATATTATTCTTTGTTTATCTCATACCTGTCATATAAAACCCGTATTTATTTTGTCAACTGAGCGCGGAAATTTTTCAAATATTTTTATTTTAAAAGTATTGACACCGGCATACTATGCTAGTATAATGTATCTTGCTGGTTGAGAATATCTTATGTAATATCCATGCGAGGATGGCGGAACTGGCAGACGCGCACGTTTGAGGGGCGTGTGGGAGACCGTGTGGGTTCAAGTCCCACTCTTCGCACCATCATGAATGGCCCTCGAGGGTCATAACGGCAAAAGCAGGCTGGTGAAATATCAGTCTGTTTTTGTTTGCGTGTATTTCTTTTTGCATCCCGATTTGCTATAATTTTGTTGGAATTACACATAGATAAACAGGAATTTGCAAGAGAGGAAAATTAAAATATGTGTATTGATTTTGTAAACTTAAATAGTTACAATAGGAAAGTATTATAGGTATAAGGCTCCTTAAATTTCAGTTTACCGGTTTGATTTTGAGCATATACTTGGTGCCGTGTTCTTTGCTTTTAAAAAGTTCCAGTACCGCATACTTCATAATTCATTAGTGCTTTTAGCGGCGTTGGCCCTTATTATTTTCGGGGTCTTCAAAGCTTAAAAGGTAATTCTTTACGCCCTTCCATAAGTAACCCTTAGCAAGCTCCTCAACAGGGCGAAGCCGCATGTCCCTTGTTCTATTCTCAACCGCTTTTAAATCATATCCCTCTTTAATTACTATAAATTTCAGCATTCCAGGCTTCAAAGCCTTCTTTGGGCAACCGTATATACACTTCAGGCAGAAAATACATCTCCCTCCAAAGACAGGAGCAGCTACCCCTACACTGATATTCCCCTGCGGGCAATTTTTCTCACACCACCCGCATAAATTGCAGCCGGAGCCAGCTCTGATCCTCTTTCCGAACGCTCTGGCCCCCAGCTTTTCAAGCTCGCCCAGCCTTGAAAAAATCCTGTCCTGAATATTGGGCTTTGACCTTCGTATTACACCTTGAAAAAGCTCTCTTACAATGCTGTCTGCTTTTAAGGGCAGAACTTTAAGCAGCCTTGCCGACAAGCCGTCATCCGTTGCAACAATCCAGTTTGACGGCATAACAATCATATCCTCATATACCACATCGTACCCCTTTTTCATAAGTCTGCTTATACTGCTTATCCTGCAGGCTGTGTTAGGAGTTATTTCCCCTCCGCCCGAAACCGATATCACTGCGGCAGGAGTCCTATCCGCACGCTCTAGCGCATCAATCCATTTATACACGGGCTCCGGTGCGTTGCAGGCATGCACAGCATATAAAACCACAAGCATATCCTCTTCCGCCTCAGGTATTTCTTCCCGTCCGAGCTGATAGCTGACAACTCCCGCTCCATACCGCTTAAAAGCCTCCGCAATGCAATTTGCTGCTCTTGCAGTACCCCCTGTGCCTGAAAAATATACTATTTTGACCAGCTTAAATTCTCTTGCAGCCTTCTCCATTGTCTTCTCCCAGTAATTTTTGTATTTTTATTTTATTGGCAGTCTTATTTTACGCTCCGGCCCTTTAAAATTCCTCTTTTTTCCTTTTATAATTAATGAAAAACAGTGATATTGAAACTGCAAATACTATAATGATAAAAATGGCAGAGAAATTGGCACCTATTATTTTATCCCCCCATTCAAACCTCACGCCAAATACTGTCATATAATCCTCCCTAAGCTGCATCGGGGCATCCTTAAAGCACAAATCCAGCGATTCCGTCATTAATACCTGCCTGAATAAGCTGGCAATGTGGCCGAAGGGCAAGCCTTTAAGAAAGACCTGCACTGCTTCCGGCAAAGAGCCCATAGGAACATACAGCCCGTTTAAGAATCCAATTAACGTACCAATAATTATACTGGCCGAAGAGAGGGCGCTGCTACTTTTGAAGAAGGATACCATAAACCCCATAAGAGAAGCATTCATCAGTGAAGAAAGACAGATCAGCCCAAAGCATTTCAGGATTTGCTCCACACTGAAATAATGCCCTGTACCTGCAAAAATTACGGCGCCATAAATAGCAAAAGAAATTATGCTGATAACTCCCCCTACAATAAATGCCGTAACCACACTGGATACAGGATATATCATTCCCGATATGGGAGAGCTTTTGAAATCCATTATAATTTTTCTTTCCCGGTCATGCACCATTGTTCCCAGAGCTCCCAGGGTGCTGGTTACTGTTGTTACAGACAGCAGTCCGGCTAAAATCCAGCTATTTATTAAATATGATAAATTATCCCTTGGAATTACATGGCCTGTTGCCTGATTAACGGAGTTGACCTGCAGCTCAGCCAAAAACAAAATGTAAAGCACAATAACGATTATCACCGATAGCAGCGAGAAGAAAACAGAAGTTCTGTCTCTGAAATATATTTTTAAGCTTCGCTCAGTTAATTTTTTAAGCACTTATTCATCCTCCCGTTTTTCGCCGGTAACCTTCAAAAATACATCGTCTAAATTTCCGTGGATCATTTCAAAGGAAGTAATCATATCTTTCAAATCGTTTAAAATAATGATGGCATCCTTCGCCAGAGCAATTTCTATTGTAAGCACCGCTTTATTAAGCTCATAGGAAATATTATTTTTATTGAAATATTCCATGATTTTTACCACCGGCTCATAGATTCTTAATATGTTTTTTGTAAACCGATCCTTTAATGAATCCGGTGTTCCCTCAGCAATGATATCACCCCTGTGGATGATTGTGACAGTATCGGCATTTGCCGCCTCTTCCATATAATGAGTAGTCAGGAATACCGTCATTCCCGATTGCTTTTGCATATCTGCGATAGTTCTCCAGATTGAGAGCCTGGTTTTCGGATCAAGCCCTGTGGTCGGCTCATCCAAAAATAATATCTTGGGCCGGTTTATTAATGCTCTTGCGATGTCTGCACGCCTTTTCTGGCCTCCGGACAATTTTCCATAACGCCTGCCAAGAAAATCTTCGCACTCGGTAATACGGGCTACCTCCTTAATCCGGCTTTTAAGCATGTTAGCATCCATACCATAGAAGCAGCCTCTGACCATTAAATTCTCTTTAACACTGAGAAAATCATCAAGAACTCCATTTTGGAATACAACACCAATATCCTTGCGAATTTCCCGGTCATTTTTTCCAAGCTCCCATCCATTAATACTGACAGTGCCGGAATTATTTTTGAGCAGGGTCGACAATATGTTGATGGTAGTTGATTTTCCGGCACCGTTTGTACCCAGGAAAGCAAACAGGCTTCCCCTTTCCACTTCAAAAGATATGCCGCTCACAGCCATTAACGGACCGTAAGTCTTAACCAAATTATTGACCGTTATAATACTATCCATATGGCAACCGCCCCTTCTCAGTGCTTTTTCCGAAATTCCTTCTTTCATTTGTGCCTATGCACTGGCTTTAGAATTGATTATATTATAATACAATATTTACATATTTTTAAACATAAACCGTAGTTATAATATCATATTGCAAGTTATAATTTCAATTAATTTATTCCCCCAAAATGTTAATTTTTCTGTAGTTCACAAAATATCCGGCATATTTATTCTAACTGCAGAAGCATAAAAAAGCTGTGAATTTTTTTGCGGTATGGTGTATAATGGTAAATTGAAAAGAAAAAGCTGCTGCAAGATACAATTATATATTTTATTTTGAAAGGACTAAATAAAATGTTCGAAATATATACGTTATTAATCGACAGGAATCTGAAGACGGAAGAATTTGAACACCTGTCATGCTATGTATCCCCTGAAAAGAAGCAAAGGATAGGCCGCTTTTATCATTTTGCGGATGCCCAAAGAGCGCTTCTTGGTGATTTGCTTGCAAGGCACGCTATTTGCAGCAGAGCAGGGGTAAAAAACAGCTCCATTGCGTTTTCAGCCAATGAATACGGAAAGCCTGAGCTAAAAGGCCATTTCTTTCTGCAATTTAACATATCCCATTCTGATAACTGGGTTGTATGCGCTATAGGTGATTCCCCCGTAGGAGTGGATGTTGAAACGGTAAAGCCCATAGATTTCAAGCTGGCCGAGAGGTTTTTTTCACAGGATGAGTATTACGCACTTGCAAATCAGCAGGAGGGCGATAAGCTGGACTATTTTTATAAGCTCTGGACGCTAAAGGAGAGCTATATTAAAGCAGAGGGCAAGGGCCTTAGCATCCCCTTAAGCTCCTTTTCCATACATATAAATGAAGAAGGCATTACCGCATACTCGGGATGTGAAAAGAAGGAGTATTTTTTCGGCCAGTATTATCTGGACAAATCTCATATATTTGCAATATGTACCTTTAAAGATGGCAGGCACAAAAAAAATAATTTTAATATAGATCTTTTTACTCGTAACGCATCTTTTTTTAAAGAATATTAAGGCTTTTTAAAAAGTCCAGCTTTACATAGTCCCTCTCAAGCCTCTCCTTAAGATACCTTTTGCATATCCTGTCCATTTCATTCAGCAACGGAGGCGCTAAATCAAAGCAGAACAGTTCGTTAAAGCCGCAATATACTATATGCCTGAGTGCCCTTAGGGTCCCTTGGGAAATATGAATTGAGGACTGCTCCCCGCGGCCGCAATCCTGACATAATATTCCGCATTGCTTAAAGCTGAAAAACGTCTCCCGGCCCAAGTCCTCCTTTCCGCAGTCAATACAGCATTTGAGATATGGAGCATAGCCTAAAATTGAAAGCAGCCGCATTTCAAAAATTCTCGCTACAAGCTCGGGAGATTTCTCCGTCTTTGCAAGCAGGTGAAGCGAGTTTAAAAAAAGCTGAAGCGCTTTGGGAGCAGGCTGGCCCTCCTGTATGGCATCATTTATTATATCAACAAAGTGGGCACAATAGGTCAGCTTTACAACATCATTTCTGATTTCATAAAAGGGCTCTATTATGTCACAGCTATTTATGCTGTACATGTCCTTGCCTTTAAACAGCACAAAATCGCTGTAACAAAGCATTTGAGCTGCCGCCGCAAGCTTGTTTTTCGGTCTTCTGGCTCCCTTGGCGCTTCCGGAAATTTTTCCGTAATTTTTCGAGAATATTGTAAGAATCTTGTCGGCCTCACCCGTATTTATTTCTTTTATTATAATGCCCTTTGTTTTTATATACCCCATCACTTATTCCCTTTAAATAATAAAATTTATAAACAAATTCATGCCTTTACGGTTGCAGCTTCTTCTCCTGCAGTTGAAACCTCCTTCATAGGCCTGTTCTTTCCCTCAATTTCTTTTAAAAAAATGTAAGCGTCAACATTACCCGTATTTTGAAAGGCATCCCATAAAAATTCTTTCAGCATGCAGTTAATCCCCCTTATTTATCTTAAATGTTTTTCAAGTGTGCAGAGAAAAGCTTTTATTGCAGTTATTATTTATTTGCCTGTAACATTAGATTTCTCAAAAATTTTTTTTGTATACTTGAAATTTTATCATTAAAATAAATATTAAGCTTAAGGGGCAAGCTTAAAAAAACTATTTTTCATATCCCAGAGCCTTAAGCATGGAGCTGCTGTTTCTCCAATCAGGCTTTACCTTTACCCATAGCTCCATAAAAATTTTAGAGCCTAAAAGCTTTTCTCCGTCCTCCCTTGACAGCGTCCCTATTTTTTTCAGCATTTTTCCCTCCCTGCCTATAATGATTCCCTTATGTGTCTCCCTTTCACAATAAATATTTGCCTGTATGTCTATAATGTCCCTGCCCTTCCTCTCCTTAAAGGATATCACCTCGACACCAATTCCGTGAGGCACCTCATCCTTCAAAAGCCTGAGTATCTTTTCTCTTATAATCTCAGCTATAATTACCTTTTCAGGCTGATCGGTGAGCATGTCCTCAGGAAAATACTGCGGACCCGCAGGGATTGTTTTTCTTATTTCATCAAGCAGAATTTCCACTCCCTCATTGTTCAGGGCCGACACTGGGATTATTGCTTTGAACTCCATTTCCTTGGAGTAATTCTCCATAACCTTAAAAAGCTGTTCCTTTTTCACCAGATCGATTTTGTTAACTATTAGAAAGACAGGTGTCTTTACGCCTTTAAGCCTGTCCATTATATAAATATCCCCAGCCCCGGGAGAGCTGTCCGAAGCCTCGACAAGAAAAAGCACCACATCGACCTCATTCAAGGTGCCCTGGGCCACCTCTACCATATATTCCCCCAGCTTATTTTTGGGCTTATGAATGCCTGGAGTATCTATAAATATCATTTGTGAGCTTTCATCCGTAACAACCGTTTTAATTGCATTTCTGGTTGTCTGAGGCTTATTTGAAATAATGGCAATCTTTTCTCCGGCAAGCTTATTAAGAAGGGTGGACTTTCCTACATTCGGCCTGCCTACTATACTTACAAAACCTGACTTAAACATAAAGTATAAAAACCTCCAATTCATATATGGGTTATGCAGGGACTCGGCCTATGGCTTTTTAAGTCAGCCCAAATGCCTGCGGAATAAGCTCATGAAGCTTATATACGGTATATTCCCCATTGCTTTTGCTGCATACTATATCCATTTCCCGATCTCCGAACTCCGCCAGCACCTGCCTGCATATGCCGCACGGAAATACCGTCTTTTCACTGTCGCTTGCTATTGCGATAGCGGCAATTTTCCTGTCTCCGCAGGAAACTGCGCCAAATACTGCCGTCCTCTCCGCACAGCAGGTCGCCCCATAGGAAGCATTCTCTATATTAGCTCCCGTATAAACCCTTCCCCCGGCTGTTATCAAGGCCGCTCCGACCTTAAAGCCCGAATATGGGGCATACGCATGCTCCTTTGCACGGAATGCGTATTTCAGCAGAGCCCCATAATCAATGGTTTTATTATCCATATAAAATCACCCTCTATACGCTCAAAAATAAAATATCTGAAATAAAAGCAGTGTTATCAACGCTCCTATAATACTTCCCGCCGCAACCTCAACAAGGCTGTGTATCTTTGCCTCCAGCCTGCTTTGTACAACCATAAGCGCCAGAAGCAGGCAAAGAATGCTTACCCTGGCATTCATAGTAAGGAGCGAAACGGCAGTAGCCACAGAAAACGCGATAGCGGAGTGCCCGCTCGGCATTCCTCCGCTTAAGGGACTTCCCCTTCCCATTAATGCCTTTAAAATTAAAACCAGTATTATAGTTATTACCAGAGCTATCGCCGTTATATGCATATGCGAGCCGGCTAATCTTTTCAAAGCAATCTCCAGATCAGTGCTGACCCTGTCAAAAAAAATGAAATATGCCACGACAAGGGATATGAATGCGGCAACAAGCACTGCCCCTGCCGCTACATCCTTTACCACCTTTGCTTTCGGGTGGTATACGTCAACTATTATGTCCACTATGGCTTCAACCGCCGTGTTAAAAAGCTCACAAATTATTACTATGCCTATGGTCAGGCATACTATGAGAAACTCCACTCTTGTAAGCTTGAAAAACAGGCTGAGCAAAAGCACGGAAACCGCCGCAGTGATATGTATTTTGATATTTCTCTCTTTTCTGACGGCATACATTATACCGCTTATGGCATTGTTAAAGCTGTCTATCAAATTCTTATTTTTCATTATTAATACACTTCTTAAAAACAATATTTTTATTTTCGCCTGCCAAGTCCCATCCTGTCAAGCACAGCCTCCTGCCTTTGAAACATTACTTCCTCTTCCCCCGGCTCATGGTCATAGCCTAAAAGGTGAAGCATACCGTGGGTTGTCAGAAAGGCCAGCTCTCTTTCAAAGGAATGCCCGTATTCCTCCGCCTGCCGTGCGGCAGTCTCAAGGGAAATTACTATATCCCCCAAAAGAATAAGGTTAGTGTCGGGATCGGTGTCAAACCCGTTTTCAAGCACCTTCCCATTGTACATATGAAGCATGGGAAAGGAGAGAACATCAGTCGGCTTATCCACATTTCTCTGCTCCTTGTTTATCTCCTGTATCGCATTATCATCCATAAGCAGAACACTTGTTTCGGAAGGCATATTAAAGTCCTCCGATTCAAGGCAAAGCTCTACAGCCCTCTCTATAATGGCATACATAGGCTCATCAATTTCAATTCTATCCTGAATATTCTCAATTAATACTGTCATTGCTAAGCTTCACACCCTCAGAAACAAATTTATTTTCACTTTCCGTATCCTCTTCTGCTTTTGCATTTGCAAGGCTGCCAGCCTTCATTTTTATTTCAGGATACTCCTCCCTTTCATGGAAAAGACCGCTCAATACCTTCATAAAGCTTCTCGCAGTGTCATCAAGATCCTTTAAGGTGAGATCGCATTGATCCAGCTGACCGTCGTCCAGCTTGTCCTTAATGATTTTTCTTACGAGGCCTTCTATTTTCCCTTCAGTTTTGTCAACCATCGATCTGACGGCAGCCTCAACAGAATCGGCAAGCATAACCACAGCAGCCTCCTTTGTGCATGGCTTGGGTCCTTCATACCTGAAATTTTCCGGCTTTACCTCCTCGCCCTTCTCGCCCTTTTTTGCCTTATGGTAAAAATATGCGACCAGAGTGGTGCCATGGTGCTGGCTGATAATATCTCTTACTACCAATGGTATTTTGTATTTTTTTGCTATTTCAGCGCCGTCGCCCGTATGGGCTGTTATAACCAGAGTACTTAAATTAGCCGTCATCCTGTCATGGGGATTGTCGGAAAGCTGGTTCTCCTTAAAAAAGTTGGGCCTTTTAAGCTTGCCTATATCATGGAAATATGCTCCGACTCTTGCGAGCAAGGCATTCCCTCCTATCGCCTCCGTGGCCACCTCCGCCATATTTCCTACCATAAGGCTGTGATGATAGGTTCCCGGAGCCTCCATCAGCAGTCTCTTTATAAGCGGCTGGTTAGGGTTGGCAAGCTCAAGAA
Organism: Bacillota bacterium; assembly: GCA_023390115.1. Taxonomy (GTDB): domain Bacteria; phylum Bacillota; class Clostridia; order Acetivibrionales; family DSM-27016; genus Anaerobacterium. Next base: position 374,683 of record JAEWDM010000022.1, read on the forward strand.
GCCTTAAGGGTGTTATGACATTAAAAATACTCTCCCAAAAAGGCATTGTCCCTATAGTCAGTATAATTGATAAAAGACCGTTGATAAACACCACTATGGAATCAGTGATAATATCCTGATAGGTATGCTTGTCTATTATTCCAAGCGATACAATTATAAGTACATTGAGAAAGGCTATTTTTACCCCTGACATAAAAAGCTGGTTTCTTTGATTTGCTTTAGATACAATGAAAGGAGAAAAGGTTCCGCTTATCAGGTTTATGTAAATAAAGCTCATATCTCCCTTTATCATAAGCGAAACGGCTATTGTCAAAACAAAATTCACTATTATGGCCAGCTTTAAATCCAGTAAAATAGAAATGAGCATACCTGCCATAAGCATGGGAATTAAGAGTCCCGAGTGCTGGTAAACATCCTTTGCAAAGCCGTAGGCCCCTCTTGAAATAACAAGTATAAGCATAATAACAACATACAGCAGCAGCATGTCATTTTTGCTGCTCAAATGCTTTCTGCAAAAATGGTTCATGTACAGCACCAGTAAAAGAGACAGCATGAGCAGCACTATGAGGATACCCCCCGCAAGGGCAAAGTCAAAGCTGCTTTCCTCAAGCAGGTTAAGCTCTTTTAGAAGCTCATATTTTTCCTTGGTAACAATTTCGTTTATCCCCAGTATTCTTTCGTCCTTTTTTATCATTACCTTTTTATTGTTAATGACATCGTTGTAAGCTTCATTTCTGAGCTCTTCAGTCAGGGTATAGTCTACGGCCTTATTGGGCTTCAGTATTTTTCTTATAAGCGCGTTGCCTATGTTTTTAAATTCCTGCCTGAGCTCTGTTGCCTCAAAATTATTCTGGGCGTCAATTATCTGCTGCGCAAGATTATCCGCGGTGATATCCTTTGTTATCGCACTCGATACAATATACTCGGTAATATCCTTAAAGCTGTTGATCTCATCCTTTTCAGCCTTTATAAGCGTCATTACCTGCTCATGTGCAAGGTTCAGCCCAAAGTCCTTCAGCTTGGCCTCCAGATCGACAGAGGCCACATTTCTTTCAGCCTCAAGCTGCCTGCCATAATTTTTGGAGGTTCTGGTTATGCCTTGATTCTGAAGGCTTTCCTCAATACCCTCCCTGGATTCCTCAACAATTTTTATAAATCTTCCCGCCTCGTTGCGCACCTCAATAGCAGCACCCTTTATCTCTGTCATTGAAGCAGGAACGGCATCCGCCGCCTTTTGTGCATTTTGCTTTGTCTTGTTCTTGTCCTCTACGTCCCTGTTGGATAAAATATTATATTTTGACGCTTCTCCGAGAGTAAGCTTATATTTTTTGGGAGCCGCACCGCTTTCTATTATAATAAACGCAAAAATAATAGTAAGTATTCCCAGTGCAATTCTCTGGAACCTTCTGTCTTTAAAGTGCCTTTTTATATTTTTTAGGATATTTTCATCCTTCTGTTTTAAAGAGAACATTAACTTCCCTCCTGTTAAAATAGCAGCAAAAACTACAGGAATTTACTTTTTTTGCTTATTTTTATTGTCAAAGGCCTGGTATGCCAGTATTATTCTTTGAACCAGCTCATGTCTTACCACGTCTTTATCCGAAAGGTATATAAACTCCATCCCCTTTATCCCTTTCAGAATTTCCTGTACTTCCTTTAAACCTGATTTTTTATCTCCCGAAAGGTCTACCTGCGTAATATCTCCTGTAATTACAGCCTTCGAACCAAAGCCTATTCGCGTCAGAAACATCTTCATTTGTTCGGGAGTAGTGTTCTGCGCCTCATCCAGAATAATGAATGAATCGTCAAGCGTTCTTCCTCTCATATATGCAAGCGGCGCAACCTCAATCATGCCCTTTTCAAGATACTTCTGATAACTTTCGGCACCCATTATTTCATATAATGAATCATATAACGGGCGAAGATACGGATCAACCTTGTTTTGCAAGTCCCCCGGAAGAAATCCAAGCTTTTCTCCCGCCTCTACGGCAGGACGGGTTAAAATTATTCTGTCAACCTCTTTGTTTTTAAATGCCGTAACGGCCATTGCCACTGCAAGAAAGGTCTTACCCGTACCCGCAGGGCCTATTCCAAAGACAATATCATTTTGCTTTATTGCATCCACGTAGAGCTTTTGTCCGTGTGTTTTATACTTTATCTGTCTTCCCTTAGCCGTGAGGCAAATATATTCGCCAAGGTAAGAATCCGCTTTTTCAAGCTGCCCATCATCCGCCAGCCGCAGGAGGTAGCTTACATTTTGCTTTGTTATCGTATCGCCCCTGCCCGCAATGTCTGCAAGCCTCTTGATTACCATGCGCGCCTTCTCTGCCGCCTCGGAATTCCCCACTATTCTCATAATATTGTCTCTGGAAATCACCTTTACGCCAAGTCCCTCTTCAATAACACGCATATTTTCATCAAAATTTCCGAACAGGTTCATTGCATGCTCAATTTTGTCAAGTTCAACAGTTTTTTCAGCATTGCCGCCTTGCTCCAAGTTATTGGCCAATCAGCTTCCTCCTATCTTTTGTTCTATTCCTATGTCTTCGATGCATTCTACCATTACATTGACCTCCATACCGCCGTCTTCCTTTTCTATAACCTGTACATCCCTTTTTACTATCTCCGCCTCCTCCGGAATATCCTCCGAGGCCTTATCATATGCTTCATCCTCTGCGGCCTTCTGTGCCTCCTCAAGCCCTATATTTTTTTTGACAAGCTTATTCTCGTTATACGTATCCACTATAATACCGATAGGTAATACCATATCCTCTCCCACTGAAATCCTTTTTTTGATCTCCTCCTTTTCGTACTCGTTATATGGAACAGTTTTGTGAAAGAGCTTAAATTCCTTTGAAAAAAGCACAAGCGTATAATTGCTCATTTTTTCCCCTGTGCTTGCCTTTTCTTCAATCACATCCCTTACAGCAGCCGAGCCTTCATACCAGGTAGTCGCAAAAACCTCACCCGACGCATGTACAAGCTTTGTTCCCACTTCCTTGTTTTCGCTTGTAACACTTCCTGAAATGAGCAACTGCCCACGTTTAACAGTATCCCCCGCCTTAACCTCCTGCTGTCCTATTTTTGCATAAACCGATTTTATAACCGCATCCCTGTATGCAATTATATTGCAGGGCTCCGCCGAAGGAATAAGCTCGGGAGGCGCGACTCTTTCAACAACCCTTACCTTTACCTTGGTGCCCTTTATTGAAACCCCTACCCATGCCAGTTCCTTTACATCAATCATGAGGCTGCTCACCACATCCCCCGTATCTATACTGTACTTAAGCCCGCCCTGCTTTACTCCGTACTCGGCAAGCTTATCTATCAGCACCCCGGTATCTATTTTTTCATTTCCCGTGACTTCTATGGCCCAAATAAATGATGTAAATATATAAAATAAAATAATAAAGGCAAAAGCACCCGCAACAAAGGTTTTTCTGTGCTTATACCTGTTAAGAACAAAGGGCAGCCCCTTTTTCTCAACTATCTCCACGCGGCAGCCTGTTTTTTTTGCTATCGGCCTGAGCATTTTAAAGCCTCTTATGCTGACGTTAAGCCTCATTGTACAGTCCTTCTGCCGTTTAATGCCCCATAAAAAAACCTGCCTGTGTATACATATATTTATAAATTTTTCTAAAAAATATCCTTCAACTACTATAATAACATATCCCCGCGTATAATTCCATAATCTCAAAAGCAACATTTGAACTCCCCCGGAAAATTACTCTAAAAACTCAAGTCCTTTTATCCTTCCCTCAACCATTATGTCCTCTGAGGTTATTTCCTTAATCGTCAGCATCTCTCCCATTATCCTGATAATTCCTGTGCCTGTATTTATTCTTATCCTGACGGTTTCATATTCAATTATTCCCTTATAATTTTCTATAACCAAATTTTTGTTTCCAAGCATGGTCAGCCTCGGCACATTCAGTACAACTTCCTTCGGCAGCTCCAGAATTTCCGTCATTTTTTCCTTAATATTAATTTTACGGCTTTCCTTGCCTTTCTTCCTTTTAGCTCTATCCGGCCCTTCACGAGGCATGGTAATCCCCCTTATATTTTCAATTCTTAATCAGGCTTTCGGGGTCGCCTATCTCATATCCGCTTTGGCGTGCGTCCTTAATTATCATATCAAGGGCATCGGCATTGTCCTTTGATACCGCATGTAAAAGCAATATTGCACCATTATGAAGATTTTTCATAACAATGTTGCGGGCATAGTCCGCTCCTCTTACCTTATCCCTGTGCCAGTCATCGTACGCAAAGCTCCAGAACATATTGCAATATCCCAGCTTTTGGGATATATACAATGTCCTCTCGCTATACTCTCCCTTAGGAGGCCTTAAGAATCTCATATGCTTTCCGAACTTCTCATGAAAGGCTCTATCCAAGCCTACAAGCTCTTCTTCAACCTGTGCGTCGCTAAGACCCGGAAGACTGGGGTGGTGTATTGTATGATTTCCCACCTCATGCCCTTCCTCTACCATTCTTCTGACTAAATCCTGGTGCTGGCTAAGATAAGGTCCGGTAATAAAAAATATTGCCTTAACCTTGTTTTGGGCCAATACATCAAGTATTTTAGGAGTATACCCGTTTTCATAGCCTTCATCAAAGGTAAGAAATATTTCTTTTGAGCCGGTATTTCCAAGGTACAGTCCGCCATATTTCGAAAGCAGCTCAGGCGCGCCCGGATCTGCGTCGGGTATCTGATTGTCCGTCTTTCTTGCTATGCCCCAGCATAGCAGTTTATTGTTGCTCTGGCCATCCTGCCATATTTCTATCACGTTGCTGACTGCGCTGTGCGCTCCGTCTTCGCCCTCATCCCCGGACAGTCTCCCGCTTACTTCCTCACTGAAATCCACATCGCTCTCATTTATAGAGTATACGCCCCCAAGATCGCTGAGCTGCATTTGTATCGTATTATTCCGGCAGGCTGCAAAAGTCCCTGCAAAGCACAGGAGTGCAAATAACAATATATATATTTTTTTTATCATTGAAATACCTCCAAACAACTATGAAAAATCCCGGATCAAGGTGCAAAAAATGCTCTTTATCGTTTGTGCACCGCTCCGGGAGTTTATTTTCACCTATAAATATATATATTGCCGTCGCCTCGAAAAAATAACAAATGCTTTTACTTTACAGGCTGAAGAAGGTTTGTCTTAAATACCGAACCGTCATCCCTCACCTTGGGTATGATAATCTCATCAGCCTTTTCTATTTTAACCTTCAGGCCATAGTTTTCAAGCGTTTCAACCACTCCGTCTATTATCCTTAATGTATGCTCAACCTTTTCAGGCTCCGCTATTGCCTTTATTACAAAGGGAGGCCTCATCTGTGTCTGGTTTATCATAATATAATTTCCGGCTACTCTGACCTCGCTCATGGCGACTATTCTCTCCTCATTTACAGAAATGGCCTGGACATCCGAGGCTCTGAGCTCATTCAAAACAGCGAGAATATCAGTATCGCTTACATAGGAATCCTCTGCCTGTATTGTGATGATAAGACCCTTTCCTTTGACATCAACAAGCCCGGCTATTATTCTGACCCTGTCCAGCTCGTTTTTTAAGGCCTCTGTTTCTCCGCTTATGTTTCCTCTTGTCTTTTCATATTCCATGTTTTCGGCTTTCAGCTCTTCATTTCTTTTGACCAGCCCGTCATTGGTTTTTCTGAGTGCAATAAGCTCGTCATTTAAGTCCTCAAGCCTTTTGTTATTTGTGCTGGCGACCTGCTGGTTATAATTTACGCTTTTGAACTGAAGAGCCAGCATAGTGCCCAGAAGTATACAGACCAGGGCTAATGCTATATTGGTATAGGTTTTAATTTTCATTTCTTCGCTACCTCCAAGCTCGTAATCAATTTACTCATCTCATAGCTGTATTTCTCTATTACAATATCGTTTGACTTGCTTATTTCAACTTTTATGTCAAAGCTCCTCATTTCATTTACCTTGGGGCTTTGCTCCACTCCTGCCGACAATAGCTCGGGATCCCCTATGGCTTTAATTTCATAGGGTACGGGATGCCTGTTTTTGTTAATTCTTATATTGGGTCCGGCACAAACCTGCTCACTTGTGGCAATAAGCCTCTCTCCGTTTATGGATATGGCTTGAGCTCCCGCTTTTTTGAGCTCGTTAATCACGGAGTATACATCCTGATCATGAATTATAAGGAAATTGGGATTATCTATTTCTCTGGCCGGAGCATCGTCAAGCTTTATAATAATACCCCTTCCCCTTACATCACTTAGGCCTGATATGAGCTTTAAGCGCCCTATTTCATTCGCCATATATTTCAAATAATCATTCTGTCTTGCGTTATCCTCAAAGCCCTTTAAGTATTCGTCCTTTTTTTTCTCATTTTCATTAATCTGCAGCTTCAAATCCTCAGTTCTCTTTTTTTCCTCCTCCAGAAGAGCCCTGTACTGCTCCAGCCTTACTTCTGCGGAGGTTTTCTGCTTATTGACATTGAGTATGGTTCTTGCCTGCATTGATACTAATACCCCAAGAAGCAGAAATGCCAGAAAGAAAATAAATTTTTTATCTATACGGTACATGGCTTCTCCAATCCAATCCTGTTTTTGTCTTGTAAAGGGCAAATATGCCGCTATATCAATTTTAATTATAAAATCGCAGTATTTCAAGTCTCTATGAAATATTACCACACAATGTATATTAATACCACAAATCGCCGCAACATTTTAACCTTTTAGATAAACGTTTAAAGGCAGGCTTATTGTTGGTATAATAATATAAGAAACATCTGTATTTTACAATATTCGGTGCCGGCTTCCGGCACTGTGCTTCGGAGGAATGGATATGTTTTATGATATAAGATACCAGACAGGCGAGACGGAGGACATAATAGCCGAGATGAAAAAGGGCTCCATACCGCGCATGGATGTGGACAATGAAGAGGAGCTGGGGTGGTTTATAGGACAGCTTGAAAAAAAAGGAATCTACAGGGTGGCGGGCCTGCCCTATGATAGAAAGGCAAGGGACAGAATAAAGGAGCCTGAGTTCGAATTCAGGATAGCATTTTGCACTGCCCCTCTGGATGCCTCCCGGACTTCCGGCGTGGACTTGATGTATATTGATTTTTATTTTGAGCCCGAAATAGAAGAGACGTATGACTCGGCATTCGGGGATTAAAGAGGGGGCAAGCCCCCTCTGCCGTTGATTGGATCTGTTTCCGCTACGGCAGCATGGGGTACGGTTCCTCTGCTTTCCCTTCGGTCCTTCGCTGTGCTACGAAAGCATAGGAATCCGTCCCCAAGCCGCCTCCGCTGCCTTATTCTCCGTTGCAGGAGCTTCGGAGCTTATTTCGTTCTTATAAGCTTCCAGTGTAGTTACCTTAAGGTATTGATAATACCTGTTTTTTTCGACCGCCTTTTTTTCTAAGGCATCCTGCCCGTCCAAATTGAATTTGCCCTGATGAATACCCATAATAATATATCCCCAGCCGCTGTCTTCCTTTAAAAACAACAGGTACCTCATTCCTTTTTCCATAGGAGTGTAGTCGGCAAGAGCAAAAATATCCTTTTGAAACTTTAAGAGGTCAGCCCTGATTAGTGCCGCAGGCTCCGCAATTTCAACAGAATCAAGCTCTTTATTTCCTTTCAGCACCCTTTCAATTTTAAAATTCCTCAAGGTGTAGAAGATATCGAATATACCTACCCCTTTATACGTTATGACAGGTTTGCACGAAGGAAAATCTTTTTCGGGCGATCCTATGACTATCAGTGCTGCCTCCGAGGTCAGCTCATCAACGGAATCAACCCCGCTCATGCATACCATAACGCTCTTCAGTTCCCCGCCCGGAGTGCCGAAATACTTTACCCCCGCCACCGCTGCCAATGCCAGTACAATACAGCCGCAAATCAATAAAACCTTTTTCATTGCCAATTCCCCCATAATAAATATTACTACAATGCATATAAATTATTTGTCATATTATGAAGTACATGTAACGCTCATTATAAAAGCTGCCCCCGCAGGGCCCGGCCGTAAATGCCGTGCCTTGCAGGGGCAGCCCATTTAATGTTACCCTCTGCTTATTTCCCTTATCTTATTCACATATATGCTTGACAGCTCCTCGGCAAACTCAGCCGAATAGCTTTCGCTTATAACCCTGCACACAGGCCTCTCCGCGTCGGGCAGCACAAGCACCCAGCCCCCGTCCTGGTATATTTTCACTCCCTCCAAGGTCTCAATTTTCTCAAATTTCTCCCCCTGTATTATTTGCCGGATCACCTTTCCCTTTGCATTCCATGGACACTCAACCTCCCTCTTAGCCATATGGAAGCCGGGTATCATGTCTACCAGCTCCGACAGCCTGTAGTTGTTTACCGCCATAAAATCCAGTATTTTTATAAGGCAGGCTATGGCATCAAAGTGCATGGTAAATTGATCAAGCATTTCCTCCTTTACTTCATCCCCCAGTATTTTTTTCATTATGTCCTGCTGTGATGTTTTTGTGCGCACTACCTTCCCCTTGTTCTCGTCGGCTATTTTCTCCACAATCTGGCTTGCCGATATAGGCACTACAACGGTGCCGCCCAAGGTGCTTTTGAAAAATATTATGGATATAAGGGCTATAAACATGTCCTCTGTTATTATTCTCCCCTTATCGTCCACAAGCATCATCTTTTCACAGGTATCCTCTATAGACACTCCTAAATCAAGCTTTTTCAATCTTACGTTCTTTGTAAAGAACCTGACATGGCTGGAGGGCATATTGCGTACGGAAGTCCTTGTGTTGATAAGCCTTAGGCTCATAGTATCCACCAGGCAGCCCGTTTCGCCCAGCAGCTCCTTCATGGTGCCGGTAATCAATTCGGAATTTGAGTTCAGAGCAATTCTGTATTTCATTTGCTTTGATTTTATGCTGTTTAATATATTTCTCAAATAAAATTTTCCATAATCGGGGATATATTTTATCTCCTCTATGCAGTCACCCTCACATCGGTTAAAATCCTCTCTTGCAAAAGCATTTTCAATTTTTCTTTCCATTCCCCTGTCTATGTTGCTTCCATTCAGGTCCAGAAAGTCTACAAACAGCTTTGCCCTGTCCTCAGACGAGGTGTTTATATGAATTCCCCCGTCAATTTTATAAAATCTTATTGCGGACCTTGCCATAGGCAGCAGCAGCTTCCCGAAGTCCAGCACCTCGGCTCCCGACGAAAGGAGTCCCGCACCTAAGGATATTTTAAGCATATGCGCCGACGGGGAGCCGTCGCAGCTTATTGCTATGCGCGACTTTTTCCTGAAGACGGAGCCATAGGCAGCTCCAAGCTTTGAGGCATATTCCGGGGTTATATCAACATTTATTTCACCGGATATTCCCCTGTTTCCGAATATAACCCTGGTAAACCTGGAGCCCCATACAAGGTTTGAATTGACCTCGGTGCCGGCGTCTATCATTTTATTGGGCCATATCTTTACGTTTGGCTTTACGGAGGCATTTTCCTTTATTACGGTATCATCCCCTATTACAGAATTCTCAAAGGCCGATACATTTTCGCCTATGTGAATTTTGTTGCATACTATACCGCCCCTCAATTGTGCATTTTTATCAATAATGCAGTTATTCCATACAATGCTTCTTTTAATTCCGCTTCTCTTTTCTATTATATTAAAATTCCCTATAACGGAATGGCTTCCTATAACAGTACCTTTTTTAACCCTGCTTCCCCTGCCTATTACACAGGGGGGTAAAACAGATGCATCATCCTCTATTTCCGCATCAGGCTCCACCCATACTCCCTCAGAGATTTCCTTCCCCGGTATATTTACCCGCACCCTTCCCTCCAGAACATCCATATGCGCCTGCCGATAAGCCTTCAAATCTCCTATGTCACACCAGTAGTCGTCGGTGATATAGCCGTACATGGGCTTTCCTTCCTTTAAAAGAACAGGAAAAAGATCCTTGCTGAAGTCAAAGACCTCATTTCTGTTAAAATATGTCAATACCTGGGGGGAAAGTATATATATACCTGTATTTGCCGTGTCGCTGAATACCTCCCCCCAGCTTGGCTTTTCAAGAAATCTGGTAATCCTTCCGCTCTCATCCGTTACCACAACCCCGTATTCAAGGGGAATATCAACTCTTTTCAGAACAAGTGTCGCCATAGATTTATTTTTAAAGTGAAATTCTATTGCGCTGCCCAAATCAATATCCGTTAATGCGTCCCCACTTATTACTATAAAGGTATCGTCAAGAAAATGCTCTGCGTTTTTTACACTGCCCGCAGTACCCAGAGGATTATTCTCCACATAATACCTCATATTTACCCCAAAATCCCTGCCGTCCTGGAAATACTCCTTTACCAGCTCAGGCATATACTGCAGGGTTACAGCAATTTCCTTCAAATCATGCTTCTTCAACAGTTCGATGATATGTTCCATTACAGGCTTATTTACAATAGGCACCATTGGCTTTGGCCTATTGCAAGTGAGGGGTCTGAGCCGCGTACCTTCGCCTCCAGCCATTATAACAGCCTTCATTAAATTCATCCTTTCGTAAATTTGTGTTTACAGGCAGCAGACCTCCTAAATGGCTTGCTGTCTATAACAAATTGCGTATACCTACAAGCTTTTTATCCTTAAGAAAGCAATGCTTCCCCATGTGCTGAGCTTTTAGAGCGCGTTGACTATAAGGAAGCTTGTTTTATTAAAGATAATTTTTATTAATTTATATTTGTTAAAAGTTTTTGTATTGTTGTATATTTTAATGCATTTTATTTTTTACATAGTTATTAAATAATTAGAAATTATACTTTTATTATGCAGATTTTTTTAAACTTTAAATAAGCACACAAAAAAAGAGAGCAGATATTTTTAAAAATACCTGTCCTCTTTTTACAGTGTCCTTTGCGGGAGGCGTTAATACAGTTACCTTTTAGTAAACATTTTGTATACAAGATATCCGGCACCCGCCAAAAGTACTACGGGCAAAATAATTCCCAGTATAAAACCAAGAAACTTTACCAGAATCTTTACTGCTATTATGAAGAGCACTATCATTATTGCAGCGGTAATTATTTTTTTCAACGTGTTATTATTCATAAAAATTCACCTCTTCAATTGTTTTAATTAATTATACTATATTTATTAATATTTGTCTGACTTTTTTTAATATTTCTTATGATTTTATAAATATAATTAATAAAAATCTATACTTTCAAGATGATTTCATTTAAAGCCTTAACAGTAAAGTCAATTTCCTGCGGCGTATTGAAGCAGCCCACGCTGAAGCGGACTATTCCGCTTTTTACTGTCCCCAGCGTATGGTGAGCCAGGAAGGAGCAGTGAAGCCCCGCTCTTGTAGCTATACCATACACCCGATCCAGAACATGGCTCACCTCCGAAGAGTCAACATCCTTAATATTAATTGCTATAATCCCTGAATTCTCCTCCATATCCGGGCTGCTGTAAAAAATAGCCTTCTTGTTCTCCGACAGCCCTTCATAAAACCTTTTTGTGAGCATGTGCTTATAGCTTCTTAACTTATCCGTCCCAAAGTCCCTTATGAATTCTATTCCGCGGCTTAAGCCTACGATTCCGGGAGTATTCACTGTGCCGCTCTCCAGAAGATCGGGCATTATTTCCGGCTGGTACAAGCTTTCGGAGCTGCTGCCGGTGCCCCCCTCCATTATAGTTTTAAGCTTAAGGCCCTCCCTCACATAAAGCCCCCCTGTGCCCTGTGGTCCCATCAACCCTTTATGACCTGGAAAAGCAAGCATATCTATGCCCGTACCAAGAGCATCAATGTCTATAGAACCGGCGCCCTGAGAGGCGTCAAGCAAAAATGCAATTCCCATATCGCGGGCAATTTTGCCAATCTCTTTTACGGGCATTATTATGCCGTTGACATTTGACGACAGCGTAGCCGCAATAAGCCTGGTATTGGGTTTTACAGCCCTCCTGATATCATCCGGGTCAATCCTCCCCAGCGTATCGCCGCGAATTATGGAAATTTCCAGCCCGACATCCCTTTCAAGGGTTTTTAAAGGCCTTATAACGGAATTATGCTCCATGCATGTGGTTATAACATGATCCCCATGCCCGAGATATCCTTTAATGGCTATATTCAAAGCCTCCGTAGCATTTTTTGTAAAGGAAAGCAGCATGGGATTTTTAAAGTTAAAGAAAGCCGCTATTATTTCCCTGGCTTCAAGCACAGCCTTCCCGGAGGCTATTGACATGGCGTGCCCGCCTCTTCCGGGATTTGCACAATACTCCCTCATGCACCTCTGTACCTCGTCATACACCGCTTCGGGCTTTGGATATGAGGTTGCCGCATTATCAAGATATATCATTTTAATACCTCCCATTAATACAGCTTTTCTAAAAGCATATCTTCCAGAAGCAGGGATGCCGCCGGAAAAGGCTTTAGTGCCCTTTTAAGTATACCCTGCACGTATGCTATCAGCATTCCGTAATTTGTAATTGCAACTCCGCAAGCCTTTACCGACGCTATTCTATACTGCATCTCCTGCCTGTTAAGCATACACGCCCCGCAGTGCACAACAGCACTGTATTTTTCAATATCATCCGGAAACCGGCTTCCGCTTGCCCATTCAAATTGTATGTCTCCTCCGCATATCTGCCTTATCCATCTTGGTATTTTTACCTTTCCTATGTCATCGGACTGCCTGTGATGAGTGCAGCCTTCAACTATAAGCACCCTGCTTCCGCCGCTTAAGCTCTCAATTTTTTTTATGCCTCTTACCATTTCTATAAGCTCCCCCTTTTGCCTTGCAAATAAAATAGAAAAGGATGTGAGCGGTATATCCGGCGGTGTATCTGCCGAAACCTTAAGGAAGGCCTGCGAATCGGTAATAACAAGGGATGGCTTCCTTGTAAAGCTTTCCATTGTTTCCTTAAGCTCATGCTCCTTGGTTACAACCGCAATGGCATCATTCTCTATAATATCCCTTATGGTTTGCTGCTGCGGAAGTATAAGCCTTCCCTTGGGAGCCGCCTTGTCTATAGGGGTAACAAGCACTATTAAGTCTCCCGGATTTATCAAATCCCCTACCAGGCCGGGCTGGCTCTGGCTCCGCTCTCCCCTTTCGGCAATTGCTTTCTTGAGGTCCTCCACCCCGGCTCCCGTTCTGGAGCTCACCTGCATAATACCAAGGCCCAGCTCCCTTTCGGGCGCCTTCAGCTCCCCTGGCGTAAATTTCTTCATATCGCATTTATTGGCCACAGCAATTGCGGCAATGCCCTTTTCCTTAAGCCTTGCGGCAAATTCCCGATCAAACTCCGTTACACCCTCCTCCGCATTGATAACAAGTATTGCAATATCGGTCTTCCTCATCACATCATATGTCTTTTGCATCCTTAAGTTTCCCAAATCCCCCTCATCATCAAGGCCCGCAGTATCTATGACGACTACCGGGCCCAAGGGCAAAAGCTCCATGGATTTATATACCGGGTCGGTAGTGGTGCCGGGTACATCCGAAACTATTGCAAGCTGCTGGCCTGTAATGGCATTTACCAGACTGGATTTACCTGAATTTCTTTTTCCGAATACGGCTATATGAAGGCGGTTTCCAACAGGAGTTGAATTCATATTATTCACCCTTTCTCTATGCTATCCCTTTTTGCCGGGTATTCCCGGCTTTGTCATCCCATAAGCGCTCAAAATCAAATCTAGTTTATCCTCTTCTATAAGCCTCTCTTCCATTATCAGCTCTCTTACACCCCTGTTTTCCAGAGCACACCTTCTTGCCACAAGAGTGGCCTTTTCATAGCCTATATACCCCGACAGCGCCGTGGCAAGAGACAGGCTGCCTTCAAGCAGGAGGCTGCAGCGGTATGTGTCAGCCTCTATACCCCTTATGCATTTGTCTATAAATATTCTTATTCCGTTTCTCAGCAAGTCCAGCATTTCAAGCAGGTTCCTCGCTATAACAGGTAAAAATGCATTAAGCTCAAGCTGCCCGCCTTGCGCCGCAAGCGTGATAGCCAGATCGTTTCCCATTATCTGAAATGCTATCTGGTTTACTGCCTCAGGAATTACGGGGTTTACCTTTCCCGGCATTATGGACGAGCCTGCCTGTACCTGGGGCAGTCTTATTTCTCCTATTCCCGCCCTTGGGCCTGACGAAAGCAGCCTGAAGTCATTTGCAATTTTTGAAAGGTTAACGGCAGCAGCCTTTAAAAGCCCCGACACCTCGACAAACACATCATTATTTTGTGTTATATCCATCATGTATTCAGCTCTGGCCAGTCCTATTCCCGTTAAAGCCCTCAGCTTTTCCGCCACTGAAAAAATATATTTCCTTTCCGCGTTAAGCCCTGTTCCCACCGCAGTACCGCCAAGGTTTATCTGCCTTAAGCGCTCCTCCGCCTTGTACAGCCTCCACCTGTCCCTGGCAACCGCCTGTGCCCATGCGCCGAATTCCTGACCTAAAGTCACAGGCACGGCATCCTGAAGCTGTGTCCTTCCCACCTTCAGCACCGTGGCAAACTCCTCCTCCTTTTCCTGAAGCGCAGTCTGCAATTCCGCAAACATGCCGCTTACAGGAGAAAGGAGCCTTATGGCAGCTATCCTGACTGCCGTGGGGAATACGTCATTTGTGGATTGCGACATATTTACATGGTCTAAGGGGTGCACAACGGAGTAGTCTCCCTTGCTTCCTCCCAGCAGCTCAATGGCTCTGTTTGCCAGCACCTCATTCATGTTCATATTTGCAGAGGTGCCCGCGCCCCCCTGCATACAGTCCACCACAAACTGGCTGTCAAGCCGCCCTGACAAAACGTCGTCACACGCGGCGCATATAGCCTTTTCCAGCCGCCCCTCAAGCAGGCCTGCCTCCGCGTTGGCCATTGCGGCAGCCTTCTTCACGACAGCAAGCGCTCTTATAAGCTCATAGTGCATTGGCATCCCCGATATGTTAAAATTCTCTATAGCCCTTTGCGTATGCACTCCATAATAGCTGGAATCCTCTATTTCTCTTTCTCCCAGCAAGTCATGCTCAATGCGCAATTATATCACCCCACAATACATTTATGCCCGGAATTGGCGGCCTGCCATACAATATATGAAGGAAGAGGCCGTCCCGCCTTTTCCGCTGCATAGGCGGCAGAGGCCATATCAACCATATTTTTGTTATTGTAAATATTATAGCTTTTTCTATATCTCTCAGGAGTATTTATAAGCATTATGGTATTTGCACCCGCCTGAAGAGCTTTTACCTGGGCATCCTTGTCCAATGAGGCCAGCGCCGTTGTAGAAGGTATATAAACCCTCTTACATACAATCCTTGTTACCGCTACCACACGAAGGGTTAAGTCTATATCCCCTGTTGGATGATTTTCAAGCCTGCTTCCCTCGGCAGGTATAAAAGGCCCTATCCCGATCATGTTTATGCCCATTTCCTTGAAATAAGCTATATCGCCCGCTATATCCTCCAGGGTTTGTCCGGGAAGCCCTATTATATTGCCTGAACCGTTCAAATAGCCCAGCTCCTTTAACCATAGCGAGCACTGCAGCCGGTGATCGTAATCGTCGTCAGGATGAAGCCTTGCAAACAGCTCTCTGTTTGTTGTTTCTATTTTAAGCAAAAAGTTGCTTGCTCCCGCGTTTCTTAACTGCTCATACTCCTCCTTGCTTTTTTCACCCACACTTAAGGTTATCTTCATTCCCGTTTCATGCCTGATCCTCTCAACCAGCCTTACCAGCCTTGGAGTATCCCACCTGACATCCTCTCCCGACTGGAGAATCACGGTTTTCATACCCATGCCCTTTACGTTATGAACCGCCTCCATTATTTCCTCCTCAGACATGCTGTATCTCCTCACGCATTTGTTTGAGGAGCCTATTCCGCAGTACGAGCAGTCCTTTCTGCAGTAATTTGAAAACTCTATTGCGCCTCTTATCTCAACCGCATCTCCAACCGTTTCCTTTCTTATCCTGTCCGCCGCACTGAATATTGTATTGACCTCCTTCTCCCTGCGGGTAGATAAAAGATACAGTATATCGCTCCTGTCAAGCTCCTGTCCGCTCTCGATTTTCTCTAAAATTTTTAAGAAATCCCCTGTTATCCCATGCGCCAGCTTTTCGTCAAGCAGGCCCTGAAGCTTCATCCTTTTATCCTCAAGTATATGAGTGACCTCAACACTGTTTACTGCTATAACCCTTTTTGCGGCTTCCACATCCTCCTGTGAAATTTTTACCGCAATGGCGCATACCGTTCCGGACTCAGGGGGTGCGGGCACAAGCTGCGTATTTATACCCTCCGCCTTAAGGGCCCTGTCCGCAAATAGCATTTGTGCCGTATTAGCCGCAATTATTAAAAAGAACCGTTGCTCCATCTCGCTTCTCCTTTCAAGCTCTTAAAGACAATGTATTCTAAAAATACAGATCCCTTTTACCGTTTTCAAGCTCCTTCAGCTTTTCTGTGGTCTCCAGCCTCATTCCTATATCGCCAATTTCCATCAGAGCCCTTCTGATAACCTCGGCGCCCTTTGACTTTAACTGCTCCGTCCCATAGTCCAGCAGATTTTCCTTAAAGGTAAGTATTGCGTTGGGCTGGCAGTATTCATGTATATCCCCGCCCTTTGCGTGCTCCATAAACGCCTCGCCTGTGCGGCATCTTCTGTAGCATGCGGTGCAGAAGCTGGGTATATATCCCTCTTCGCATATCGTCTCAATTATTTTCGGAAGGCTTCTGTGATCATTCACAGAGAATTGATCCGCCTTGTCCTCCTCTTCCTTATATCCCCCGGGACTGGTCTTTGAGCCTGCGCTTATCTGGGACACCCCTATGCCGAGCAGCTCATCCCTCATTTCCGCGCTCTCTCTTGTAGATAAAATAATGCCTGTATACGGCACTGCCAATCTGTATACCGCAACAATTTTTTTAAAATCCCTGTCATTGACCTGAAAGGGTATTTTGTCCAGCGCCCACCCAAGAGCCGGCCTCAGCCTTGGGACTGAAATGGTATGGGGCCCTACTCCAAACCTCTTTTCAAAGCTCATGGCGTGCATAAGCAGCCCCAGCACCTCAAACCTGTAGTCATAAAGCCCCAGCAGCGCCCCCACACCAACATCGTCGATTCCTCCCTGGAGGGCACGGTCTATCGCCGTTATCCTCCAGTCAAAGTCAGCCTTCCTTCCTACCGGGTGCATTTTCTTATACACCTCGCGGTTGTAAGTCTCCTGAAAAATGACATATGTCCCTATCCCCGCATTTTTAAGCTGCCTGTACTCCTCCACCTGCATTGGGGCAGCCTCGACGTTTATTCTTTTGATATCGGCATTTTTGTATATTGCGTCCATGGCATCGGTAAAATGCCTTATACCGGTCTTAGCCGCATCCTCTCCGCAAATAAGAAGCAGGCGCTTATGTCCCTGCTCCTCAACAGCCTTGGCCTCGCTCACTATTTCCTCAACAGACAGAGTCTTTCTGTGGAGCTCCCTGTTGTCGTGCCTGAAGCCGCAGTAAAGGCAGTTGTTTGTACACTCATTGCTGGTATATAAGGGTGCGAACAGCACCACTCTTTTACCGTATACTTTATTTTTTACATACCTTGCAGCGTCATAAACCTCCGAGAGTATCTCTTCATCCTGTATGTTCAACAGGCTTGCCGTCTCCTTAAGGCTTATCCCCTTACACTCACGGGCCTTTGCAAGAATTTCCGCTATTTCCGCCTTATCGGGCCTTATGCTGTCCTCTAAAAGTGAATAAATCAAGCTCTCGTCTATAAAGTCAACCATTCAAATCTCCTCCAATCCTGTTTTCCAGAGCCCTCATCGCAGCCAAAGCCGCAGCCCCGCCTATAAGTGCCGTAACAAGCTGCTGTACGCTGAACATTGATACCAGAACAGGAACCATCTTAGGATTAACCGCCGTATTAACCCTTACAAATATGACAATTGCGCCCCATAAAAACGCAAATTTAAGAACAGCTCCAGCCAGTATGCCAAAAAGCTTGCTCCTTTTTTTCAGAAGGTTGAACGAAACCACCAGAATGGAATTGCCGACAGCGATAAACGGCGCAAACATAAGAAGCACCGGTGCAATAGCCGCATGATTATTAATCAGCGACGTAAACGGCGCAAGTATCGATATTATAACGCCACTCCACACGCCTGAAAACGCCGCCGCAAGCAAGAGACAGGCATTTACCAGAGGCCCGGATATAAAGCTGTTGTAAGGCGGAGGTATTATCCTCCCCAGCATTTGAAAAACTACTGTTAACGCTAGCAGAACCGCTGTGCGCGAAATGAATTTTACACTGAATCTCATTAAAAAGCCCCCCAAAATAAATATTATTAATCAAGCCACACCATAATTACAGTTATGCCGTACATAAATAAATAACTCTTCCCGCATAAAGAAGGCATACCCTCTTTCAGGAAGAGTTAAAAAAGACATACTTAAAGAACATAGTCACGCTCCCCCCTTCGATAAGACCCCAAACATCCGTCTCGTCAGGCATAATATATTTTTTCCATGGCATAAGACTTCTCCTCTGCCGAAGAATGGAATATGTAAAGGCACATCCCTTTTACCGCAAGGAATGACCTCTGTATCAATAGGTCAGTGCAACCTTGGCTTTTATGCCGCTTATATTGCCAAGCTTTCCTGTTAATGCCCCAATCTCATCATTGGTGCCGTCAACAATTATGGAAATAACCGATATATTCCGCTCCCTGTACGGTATTCCCATTCTTCCTACAATAATATTCGCAAAGCTGCTCAATATGTCATTGACTCTTTCGGCATTCTGCTCTCTGTTGTTTATTACTATACCTATAACCGCGATTCTGTTATTATCTTCCATACAGGGCACCTCGTTAAAAATTTAACCATAGCTTAATTATACCAACAATTCTGAAAAAGTAAACAGCGGCTTTTCTATATCGCCTCTAGGAAAGCGAACTGTGCATTATAGAGCTTCCAGTACGGCCCCTTCTGGCATAAAAGCTCGTCGTGCGTCCCATCCTCAATTATTCTCCCTGAGTCTATATACATTATCCTGTCGGCATTTTTTATTGTTGAAAGCCTGTGTGCTATTATAAACGAGGTTCTACCCTTCAGTAATCTCTCAAGCCCCTCCTGAAGAGCCATTTCTGTTTTTGTGTCAATGCTTGATGTGGCCTCATCCAGTATTAAAATTCTGGGGTTTGCAAGCAAGGCCCTCGCAAATGAAATCAACTGCCTCTGCCCCGCAGACAGTCTCGAACCCCTCTCATTGACCTCGGTATTGTAGCCGTTCTTCAGCTCCATAATAAAGTCATGGGCCCTTACGGCCTTTGAAGCCTCAATTACTTCCATGTCGGTAGCGCCAAGCCTGCTGTACCTTATATTGTCCATTATGGTTCCGGAAAAAATAAAGCTGTCCTGCAGCATTATTCCCATCTGGCTTCTCAGAGACTCAAGACTTACTTTCCTGTTGTCGATTCCGTCAATCAGCACGCTTCCGTCCTCAATATCATAGAACCTGCTTATGAGATTTATAATAGTAGTCTTTCCCGCCCCTGTCGGACCGACAATGGCAACGGTATCCCCCTCGTTCACCTTAAAGCTGACATCGTGGAGTATTTTAGAGCCGTCCTCGTAGCAGAAGCTCACATTCCTAAATTCCACCTCTCCGCGGATAACGGGCATCTGCCGGGCACCGGGCAGGTCATGTACAAGAGGCTCTTCATCTATAGTCTCAAAAATTCTTTCCAGGTATGACATAGCACTTATGATCGAATTATAGAAGTTGCCTATATTTGTTATAGGCATCCAGAATCTCCATATATATCCTACAAAAGCGGTCAGCACTCCTATGGAAACCCCCTTATCAATCCACGATATGCCCACGGTATATAAAAGGCTTATCCCAAACACCGATATATTATCTATAATGGGCCACATTATAAAAACGGATCTTACAAAAGACATCCATGTGCTTTTATACTCCTTGCCCAGCTCATTGAATATCCTTAAGTTTTCGTCCTCTCTCGCAAAGGATTGCGTAACCTTCATGCCGCAAATGCTTTCATGTATATAAGCGTTCATGTTTGACTGCTTCCTGCTTACAGCCTGGCTTCTCACCCTTTGAATGTTCTTTACCAGAAATACGGCAAGAATAAGGGGAGGAAGGCCTACAAGAGATACCAGCGTAAGAGGTACATCAATTGCCAGCATAAAAGCTATTATTACCAGCAGGCTGAAAAGGTCGGTTATAAGATTTATAAGCCCGTTTGACAGCAAATCGCTTAAGGAGTTTACATAATTCACAACCCTCACCAGTATTTTTCCGTGCGGCCTGCTGTCATAGTAGTTAAACGGAAGCTTTTGAAGCTGTGAAAAAATGTCCGTTCTTATATTCCGGATAATGCTCTGTCCCACATCCGACATGAGCCTTATTCTATACTTAAGGCAAATTCCGTTTATGACAAGAGTTAAAAGAAATATCCCGCTCAGTGCTATCAACTGGTTTATATCCCTCTCGGGAATGCTTTCGTCAATTGCTATTTTAACCAGATACGGCCCAATCAAATTGGCAACGCTTGCTATAAGCATTATAATTATTGTAATGGAAACCTTGGAAGCATACGGCCTCACATATTGAAGCAGCCTTCCAAAATGCTTGATATTAAAAGGGCTGTCCAGCTCCTCATCCACATCAAATTTATTTCTAGCCATCTATCCCGCCTCCCCCATGGGTGAATTGTCAAAATCGCCTAATTGGTTTATGAATACACTGTGGTAGTACCCCTTTTGAGAAATGAGCTCCTGATGCGTGCCCCTCTCTATTATTCTTCCTCCGTCAAGTACAAGTATCTGGTCGGCATTTCTTACCGAGGATATTCTGTGAGCAATCATAAATGTGGTTTTTCCCGAATAGAAGGCTTTAAGCGTTTTGTGTATTTTATACTCCGTCTCCATATCCACACTTGAGGTAGTGTCATCAAGTATTAAAACAGACGGATTTTTAAGCAGCGCCCTTGCAAGTGCTATCCTCTGCCTTTGCCCGCCCGACAGCCCAACTCCCCTCTCTCCTATTATTGTGTCATACCCTTCGGGAAAGCTGCTTATAAAATCATTTGCCCCGGCCACAGACGCGGCCCACCTAACCTGCTCCACAGACGCATCGGGAACACCGTAAGCAATGTTGCCCTCAATGGTATCCGAAAATAAAAAGATATCCTGCATTGCAACGGAAATATTCTCCCTCAGCTTCCTTATATTCATTTGCCGTATATCTGTCTCATCCACGAGAATTTCCCCCTCGCTGCAGTCATAGAACCTGCATATAAGGCTCACAAGCGTGGACTTTCCTGAGCCTGTAGGGCCTATGACGGCAACCGTCTGGCCAGGAATCGCTCTAAAGCTTATATCACGAAGAACAACCTCACTTTCATAGCGGAAGGAAACGTTTCTAAATTCCACTACTCCCCTTATCCTGTCTTTATATAGAGGGGATTTAGAATTTTTTATTTCAGGCTCTGTCTCTATAAGCGCCTTTACCTTTTCGGCGGAAGCGGCAAATCTCTGTACATCGTTTATGAGCCACCCGGCTATACGCATAGGATTGTTCAACGCCCATATAAAGCTGTTGAAGGTAATGAGCTGGCCTAAGGTCAACGCCCCCTTCACAACCATTATTCCTCCTGCAAGAATCATTACTACCGAGAGTACCCCCGCAAGTGAATCGAGAAGGGGAAGATATTTTTCCCATACCCTTGCAGACTCAATATTCTTTTCTTTAAAACCGCTGTTTTCCGCCTCAAATTTGCTCAGCTCATATTTCTCTTTTGCAAAGGCCTTTACCACTCTGTTCCCGCTTATATTTTCCTGAACCACGGTATTTAATTTTGAAAACTGCTCCCTTATTCCAAAAAAAGTAGGCTTTACATCAATCGCCAGCTTATAGGCCAGAAAGCCCGTCAAGGGCGTTAACACCAGCATAATAAGGGCAAGCTTGTAATTGATTATGAAAAGCATGGCGACTGCAAACACAAATACCGCGGCATTTTCAAACACCATATAAATAACCCATGCGGTAAAATGCCTCACAGCCTCCATATCTCCCGTCATCCTTGCCATAATGTCGCCGGTCCTGGTTCTGTCGAAAAAATTAAAGTCAAGCTCCTGGAGCCTGGTATATATTTCCTCTCTTATCTTTTTAAATATATTCTGTGAAATATTTTCGAAAATAAGCTGAAAGGCATATCTTATAAAGGACTTTATAAGGGTAGAGCCTATAAGCACCGCCAGAATTAACGGCAGAAGGCCTGTTCTACCTCCCTCTATAACATCATCCACAATAATCCCCGACATATAAGGGTTCACCATTGCCGCCGCAGACGCAAGCAGCACCAGCGCCAGGCCTATAAGCATTCTGAATTTGTATTGCCTTATATATCCCCATATCCATTTAAAAGCCATTTCAACACCTCCATACAGCTTTGCAGCACTCTTAATTATGGAGTAAGCCGCGGCATACTTAAATGTAGAATCTTATTTTATTGATGTATATTTTTATACTATATAGGATGCAATAAAGATTTTACATGGGGAATATAATTGCTTACAGAAATTTTTAACGACAACATTGCTAAATATATATAATTTTGAAGCGGCACATCTTTTAAAATAAGGCTTGCAAAATACTGCCGGTTCAGCAATAATAAACTTTATAGCATTGAAGGATTTTTTTAGAATATATAGAATTGTAAGATATAAACAATTAGGAGTGTTTCTTAGAATGTGCGACTTGGGAATAAATCAGGAGAATTTTAACCCCTCGGTTCTATACGCCTTTAAAAGCAGGGTTAACGCTAGGAGCGGATGTACCTTTCATTCACATGACTTTACGGAATTTAAATATGTCCTTTCGGGTTCCTGCACCTATAATATCAAGGGTATTATCTATAATGTCAAAAAGGGAGATATAATAGTATGCAGCCCAGGAGTACTGCACTCAAAGCTTTTTGCCGGCAATGAAGAAGTGGCGGAGTTTAATGTTGGCTTGAATAATATTTTCATAGATAACCTCCAGAAGGATTTTCTCATAGAAAGCGAAGCCTGCCCTGTGATAACTCCGTTCAAGCACCGGCAGGATTTTATAAAGTGCTGCAATGAAATGCTTGCGGAACAGGCAAGAAACGAGCCGGGCTGTGGAATTGTGCTCAAGGCCCTTGTAATGAAGCTTATTGTAATATTTTTAAAAGAGACATATTATATAGAGAAAAGCGAGGAAGGCCATACCATAAGCTTTGAATCCCATGAAAAATCCTGCATTGTAGAAACAATAATCTCATATATGGATGAGAATTACATGAAGGATATATCCCTCGACAGGATATCAAAAAACATGTTCTTAAGCCCTGTATACATATCAAGGCTTTTTAAAGAGGGAACGGGAGACTCACCGATAAATTACCTGATAAAAATCCGTCTTTCAAAGGCCAGGGACATGCTGGAATCGGGACGCATCTCCATAAAGGCTGCAGCGGAGCTTGTAGGATATCACGACGTATACCACTTCAGCAAGCTTTTCAAAAAGCACTACGGCTATCCCCCCTCAAGGCTTTGGGAAAGACGCTGAAAAAGCGGGGGGACTCCCCCGCTTTTATGCCGTCATCAGCCCAGTGCCTGGCTTATATCCTCAATTATGTCACCGGCTTAATATATCTATTTTTTTATACCAGGATAGGCTGTATTTGCTTTCCCTTTAATGATTCTAAGATAGTCGGTATAATAAGCTCATTCTTCGCCATCAATGAATTGCATTTTTTAATAGGATCATCCTGCTCAAACGGTACCATATATATGTTTTTCATATTCATCAGCATGCCTATGTTTTTAGCATTCATGCCAAGGCCGTCATTTGTGGATATTGCAAGCACAAGAGGCTTCTGGTTTCTCAGGTGTGCCTTGCACGCCATGGTGACAGAGGTGTCGGTTATTGCATTTGCAAGCTTTGAAATTGTGTTTCCGGTACACGGCGCAACCACCAATATATCCAGCATTGCCTTGGGCCCTATAGGCTCCGCCTGTATGATGCTGCATATAGCTTCTCTTCCTGTGATGTCCTTAAGCCTTGATTTCCATTTCTCGGCCTCTCCGAATCTTGTATCAAACTTATCCACTGCCTCCGATATTATGGGATAGACGTCGGCCCCCTCTTTCACGATCCTCTCAATCTCGGGAATTACCTTTTCCAGAGTACAAAATGACCCGGTAAGCGCAAATCCCACTTTAAGTCCGTCTAACTGCATTATTTATACCCCCAACTCACAAATAATATTATTTATAGTTTCTTTTATAAATTTAGCGGCAGTCACAGGGGCGACCTTGCCGGGAAGTGACAGAGCCCATATTGCCTTTATCCCCATTGACTTTGCTTTTTCAAAATCTACTCCTCCGGGTTTGGAAGCCAAATCAATAATGAGGCAGTCACTCTTTAACTTGCTTAACGCATTTGTGTCAAGTATCATATAAGGAATAGTGTTAAAAATAACATCCATATCAGAAAGGCAGCTATTTAATTCATTTATAAAAACGGCGCTGAAGCCATAGCTTTTAATCCATGCCATATCGGAATATTTACGGGCTTCTATAAACACATTAGAGCCTATTCCATGCAGCATCTTGCCCAGAATTTTGCCTATTCTCCCAAAACCCAAAATCAAAGAATTACAGTCGTGAAGCGTTATCGGTATTTCCTCCATTGCAATCTGTATTGCCCCTTCTGCAGTGGGTATGGCGTTTAATACCGCCATTTCCTCCCTGTCCAGCAGGTCTATTGTATATACATTGTAAATTTCCGCAAGATGGGCTATTTTTTCGCCTATCCTTCCGGCGATAAACAGTTGGTTTTTTGACATAATTTTAAATACTTCATTTATATGAATTTTTTCTGAATGGAACGGCGCATTAATGGTTTCATTGTCATTAGAGCACGGTATGGGGCCAATTACAACCTCAGACTTAATGATTGCTTCTTCCAGTTCCTTGCTTTCATTCATCCCCATTTCAAACCCTGCATTATTGAAGCCATATATGTAAACCGTATTGCCATCGGCCATCAGTTGATTTGCCAGCTTTACGCTTCTTAAGTCGCCTCCGATAACAGTAAATATTTTATTCTTCATATAAGCTACCCCCTAAATACCTATTACAGCTAATACATATTATGTGAATTATATTGCCGGAGTGCTTGTACAAAAAAGCGTTTTATAGCTAAACAGCCGAACAAAGCCCTGGACCTTTGCTTATCAGGGCTTTGTTCGGCTGTATTAAAGCTGTGACGGGATATTCTGTTTTTGCATCTTAAAGCCTTACGCCATGTGCAGCGTACTCAATCCTTACCGGGCTTTAATAAATTATTGTGAATAGCTGCGGCTCAATTTATTGTAAATCAGGCTAATCAAAAAGCACAGACCTCCACCCGCTATCAGTGCAATAACTCTGGTAATGGAATTTTCCTGATTCAAATCTACAAATATGAATTTTGCCACCATTATAATAGTTAATACCAGTCCATATTGCCTTATGCTCTTATTTCCAAGCCTGAATCCTGCCAATATGCTTATTATGGCTACTATCAACCCCGCTAAGCTGTATGCTGCGGATATCACATTTAAATCTGAAAACGACCAGAGTATTGTCCATGTCAGCGTTAAATATTTTATAACAATCCATATCCCCGTTAATGTCTTGTTTCGCAGGTTTCCGGAAAGAATTGTCCTGCTTTGTATTAATGCAATGGCAATCGCAGCCAGTACAAATATAAGCTGCAGAAAAACCCTGTCCGCAAATGCTATTCCCTGCAATCCATAAAAATATAGCGCCGTTGAAAATAAATAGACTAAAGTCCGCATATTTTTATCATCTTCCAGGGTGTCATTTGTACCGAAGAATTTAAATTGTTCACTTTTCCAGTTCTTAAAATAACCGGTTTTTAATAAAGCTATGACAGCAGCAACAGAAATTAAGTATCCGGCGGCGTTGTCAGTATATTTGCTCAGATATGGTACATTGATAAAGTCTACAATATTGGATGGTATTCCAAAGCTGTTCATAATGATTACTGAGATCCCAATTATCTTTAAGGCGCTAATATATGCATATTTTCTTAAGCTTACGCATTCCCACAGCACATATATCATCAGTCCCAGTTGAATAATTCCGTAAACCGAGCATATCAAATTACCGGAATGACTGAAAATCAGGAAAAGCGAATCCAACAAAATTATAAGTCCGGTTAATAATGACTGGCTTTCCCGTTTGAATACCTTCCCGCTTGCAACCAGCAACAATGCTACAATACTGATGCCGGCCGGCACTTTAAACAATTCTATATTTATTAACATTGCGGCAACAGCCAATATGACTGCATAATATCTCGTCAGCCATTTTTCTATTGTCCTGTAAAAAATATTATTTAGTATAAACTGAATTAAATTGGCTATAAAAAACAGCATATAGCAGACCGCCGCGTTCAAATGGAGATAGTTATTATTTAAGTTGACTATAAACAGAATAGTTAATATTGTTGTAAGAACACCAATTCCAATATATATGGGAAATGCATCCTTCTTGCCGATAATCTTATAAAAAATATTCATAAGCACGTATAATATAATAATTACGGCACTCTGCCCGAAACAGCTTTCCAAAAGCCGCTGTGCTCCGAACAATCCGTCAAAATAGCACCATATTGATATCGAGGTGTAATTTAATATCGACAGAAGTATACTGGCTGTCAATTCCGCCCTATTACCGTTAAATGTCCTGTATATCATTACCGACGAAATACCGGTTGCAAATATTATCATTACCAGCAGCTCCATATCCCCCTGCATAAGAACCAAGCCCAGCAGCAGCGCAATATAGCTGCCTATATATGCTATAATAGTCGTAAAAAACATATTGGTATACCGTGAAGAAAGTATGAAGAACACTGCCCATATTCCCGCCAGGAGGATGGAGGCATTATTTCCAATTAAATGAAATGCCAGATTGGCAGATAATATGGCAATGAAAAGTAAACCGGCCCCTGTTCCAAGTATAATCGCCGTTATAGCATTCTTTTTTGTTCTTATAAGCCAAAAACCCAGAGCAGTCAGTATAATGCCTGCCAACGATATTATCAGCAGTTTCATTTCCGGTGTTATTGTATTCCATATCAAGCCTATAAAGGAGATTGCACCTATGAAAATAAGCACTGCTGCCAGCGCACCTATCAGATATTTCCCCACCAGCGCTTCCTTGTCCTTGCCCCTGCTATCCTGACCGTCTGCCTGCCTGTCTTTCTCACCCTGATGATTTGGTGCAAATTTAACAGGCTTACTGTTTATTGCCCGGCCCTCCGCTAATATATTCCTTTCTGTTTCAAGTCTTACCGTTTTGGATTTTTCAGCCGCAGGTCTTCTTACAATGCTTTCTAAATACGCCACTCGTTGTTCAAGCTCAGTTATTCTCTCCTCTGGTGATTTCATTCCGCACCGCCTTTTCATAGAGTTGCAATAACGCAGTTCAAACCTCTCACTAACATATTTTAACATCGCAAGCTTGCAATTACAATATTTATAATTAATTTTATATTACTGCAAGCATACGGAAACAGTGTGATTCAGAGCAAAAGCGTCAAGCAGAGGGCTCTATCCTAATATCAGCTTATATAAGCTTTTTTAAATCAATACTTTTTTTCAGTTTGCCTACGGCAGTAAAGCTTATGTTTGAAATATCAAAAATCCTTTCGACCACTTCCCACATGTCCTCCATATCGATCCTGTCAATTTTTGCAAGAACCTCCTCGGGAGAGCTGATGCTGCCCAGCATGAGCTCCGCCTTTCCTATACTGTTCATTCTGCTGCTGGTGCTCTCCAGACCCAGTATGTAATTTCCCTTTAGCTGCTCCTTTGATTTTATAAGCTCCTCTTTATTTATTCCTGTTTTCTTCAGCCTGCTTATTTCTTCCGAAATCATAGGAATCACCTTATCTATATGCTTTGGATTCATGCCTGCATATATTGTGAAAAGTCCTGCCTTCTGATAAGAGGAGGGATAAGAATATATGGAATATACAAGCCCCTTTTCCTCTCTTATTCTCTGAAACAGCCTTGAGCTCATTCCGCCTCCTAAGATATTGTTTATTGCCAGAAGCGTGTAAAGGCTGTCATTGCCATGTTCAATCCCCTCAAACCCCATACAGATATGAATTTGCTCAGTTTTCTTTTCCCTCGATTTCACACTGTTAATAAACTGAACCTTTTCATAATCCGCTCTTTTGGATATATCCGATCTCCAGCCTCCAAAGTACCTGTTTATGGTATCTAAAAGGTTATCGTCGTCAAAATTTCCGGCCACGGAAATAACCACGTTGGAGGGCGTGTAACTTAAAAGCATATATTTTCTTATGCAGACCTCGTCTATACTGTTAAGACTTTCCTCCACACCAAGGATAGGGTAGCCCAGGGGATCGCCCTCCCATACCGCCTCAGAAAGTATATCGTGCACCAGTTCCTCCGGGGAGTCCTCATACATGCCTATTTCTTCAAGTATAACCTTTCTTTCAACATCTATGTCCCTCTTATCAAACTTAGAATTGAAAAACATATCGGCCAGAACGTCCAGAGCAAACTCAAAATGAGTATCCAGAGTCTTGGTATAATAGCATGTGCATTCCTTGCCTGTAAAGGCATTTAACTGCCCTCCGATATTGTCTATGCTCTCGGCAATGTCCTTCGCGCTTCTCCTCCCGGTACCCTTAAAAAGCATATGCTCAATAAAATGAGAAATGCCGTTGTTTTCTCTGCTTTCATTTCTTGACCCCGTACCGACCCATATTCCTACAGACACAGAACGGACATGAGCTATTTTTTCACATACTACCCTAACACCGTTTTCTAATGCCAGCTTCCTAAACATAATTCCTCCACACGCACCAATGCAAATGGGGACATTCCCTGCAAATACTGCTTCAAGGAATGTCCCGTATCAGTAACTCACTCCGTTATTATTGGTTATTGCCTTCCTGCCGGGCTGCCTCCTGCTCTGCCATTGCATCACGCCTTGAAAGGTTTATCCTTCCCTGCCTGTCTATCTCCATTACCTTTACAAGTATTTCATCTCCAACCTTTACTATATCCTCAACCTTCTCCACTCTTTTTTTATCAAGCTTGGAAATATGAACAAGGCCCTCCTTACCTGGAAGGAACTCTACAAAGGCTCCGAAATTCATTATCCTTACTACCTTGCCCATAAATATCTCTCCGGGCTGGATCTCCTTTGCTATACCCTCTATTATCTTAATAGCCTTATTTCCTGCGGCGGCATCGGAGGTGGATACAAACACCTTTCCATCATCCTCAATGTCAATCTTTACTCCGGTCTCCGCAATAATTCTGTTTATCATCTTTCCGCCCGGTCCGATGACATCTCTTATTTTATCGGGATCTATCGAGGTTGTGAGTATTTTAGGAGCATATGGCGACATTTCATTTCTGGGAGAAGCAATGGTCTTTAATATAACCTCGTCTATTATTTTTTCCCTGCCTCTTTTGGTCAGGTCAAAGGCCTGCTTTATAATTTCCTCACTCAGCCCGTCTACCTTTATATCCATCTGAATGGCAGTAATACCTGCCTTTGTTCCGGCCACCTTAAAATCCATGTCTCCGAAGAAGTCCTCTATCCCCTGAATATCCATAAAGGTTTTAAACCTGTCGGGATTGTGCTCATCGATGACAAGCCCTGCTGAAATACCTGCTACAGGATTCTTTATAGGCACTCCGGCATCCATAAGCGCAAGAGTGCTTCCGCACACGCTTCCCTGAGACGTGGATCCGTTTGACATGAGGACTTCCGATACAAGCCTTATTGCATAAGGAAACTCCTGCTCATCGGGTATAACAGGCTCTAAAGCCCTCTCTGCCAATGCGCCGTGCCCGATCTCCCTCCTGCCCGGGCCCCTGGAGGTCTTTGCTTCACCCACGCTGTAGCCCGGAAAGTTGTAGTGGTGCATATACCTTTTTGTTTCCTCTTCATCCAGGCCGTCAAGCATCTGTACATCACCCAGCGCGCCTAAGGTAACAATTGTAAGCACCTGTGTCTGGCCCCTTGCAAAAAGTCCCGAGCCGTGAGTTCTTGGCAGTACTCCAACCTCAGCGGACAGCGGCCTTATCTCATCAAGCGCTCTTCCGTCCACCCTTTTTCCTTCTTCTAAAATATACTCTCTTACAACCTTCTTCTCAAGCTTATAAACCGCATCGGACAATATTGAGCCCATGTCCGGATATGTCTCCTCAAAATTGCTCCTTACTTCCTCAGTAAGCTTAGAAACCTTATCGTCGCGTTCCTGCTTGTCGACAGCCAGAACAGCCTCTCTCATTCTTTCATATGCAAAATCCTTAACCGCTTTGAACATGTCCTCCGGAACTTCACACGAATTATATTCAAATTTAGGCTTTCCGACCTCTTTTACTATGCCCTCGATAAACTCGACAACTTTTTTGATTTCCTCATGCCCTTTTTTAATAGCATCAAACATAACACTGTCGGGAACCTCGTCCGCTCCCGCCTCTATCATGGTTATTTTTCCCTTTGTGGCAGCAAGCGTCACATACATCCGGCTCTTTTCCCTTTGAGCCGAATTCGGGTTTATAACCACCTCGCCGTCAACCAGCCCTAAAACTACTCCTCCGATGGGCCCATTAAAGGGTATATCCGATATTGACAGCGCCGCCGATGCGCCTATCATTGCGGCAATCTCAGGGGAATTGTCCTGCTCAACAGACAGAACGGTATTTACAACCGTTACGTCATTCCTCAAATCCTTTGGGAACAACGGTCTTATAGGCCTGTCTATATTCCTTGAGGTAAGCACTGCTTTTTCCGAGGGCTTTCCCTCTCTTTTAATAAATCCTCCGGGGATCTTTCCTACGGAATATAATCTTTCCTCATAGTCCACACTTAACGGAAAGAAATCTATCCCCTCTCTGGGAGAGGATGACGCTGTTGCAGCGGAAAGCACCACGGTATCGCCATATCTCACCAACACAGAGCCGTTGGCCAACTGTGCCAGCT
Organism: Bacillota bacterium; assembly: GCA_023390115.1. GTDB lineage: Bacteria > Bacillota > Clostridia > Acetivibrionales > DSM-27016 > Anaerobacterium. Next base: position 405,736 of record JAEWDM010000022.1, read on the forward strand.
TTCCGGTTTCAATCGTTAAAGTTCTCCCCGCCAGATTCATACTGAAATTTTTACTCATATTTTCATGCCTCCTTCTGTATTTAAACTACAGACTGTAGCATGTAGATTCTGCGGCAAAAAGGGCTTCTCGCCCGGAAATTTCAATATACATACCTTTGCCGTACAATCTACCTTCTACTGACTGCAGCTTTTTTATATATAAAATAGTATTACTCAAACTATATGTGCATTATTAAACCAAAAAATTCATCATTCATTAACAACCTAAAACAAGCATGTCTATATTATAGACATAAAATAATGAGCGGAGTCCCTCCGCTCATTATTATTTTCTTAAATTCAATTTACCGATAATTGTGCGGTATCTCTCAATATCGTTATCCTGGAGATAATTCAGCAGTCCTCTTCTCTGACCAACCATCTTAAGCAGTCCTCTTCTGGAATGGTGATCCTTTTTATGCTCCTTCAAATGATCATTCAAATGGTTGATCCTTTCTGTAAGAATTGCAACCTGAACCTCGGGAGAACCTGTATCGTTCTCGTGAAGCTTATACTTCGCTATTATTTCCTGCTTTAATTCCTTTACCATAAAAATCCTCCTTTTTTTTAATCGCCGTAAGCCCGGTAGTCGGCCGGAGTTTTCCAACAACCCAGCAAACGGTTATAACTCGCACTAAAGTATTTTAGCATATCCAATTGTAATTGTAAATAAAAAATTCATTCATACAGATTTGGATTAACAGAACAATTTGATGTGAAATAGAATATTATGTTAATAAAGTATTTATAGCGGAGGAATATATTATGAACAACAAGCCTAATGTAAACGCCGTACAAAATATTATGAATACCCAGCCTTGTATTTATATTCCCTTTATGCCTGCAATGCCGCAATTGGCTCATGCATATGTTCCCTTTCAAACTATAAGCTGCTTATATAAGCCTATGGAGGGCTTGAAGAGGGGGACGATTTTTCCTGAGCTTGATATGCCGTACGGTGCCAATCCCGAGTATACAGTGGATGCTTGATAACAGCTAAAAGCAAGGAGGTATTTATATGGACTTAAACCGTGAAAAAATGTTAAAGGAAGTAATGGCGGCTGACTTTACGGTAATTGATTTAAACCTGTATCTTAACACCCACCCCTGCGAGCAGAAAACCATAATGTTTTACAATGCCGCGGTGCAAAGAGCAAAATTTTTAAGAGACAGCTTTGAAAGAATGTATGGCCCCCTTACCCTTTTTACCTGTATGAGATGTCCATGGCCGTGGATAGAAAGCCCCTGGCCGTGGGAAAAGCAATAAGCTTATATTTTTTTAAATTTTATATAAGGAGGCTTTATAATGTGGATTTATGAAAAAAAGTTGGAATACCCAATCAAAATAAAATGTCCTAATCCCCGAATGGCAAAGTATATTATTACGCAGTACGGCGGGCCGGATGGGGAGCTCGCGGCATCTATCCGCTATCTCAGCCAGAGGTTCAGTATGCCTACAAACGAGGCAAAGGGCATATTGACTAAATGAATACAGGGTTACCCGCCTTCCGCCAGCTCATCCACGGCCTCCTTGTAAAGCACATCGTCAAAGGTTTTGTCCAGCATATTCCACACAATATAAATGTCCTTTACCTGCCGTCCCTGTCCATCGGTATACGTAAAGGCCTCAATCCTGCTTATGATTTTTTTCAGAAGCACATTATCCAGCTTATCCAGATTAGCCTCCGAAAGTGTTCTCACATAGTCATGATACTTTTTGCTTGCCTTTTCCCTCTCCTCATTAATTCCCCTGAATCTTTTAAGCTTCGATTCAAGGCTTCTCCTGGCTGCCTGCAGCTCATCATTCTGAGCCTTGTACTGCTCCTCGTCAATAATATTTTTTGAAAAAAGCCTCAGGTTGGCGGAGGCCTGGCTTTTCAATTCACTCAATTCAGCTTCCAGAAAACAGATTTTATCGCTGACCTCCTCGCTGCTCAAAAATATCCTGATATACTGTCTGAAAATCCTGTCCAGCTCATCCCGGTTATTTTTAATTGCCAGAATGTCGTTCCTCACCCTGTCCGCCAGCTTCTCTTCATGCCATGAATTTCTGTAGCTGCAAACGCTGTTATGATACATGTCATGATTTACGCATACCCATTCAGAGGATATATTCCTTGTGCCGTCCTTCCTCTTCCACCCGAACAGGTTTTTTCTTCTCATAGCCCGTCCGCAGTGCTGGCAATATAAAAGGTTGCTGAATATATGCTTCACGCTGGGCCTGTTGCCCTTAACCACATATTCCCGTCTTTTTTCGATTTCATTCTGCACATCGTAAAACAACTCATCCGGCACAGCCCTGAGTTCTTCGTTATGTATAGTAATCCATTCAGCTTCGTCTACAGGCCTCTGGCTTTTGTAGCTGTATTCCCTGCCTCCGTCCCTATGCACCAGCCTGTCGATATTTATATCGGTATTCTGGGTGGTGTGAGCTATCTGCATCCCGATATATATTTTGTTTGACAGTATATTGAATATCTGTGCCTGCGACCATCTGCGCCCCTTCTGTGTCAATATTCCCATTTCATTTAAATGCTTTGATATTTTGGTGCTCCCCCAGCCGTCAAGATATAGAGCGAATATGCGCCTTACCGTTTCAAGCTGCCCTGCCGCAGGCTTTAAAATACCATTTTCCTTCCTATAACCATACGGATCGGCACTTGTCCACTTTCCCGCCTGCTGTGCCTTCCGCAGACCGAACTGCACCGCAGCGCTTTTGGCCCTTGACTCCTCCTGAGCGGTAGACAGCAGGATATTTATAGTCATTTCATGCTCAAAATTGTTTATATTTCCGTCCTCAAATATTACCTTTATTCCCATAACCTTAAGCTTTTTAAGCATACCCGAGCCGTCGGCAACATTTCTGGCCCACCTCTGAATATTCTTTACGTATATAATGTCAAACTCCCTTTTGTATGCACATTCCAGCATATATTTAAAGGCTTCCCTGTTTTTAAGCTTCGTGCCGCTTATGCCCTCGTCGGCAAAAATTGAAGGAATATATTTTACAGACTCTTCCTTTCCATCCCGGCTGTAATACATTCCGCATTCCGCTCCCTGGAAGCCTTCCCTCCTGAACAAATCCGAATAATGCCTTATCTGGTTGTCAAGAGAGTTCATCTGATCCTCCGTATCCTTAGAAACCCTGCAATATGCCACACATCTCATACCCGGCTTTTCCTTCTTTAAAATATTAACGCTGTTACTGCAATGCTCTTATGATTTCAACCCACTTATTATATAATTCGTCCGGAATGCTTCTTATTCCATTTTCATAAATAATAAGGTCATTGCCCGGCAATCCCAGCTCAGCGCCCAGCCTATCCCTTGAAATGCCTTTCCTTGTCCTTAGCAGATAAAGCTGACGTCCCCCCAGCATTGCCCATACCCTCTAAAAAAACATTCTCGCTGCCATTATATTCAGGCGGTGCGCTTTTTGCGTCATCACCCCATTCCCTCAGCGTGCCCCCATTTTCAGCCCTGATTCCCTCTATTTCTTAAGCACCTCCATTATGCCGGAGCAAGCTTCATAATACCTCTGCTTTCCATATGCCGCAGCCGCAAAATAAGCACATCAAGCGTGCGTGACTGCTGCATTGCCAAACCGGGATCGCCTTCCTTTGCAGCCATCAGACTGTACAGATCATCTCTTTCCGGCATCCCTTTTTCAATCTCCCTCACCATTTTAAACCTCCTCTGTTTTTAGAAATAAAAAAAGACAGGCATTTAAACCGTCTTTACATATGCTTTCTATATTCCCGTTTTACTTCCCCCGGCTGATCCCATACTCCGCATTGATGCTGTCCCACGTCAGCCAGTCCATTATACTTTCCTTCGATGTAGTTTGACTTCCATACCAGAGATTTCCTCCGTGTGTGTGCCAGGTGTAGCTCTCCACCGTGCTTTTTGTCCCCGTCTGTACTATTATCCCGCTCTTGCGGCCCTTCTGCGGCATAATAGCACATAAGTATTTGTTATGCAATGGTTTTTGAAAATAATATATCCTATTAGCAAAATTTATTTACACTCTATTAGTGTATATTATGATATTCATGTCCACTGAGCAGATTTAATTAATTGACAAGCTTTTCAATATAATATAAAATATTACATGCAAAACAAGTTACGGCGTTCATTATATGCTATACTTATGGGGGAATGACAAATGCTCAATTTACCGGAGCTATCCAGCCGTTATCTGAATTACTGCCGGTGTCAAAAGAATCTGAACGCCAAAACCTTAAAGGCCTATAGTATTGATATATCCCAGCTTATTTTATTCATGAGCCATACGGATGGAATGTTGAGCAAAGTAAATTTATCTGAATATGTCCTGAACGGTACTTGAGTTGACACTCCCCTGGGAAATATTAAGTTTTGTTTAGTCAGCACCTTCAAAACTGAAGGTGCTTTTTAGTACCATAAAAGTGTAAGTGTTAAACCATTAATAATGGCTTAAACATTTACACTTATTTTTTTATAACAAGGGAGTAATTGGTCTGTCTAGTGTTTTTTGGATTAATCACATCCGACACAAAAACTGTCAGCTATTGGATTAATATTTGGCTTGCCTTTGAATATCAATATATATAAAACTATCACAACATTAACAAAAGAAGGTTTCGATAGCGGACGAAAAATTGGAATGGGCTCGTCGCTCTTCATGTGTATAGGCTCAATCATTGGAAAAGTTGGACAAGTAAAAGACGAAGTTGTGACAAATCAACAAATAAATTTTGAAGGCGTTGTATTCCCGCAGCTTGCCGTAGCGCCTCCGCGACAGCACGCCCTGTTTGCTGCGCGAGAAACTTTTATCCCGCGAAACAGATAGATCATAGCCCAGAAAACGGATAAACTCCGACGAATGTGTGACTTTTGTCTTTTCCTCTGATATGTATATACAGATTTCGTGAAATCAGTAATATTTAATGGATGGGTAAAAGGCATAGATAAGGCAGTATGAAATTGAAGACGGATCAGGATATGAACGGCTAATCATGGCAACAATATATGAAAATGCAATAAAGGAAGTGGTTGCCATTGTTCTTTGGATATATCATGCGAAAGCTGCGCTATCTGCTCAGTTCAAGGCGTAATCAGCGGGTAAGCGATGATGGGGCAGTGGAAACAAGTATCGTACACAAAGTGGAAATAAACAAAAAGCTTTCGGAAAATCTAAAAAGCCTGAAGGCCGCTCTGGGCGATGCTCAGGATTTGAAGGTACATTCATTCCGCTTCGGGCATGAGAACGGTTTTTCAGGTGCGCTAATATTTATTGACGGCCTGGTTTCGGACGTAACGCTTACCGATGCAATCCTGCGGCCGCTGAAAAATTGGCCGGTGAAAGACGGTCGGCTTGCGGTGGAAACCGACCTGCTGGATGTGTTGGCACAGGAGGTGCTGTGCGCCTCCTATGCTAAAAATGCTGCGTCGGTGCCGGAGCTTGCGACAGGATGCCTGTCAGGCGATACAATATTGCTTGTAGACGGCTGCCCGGGCGGCCTTATAATCAATTCGAAGGGCTGGGAGAAACGCACCGTTTCCGAGCCGCAGTCCGAGTCAGTGGTACGCGGTCCCCGGGAGGGCTTCACCGAAAACCTGCGTACCAATACATCGCTGATCCGGCGTAAGATACGCAACGGACAGCTTAAGGTGGAGCAAATAACGGTAGGCCGCAAAACCCGAACCGGCATATGCCTCATGTATCTTGACGGCGTGGCGAATCCCAAGGTGGTGGAAACGGTCAAATACCGCATCGGCAAGCTTGATATAGAATCCGTATTGGAAACAGGCTATATCGAAGAATATATCGAGGATGCTCCTTTTTCGCCTTTTGGCACTATAGGCTACAGCGAAAAGCCCGATGTGGTGGCGGCGAAGATATTGGAAGGCCGGATTGCCATTGTGGTAGACGGCACGCCCTTTGTGCTGACCGCCCCCATGCTGTTTGCCGAGAGCTTTCAAACTGCCGAGGATTACTATGCCCGCTCACTGTATGCGAGTCTGATACGAATTCTGCGCTATGTTGCCTTTATGATCACAGTATTTGCGCCGGCGGTCTATATTGCGCTTGTTTCCTTTCAGCATGAGCTGATCCCTACAACGCTGCTGTTCTCCTTTGCAAAAGCGCGGGAAGGGACGCCCTTTCCAGCTTTTATTGAGGCGATTATAATGGTGTTCGCGTTTGAGATACTGCGGGAGGCCGGAGTCCGGCTGCCGCGCCCGGTCGGCCAGGCCATCAGCATTGTGGGTGCCCTGATTATGGGAGACGCCGCTGTAAGCGCCGGTATCGTCGGCGCGCCGATGGTGATTGTCATTGCCGTCACGGCGGTGGCCGGATTTTTGGTACCTGCCCTGAACGACGCAGGCTCCATGCTTCGGGCCGTTATGATGGTAATGGCGGCGTTTATAGGATTTTATGGCGTTGCCTTTGGTTTTCTTGGAATGCTGGTGCATTTGGCTACGCTGGAATCCTGCGGAGTGCCATATCTCGGCAACTTCGACACCGGCGACGCAAAGGATACTTTGATACGCATGCCGCTTTGGTCCATGACCAAGCGGCCCAAGGGTATAGCGCAAGGCGATGCCACGCGTGGACGGCGCTTTATCCCGCCGTTTCGCCCGCACACGCCGGACGAGGAAGGAGATGAGCCATGATGCCCGCCCGCTTGAAACGCATGGCAGCCGTGCTGCTGACGCTCTGCGTGTCTACAGTGTTTCTGACCGGCTGTTGGGACAGCAAGACAATCGAAGATCAGCTGATCCTTACGGGCATTTCTATGGATGTGTCGGATAAACCTAATCAGATAAACGTCACGGCGCAGGGCGCAAATATCAAGCAAGGGGAAGCCGGTTCGGGGGAAGGCGGCAGCGGAGGCAATAATGAATCCATCGTAATGAAAGCAACCGGTAATTCTCTGATGGCCTGTTTAACGGAGCTGGAACGGGATAGCAGCCAAAAACTGCTGTTTCCTCATAACCAAATACGGCTTTTTGGGATAAAACTGGCGGAGCAGGGAATCCAAAAGCATCTGGATCTGATTATGCGGGATCAAAAGGCACGCTTTGAGGTTCCCCTCGCAATTGTGGACGGACGCGGTGAGGAAGCACTTACGGCAAAGCTATCTGAAATGCCTATTTCCGGTATATTTCTGGGGAGATTGTTTGAGGCTCAGGCTCAAATATCCGTACAATACCGGGTGCGCTTAATCGATTTTGTCCAAAGGCTTCTGGACGATGCCGCAGCGCCGATCGTGCCCATTATCAAGGTGACGGGCGAAGTCGACAAGCAGGAAATCAAAATGGCCGGCATGGCGGTGTTTCATGGCGACAAAATGGTGGGCCGTTTGACCAACGAGGAAGCCGTCGGCTATATTTTGTCCTTTGGAGATGTCAAAAAGTGCAATATAGGTGTCTCTGATGGGACAGACATGGCCGGGCTGCATATCGCAACATTGGATTGCAAAAGGGAGGTTACACTACGGCAGGATGGAGGAGTGCGGGTATCTTTAACAATCAACTCGGTTGCGAATGTCAGCGAACTCCATGGCTTTGAAGAGATGAAGCCTCCGGAGCTGCTTAAGTATCTGAAAAATCTGGCGCAGGAAGAAATAAAAAATAAAATTACCGATTGCGTCTCGGCCGCACAAGCCCTGGATGCCGACATTTTTGGGTTCGGTACAATGGTGTATAAACAATACCCGAAGCAATGGAGTGAGATGAAAGACCGATGGAGTGAGGTGTTCTCGGATATTGACCTCAGTATCCAAGTAAAAGTCCGCATCCCTGAAACCGGACAGATTGTACAGTCTCTGGAAATGGAGGAAAAAATGAAATGAAAATCGACAAATCCCAAGTCCCGGGAAAACAGTTCATGTTCACCGTGGCCTTCTTCCTCCAATCCTCCGCTCTGTTGACCGCCTTTCTAGCGGGAATTACAAAGAATGAGGCATGGATTCCGGTCGTAATAGGCATTGTGCTCTGCATACCCCTTATATATTTGTTTCGAACCTTGATGGTGATGTTCCCGGACAAAAACTTTTTACAGGTACTGGACGAGGTATACGGGTCCGTCGTGGGTAAAATCATCGGAGTATCCTATGTGTGGTTTTTTATAACGCTGGCTGCGGTGAATCTGGTAGACATCGGCGATTTTTCAAAGATTACCTTCACGACGGAAACGCCTAACATCGTACCAATGCTTATATGCGTATTGGTGGCAGTCTGGGCCGTCCGAAACGGCTTCAAGGTTGTCTCGCGGTACAGCAAGCTGTTTACCATTGTAGAGTTTATCATTGTCGGGGTTTCTATTGTGCTACTGTTCAACCAGATGGATTTTACTAACCTTCTGCCCGTATTCACACAGCCGGCCATCAAATATGTGCAGAGCGTTCACATTATCGCCACGATTCCGTACGGAGAACTTGTGATATTCCTGATGGTTACACCCTGCATAAAAAAGCTGACACCCCGAGAAGCTACGAAATACTGGTTCGGTGGAATCGCCATGGGGATGATCGTTCTTCTTGTTGTGCTGCTGCGCGATATTATGGTTTTAGGAAATGCGCTTCATCTTTTTACGCTGCCCGGTCTCGTAGCTTTGCGGCTGGTAAACCTGGGCGAGGCTCTGAGCCGCATGGAAATCATATTTGCGGTGGCGCTTATGATGCTGTTGTTTTTTAAGATTACAGTCCTATGTTATGTTTCGACAATAGCCGTAGCGCAACTTTTTAAGACTATACAATACAAGCGCCTCGCGGTGATTGTCGGCATCTTGATTCTGGCTTATGCGCCTACGCTGTACCCGAGTTTCGTGGAGCACGGCGTCTCCGCGCAGACCATTGTACCGTTTATCTGGACGCCGTTTCAGATTCTGCTGCCGCTGCTAACCTTTATTCTCGCCAAAATTAGAAAGCTGCCCAAAGCAACTACGGAAGCGATAAAAGGACAGGAGGTGTAGAGAGCATGTTATGGATGGTCACAAGCGGATTTGCGCTGATTGCGTTCTTGGATTTCCGGCCCTTGGTGCAGCGCAAAAAATGGCGCGCTGCCGCTGCGTTTGCTTGCGTATTTAGTATCGCACTGACATTGGAGGTATTAACGATACTAAATATTGAGATCCCAAGCGCTATGTCCGCATGGGAAAGCTTCATCCGGTGGCTTGGGCTGGGATATTCACCTTAAGGTGTGTCATCTACTTCATATTCGGTAAGCGGCTGTTCTATCTGGATACCGTCCTTAATAATGAGCAGCTTATTTTCGTTGACCACCTTGATCTGTCAGCACTTTTTTGAACAATTTTTTGCCAAACATCAAACAGATTTTTACCCAGAATTTAAACGGAGAATATACATCAATTAAGAAGAGTTTTAAACAAATTTTGTAACCCGAGGATAAAATTATAAAATATAGTTATAATAACCTTACGGAATTAGATTGCTAAGCCGGAAATATCCCGTGCTTCCGGCTTATCACTTCAGCTCATTCGATTTTATTTGCTCAGCAAAAGTTACAATATTATCTATAGTGACTTCTTGACTAATAATTTCATAAAAATTTACAATTTGCGTAAAAATCGAATCTGATGCCCGAATACTACAGATTTTTTTTATTGTACCTTCTATTTCATTAACGGAGATATTCTTTTGAATTGCATTTACAGATTCGCCCGATTGTGAAGCAAACTTGAGTCCAGATGCAATACCTAATGAAACATAAACAGGGTTTATCCCATTCTTTTTACAGAGCTTTGCAGCACCTACCAACCTATCATCTCCCGCCCCGGTTGTGTCAATTGTTTTTACATTATACGCAAACGCATGTCCTGTATGGCCTTCAAGTCTGTAAAAGCTCCCTTTTTTACCCAAAGTAACAAGTATGAGGCTTATGCCATATTTCCTCAGGAGATAGTCAAAGCCCTTGTCCGGATCAGCCTCTCCTGTCAGAAACAGCATTTCTCCTTCAGAGATTTTGAGTAAATCTGCATATTTAAGCCCGCCTTCTATAGCAGCTCTGGCTTCATCAGAATTTTTCCAGAGCTGCATCCTCAGGTTTGGATCATAGGAAACTAAAATCCCTGCGCCTTTGGCATATTCCGCCGCTTTCAATGTAGCATTCCTCGCCGGTTCATTTGTCATCGACACGGAGCCAAAATGAAATATCCTGGCTTTATCTATTAACTCAAACCTGATCTCTTCCTCAGTAAGCATCATATCCGCACCGGGATTTCTATAAAAGCTAAAGCTTCTGTCACCCTTTTTATTTAAATGCACAAATGCCAGTGTAGTGTTTACACTGTCTGAAAATACCATTCCCTCTGTATCAACCCCTTCTGCCAGCAACGCGTCCCGCAGAAACGCTCCGAAACAGTCATTACCTGTTTTCCCGATAAAAGAGGTTCTTTTGCCCAGTTTGGAGACAGAAACAAGCACATTTGCAGGAGCCCCGCCCGGATTCTTTTCAAAAAGCTCACTGCCTCTTTCTGAGAAGCCCGACGAAGTAAAATCTATCAATAGCTCTCCCAGAGCCACAACATCAAGCATTTGTTATCCCCCCAGCTTATATAATAATTTACCATATTGATTTCATTCCATATGTGCGCAAGCAGCCTGAAATTTCTCCTCCGGTGGAATAAATATATATATTCCTATATTCTTCTCCGGGAAATACGTTTCCTGAGAGTACAGTCCTGTAATTATCTGTATATACCTCTATATAGCTTGTATCAGCAAAAATATGCAGCTTTATTTTTTCCATACCTGCAGATTTGAGAGGGCATCTCCTTACCCCATTGCTCCAGCCATCAGACCTGCTGCGATCAAAGGTTATTTCCCCATCCCTAATATTACAGTCTATTATTGTCTTTTTATCTTCTCCAGATTTAAGTATAAAGCCAAAAGATGAGGCTGTAGCGGATGAAAGATCAATTTCAGCATGAATTTCATAGCATACGCCATCTCCAGCCTCAATACTCAGCATTTCATCTGTCCCAACCAGTATATGTCCATATTCTTTTTTAGAACTCCTGAGAGACTTTATCTCCTCAACTGGCTTAAAGCTCAGCTTTCCATCCGCGCAAAGAGAAAGCTGTCTGGGAAATGACAGAGAACCGCACCAGCCCTCCTTAAAAGTAGGTCCAAGCTCTTTCCACCATGGCATCCAATTCCATGTATTTGCCCACGCAACAATTATTCTTCTTCCCATCGCATCGACAAACGACTGAGGGGCATAATAGTCAAAGCCCCAATCTATCTCTCCAACTGAGCTGTAATGAAATTTGCCAGTCTTATAATCCATGTCTCCAACAAGATATACTGTTTTTCTATCATTTATCCCCATGGGAGAAAACATAAGCACATATCTCCCGTCAAGTTCAAAAAGGTCAGGGCATTCCCACATATAGCCAAACTCACCGCGGCTTTCACAAAGCACATTAACATATTCCCAGTTCCGGAGATCGGGAGATTTATATAGCAGAGCCTTTCCCCTTCCCTCACTGCAAGACCCTATAACCATATACCAAAGGTCTTTGTGCTTCCATACTTTGGGGTCCCGGAAGTCCTCCGATCCGGTGCCAGGATGCCCATGGATAACAGGATTTCCAGTATACTTTTCAAAATGAATTCCATCCCTGCTGGTTGCAATGCACTGACTTTGTGTTATACTATTTCCGCAGCTTGTGGTACCTGTATAAATCAAAGTAAGTATGCCGTTATCATCAACAGCACTGCCGGAAAAGCAACCCCCGTCTTCATGATTATCATAGACCTCACTCGGAGCAAGGGCTATAGGCAGATGCTTCCAGTGCACAAGGTCATCGCTGACAGCATGTCCCCAATGCAGAGCCCCAGACAGGCCCAAAGGGGTTGAATTGATAAAATATATGATATTTCCCTTTGAAGTATATAAGCCCATTGGGATCATTCATCCATCCCGTTGGAGGCATGAAATGCCACTTTTGCCTGAGTTTAGCATATTTAATTTTCTCTTTACCCTGAAGTACCGCTTTTTCTGCCTTCTCAAGGGCTATTTGATGATTAGTCATATATTCGTACCTCTTCTTAAAATTGTATGCCCTTTATATAACAACTTATTTACGTATAATTTTTTATTTTATAAAGGTTATCTTAAAAAGCCAGTGAAACTTTTAAGCCCTTTCGCTCCTTGATTAAATTAAAGCCTTCACGATATTGCTCTATAGGAAGCACATGTGTTACATAATCCTTCAAATTAATGTCTCCGCTGAGAACATAGCGTATAACCTCATCATGTACAGCGGCTTCAGTGGACGCAACAGGCCACTGCACTGACTGCAGCTTCCAATTGTAAGGCCCTCCGCTCCATGCCACCGGAATTTGATCCTTCATCCCTATACCATATACTCCCACAACTCCCTCAGGACGTATCAACCGCAGTGCCATGGAAATTACATCACAGCTTCCTACAGCATCAATAACAAAGTCAAGCTTTGTATGCTGCTTTTTTACTGCTGTCTCAAAGTCCTCCTCGTAGCTGTTCACGGCAAGGTCTGCCCCCAGCTTAACTGCCATAGCCGGCCTGTCGCTGTGGTGATCTGCTATAGCCACAAAAGCGGCTCCTAACAGTTTGCAGCACTTTACCATAGAAAGTCCCACAGGCCCTCCTCCCACGATTCCCACACATGCGCCGGGAAAAATCATGAGCCTCTTTAATGCACTATAAACCTCCTTTAAGGTAATGAGCATCACTCCGTCGCAAGGATCAATCTCCCGGGGTATTACTTGCTGAGAAACCTCCTCCCCGTTATTGTCCACTCCATCTTCGGTCATGGCTCTGCAATCCACAGCCTGTCCATATTCTCCAAAACTGCCTCATAAGCTGTAATACGGCGGATAATGATCCGGCAGACAGCTCCTTAGCACCATATCTCCAGCCTTAAAGCTTCTCACTTTACTGCCTGTCTCTATTATTTCCCCGACAGACTCGTGTCCGAGAACGGCAGGATAGCTGGAAAAACCTTTTAAATGACCATCTATCAGCTTTATATCCGTACCGTTACAAATCCCGCATGCAACGGTACGCACAATAGCACTGTAATCCGAAACCTTTGGCATAGGCACGTCATTTGCCAATCTTAAATTTCCTTTTCCATCTGTGACAATACCCTTCATTTTGAAAACCTCCTTCCTTTATCCTTTTAATTGTATTCCTGCAGCTGACGTTTACCGCTGAGTGCCCATCACAAAATATTAGAGTCAAGGCCCATTTGCCGAAGCTGCAATTGTATTCGCCGCAAACTTTTTTCAGATGGCATTTCAAATTCATACTCTTGAATGCCTATACTCCGTGCTTTATAAATACCGTAATTATGATAGGGAAGCAAATCCAGCCTTGCAAAGCCTGAAAGACCCGCGAGAAATTCTCCCAGCCTCTGTATATCTTCATATTTGTCGTTTATCCCCGATATCAGCGGAACTCTAATCCACACATCCATGCCTCTGACTTCCGTAAGGCGGCGGAGATTAGCTAATATAAGGATATTTTCGGCACTAGTGTATTTAATATGAGTATTTAAGTCTATTCCTTTAACATCATACAAAAAGGTATTAACATACGGCAAAACCTCTTCAAAATATTCCCACGGAACGCATCCTGCGGTATCTATGGCCGTATGAATCCGGCACTGCTTTAACCGCACGAGCACCTCCTTGAGATAAATATGCTGAAGCAAGGGCTCCCCGCCGGAAAAGGTCACTCCGTACGCTCTGCCAAACACCTGCGCGTCGCGCTCCAGCAGAGATACCATACTAACAGCGTCGATCTCTTTTCCCGCCTGGGTAATGGCCTCCGCATAACAGGCATCCCTGCACATGCCACACATTATGCATGCCGGCATATCACATACTATTTCATTTGCAGTATAACTCAACGCATGCCTGGGACATGCCTGTATACACGAACCGCATCCCCGGCATTTATCCCTGAAATACTGCCATTACACAATAGGGGACTGCGTTTCAGGATTATGGCACCACCTGCATGCAAGATTGCACCCCTTAAAAAATACTGTAGTTCTAATACCCGGGCCATCGTGTATGCAAAATATTTGCAATATTGGTTATTCCGCTGATTTCGGTAGGATTCATTCCCCTTGAAAGCACAGCTCCGGCTTTTCTGCCATCTGGCGTGGCTCCGATATTATTCTTCATCCAATCAAACAGGTAAAATACAAACAGAGAAGCTTCATACAGACTTCCCCGCTCATTTTCCATACCTGACGCAGCCCTGGCGGCGTCTCTGAAAAAATCTTTGCCGAAGCTGTTTACTTCGGCAGTGTCCATACCAAATTTAGGACAAAAGTTCATAATGTACTCGTGCATACGGGGATTTCCGGCAAAATTTTCTGCCAAAAGCCCTCCAAGCTGCTGAAACGTCATCATTTTCTCATCAAATACAACCTTTTTAATAGCAAGGAGTGAATTAATAGCAGTACCAATACCAACCAACGGTACACTGGTGGAGTTATACAGTGCTCCTCCCTCAGTAAAATCCATGCCCTTTGAAATACATCCCCTAAGGGTGGCGGAAAGCATCGGACAGGGGTTATACAAAACAAGCCTTCTTCCATATTCATTCAGCACCTCGCTGATGCGCGCAAAAACTATATTAAGCCTTTTAATAAAGTCCTCATAAAGCTCCCTTGAAGCTCCCATAAGAATCGGGGGTATATATCCTGTTTTCTCCCTCTCAAAAAAGATATTCAGTGTATGTCAAAGCAGGAGTTAACCAGCTGCGGCAGACTCAGGTACATAAACGCTCGGCTGTTAAACTCCGTATTGTCAAGAATAGGCTCCTGACAGCCTCCGGCAGAGTAAAGCCTCGCATGTTCCAGTTTTTTCCCCTGCTTTACATTAGCCTTAATTATGACATCATCATTAAGAAACGAAAATACGTTGTTGCCTTTTGAAATCAATTCACTAACCATCTTAAAATATTCTTCCGGATG
This sequence comes from Bacillota bacterium, assembly GCA_023390115.1. GTDB lineage: Bacteria > Bacillota > Clostridia > Acetivibrionales > DSM-27016 > Anaerobacterium. The sequence continues at coordinate 420,758 of JAEWDM010000022.1, forward strand.
CCTGTTGGTAATTCTGGCCTGTACCTTTGGATTGACAAATCCGAATTCTCCATACAGGAATATAATCATCCTGCTTATTTCATTCCAAATAATGCTGCCCTCAGAATCGCAGCCGCCAATTACCAGACTGTTATTGGTAGATGCAAAGGTATCGGACATATCCCACCTTGCATCCGTAACAATCAAAAAGTGTGCAAGCAGATTGCGCGCCTTATTGCGGTCTATTATTCCGTTTTCTATATCTTTTTTATAAAAAGGATACAGTAAACGATCGAGGTGTCCTAACACAGCAACAGCAACACCCTCTAAAGATGTTATCATTTCTTTAAAAAATAAAATAGAGCACATGGCTTCATAGAATGTCTCCGCAGGATAAAAGGGAATATGACACTTGAGTAAAACTCAATTTTTTTTGTGTCTGACGTCCCTTGCATCTCTTTGAGCGCATCCTCTGAAATTCCTTTAAGGCCCTTTTCCAGCAGCACATCATAGCCAACGGTATAATGCGCAAAATCCGAAAAAATATCCGCCCATATTAAATCCGCCTCTTTATAAGGCTTTATCCATTCTTGAAATTCCGAAGGTATACAGGCATTCTTCCTCATATACCAGCCCTCCAACCCGGGTCCCGGGGGAAATCCGCTCTGGCTGCTGTTACGTATACGGCCGGACTTGATTTCAAAGAAAAATGGAGAATTCCTGAAAATATGCACATCGCACAATTCAGCAGCCGCTTTATAAACCAATGCCTTTTTCTTAATGGATACAAAGAAAATCGTAGGATACAAAAACGGCAATGTGACATATCTGAATCTTTGCCAAGCCGTAGCACTATCCAAATTTGCAGCTTCATAATATTGCGGAGAAATACTTTCTAAAGCAGCTATGAAAATCACCATAAAATACCCTGCCCATCTCCATACTGTAACAATAACAATTGAAATCATTGCCATACTATCCCTGTTGCCACCAGGGATAGTAGTGTCGGGATAAAATATACAGCACGAAAAGCCTTCGACCACTTCCCCAGTGAGACAACAATCAGTGCCAGACCTATGGATGTTGCAATAACCAACGGTACGTTCAGCAAAATGTAATAAAAGGTATTTGTCAGACTAGTCCACCAAAGCTTATCCTGCATAAGAGCTATAAAATTTTCAAGTCCTATATACCTCTGCCCTTTAAGAGGATTCCAGTCATAAAAGCTGAGTACAAGAGAATACACCATAGGCCAGAACACAAAAACTGCAAGCAACAGAAAACTTGGGAGAAGGAACAGGATTGCATTCGTTGTATTATACCAGTTCTTATAGTTTAATGCAGATTTCTTAAGCATAAAACCTCCTGTTCTTTTAAACAATCGTAGTTTAGCACTACTCACTCAATAACTCGTTAACCTGCTTGGTTATATCAGCCATAACCTTATCTACAGGTTCATTGCTGTACCATATGCGATCCAGCCCTTTAGTAACAGTTGTCAGCTGGTCATTTACGGTAAGCACATTTGGCATCCATCTGCAATACTCCAAAGATTCCATGTAGACCTCAGCATTTTTACCCTCTGGCAATGGAGCAATTGCAACGTCCTTAAGGGATTTGCGGCACGCAATCTGAGGATCACTTGTATTTTCCAGCAAAATACGTTCACCTTCAGGTCCGCTTACAAAAAGCAGAAAGTCCATAGCCGCTTCCTTATTTTCTGATTTACTGGAAACTCCCAGGGTATTTATATAGAGTATTTCTCCCCTGCCACCTTCGTTATAAGGCGCGGGCATAATTTTCCATTCAAGAACATCACTGTCTTTTAACTGGAGAGATTCCCAAAGCGCAACACGCCCCATAGCTATAGTACCCGAGTTGAGCATCCCTACAATTGGCAGAGTGCCTTCGTTTATCTTTTCAAGAGGGGGCATTATGCCATACTCCGTGTAGAGACTTTTAACCCATTCAATAGCCTCAATGACCTCCTGCTGATCCAGCATGCATTTAGTGGCATTATCATTCAAATACTGTCCGTTATTCTGCCAGATAAAAGGCAGGTATGTTTTAAAGCCAAGATCATTCATCATGGTTGCATAACGAACAACCTTACCGCTGTCATCCTTTACAACCAGCTTTTTAGCAACATCTACAAACTCGTCCCATGAATAGCCCTCTTTAGGAACTGTAATTCCAAGTTCGTCAAAGATTTTTTTATTGTAGACATATGCATAATTTCCACCGTCAACAGGTAACCCGTAATACTCATCCTTGTACTTTTGGCATAGCTAAGTGTAGTTTCCCATAAATCATCAAAATTAAAATCTTTATCGGCCTTCAGCTTTTCAGTATCAATTTTCTCAAGAATGCCTGCATCTGCAAACTGCTGAGTATACCCAACCTGGCAAGCAATAAGATCGGGCAATGTGTCGGAAGAAGCTTCAGTAAAAATCTTTGTTAGGTAATCGGCAACCTGTTCGTATTCGATAGTAACATCAGGACGCACTTTCTTATAGGCATCAATAACAGGCTGATACTTACTAATAGGATCCCAGCTTGCCAAACAAGAGTTATATTTTCTTTTGGCGTATTCCCTTCGGCAGTCCCCTCTCCATCCAAGCTTTCGTTAGGCGCGGAGCATGCTGTGAAAGTAGATAAGAGTAACATTACAGCAATAAACAAACTTACCCTTTTGACAAATACATTCATTTCTGTTCCTCCTTATAAAATAATATATACATAACGCCAGAGCGTTCATGCCTTAAATGCATTGTTTACAGGAATCTGTCAGGAAATACTTCAAAATTTTACTAACATTTCAATTCTCCATATGCTATGAATTTATACTGTTCTTTTACATTTGAAACTAAAATAACGCAAGCCAGACTTTTCTTCTATACTGCAGCTGACAAAATACCTGTCGCCAGTAAAGCATATGATATCAGGTGCTAATAAATTTATAGTATTCTTTATCATCGAAAGCATTATATGGTCTTCTATTAATATTTGGGGGTTGCCATTTACTTGATCAGATTGTGTCAACCGGTTAACATATAAATATATCATCTTTATTTTCGAAATTTAATAAATACATCCTCATATCTCTAAATCTCTCAATTTCTTATATGATTTTCAAATTCATAGTACGACTCCTGCACCAATATGTTAGGATTTGCAATAAAGAAGGTAATATGGCTATGTCGTTTCTCCTTCAATCAATTCAACATCAAGCATCATATGATGTATTTCAGGCTTTTGTCCCTCTATTAATTTCATTATGGTTTTAGCAGAATTGGTTGCCAACCCCTGTATAGGTTGTGCAACAGTAGTAATAGAAGGTGTTACCATGCTCACAAGGTCTATCCCGTCATATCCCACTATTTTTAACTGGTCAGGTATTTTTATTTCTCTCCTGCCGGCCTCTTTCATCACAGCCACAGCAACCATATCTGCAGCAAATATTCCATCGATATCAGGATATAAATCAAACAAATTTTTTATTGTCTGATCATATTGTTTAAAAGTAAATTTATTCCACTCAAGCTCTATTGTAATGCAGCTAATACCATTTCGCTTCATTTCATCCGAAAAAGCCCGATTACGTTCATTAGATGGGGTATGTACCCGTCTATAGCCCATAATTTGCGCAACCTTTCTGCAACCACACTCAATCAGCTTTTCTGCCGCAAGGATTCCGCCCTTATGATGATTAGAAGATATTATCGGTATATTTTCTCCCAAATCCTTGTCTATAGTCACAATAGGAGATCTTACTTTACCATAATCCTTAAGATTAAGAGTATGACTGCCTATAATAATCCCATCAACTTTATGTCTTTGAAGCATACTGAGGTATTCCCTCTCTCGATTACTTTTTTCAATTGTGTTGCACAGCATCATTTTATATCCTCTTGAGTACAATTCCATTTCTATATGTTTTGACAATAAAGAAAAAAAGGATGGCTTATATCGGGAATAATCAACCCAACAATATTAGTCCTCTTTTTAAACAAGCTTCGGGCAAGCTCATTAGGATAATAATCCAGATCCTTCATAGCTTGATGCACTGCCTGCCGAGTCTTATCGGAAATATATCCTCTATTATTTAAGACACGTGATACAGTAGTTACCGATACTTTAGCTTTCTCAGCTACATCACTTATATTTGGCATACTTTACCCTCTCAGTCTATAATAAAATTGTGTTTTTGCATTGTTTAACTTGCTTATAATACCAAGTCTATATATTTACTCATACAGTTAACCATAAAACCAAAAATATTTACATATAATATAAATGATATTATAATATTAAAGCAGAAGCAATAATACGTTTCAGGAAATTTATACTGAATTTTTATCCAGCTCCAGCATTGCACCGTCCTGGGAAAGTGTCACCATATAGCGCATTGTTCTTGGGCTGCTGCCACCTTTTCAAGCCATTTTTCAGATACAAGCTTTTGTAAGCCTTCAATAACATACCGGTGGTTTATACCTAGATCATCTTCAATTTGCCTGGTACTCGGCAGGTATAGTTCTTCTTCATCTCCGGCTGCAAGCTTAGCCATATACAGTTTTATATTCAAGTAATAATCATCGAAATCATTTTTTCTTTTTCCATGATAATTATCCTTGTGACGCTTTTTGTTTTTTCAAAACTCTGATTAACTTTTCGGACATGACAATCATCAGGAGTGCGAAAACCATTAAATAAACCGGATAAAGCCCGATACTGACATGCTGGGCTATCATTCCGAATAAGGGCGGCATAAATGTACTTCCAACATAAGCGCTCGCCATTTGAATGCCGATAACGGCCTGTGAGTTTTCTTTCCCAAAATTATCCGGCGTTGAATGAATGATAGACGGATACACCGGAGCTCCGCCAAAACCAATGATGATGATGCCCGCTAACGCCCATAGGTTGTTTTCTTCAGGAATTCCGACCAATATAATACCAAGTATCATGATAAGCGTACCAAATCTAATGAGACGCCTGTCACCCACCTTTTCTGCAATGAAACCACAACTGAATCGTCCGAAAGTTATCCCGAGATAATACAGCGAAGCAAATTTAGCGGCAACCTCCGCCTCTATCCCACGATGCTGCACAAGGTAACTGCTTGCCCAAAGCCCTGTTGTTGTTTCCAAAGCGCAGTATCCGAAAAAGGTAAGGAGCATAAGCTTTACTCCTTTTAGCTGAAACGCCTGCGGAAGGCTCAATTCCGCCGCCTTCACCTCACCTTCACCGGCTTCTGCGGTTCTTTTTTTCCACAGAGGAAGGCTGAGAAACAAAACAACCGTTAAGATAACCTGCAAAATTGCAACACAACGGTATCCGTTACTCCAGCCCAAGCCTTTAGTAAGGTTATAGCTCATGATATACGGGCTTATCGCAGCGCCGACGCCCCAAAAGCAATGCAGCCAGCTCATGTGGCCTGAAGCGTAATGCAAAGCAACATAGTTGTTGAGCGCAGCGTCCACCGCTCCCGCTCCAAGACCGTAAGGAACCGCCCAAAGGCAAAGAAAGATAAACGACTTTGATATTGAAAAACCAAACAGGGCAGCCGCTGTCATTAATACGCTGAGCGCCGTTACAAGACCCGTGCCCAGCTTTCTTGTAAGGCGGTCGGACATCAGGCTTGATACAATCGTTCCGCCCGCAATAATCATCGTCACAATGCCGGCATAAGACAGCGGAACATCAAGCTGCCCATGCATGACAGGCCATGCGGAACCCAGCAGAGAATCCGGCAAGCCTAAGCTGATAAAAGCAATATATATGATTGCAAGTAAAAGTGAAAACATAATATTATCCGCCTAAATAAAGTAGTAATGATGTTATCCTGTATATCCAAAGGCAAGCCATAATAAAAGGCTCCTTATTATTGTCACCAGCAGTGTCTTTCTTGACAAAGCCAAGCCAACAATATATAATTATATTATATTTTCCTCAATTTTTCTATAAATATAAAAGCTTATATTATAACAATCTTATATTATGGTGAAGTCATGAATTACACGTTGGATTTACTAAGTGATAGCTCGGAACGCATTCCCTACAACAATCAGGAAATTCCTGTTTACGTAAACAGAGGCAGAATTTTTGATTTTTGCAACTTTTCTGCACCTGGACACTGGCATGACGATTTGGAATTTTCACTTATATTGCAGGGGCATATGTCTTACAATGTAAACGGAACGGTTTATGTTCTCGAACAGGGAGAGGGAATGTTTGTTAATTCCCGTCAATTTCACAGCAATTATTCGTCAGACGGAACGGATTGCCTCTATATCTGCGTATTGGTACACCCAATTTTATTATGTGCCAATCAGCATATGGAAAACAAATATATTTTTCCTGTTATTTCAAACAAGTTATTTTCTTACGCCATATTAAAAAAACATATCCCATGGCACAAAGAACTGCTTTGTTATATCCAAAAAATTTATGAGCTATACAGCGAAAAGAAAAAGACATTTCATCTTTTAGCCCACAGCCTTTTTTATCAGGTATGGTCGTTATTGTATGAAAACATGCCGGAACCACCACAATCGGCTCTGCAAACGCAAAATTGGCTTTCTGCGCTTCATGGCATGATCGGATTTATCCAAAAGCACTATAACGAAAAAATATCGTTAGCAGATATTGCGGCTTCCGGGAATGTCTGTCAAAGTAATTGCTGTGCGATTTTTAAAAAATATCTGCGACAGACGCCTATAGGGTATTTAATCTGCTATCGCCTTAACAAAAGCGTAGAATTCCTGAAAGACCCGTCTTTGAGCATAACCGAGATAAGTCTGGCTTCGGGATTTATCGGAGCCAGCTATTATACGGAAACTTTTCGTAAGCATTTTGGCTGTCCTCCGTCTGAGTACCGAAGGAAAGCGGCCGAATAATAAAGTATAAGAGCGTGCCATCGGATAGTTATATCCGCAGATACGCTCTTTTCTTGTTCCGCAGGGCTATTCTGCGGTGCCGTCCCCTCCGGCCTTCAAATTTCCACTTGAACACATTGAAAAATTGGATATTAAGCATATGAGAGAATACAGGCCGGTGCCCATGGTGTAGTCTACCCACATACCGCCCGCCAGCTTATACAGCGGGTAATACTCACCGCCCACATCAAATATGTATACCTTAAAGCCTCCCATCAGCAGGGATACACTCAATTATTATGTAATCAGATAAGGGTGTTATCGGTTTGCCATTGCCAGTATTTTGCATTTATCCATTTGATTATCCGTTTTTCCTATATTAATTTGCACAATGAGGCAAAGGGCATATTGAATGATATAGGTAGTGAGGCATCAAAATGACGATTGTCGCCGGAAACGGCCGCAAACCGCCATTTTGCGGGCAAAAGATTGAGGTGGATATCTACCCTGTTTTCGTCGAAAACTGTGATTTTATCAAGGATATGGCGATAAAAAGTATCGTCCCACTGCTCGCCGGAGGTAAGGTTTTTGAGAACAGCCGAGATGTCGGATAGTAGTTTTTCGTGATTCTCCCGCAGTGCGGTCTGCTTTTTGCAGTTTTCCATTCCCTTGCCGATTATATCCATCTCTTGGTCACACTTTGCGTTCATGGTCTGAAAATCCTGTTTGGAGATATCCTTATTCAGATAAAGTTCCAGCAACCGTTGTTTCTTTTCTAAAATTTGTTTCATTTTGTCTTGAAGATTTTCTGACTTATCAATTTCACCACTTAAATCAATTACCTTTCTAATGATACCCGTCAGGTTGTCAACAACCTTCTGCGTATCCATTTGAAGGCTCTTTGCCACTTCCTGCATCATCAGCCTGGCATCCTCGTCATTGAGGGACATACAGGAGCAACCCACTTGATTGCCAGCCTTGTCAATATGCGGAGCGCCATTTTTCGCACCCTCATAGCACCGCCATGCCTTATAAACGCTTGTATCCTTACGCTTTTTCGTCCGGGACACAAAGGAACAGCCGCAAATACCACACTTGATTTTACCTGAAAAACAATAACGGTTAGAATGCTTAGCCTTTTGCTCGCTTGAAGGAGAACGGCGGGCTAATTCCACTTGGGCTTTATCAAACATTTCACGGCTGATGATGGGTTCGTGATGATCATGAAGTACAACAAATTCCTCTTCACCCTTGTTGTACTTTTTTTCATGGGTCAGGTAGCTGGGCGTGAAAGTTTTTTTCTGAACGAGATCTCCGCAATACTTCTCATTACGCAGTATCCGCAGAATGACCGTGTTGGACCATTGCTTCATATAAGTGGCAGTCTGAATGCCGACCTCACGCAGTTCTCTGGCAATAACGTGAGTGCCCTTATCCTCGTTGACAAATTTGTGAAAAATAAGCCGGACGATTTCCGCGCCTTCTTCGTTGATATGGAGCTTGCCGTCCCGAACATCATAGCCCAGCATATCTCGACCAAATACAACGCCCTGCTCCATACGCCGTTTTTGCCCCCATTTCACCCGATCGGAGGTTTTGCGGCTTTCCTCTTGCGCGATGGACGACATAATGGTCAACCGCAGCTCGGCGTCTGCATCCAGAGTGTTAATATTGTCATTCATAAAGAAGACGCCGATACTAAGGTCTTTCAGCTTGCGGGTATAGAAGATACTGTCCAGCGTATTACGGGCGAAACGGCTGATTTCCTTCGTGATTATCAGGTCGAAGGCACATCTTTGGGCATCAGCCATCATGCGGTTGAAAGCATGCCGCTTTTTGGTGCTAGTGCCGGTGATGCCCTCATCACCTTGTGTCAAGGGTAGGACTTAAAAAAAATAAAAACTTTTTTCAACCAGCACTTAGCTACAATAAGACAGACAGGGCATCCCGATACGAATTGAGCGGGATGCCCTGTCTGTCAGTTGTTAATATTGTACCCAAAGCGCCATTGAATATGAATAGTCTTATCGTTATACACATAGATGCAGTCAACCAGCGCTTCCACGATTTCACGGGTAAGGGTATCAATATTGAGGTAGTTTCTTAACGCCTTTTCCTGCACCTGATTGTTGTAGACAATGCGCTCCAAACGAGTTAATTCTGCTTGGGAGCTTTCGTACTGCCGCTCTGCCTCCCTCTCCCGGCGGGAGAGGGTATCCTGCCTTTTTTGAAAAGTTTCCCGGCTGATTTTTTGTTCCGCCAAAAGGTCGTATAACTGTGCCTTTTGCTCCTTCATTCCAGACATATTGGTTTGCAGAGTCGTAAGCTGTTTTTGCAGAAATGGAATTTTCGCACTGGATTCTGCCTTTTTCAGCAATGCTTTTTCGTCCAGCAAGGTACTTGCATAGACACGAACAGCAGACAGCACGGTTTCTGCAATGTCGTACTCCTTGATTTGTCCTGTCATGCAATCGCAGTCTGCAACTCTGCGCCGGGTAGTGCAGCCAAAGCGTGGTGTTGGCTTTTTTGTGCGGGTAAGAGAATATCCGCAGTGTCCACATCGCAGCTTTCCGATGAATAGGTGGGTGGCAGTTGGAGAGCTTTTCATCGGGGCAAATTCCCGAAGATTTTCACGGGCCGCCGTAAATTCTTCTTCGGTAATAATCGGTTCATGGCAGTTGTCCACAACGATCCAGTTGTCCTTTTCCTTTTTGCGTGACTGATAGCTTCCAACCGTAATGCGTTGCCGTTTTCCAAAGATATTTTTTCCAAGATACCGCTCATCACGCAAAATGTTGGTGACTGTTGTTCTGTCCCATAGCTTCATACTGCCAGCGCCATCCCACCATTTATGGGAGAAACCCGCTTTGTTTTTCAATCCGCTGGGTGTCGGCACTTGTTCTGCATTAAACCGACGGACAATCTGTATAACAGTCATCCCATTTCCAGCCATCTGAAATATCCGCCGGACAATTTCAGCACCTTCTGGCTCTATAATAAGCTGATTTTTATTGTCCGGCGCTTTCTGATAGCCGATTGGAGCAAATGGGCTTAAAAAATCCCCGTTTGCTGCCTTTGTACATTTTCCAGTCTTTACCTTGATGGATAAGTCCTGACTGTAATAACCGTAAATCACGTTACGGAAAGCCATATCCACGCCACTGGTCGCACCATTGCACTTTGCGCTGTCGTAACGGTCATTCACTGAGATAAAGCGGATGCCCATGAAGGGAAATATCTGATCCACATAATCGCTCACAGTCAGATAATCTCTCCCGAACCGGGAAAAATCCTTGACAATGATACAGTTTGCCTGACCGCTTTTCACCAAATCAAGCAGCTTTGCCATTGCAGGACGGTTCATGTTCGTACCGGAGTAACCATCGTCACACAGCTCTATGAGCTGGCAATCGGAAAATTCCGGTTGACTTTGTACATACCGTTTCAAAAACTCCCTCTGGTTGGAAATGCTGTTGCTCTCGTCCTTTCCATTTTCGTGGTTATCAATATCTTCCACAGAAATGCGGATATAGAGGATAATGATATAGTTTTTATCCATGGGCCGCCGACCTTTCTGCGGAAAGACGGCTCTTTAACTGCTCATACTCGTCTTGAAAGCGGAAAGAAATATGGAAGGATTCCCTGCCATAAACCGTGATTTTGTCAATCAGTTCCACAGCCATTTCCCGTGTCAGCTCTGTCTCGTTCTGGAAACGGAGCAGGCTGTTCAGGAGAGGGTTATCCTCATCTCGTTCTTCAGTAATCCCCTGATAAGCAAGCTTCAGTTCTTCAAACTGCTGCTGATAGGCTGCTTCCTGTTCCTTGTATCGCCTCTGTGCATAGATATAGTCCTGCTCGTTCATCAAATGATCGGCATAATCGTCATAAAGACGTTCCCGGTAGCGAACCGTCCTTGTCAGGATTTCTTCCGCCCGCCGGATTTGGCTCTCCAGCCGGTCTTTTTCTTCCTGCGCAGAGGATTTCCCACCAAAAGCTTTCAGCATTTTGTTCATGTCCATTGCCGTTATTACCTGAACCTTGATTGCGCTGTTTACCGCTTCCAGCAAATCACGTTCCGATACACTCAAAAAGGAACACCGGGTTAAGTCCGCAGCATGGACAGGGCAGATATAGTTGTACCAAACATGGAATTTAGGGGTTGTATGCTTGTTCTCACGGACATTCTTGTACCGTACCAAATTTGTACCGCAATCACCGCAGTATACCAGACCTTTCAGAATGTTTTCCGTGTTCTCAATCTCAGAAAACCGATCCTGTTTTGTTCTATATTCCTCCGTTTTCTGACGGTTCAACCGCTGTACCGCCTCAAAGGTTTGCCGGTCAATAATCGGTTCATGGGTGTTTTCTACAATAATCCACTGCTCTTTTGGAACAGGGGTCTGCCTTTGTCCATGAAACAAGGATTCCCGTTTTCTGCCCTGCACCATATGCCCTAAATAGACCTCGTTGCAGAGAATTCCTTTGATAGTCTGCACACGCCACGGGGCATCCGTCCATTTCTCATTCTGTACCCATCCTTTGGCATAACGGTATTGGCTGGGTGATGGGATGTTCTGTTCCGTCAGCCGCCTGCAAATTCCCTGATAACTGAGTCCTTCCAGCCGCCATTTAAAAATATCACGGACAACGGATGCAGATTCCCTGTCAACTAAAATGCGATGCTTATCCTGTTTGGATTTCACATACCCGTATGCCGCCCAAGCACCGATAAATTCCCCCCGTTCTTGTTTCTCCCGTAGAACAGGGCAAATTTTTGCTGAAATATCACGGGCATATACATCATTCACAAGGTTTTTTAAGTGCAGAGAAAGACTATCTGAGGCGGATGGGCTGCTGCTGTCATATCCATCATTGACAGCAATGAACCGTATACCGAGAAACGGAAATATCTTTTCCAGATATTCGCCGGTTTCTATATAGTTTCGTCCAAAACGGGATAAGTCTTTTACAATAATGCAGTCTATTTTCCCGGCTCTGACATCCTCCATCAACCGTTCAAACTCACCACGCTTGAAGCTCACCCCGGTTTCTCCATTGTCAATATAGACGGAAACCAGCATAAAATACGGTTTCCCTTGAATAAATCTCCGCAGAAGTGCTTCTTGTGTTTCCACAGTATCACTGTCTTTTTTCCCGCTGTCAAGAACCGACAGACGAACATACAGCGCCACTTTATAAATACGCTCCCGGAGGACTGCTGGAGCCTCTTTTTTCCTTACCCGGCTAACTCTTGCCATTATTACCACACCTCCTCTGCAGGAGATGCAGAAACAGAAGATATTTGTTTCAACTGCCCGGTATTTTTAAGCAGAGTGACAGCACTGTCATATTCAGCCTGAAACTTGAAGCGGATATGAATCCGCTTACCCTCATATACGAAAATACGGTCAATCAGAGCAACGGCCAATTTGCGGGTCAGGTCACTGATATTCCGGTATTGTTTGAAATACGCAATCCATTTTTGTTCCCCTGTGTTGCCGTTGACAAGGTTTTCTATCTCTTTCGTGAGCAGAAGTATGGAATCTTCGGCATCTTTGATTTTTGCATCGTAACGCTTTCCAAACGCAATATAGTCTTCACGGCAAAGGATACCGTCCGCATAATCCTCATGGAGTTTCAGCTTATACCGCTGATATTTCTCCACCTCCTGCCGCTTTACCTGTATCCGCCCATCTGCTTTTTTAACCTCACGGGTGGTATAAGGCAGCTCGGCAATCCGTTTTAGCGTATCCTCAATGTCAAGCACCGCCCGAATATGTTCCTGCAAGGTAACAAGAACCGCCTGTTCCAGCGCACTGTCACGGATGATATGGCTGCTTTTGCAGCCCTCTTTATTCTTATTGCCGGAGCAGACATAGTAAATATAGGGCTTTTCTGCCGTGGAATTATTCTTGCGTATCATGCTCATTTGGCAGTCACCACAAAAAACCAAACCGGAAAGAGGATATACGCTTTCCTGACCCGGAACTGTACGGGTGTCAGCCATCAAAACTGCCGCGACATTATCAAAGGTTTCTTCACTGATAATAGGCTCATGGCTGTCCGGTACACTGATCCAGCGTTCTTTCGGCACATCAAACAGCTTTTTGACCTTATAGTTCGGTGTGCTCCGTTTACCCTGCACCAAGGTTCCGGTGTAGACTGGATTTTTCAAAATGCGAAAAACCGCAACAGCTGTCCAGCCTGCGGTTTCCTTTCGTTTGAAAGGGCAGGAGAACTTACTGCCCTTGGAACGCTTGTATTCCATAGGAGAAAGAACATCCTGCTCATTTAAATATTCCGCTATTGCCTGCGCAGAATAGCCGTCCAGCTTGCGCTTGAAAATTTCGCGCACTACGGCGGCGGCTTCCTCGTCAACGATAAGCTGATTCCGGTTTTCCTCATCCTTGCAATATCCATATACGGCAAAAGGAGCGATGCACTGTCCCTTTTTGCGCTTGATGTCAAGGTGGCTGCGGATTTTAATTGAAATGTCCCGGCAATAGGCATCATTCATTAGATTTTTGACAGGAACAATCAAATTATCAGAAGAAGTCCTTGGTCTTGCACTGTCATAGTCATCATTAATGGAAATAAAGCGTACACCCATAAACGGAAATATTTTTTCGATGTATTTTCCCGTTTCGATAAAGTTTCTTCCAAGACGGGAAAAGTCCTTGACAATAATGCAGTTGATTTCTTTGTTTTTGACCGACTCTATCATTTCTATGAAGTCAGGACGGTCAAAATTTACCCCGGTATAACCATCATCTATCCGCACCTTGTGCAGAGTGATTTCGGGGTGACTCTCCAAAAAAGCGGTAATTAAATCACGCTGGTTCGCAATGCTGTCGCTTTCTGTTTTGCTTCCGTCCTCTTTATCGCCATCCTCACGGGAAAGGCGGAGGTACATATCAGCATAATAAGTAGTTTGTGTATCCATTCGGTATTCTCCTAATCGCTTCTGAATTTCAGAAAACCAATCGGGAGCTTTACCGTAAGTCCTGCTCCGCAGGGGCTTACCCTGACCTCCTGCGGATTTGTGACTCAGCTTACCACAAAACTCCCTTCGCGTCCAGACAGATTTTCTAAATTCAGTGCCTGCTCAATTTTCATAACATATCCTCACAAGGTTTGCAGATAATGCTCCATACATTTTTCAAAGGTCGGACCGTCCCCCGCAAAGCCCACACTGACAGCCACCTTTCCCACCTTAAAGCAGTAAGGATTCCCAATCTGGCGGACAAACTCCCTCAAACGTTCCTCCTTGGGCAGAGCAGCATCAATATTCAAATTATTTATATCTACAAGCGTTGCCGGATCGACTGTCCGAACATCTACTTGACGCAATTTCTCCAAATTTATTTGTGTTATATCAAATTTCTCCATGACCGGCCTCCTTGCTCTCTTGTTATCATTTATATGAAAACATTGGATTGTCCCATTACCCAAAGCTGGACGCCCACTTAATCAAAGTAGGCGTCCGGCTTCTTAGCGGCGATAAAGCGATTCACATCAGAAAGCTTATGAGTAACAGGCATATCAGGGAGAGCAGACAAAATATCCTCCTTGTAGCGGTAATTTGCGCGGCTGTCCAGAATGGAAAATACACACGAATCGTTTTCCCGGCGTATGCCCCGGCCAATCCACTGGCGGAGCTTAATGAGCATACCCGGCACGATCACTTCATTCAGGTACTCATAAAAATCACTGTACAGGGATTTTTCATATTCCAATACAGGGTCGGGAGCCGGAAATGGCAGGCGCACCACAATGAGGGAGGATAGAATATCTCCGGCCAGGTCAATTCCTTCGCCTGCGCTGTCGCTGGCACAAAGAATGCCGTTACCGCTTTTCCGAAAATCTCCGATGGCGTCTAGCCTGCCTTTGCCCATGCGAAACAACGGGAAAGTCGTGATCCGTCTACTCAGTTCGGCATGAACCTTCTCCATCATCCGGTAAGAAGTAAAAAGAATCAGGGTATGCCCGTGTGTGGAACGAATCAGCTTTTCCAGATGCTCTACTACCGATTGAAAATAGCCGTCGCCCTCTGTGTTCGGGGCGGGTATATCCTGTGGGAGATACAGCAGGGCATTTTCCTGATAATCAAAGGGAGAAGCCTTGCTGGTTTCAAAAATGCGGCTCTGCTCTGCCATAGAGAGGCCGCCAGTCCTCTTGAACCGGGAGAAGTCACCCCCAATAGAAAGCGTGCCGGAGGTAAGGATATAAGGCGTTTTCTCGCTCCAAATATCCTCAAACAGCAGATAATCAAGCTGCTTGGGCAGAGTGCACACTCGGCAGGATACCGCATCGGTCAGCTCCAGCCAGACGATAGACTGTGAATAGTTCAGCAGGATGGAGAGCTTTGCATCCAGTTTTTCCATACGGTTCACAAGCCGGTCATATCGCTCCCTCTTTTCACGGGAGGTTGTAAAAAAAAGCACCGACAGCCTGCGCAGTACAGACATGAGTGCTTTCAGAGCCAATATACAGTTTAGATTGATTTCCACGGCATAGCAGTTCTTATCGTAGATTATGCCTGCTCCTTTTTTCAATGCTTCAAAAAGCAGAGCATTTTGAAGAAGCATTTCCACGCACAGCTTCACAATCTCCGCCTTATCAGGGTTATTTCCCCCGATTGCATGATAGACGCTTGCTGTCAGCCGTTCCAGCTCTGCATTTTCCAGCGTCATGCCGTACATCTGCCGTGCGGCATCAAGGAGCTTGTGGGCTTCATCAAAGATAATAACACCGCTTGGAGGGAACAGCCGGTTTCTTCCGTTTTTTCGGCTCAGTACATCGGCCAGAATAAGATTATGATTGGCAATTTGAAAATCATAGCTGAAGGACAGTGCCTTTCGGATAAAGCTGCGATACCGGCAAATCGGGTACAGGCTGCAATTCCGGTCGCAGCGCTCCACGCAGATGCGGGCTTTCACATAGCCGGTAAGGGGCAGGCCGTCCAAATCAAGGGGATAGGAACCGGTGAAAAGTCCATTCAAAATATGGAGCAGTTCTTCGTCCTCCATGCGCCCATTGTGAGAGATCGAGGACTGATACCCCTTAACCCGGCTGTCACAGGCATAATGGCTTTTTCCCTTGCGTACCACAAAAGAAAGAGGTTTATCAATAATGCGGTGCTCCATCAGAATTTCGGAAATCTGCGGGATATATTCCTCGGTCAACGCTTTTTGAAGTGCAATGGTCGAGGTTGAAATCACGGTAGGGAGCTTTTGTTTGCTGAACAGGTTATGGATTGTCACTGCCAATATGTAGGCATGGGTTTTCCCTGTGCCTACCTCTGCTTCACACAGTGCCAGCTTGTTTTCTTGCAGAGCATGAAGCATTTCCAAGGCAAGGTCAATCTGATTTTTCCGACAGTCCATTCCGTACCGGGGCAGGATGTTTTCAAAAATGTGCCGGAGAAGACTTGTTGCCCTTGTGTTAAAATCTGGCTTGTCGTTATCGAGAAGGGCATCCGTTTGAGAACGCATTTTGTCAATGGCTCTCTGATAGCCGCTTTCTGTCAAAGGTTTTTGCCGTGAAAAAATTCGTTTTGCTTTTAGGGTCGAAAGCTCTACCATTCGGTAGCTGTATGTCTTGCCGGTATAGTATTCCAGAAGCACACAATTCTCGGCTGAAAGCACAATACGCTCTTCTGGCCGAAACAATCCCGCTTCATAAATTCTATTTTGTATATCTGCCATATAGACAGGTTCGTTCATAAGTTTAGCCTCCTTTGCTTGCCTAAAGGAGCGACACAAGAATGCGGCGGAAAGCAGGAACGGTTTTGAAAGTCTGTTGACTGAAATACCTGTTCCGCCGCATGGTTTCTATCGCTCCGATAGATTACGATAGATTGGTTGTATCAAGCAAAGGTGCGATGAGCGTTCCGTGCGGTTACACGGAATCCATAAAAGCCGCCCCTCATTCTATCTCAAATGAGGGTGATGCGTTCTCCCGGTCATCCTGCCGGGCTGCTCGATGCGGTGAAGCGTCCAAAGCAGAAGTATCATAATCACCGGCAGGGATCATCGCAATCCGCTCCACCACGGAGCATCACAACCGCAGACATTATCGCTCGGAGGGCGCTGCCCTCGTCTTGGCGTGTCCCGATATGTCGCTTTGCCTACCGGTAACGTACTCATCACACCCGTATTCTGTTTTCAATGTTCAGGTGAAAGGAATCTTGGAAAATTTCCTTTCACCCAATGTCAAAAAACAGGGGGGGTGACGAGTCATTCTTTGAAAAAATTTTTTAATTTTTTTGAAGCCCATTGAAGGCTGTCCCATACCGCACGTTGGTGTACGGATTCTTTTACCGCAATCTGTCGTATTGACAGTCCCTGAAAGAAATGCAGAACAAACCGCCTCTGCTGCACTTCTGTTAAAGTTCCGCTGGCAAGGAGCCACTTGGCGGCTTCCATGGCATTTTCACCGTCAATTTTATGTATCAGCGCTGTATTTAGAGAATCCGTGGCAAGAGCCTCCGTTTCCTCTAACCCATTCATACTGACATCCAAACGGCTTGTCCGATTTTCGTGTATAATCTGCTGATGATAAATCTCATCCGACAGGGCTTTTAGCTCCAAAAAGTCCTCTGAGGTTTTGCCGGGATTCTCCGCAAGGTAGTCCTCCAATGTGATTTCCACGATGCGGTCAGCAAAGCGATAAACAATCCCTTCGCTGAATTTGTTGAGGGCATAGTCGCTATCCTTATAATTTTTCAATGTCCTTTCCTCCGATCTGTTTTGCTGAAAAACGAAAACAGATCAGAGGGTGGCGAACGGCAACGTGAAACCAGAGCTGCCTTATACAAGAACGAATTGTTTAATTTTGTAAATTCAGGTCGCCGTTCTTGTTTTTTTGTCGAAAAGAAAAAGACAATAGCTCGCACAAAGCAAACTACTGTCTTTTTTAGAATAGGTGTATGAAATTGTGTATGTAAAAAGTGACTTAGACGGATTGCGCCGTCTTTATCTCCACCTCTGCATGGGAGGGAATAAGATAATGCTCATAGAGGTACCCCTTTCACCGTAGCACACAGCGAAAGCCGAGCCCTCCTAAAAAAGCCGTAAACAACAACCGTTCTGCTCTCTCCCAAAAGAGCAGAGCCTTGCACGGTTATTTGTAGCCAGACTATCATAACGTCCGAAAACGTCTTAGACCCTCAGCTTTGCGCCCCCGACTTTCGTCGGGTTTGCCCTTGGCTATAATTTATTTTTAAGTAAATCCAGCTAGTCTTTTGGCGTGAAGAGGCATGACATACAAAGTTTGGTGTTATATTAGATGACCTTTTTAAGTACACCTTTATCCATTTCATGTACTGTATCACATAGCATATTTATATCTTCAGAATTGTGAGACACAATAATAATTGTTCTACCTTCATTCTTGAAGTGAAGTAACAAATCTCTCATTTCAGATACTCCATCATTGTCTAAGCCATTCATTGGTTCATCTAATATTAAAATATCTGGATGTTCCATTATGGCCTGTGCTAGACCAAGCCGTTGCTTCATTCCAAGAGAGTATTTTCCTACATGCTTTTTATCATCCGGATTGAGTCCTACCAAAGTAATAGCGTTACGGATTTCATCGTCATTAATTATATTCCTGAGCGAAGCTAAATAGCTAAGATTTTTAAAGGCACTAAGAGAAGGTAAAAATCCTGGGGCTTCAATAATTGCGCCAATATTATGCGGAAAATCAATATCACGCCCAACAACCTTTCCGTCAACAACCACCTTACCCTTTTCAGGACGTATGAACCCGCAAATCGTCTTAATCAAAACCGTTTTACCTGACCCATTTCTTCCAATTATTCCATGTATCAAACCTCTTTGAAATGAAATATTAACATTATTTAACACACAGCTTTCCTTATATGATTTTGTGACACCTTCTACAGAAATAATATAATCCATCATCATACCTCCCTTTAAAGATTAATTATATTTGCCGCCGGATTGTTCGTTATAAAAAATTTTGTAGTAATATATATTGAAAGAACAGTAAGCATAAGCATAAAGCTTATTACTATTGAAAAATGAAAATACGAATTGGATAATAACAAGTTATTATTATATGCCATTCCCCAATAAGCCAGCATAAATTTACTTGTAGAAGGTAATACACAACCAATAACCGCCGTAATCCCCTCAACAATCAAATATGTAATAATAACAGACTTGGGGGTCTTGTATATTGCAAGTAGCATTATTGATAACATAGATAACATAATGGTGTGAAGTGGAAATATTACCATTAAGCGATAAAAAAGATTGCTACTAACATCAATTTTAAAATTAAAAATTGATGTTATAATGAGCGCAGCTAAGAGATAGAAGATATTTGCCACAATAATGGAGATAAACCTTGTTGCAGCCCAATTTTTCACACTTTCACTTCTGCTCATCGTGTATTTACTAATTGGGCCCATTTCACTAATCATAAAAAGCGTACTGACTGCAACAGGAGGAAGAACACAAATGTTCCACTTTATTACTCCAAAGACATCAAGCGCCCCTATACTTTTTGAAGTATTTATCCCCCCCAATATTCCAATTACCGACACATCTTTTGTGTTAATTAGCGAAAGAAGAGATATTGTTATAAAATAGATAATAACTGCACGTTTATCCAATATTCTAAATAGCATTTTGACATTCATTGTTTTGTCCCCACTGTTATTCTGAAATCATAGTCTTTTATCGCTTTAAGAATTAACAATAATACTAAAATTGATAAAACAAAAAATATAACAAACGACTCTGGAATAGTTGTGAATAATTTCCCTTTATAATAACCACCTATATCATGATACATAAGTAGACTATTTCCTAATAATGAGAATTTCATGTAGAACAATGACGTAAATAGTGCAGCAACCAAATATCCAATGATATGTATTAACATAGCTAGACCATAGCTTAATGATCGAGATATTTTTAGATTAAGCCAGAATATAACCAAACTCATTAAAAACGCATATGAAACACTAAGGGAAAGACTTGTGATCATTGCTGAAAAAGGAGTCATTCCTAAAAGGATGTGATTATATGGAAAATATACGTTATAATTTGCTGCTAAGCTTGAACCAGCATCCTTTGCCAAATTGTAAATTGGACTGCTCCACAAGTTACCGAGGTAAGCATTTTCAGATATAAAGATTGCACCAACAAAAAAAATTGTAGTGTAATACAATACGCATGAAAAAAAGAGGTAGATGATTTTTCCCAAAACCCACTTCGTTCTCGAAATCCTCATTAAGGTGTAGGTCTCGTTCTGTGATGAAAATGGAATGTCTGATACAAACAATATAATCCCTAAAAAAGCGGCGGTAGCAATATATGTATCGCAGTTAAAATATATAAATCCCTCATAAATACAAAGAGGTTGATTCAGCATTCTTACATAATCAAGTAATGGAATAGAACTCACGATTTGCATAACAATACCAATTAAAAGAGCAATATAAACTCTAGGTGAGGAAAATGCTTGACGCAATTGATATAGACATACTTTAAACATTTTCGCATCTCCTTCCAACGAACTTTGGAAATAAAACAAAAGTAATAAATAATAATACTCCTTGATAAGCAAATGGATAAATTATATTTGGTAAAAAATTGACTATTGGCATTAACATATTAACTGGACTTAGAAACAACAAACTATTAATACGATAAAGGAGTAAGTGTATTGCAAAGTAAAGGGCAAACGGTGCCGCTAAAGCAATATACCTATTTGGAATTACGGCGGATATGCATAAGCCAATATTTGACCACACTGCGCCAAAAATGAATGCTAGTACCAAAAGTATTATGACAACGAGTCCTCCTCCCCATACAAATTGTATAGATGCAAAAAATGATTCGTCAAATATTGTTGAATATCCATGTCGCAAGTTTTCTGCCAGATTAGGTTCTCCAATAATAACAAAGAACAAGGATGATATTAGGCTTGGCAACAACACAGCCAGCCCTCCCGCTATACTTGAGCACAGGAGGGTTTCATAGCTGTATTTCCGCTTATTTGTTCGGAATAAAATAGCCTTTATGTAACCACTATTGTAATCCTCGCAAAACAAAGTCGTTGCTGGCAACACGGCTAGAATAGGCGCAAAAAGATCAAATCCACTTCGAGCATGAGACACATAAATATCGTTCAAAAATGTTGAAGCCATTTCCTTAATAGTTAACGGACCCACAGATAAGTTATAAATAACTAGATTAAAGATGAAGCTCCACATAAGCAAAAAAAGGCCTATCAAGACACTCGCATACATACTTGAAGAAAATATCGTTTCTTTCAGGCGAACACGTAACGATTTACTCAAAATGTGTCCCCCCTTCTTCCCTGAATGATCTCTCCATTGATTGCATCTATTGCAATAATATAGTCACGATAAAGGTTAATTTCATCTTCATTATTTCCTATTTGAAAACGCCATGATGGGGTTAATGATATGCTACCATCAATGGATTTTGTTACAATATACTCAAGTGTAATTTCACTAATATTGACCGTGTCCTTATCTAAATCAATTTGTCCTGCATTCTTCTTCATAATATTAAAAGCTTCATCAATGTCCATAATTGAATGCTGAGAGGTGGTTTCTACAACATCAAAAAAGGAGCCACTAATTTTTTGAATTCCATCGCTGTCAACGAGAAAGTATATATCATTATACCCAGTGACAGGAATGGCATCAACCATACGTTTATAAGCAATTTTGTAATAAGGACGTCGTCCGTTATTACCATAAGCGTGTATATAGTCAACTTGATATTCGCTCAACTCAGCAATGCCTTCAATAATCTTATCACAACGCTTAACTGCCTCTTCAACTGAAAGATTGACCTTGGAATAACTCAGAGATGTTAGCAAATTATCATCAAAAGGATATAAATCGACTTTTCTATATTCCAGTGAAAAGCTTTCTTCTTCAGAAATAGTTTCACCAGCTTTTGGACTGTATGTACTGTAAAGATAATAATCTCCGATGGCTGCGGAATTTGGTAACTTCCATACTCCATTTCTAGCATCAAATTCCGCTTTTGATGCGTTATCTCCAAAATACGATGAAAACAAACTGGTTCGAAAAGCATCCGAAATTGGCTTTATTAAATATTGATATGAAGATACTGTTTTTATATTGTCAACATTGACATTTGCGTTGACAATGATTTTCTTATTCTCATTAGCTATAATTGTATCTTCAAGTCTTTTATTGGAACTTTGCTCTATTATACTTTGATTTTGTGTAAGGATGTCATCATCACTTATGTCTTGTTTGCTGGTCTCACCTTGAACATCACTTCTATCAGCAACAATAACCCCATCTTGCTCAACTGAATTTGGTGTATTGACACACGAAGACAGAATGGTAGAAAGAAACACACAGCAAATTATTAGCATCGGCAATTTCTTCATAGTAATCAACTCCTAGTTTATGAGATGATGTGGGAATGGGTAACCCCATTCCCACATCACAAGTATGTCATCTGCTGGCGTCAGTGCTCCACTGTCCGCTTGTCTTAACTTTCATATTAAGGTCATTAGCGTTGATGAGTGCTCCCAAGTACAGGTAATCACCCACTGATGCAGAGCTGTAGTAGGAAGAACCAAAATTACCAGTGCCGGATTTTGTAACAGTCTTACTTACGATAGCATTGTCCCATTCGGTTGCGTTGTTATCGATCATGCCGTAAGTAATCCCGTAGCTGTTGTTTTTCCTGCTTGAAACAGTAACAACCCATTGTCTGTTATAGAGTCTCTCCATAGATGAAGACGAACAACCGACTTGTTCGTCAGTGCCGATGTTGAAACTGTAGTAAAGGACTTCACGGTCACCGTCGCTGTAGGCAAATGCGGGAATACTCATAGAACCTACCAAAAGAACCGCCATCAGACTTGAAAGCAAAACTTTAACCTTTTTCATTTAGTTTCCCTCCTTATAAATTGATCATAGTGTCTTGTGCATCCTTAGGATGGTCTTGCTCCAAACATAATTAGCCCATTGGAATCATCTTCTTTCCTGTATTGCTTTATTCAGCATTGGCTCTGCCAATAAACTGCTAGATTTAGTGCCAAACTAGACCTTGTCCGATTATGGCATCTGAAACCAGATATGTATTAGCTTGTTTATACAGTATTTTATTACTGTCTCAATATTACACTACCGAATCGGTGTTTGTCAAGATTTTTTGGATATTTTTCACTAATAATAATTTTTGATGTCATAATACTATAATGTTATTGACACATTATTTTATTACTGTTAAAATGTATAAAAGTGTGATTTGAAATAACTTTGAAAAGGTGTGCGTAAAAATGATGAATAAGTTGCCCCAAATTAGTGAAAGAGAGAAAGATGTAATGACCGTCTTATGGCATATAGATAAGCCGTTAACTGCATCCGCTATTACTGAAAAGAAGGATGAGCTAAGTATTAACACTGTTCAATCCGTATTACGGAATTTACTAAAAAAGCAATATATTGAAGTTGCAGAAATTGTATATAGCGGCACCGTTCTGACAAGAAGCTATCAACCCCTTATAACAGCGGAACAGTATGCTGCTGACCAATTACAAGCTCTGAGGCTTAATACTTTAAATTTCTCTACCTTAAATTTCATAGATCACCTTCTAAAGAACGACAAATCAGTCGTTTTAGAGGATTTAGAAGAAATGATAAGGAGAAGAAAAGAGAAGGAGGAAGAGTAAATGTCATCCTCCGTAATTTTATCTAATAGTGTGCTGTGCGCAATCGCTGCTGTTTTCTTGCTCCCGCTGATGAGAAATCCTAATGTTTTGACATTAAAAAAAGGAATTCCTGTTTTTGGTGCCGTTATTTTAGTCTTAATAAAAATGTTAGTTCCTTATGAATTCTCTTTCACGCATACCATACCATCACAGAATATACTTCCGGTAATTAAAGCGATTGAAAATATTTCTATTTTTGGAAAAATTACCATTGGGAGTATACTTTTTTTCCTTTGGATATTTATTGCTGTACTGTTCTTATTTCTATTGTTTCGTAAACATTCAAAATTGAAAAGTATTCTCGATTTAGTTCCCGAAACAAAAGAAAGCGAGATTCTTCAGCAAGTGACCATACTTTGTCAGCAAAATCAAATAAAAGCCAAACCTAAAATTATTAGATTGGAAATAAATACAAGCCCATTTATTGTAGGTTTAAGAAATCCTATTTTAGTTCTTCCATATTCGCAGTTTACCAAAGATGAAATTTCTTTTATACTCCAACATGAACTTGTGCACCTAAAAAATAATCATATATTGATAAAGATGTGTTTAGAAGTTGTAACTGCTATATATTGGTGGAATCCCGTAATCTGGATTATACGCAAACAAGTTATCTGCGCACTCGAATCTCAAGCAGATGCTTATGTTATAGGTGATTTATCTAGTAAAGAAAGCTTATCTTATTTAGAAACGCTTCTTCAACTTTGTAAAGAAAAAACTAAGAAAGATACTTCTTTAGCACTTTCCTTTTCATTGACAAACAGTATGATTGAACGCCGAATACTAACTGCCTTAAAGCATAACTGTTTTCAGGATAAACCAAGAATTTCTCTGTCTTATATCCTGCCAACAATACTATCTGTTGTGTTACTTCTTTCGTCTTTTACATACACATTTGAAGCATGTAAACGAAACCCTTCGGATATTGAAGGAACGTTTACTGCCGATTCTGAATCAGATTTTTTGATACTAAGAAATGATGGGAAATATGATTTATATATAGAGCACGAGTATGTTGCGACGGTCACCAGTATACCCGATGACTTTTCAGATTTACCGATACAAGGGGGGTATTGATTATCTTTTGCGACATATGAAGAAAATACTAAGACGTTTAGAAAGGATGTTTTGTTATGAAAAAATTGGCTATGTTTACCTTTTCATTAGTGTTTGTTTTTACATTATTATTTGGAGGATCTGAAATTACGGCATATGCTCAGTCATCTGATTATAATACTGATACCTCAGTCATTTCACCGCAAGCGGCAATTATTGAATGGCGATACAAAGCGGTTGATGGGAAATTGTACCGCAGGCAGTACAATTGCACAACATCTAAGTGGATTGGTGAATGGGAATTGGTTCCATGATGTGCTACTTTACAGAATTCTTTACTTGCAAGGTTAAGTCAAAATGAACCCTGAAACTGACTGATAACAAAATGGGCTGTATCCTCTCGCAAGAGAAGTATACAGCCCATTTTGTTAACTCCCGATTTTTGTAGTTAGTCTCTTTAATGCAATTTTCTTCTGTTCCTCATCTAAGATTTCTCGCTCTGATCGGTACAGTAGGCGCATGGTCTTTTAAGATGCTGGTATTGCCTGTTGTTTTGGTATACCCTGTTGTTTTGGTATACCCTGTTCTTTATCATGAAATTTTTTACCCCCGGTGATGTGCTCTGTTGGCATGGTTTTATAAAACCCTAGCATTGATTATGCCATCTGAGGAAAAGTAAAGACTACGCCCAACAAATTGATGTCTACACCTTTTGTGTACAAGTTAAAGCAAAAAATAAAATTACTTTTCGCTATTCATATCCGTTCACATGAGTAGTTCAAGGGGGTCGCAGACTGGACTCCGCCCCCGTCCACCGATAATAAGGAAAACGGCAGACCGTCAAAATGTCTTTTTTGGCAGTCCCATCAAGTAAGCCCTGCGGTTTTGTGCGCTTTGGCAGAATAGAAATCTGAACGGGGGTGCAGAAAGCAGGCACCGCTGGCCTGTCCTCAAAGCAGCAAACGGCCTTTTTATCATTTATAGTTTCTCTGTGGCTTTGTTTCTGTATTGCCATCTTGTTATTCTCAGCAAGCATATCGAACGTGATATATTCCACTGCATCACTTTTTGATGGCTCCTGTACAGTCAAAGTATCTATATGCTCCCTGTCTGCCTCGGCAGGGGAACTGTCATTTTCCGGTTCGAGAGTCTGCTCCACGAAAAGCAAGGTATACAGGTTAGAGCTTTGCCCACGGTTTCTTTCACGGAAACGGACCGCCTTTTCGATATACCCTGCTTCTACAAGCTCTTTTAAGGCGCGTTTTACCGTGGATATGGATATATGGAGCTGTACGGCCATAGTTGGGATAGCCGGATAGCAGGTCAGGTCTTTATTGGAACGGTCAATCAAGTAAATCAGCACAGAAAGCGCACGGCTTTTCAAACTGCTGGCATAGGCTTGATTTTTTAGTTCAGCTTGTTTTGTCATCATCAAAATACTCCTTACGCCGGGGCATTACGCCCCGGCGATATATTTTGTCATCATAGTTTTATATGCCTTGGCATTACTCATACCATCCGTAGGTTCAGGCTGGTACTCCAAAAATAACACTTTGTGAAAATCGCTTTGCAGTATTGCAGCATAATCATCTTTTACCTTTTCATGGGTAAACGGGCAAAGCACGGTGGCATCAATGGTTTCCAACCTTTTCAGCAAGAGCATGGAACGGGGAAGTTCATAGGGCTTTGTGCCGCAGATCGCCAGCAGCGTATCGGCGGTTTTGGCTGTTTCGCTCTGGTTCTGTGTATATCCAATATCATAAACAATAAAATTAACGGGCGTTTTAATTGGGGAATTGCCGTAGTACACACCATCCAGCCGCCAACCGTCACCCTCCGGCTCCATATCGTAATCGGCTGCCATAGTGGTCAAAATACCGCTGTCGTTTTCCTCCACATAACAGACAGAAGCCCCCACAGCAGCAAGCCAAGAGGAAAGACCGATTGCCATAGTGGTAGCTCCCATTCGCGGCTGGGAGGAAACAACGGCAATACGGATATTCTCACAGTCAAACCGATAGCGCATGTTCCCCTCCACTTTTTTTGTCCGTTCCTTGGGATGATAGCGTGTCATACCCTGTTCACTCAGGCATTCGGTGATTTCACTCTGGATAGCGGCAATTTCGGTTCCGCAGACGATATTACCCACACCACTGTCCAAAAGTGCCTGAAACAAAGGGTTGTCCCGTTTCAAACCCTCGTTAATAACGGTGATCCGGGGGCTGTACATGGTCAGAAATTCTTCGATGGCCTCGGCAAATTCTTCGTCGCTGTCACCAAAAGCAATGCGATCCAGGATAACCCCGGTAAAATGAGAAAAGTTGCGCATATCATAAACGATAAACTGCTTGAGGACAAAGCTGCCCACCATCTTTTTGATGGGCGTATCGCTGTCCGTATCATACCAGCCGGTAAAATCCAACAGGTTTGTATGCTCCGTAGATGAAAGATATAAAATCATGTTTTTGCCTCCATATCAATTTGAAACCGCCCAAAACGGACCGCCTGCGGCAGCTCCTTTTCGGGCCTCATTCATAATTAGTGATAGCTCCCACTCCTGCTGGCTACGCTTATGGCTGGCAGGATCAGCAACAAGGATTTTTCCCTCGCTGGTAACACCCCGAAGGACGATAAAATGCCCACTGGAGGTAAAATGCCCCTTGCTCATAATTGCCACTACCAGCTTGCCGGAAGAAAGCGCGTCAACTATATCCTGTGCCGACAAATCCCCCTCGCAGGATAATCCATAATCTTCGGCGGCAGCCGGTATCAGGCTGTGGTAAGAGCCGTTCCCCTCGCAGCGGTGTCCGTTTGCCACAGACCATTCGGAAAGCTCCACCGGGTCGTGGGGTTCTCCAGTTAGGGTGGATATAACGATGGACATGGCGGTGGGGCCGCAGCCGCCCTCTCCAATAGTGCCGGAAGTACCGTACATCTTATCCGCCCAGCGTTCATCAAGCTGGTTATAATAAACCACCTCCATGCCGCCGTCCGTAAATACGACTCCCTCATAGTTCTGTCCACTGCCCTCAATATAATCCTGCTCATAAATGCCGATGTTCTGGTTATAGCCGTAATTGATCTGCATATCCTTGATGGCGGCCAGCTCATCACTCATTGCCCATTCTGCGAATATAGACAACGGACTGGTCAGGATATAAAGAATCAGTGCAATCAGCAAAAGCAGAGCAACGGTCGGGCCTAAAATAATAATGAGCAGGCGTTTCCGCGCCTGCTCGTCCGTTACGGCCTGTGCCGCTATATGTGCCAGTAATTTGGCTGTAATCGGGTCTACTGCCATAATTTTCACCTCACAATAAATGGGCTCATTCGCACCCGGTTTTCACAAAGATTGTTCAAATTATTAGGATGTTAATGCCCCGTCATAATCTCAAAGCAAAAAGTATCGCCTGTCACATCCGAGAAAATGACAGGCGATACTTACAAAATACAGATAAGGCATACATCATTCAGGAAAAACAGCGTACTCCATTTATGTTTTGGCTGTTCATTCAGGCAAAACCTGTCCTGCATATGCCTGTGGCGCGTATGCTATCTGCAATATTGCCTTAGTAATAGCATAACTTTTCAGTCAATCTTTATTGGGTAAAGGACTTCGTTCTCTTTTGCCCCATGGAGCCGGTCAACACAGTCCCTGCAAACGTATTCGCTGCCGATGCCTATAAGATTAATCGCTGCGCCACAAAAATGGCAGCCCAGTTCAGTCTTTTTAATACTAATCCGGTCTGGCTCCAAGATAAGCTCTAAACTGTCTTTTTCTCTGATGCCCAGCGCCTTTCTGTACTCCAGCGGAAGAACAATACGCCCTAATTCATCAACTTTTCGTTCCATAAAGAATCCCTCTTTCTATCCCATAAGTGTTCAATGTATAGTACATGTACTATATATAATACATGTATAAATTATAAAGCATACCTTATCATAAAATCAAGAGGTGATTTCATGATAAGCTACGCACCGTTTTGGGAAACTCTCCAACGAAAAAACATTACTACATATGCACTGAGAGAAAAACACAATATCAGCCCAAACACTTTAACAAGAATGAAAAATAACAAGTATCTGAGTATGCGCACCATAGAAGATTTCTGCAAAATATTAGACTGCCGTTTGGAAGATA
Source organism: Bacillota bacterium (assembly GCA_023390115.1). Taxonomy (GTDB): domain Bacteria; phylum Bacillota; class Clostridia; order Acetivibrionales; family DSM-27016; genus Anaerobacterium. The sequence goes on from JAEWDM010000022.1 coordinate 449,582, forward strand.
TAGCAGAATACATACCAGACAAACAGGAGTAGGCGGAAGCAGAAATCAATATCCGCCCACTCCTGTTATGCTTTGTTTACCTTCCACCCGCTTTTCCCATATACAGTAGCTTGTAGTCAGGAATTTCAAAATTGATATGAAGTCGCTTGGCACCCACCATAAAGAGGGCATGGCCACGCTTTCTTGCAAGCAAAAGCTCCTGTTCCGCTTCCGTCAAATCGTAGAGCTGGGCGGTTTCCTTCAGGTTTGGGCCGTCTGTTCCCATCAGGAGCTTATAGCAGGGAATATCAAGCAGTGCTTGCCCATACTGCTTGATGCTTTCCGAAAGAAAGTCAATGACACTGTGGGAGATGATACCCAATGCTGCCTCATATTTTCTCGCCCGTTTCATGGCATTGCGGAGATAAACGAGGGATTGCGGCACTTTTTGGTCAATCATCAGGTAAGCTTCGTCGCAAATCAGCAGCACACGTTCCTCCCGGTTCCGGCTCATCTGTTCCCAGCAGTATGTCAGTATATTAAAATACTGTGTCCGCTTAATACTGTCGCTGGTTTCCTGCAAGGCGTTTGTGTCAAGGCAGATAAACTGGCTATCACTGGTAATGGTGCTATGTCCGTTCCAAATGAAGCTGTCCGCACCCTCGGCAATATCATAAAGAAGCAGCGCAAGGTCTGCGTATGCCTGTCTGTCCTGTTCGGTATCCGCTTTTTCTTTAACAAGCTGGTATAAATCAGAGAATATCGGAAAATCCTTTGGCTGTAAAGCAGCAATATCCGTATCCCAAGTGATACCGAACTTTCGGTACAGCTCTACAAGGCATTTTTTAAGCACTGCCTTTTGCATATCCGTCAGGCTGGGTATATACAGACTGAAAAAGATTTCAAGGTTTTTCATGTGCAGGGCCAGATCGTTCATCCCGTAGCCTTCATCCCGATACAGGCGGTCGGCTTCCTTTTCTTGCTCATCATCATGGGGAGAGGGGCGAATCTGTAAAGGGTTGATTCTGCCGTTTGAGCCACCCACAGCGTTGATCCAGTCACCACAAAGGTTATGGCAAAGGTCTTTATACTCGCTTTCCGGATCTGCCACAAGGATTTTTGTGCCTTTCATGTACTCCGACATGATGATGTGCTTGATGGCGGTGGACTTTCCGACACCGGAATTGCCCATGATAACAAAATTACTGTTGGTGCGGTCGCTTCCGCGTTTCCAGACATCTACAATGACAAGGCTGCCACTTGCGTCCTGTGCGAAATAGTAGCCCTCGCCGTCATTAAAGCCCGAACTCGCAAAGGGAAAGCCACCCACAAAGGTAGACAGAGGAACGATTTTTTGCAGTATACTTTCTATCTTCCCACTGGATGGAAACGAGGGAGAAATATGCTGAAAGTACTCCTTTTGCAGATTGGGAATGACCCTCATCTTGCACTTTAACACGCTGATCATACTTTCCGCACGGCGGCAAACCTTTTTGAAGGTGCGGTCATCCTTGGCGATGGGCATGACCGACACATTCATAAGCCCTACGGTTTCCCCTTCACGATCAATCTGCATGATGATTTTTTCTCCGTCCTCGGCGGCCTTCTCCGCACGCTGGCGGGTCAAAGGGTCTTTAGCACCCTCGGCAAATCCGCGCTGCTGAACCACACTTCGGGAAATGGCATTAATCAGCGTGGCGTTGTCTACCGGCTTAAAGCCAATGGACACGATGGTGGAGGGAATATTTGTGATTTTAGAAAGCCACTCTACTTCCACCTTTTGCGGATAGCGGATCAGTCCGTAAATCTTGCCGAGGTTTTCTCCTACGGAAAGGCTGTTCTTTGTAAATTCCAGCCCCATAGGGGTAACGACATTAAGCAGAGCCTGATTGGTCAGGTTCTGCTCCTGTATGGCTTGTTTTTTTGTCATTCTGATTTCATTCCTCCCTTTAATATGGCACACTGATAAAATCCATAACCTGACCGCAGCCCAGCCTATCAATGCAGTAATAATACTGTTTCGTGTGAGTGAGCTTCATTCTTTGAAAACGGTTGGGCTGCGGTTCCAAATGAACACCGTACATACAAAACATACAGCCCGATCTTGCCACACCTGTCGTGGTCAAAATCGAGCTGCCTTTTCTGTTTTCCTTTTCTAAGATGTCCCCGTAAATGGACGCATAGGAAAGTCCGGTGCATTGAAGATAGCGTAAAATATCTTGCTCCAGCCAAAAGGACAGGGGCTGGCTGATAGGTCGCCTGCTTTCAAATCCGTTGCAGCCAGCTTTTAGCCAGCTTTGCAGACGCAGCTTGCTCTCACAGGCCATCGTTCCAAGAATAGCGTGCCTGCCGGATTCCCTTTCAAATTTATAAATCGGGGCCTTTTTCATATGGTAGCAGCATTTATCGGATATTTTGAATGGGGCATCCAGCAGATAGCGGTAATTCTCGCAGTTAAACATAGATTTATTACCGTTTTTATCAAGAAGTGTTCCGTTCAGCCGTGCCATTCGGTAAGGCTGGCCTTTTCTGGCTCCGTAAATGACGTTGGATACCTCTTTGGAAATCACCGGGTATCCATATTTTTCAATGATTTTATGAAACGGGTACTTTGGTCTTAGCCAAGTAACATTTTCTTTCGTCTGTACGAAAGAACGCAGTTCGGGATATTCCAGTCCGGTATCAACAAAAACGGCGGGAATGTCAGGCGATACCCGTCTTGCTAAATCTAACAGCACAGTAGAATCCTTTCCGCCTGAAAAGCTGATAAAAACCTTGCCGTTATTCCGCAGATACCATTCCAGTATTCTTGTCTGTGTGACCTGTATCTTTCGTTCTAAACTCCACCCCTGCATAATCGTAAGATCATTGCGGGTGTGTTTCATTTGTCACCTCATATCAAGTGTGGGGATGCTGGCCTCAAACTCCGTATCCTCTAAATGCGTGTAGGCGGGATTGTTTACAAGATTGAGAAGCCGCACGATTTCCTTTTCCGTAAGCACCTCACAGCCGATTCCATTGGTGGTGAATTTCTCCGCCAGCAGGGATGCTCGTTTCAACAAATCCTTTTCCACGCTGTCCTCAACCCGATCCCAAAGAGAAATATAGAACTGCCGCTCCACGATTTCGCCGGACAGGGCGTAGCTGCTCATCTGCAAAATCTCCTGCCGCAAAAGCTCCTTACGCCGGTCATCCGCTGTTTTGAGCATGGCCTGCATATCAGAGATAAGGGGCGAAATGTCCACTGGGCGGCTTACCGCCATAAACTTAAACGGATACTGAATGTCGGACAGCTCGGCGGTAAACTGGCGAATCAGTGTATTCTTCTCGGCTCTGCTATACAAATCAATGCTGATTGCGTGAACACGCAGATAGGTCATTACCAATCCGTCCTTGGTGTACAGATACTTGTCTTTTACGTCCCGCACATTGATAAACTGCTGTGCGGTCTGCATGGCCATGGTCGTTTCATCCGATGCCGGACGCTTCTTGGCTGTTTTCAGAAATAAAAGCAAAAGACCGCCACCCACAAGGGTGACGGTCAGCATAATAATTGGGAATAAGAGTCCCTGCATTTATCGTTCCTCCATTTCTTCGGCGGTTTCTTCGTCCAATTCTTCCTGATGCCCAAACATCCGCCAGTAGCGTTCTCTGTCCTCCTGCGCCTGCGGAGAGTCCAAATATTCTTCAAAGCGCATATACCCACGGGCAGACTCCAGCTTATCCTCAAGGCCGGTACTGCGGTGGTAAATAGTAAGCAGCCTGCCGAAGTCCGCGATGCCTCTTTCCTCAGCATGGGTAAGGAGCTTTTGCACATTATCCAGTCCTACATCAAGGTCAATGGAAAAACTGCCCATGGTACGATACCATGGGCAGTTGGGGTTGTATTCCATCATAAAGCAGTTCTGATCGAGGTCAAATACCATACGCATTTCAAGCTCACTGCGTTCCGCGAAAGCCTTGTTGTATTCCGGCATTTCGGCAGGAGGGATACGTTTACAGAACATATCCGCATCGTCCAGCCGGGGATTTTGATAGGCGCCGTCATAGTCCAGATGTTCAAAAATATGGCTGACGGATTCCGACTGGAGCGACGCTTCCTGAAGCTTTTTCACTTGAAACATCCGCAAAAGGGGCGACAGGGCATTTGCCCCGTGATACACGGAAAAGAAGTTGTTTTCCTCGCTTTCCCGAATGATATAAATGGCTCGGTTTCCCATAGGCCACCTCACTTTATTGGACGAATATGCCAATCGCTGAAAAGTGATTCACGAATGGTCAGATCATCCGTCAGATTGATTTGCAGCATCCCGGCAGGCGTCCATGAATCAAGGCATTCCGTATAAGTTGTGTACCGTCCGTCCGGGAACCACACCGGTGAAAAATGGCAGGGCTGGCCGTAGGTACTGTACTTGTTTTTCTGAAACTCAAAGGTACTGGAATAGCCGATATTCAGACGCTTCAACAGCCGCCAGTAGGTCGTATAATTGAACTCAGGGAAGTAAGCCACCACGTTCTGAACTCCGGTGATGTGGCCGCTGGGAGCGGAGGAACGAATCTGTGCCGTTACGCTGGCGTTTAATCCATAACCGCTTTTCATCGTTTTCCCGGATGCGGTAGGAACCTTGTCATCCGGCTTAGTGTTCAGATTAGCGGTCAGGCTTGCCGAGTAAGAGAGCCAGGCATATTCAAACCAGCCCTCATCCTCCCACCAGCCGTCCTCATCTTCACCCCCGCTGTGCCATACCCAATGCTCATGCCACCAGCAATCCCATTCGCCCCATGTCAGAGTCGTGGTATTCGGTTTATTTGGCGCCGACGGAATGGAAAAACCGTCGTTGCGGTCATTGGCCTGCGGATCAGGCGGCGGGTTCTTATCAAGGTCTACAATTTCCGCTACGATTTCACTGCTGCTCATGGAGCAGTTACTGTTAACGGTAATCGTAATAAAGCCCGGTTCCTTGGGCGTCCCCCACTTCACCCATGCAAGCTGAGAGCCATCCTCCGGGATATAAATATCGGTATGGGAATAGGTCTTACCGTTGATGGAAAACCGTGCGTATGCAGGATTATCCGGCGTTTTCTGTGAACTGGTCGTGAGTGTAACGGCTGTAATGACCTCGGTATCCGTGCGGTAGGTCACGTTGCTTTCCTTGGGCGGTTCGGGATCAGGTTCAGAGAAGCGGATAATGCCCATGCCTAAATTTGCAATAATGGTTTCGTCGCTCTGCGCCTTTGTCGTAGAACCAGTCCATGCAGGGAAACCCAAATCAGGCGTTTCAAGGAACATAGAAAGAGGCAAATTCTTATGGGACAAAGATACCATCTTACTGCGCAGACCGTTTCCAACCTGTTTGTTGTACAAAGCTGCTTCGGTGGCGGTCATGGCAAACATAACGCTGTTGTACTTAAAATACGCCACCGGTTCCAAAAGTATCTTATACTTGCCGTTTATCAGTGTATCGTAATCCAAACCTGTGGCATTGGCAATATCCCGGATCGTTCCCTCACGGCAGAAGTAACTTCGGATAGCCGCAATATTGCTGCTTCCATTGGAACTGATAATGCGGGGCATAGATTGACTTGGCTGATAGCAAGCATATTTACTTGTATGTGGAGTAAGTCCTGTGCCGCTGCGATAAGATATTTTGCTTACCTTCCCAAAATGTACAGCCATATCGCTGTTGGAACCATTGGAAAAATCAATAGGGGTTGATACCGGCGTATTGTCACTGTCACGGACAACCGTAATCCGCACTCCATCACGCCCCGGCGTCCACGAATTCTGCCCGGTTCCTTGACCCATACCGCCACCGCCGCCGTCAATATTCGGATCAGCGGCAAAGGCAGGCACGGTCAAAGAAAAAAGCATTGCCATCATAAGCAATGCGCAGATTACCTTTTTCAATTTATCACCTCCGAGAAATAAAAATGGGATACAGCCGTAAATTGACTGTATCCCATCGGTTTAGGTTATTCTGTTTTTACATATCGCCAACCGGTTCACCGGTTCCGGCATTCGGAGCCTCATGCACATCAGAACCGCCGCCTTCGTCCTCAATCCAACCAAAACCCGGCACATAGATTTTGCCGTCCTTCTTTTCTCCGCCCTGCGGTTCGGACTGATCCTGTGTGCTGTTAGATCCGCTTCCAGAGTCTTGATTTGTTTCCGCAGGCGGACTTGATGGTGGAACCGCTTCTGATGGAGATTTCGGTTTCCCATCAGAGGGTTTGCTTTGCGTCGCATCCTGTGTTTCACTGCTGGCAGGCGCAGCGGTTTCTTGCGATGGTTCTGACGGGGCGGCCTCCGACGTATTGCTTTCTGTCTGTGTGGTTTTCGGTGTCACTTCGGGTTTGATTTCCGGCACAACAACCTGTGATTCCACAGGAGCCGTACTTTCAACAGGTGTTTCCTGCGGCTGTCCGCCCATAGTACCGGTATAATAGAACAGCCCTCCGGCAAGGCACACTGCCACAATAGATAATGCGGCGATTGCCGCTTTTTTCTTGGTGCTGTAATCCTTTTTCATAACTCGGACCTCACTTTCATTGCAAATGAATGGTTTAGCCCTATATACCCATTTTGCTGTATTTACCCAACTCAATTATATCCTGAAATTTCCTGCGCGTCCAGACATTTTGTAAAAGTACATTTCACACAGAACGCAGTCTGCTAAAACTTGGGCATATAGGCTGATCTTGTGCGTATTTCCATCGTAAGCGGAGGGAGCGCATCCCATCCAAACGACAGAGGAATTTCAATGGTAATTCGGGCATCAGCTTCAAAATTATCGTCTGCACTTCCCGGTGTCAAAGGTGCGTTTACAATGTCCACATTAAGCCCGGAAAGGCGGTATTCGTAACCGCTTTTGTCCTCTTTTATGTGATAACCTCCGGCCTCGTCAGTTCCCAGCAGATTATCAAGCCTGTAATAGACATCATCATAGTCAAGGTTTTCCTGCCAGTTTTTGCCGGACAGGGCGTATCCCCCGGAATAGCCCTCACGCAAACCGTTATAAGTTTCGTCGTAGTTGGTGGTAGCTACGGTAATAACGGCCTGCTGGAGTCCGTCACACACACCCTGTACAATGATCCCCAGCCTGAAAAACTCAGAAATCGCACAGATCAGAAGCAGAAGCCCTAATATCAGGGCAATAGTAAGGGGCGTGGAATGCCCTTTTCTGTCTTTCAAAATATTCCGCAATCGCATCTACTACACCCCCTTACTTATAATAGACTTCGGATTTCCCCGTTGCCTTGGCCTGTATTTCAATGGGAAATGGACCAAAGATGAAAAATCCAATGTCTACCGTATCCGTCAGCCGGACCTCAATATCACCGTTTAACTGTACCTTTTTTCCGCTGTAATAATCACAGTCCCACCGGATGTCGGGGGCAAGGCCGGTTTGCTCCCGCATATCGGCAATACGGGATTCCACACTGGTACTGCCCTTGATTTCAGCCTCCCGCACGATTTCTGTGGCGAAAATATCAAGCTGCTGTTTTGAAGTAAACACCGGAAACAGTTGTACTGCGAAAGCCACCACCAGCAGCAGGCAGAGGATGCCAACCGCAACATCAATATAGCCTTCGCCGCTCTTGGATTTCAATATTTTTTTTAACATCCCGCACCCCCTTAGAACATTCCCGACATGGCGCCGAGGATTTGATACCCCATAACACCCATGTACAGGAGCAGCATACAGCCAAGGAGCAGAAAGGAATACTTGCGGATTTTAGGCGGCCGTTCCATTGCCAGCCTTTTCAGACGTTGCAGTTCTAATTGCTTCATATCGTGAGAGAGCATTTGAAAGAATGTCACTCCGTCATCTCCGCGGAGAACGCCAATCAGCCCGCGCACCACATCAGAGAGCATGGCACTGGACACTCTGGCTTCAAAGCGTGTCAGTGCACCTTCGTAGTTGCCGGTACGCATATCGGCAATGGTAATGGACAGCTCATTTTTCAAAGCTTTCCCGGCATTTTTCTGATAGCTTTCCAAGATAGAGAGGACATCACGGGTTGCTTTCAGCTCCTGCACCAGCGTGGCCACAAAACGGGGTAATTCGTACTCAATTTCCTGCCGTCTTGCCGTAATGAGCTTTTCCGCCTTGCCGCTTTCCGTAAAGTAAACCGCAATCCCTATGATAATAAAGACCGGGGACAGGATGGGAACAATCATCAGGCAGGGAATTACCCCGGCAAAAATCAGACCGGCCTTTACGATTGCCTGTGCCGCATAAACCTCTGCGGTCATGGGAATTTCCGCTGATTTCAGTACAGCCGTGAGCTTTCGTTTCCGGTATTCGTCCATGGGAAGGACCTTGGAGAGCTTCACCGCCAACTCCATAATAAAGGCGTCGGAATCCCGTGCCTTTTTCCGCTCCCGTTTTCCAATACTGAGGATTGCCTTGGTTGCCTTATAGGTCGGCACGCTGAGAAGCTCCGCCGAAATCAGATAAAGCCCTGCTGTAAAAAACAGGGCAAAGAGAAATAATATCATATTTTGCATCGTCAAAACACCTCCTATCTCTTGTATTCAATGGGACGGGTATGCTTGGCAACAGCGGCCACCGACAAAAAAATCACACCGGCACAGATTGCCAACAGTACCTTTCCAAACTCGGTGAACATCAATGTCTGATACCAGTCCTTATTGAGAAAGTACATGAGCGGGATGCTGCCCAGCAGAAGCACCACCATGGTGATGTATTCTTTCACCGGTTCAAACAGGAGCAAATCCAGCTCCGCAGACACCACACGCATATCCGACAGTTTGGCCACGATGGGCGGCAGGGTGGTTTTCAGGTTGTAATCGTCCTGACACGCAATGACCGCATCCACCCATTCATGAAATACCGCGTTATCAATCCCGGTCTTTAGCCCTGCCAAGGCTTCCTTGGTGTTTGAGTTGATGAGCTTGGCCTGCAACAGAAAATTTCGGAACACCTCCGCTACCGGTGGATTTAAGTAAGGCTGGTTTTCCTCAATGGCACGGATGATGGTGTTTTTTCCTCTCAGGTAGCTGGTGGTGATGATGGACAGCGCCGTTTCCAGTTCGGTGTTGATTTGTCTTTTATGCCGCCCTGCCGTCAGCTTCACATAATAAAAAGGCAAAAGCGCCAAGCCAGCCGCCAGCACCGGCACAAGATAACTGTTTTTCATGGTAAGGGCAATCATGACGCCCACCACGAACAAAAGCATGGACAAAATACACAGCGCGGTAAACATACCGCTTTTGCCCGTAATGCGCAGAACTTCCTTGGTTTCCAGAAAGAGCAGCTTTAGTCCCTTGGGCTGCTTATTCTTTCTGCTTTTTTCGATCCTGCTTTTCATAGAGGTTTTCTGCGGACGGATATAATCCGCCAGCCCTTCCAAAAAAGTAAAGGGCGATAACGAAAGCAGGATAAAACTGCCCGTTACCGCCAGTAAAAACGCAAGCGTTACAAGTATTGTCAATGTTTTAAGCCTCCATTTCTTCTAAATCTTCCATCAAATCTTCGTATTCCTTGTACCGGGTCACGGTATCAGAAACCTCATGGAGATGGTCAACCATGTCCCGGTGGCTCTCCGGCAGGTTCCCAGCCGCAATCTCTGTTTTCATATCCTCAAAGCTCCCTAAGAAACCCCAGCAGCTATCGGTTTCCTCGCCGTTTTCATACAACCGAAAACCGTAGCATTGCCCGGAGAGATAATAATCGTAGCTTTCCACCTCGCCTTTCAGAACAGCTTCGGCTTGCTCATAGCTTTCAGGAGTCAGGCTGCCGTACTCTTTTTCAATATCCTCCGGCGTGGCATAAATCCATCCAACCTGACCGGAATCCCACTCAGCGTGCTGCGCTCGTCCGAGAAAGGAACTGGTGGACATGCGCAGCATGGAATGGTCGTAAAGGTTTAAGGGCCGGATGATATTTTTCTCCGTAGCCAACGTGTAGAGGTCGGAATTAGGCAGGGTGTCCACAAGACTTTCAAAAATCTCCTGCCTGTTTGCGTCCAGCTTGCCGGGAAAAGAAGCCTCATCATACCATTTCTTAAAATGGGTATCATAGCTTTGGATTTCCCAGCTTCCGGCAGAACGGTCATATTCCAGCTTGACATGGGCCGCCTTGCCGGACTTCACATAGTCTATGACCGTATCCGGGGAAACGCTGTTTTGCACCAATTCCTTCAGCAAATCATTGGTATCTTCAAAGTGGTGTTCATCTCCAAGATTATACCGGCTGTGCCAGCAAACCATATGCCCGAAGTTATCCCAATCGGTGCGGGGATTCATCGGCTCGTCATCCAACATGATTTGAAGCAGATACGGTGCTTTATAGGCTACCATGCTCATAAAAACGCACCTCCCTTATGCGCTCAAAAGCCTCTGCTGTAATTTCAGCGGCATACCGTTTTCACGGAGCCGCTTGCAAAGGCTTTCCGATGGACCGTTGACCTTTTCATAATGTCCTATGATTTTGGCCTTTCCGTTTTCCATCAGATTATCGGTAATATTAAAGCGGTACAGGGTACGCATAACCGGAGCACCCTCCTTTAAGCCCACACACTCGGCAATCTCCATCAGGCGGCGGCTGTTGTCCTCCAGCTTTTTCGCAAAGGCCACAATGGGAAAGCCTCTTGTGGCAAGCCCCATCAGGGTGGCGTCGTCCATGGAGCTGCTTTCTTTGCACAACGCCGTCATACGGTAATAGGTGTCCTCGCAGCCGTTGGCATGGATCGTGGTCAGGGAGGTATGGCCGGTGTTGGCCGCTTTGATGGCTTGCAGGCTTTCCTCACTTTTCATTTCCGCAACAACCAGAAAGTCCGGGTGCATGGTAAGGGCAAGCTCCAAGAGCTTCACCATGGATACCACCTGCTTGGGGTCGTCTGATTCCTTGGTGATAAAATGAATGACATTATTGAGGACCCTGCCCAGCTCGTCACGCTTTACGCTGTCAAACTCACGGCAGCCCTTTTCAATGGTGATAAGGCGCTTGTCGTTGGGTATCTGATCCAGAATCCAGCTCATCAGCGTGGTTTTACCGGAGGAAGTTGCCCCGGTCATACACATGGAAACCCCGTAATTAAAAAACACCGAAAGAATATCCAGCATTTCGGTGGTGGCCGTGCCGTAAGCGACAAATTCTTCTTTTTTGAGCTTTCGGGGATTGACAATACGAATGGATACGGAAAGTCCCTTGTCCTCGTCCACGATACCCGGAGAGGTGGCCGTAATACGGATTTTGTTGGACAAATGACCGATCACATAGGGCTTGGCATTATCCAGTATCATACCGGATTTATGCAGCATACGCTTGATGACATCAAGAGCGTGCTGGGGTGAGGTAAACCGCTCTTTCGTGGGAAGTACCTCGCCGTTTGCGTAAATGACCTTTGTATCATCCCACTGGTTGATGTTCACTTCCTCCACATCATTGCGGTATAGATACTTGGATAGAAAAGAAAATCCGGTCATCTCCCCATAAAGAAGCTCTGCCAGTTCCTCCGGTTCCGTACCATCCACGCCAATCCGCTGCTCCTCAAGGTATTTTCGGATATAGCTGTGAATCAGCGCACGGCTTTGGTCGGGATCGTCCTTTAGGGTTCCAGCGTAATTTTTGCTGATATGTTCCTGCACTTCCTTTAAGACCTCTGCAAAGGGGCGCAGCCGGACTTCACCGCCCATCAGCCCTACATTGTTATGAATATCTAAGACATTCTGCAATTTATGTCCTCCCTTCGATTCAAAATGATTTCATATAAATGTTTCGGGCAGACCGGAGCCTTGTCGATTCTCGGTCTGCCCGGTTGGTTCCAGCTCCCGCCTTTATTGGTATAGCAGTAGGAGAAACCGCTTGCCAAAAGGCTTTTTCCGTTTTCTCCATCTAAAATGTAAGTGATGAGCCTGTCATAGCCCAACGCTACTGCCGCACGGCGGCAAGCTCCGTACAGCTTGGAGCAGGCATTCTTTGTGCCATCCGTACAGAGCCGCAGAACCTCCACCGTCATATGCTGATCGATACGGCGGGATCGCGGCCTGCCTGCAATGGCGACACCGCACAATCTGCCGTCCTCATAGCAGGCGAGGGAAAACCGGTGTCCCCGCACCGCTTTATGGTGTCGATGGTGTTCCATCACATAGGCATTGGCAGCCTTTAGCTCTATGTGTCCGGTGGAAAGCATCAAAATTCTCCCCGGTTCTTGGCAAAGGGCAGCCGAAAGACCGGTTTTCCTTTCGCTTTTTCTTTCGGCTTTGCTCCGGCCGTATCCGCAGCAGCGGGAGGGGCTGGCTTCACCTTGGATTTGACCGATTGTATTCCTAAAAGCTTTTCAATCCCTGCTGTGTATCCTGTACTTTCCGGCTGGACCAGCGGTGTCAGCAGGGTCAGCTCGTCATACTGCTGTTCCAGCTCCGGCGCATAGGGCAGCACAAAATCTGCACCGCCTAACTGCTGGGATACGGACTCCCAATCCTGTCCAGCTTTCAGATTTCCGATCACAGTTTGATGGGTATCTTTGCGGAAACGGCTGTCCGCCAGCATGGGATTGTGAGTCAGATAGTAGGAAACGCTTTTTAGGTTGGCGGTTCCCAGCCGTAAAACCCTGTCCGCAAGCTCGATTGCCACAATGGAGGCAGGGTCAGCCTCAAAAAAGGCGGTGCAGTCGATAATGATGTAGTCAGCGAGATAGCGGAGCAGCACAAAAAGCTCCACCGCCTTGTCCCGTGTAATCTGCGGATACATCATCAGGCTTTCTCCAGCCTGATACCCTAAGAAACTGATGAATTCACTTTTTTCCGTTGGCACACAGGCATTCAGAATAGCCGCCTGTGTCAATGCCGGGGCGGTCAAAAGGCTTCCCAGCGAAGTGTCATGCTTACTATCTGCCGGTAATACGGTGGGGATGACCGGCGTAAACGGATCGCAGAATACCACAATCACATTCTTTTTTGCCATGGAAAGCGTCAGGGCAAGTTTAAGGGCAGCGGTGGTTTTCCCGCTGCCCGGACTGCCCATGATGGCAATTACCTTATCTTGTACCATTAATTCAGCCTCCGTTTCTCAGTCCTGTACGGCTGGGGCAGCACTGCTTTCCGTTTCGTCCACGGAAGAACCATCGGCAGCCGGTGCCGCAGTGCTGTTGTCATTTTCGCTTTCAAGCTCACGCCCCTCGCTTTTTACAGGATAAAGCGCCTCCAGCACCTTAGTCTGTTCATCCAAGAACTTCTGCGCATTTTCCGAGCCGCCGCGGTAAACAAGGGCGGCGTGGAGCTTACCGGTCTGCTCCAGCTCCGCAAGAAGTGTTGCCTGTTCAGGGGTGGCAAGCACAGTAATGGTACTGGCAAGCTCCGTGTCCTCGCTGTCTTTGGGCTGCTCCTGTGTATTGCTGTCATTACCGCTGCTGTCCGTGGTGGCAATAATCTCAACATATTGCAGTTCCGTGGGAATCAGTGTTTCACGCATTTCGCCCACATCACTGGCAATCAGGGAAACAATGTCACCGCGCTCCAACTTGCCGGAAAGTCCAGCGGCAAAGCTTTTGATGGTAACGGAGATGGCTCTGTTCTCGCCGTTGAGTTTACTTAAATACTCATTTTTCAGTTGGGGAGTATCCGAGAGTTTGCTTTTCAGAATATAATCGCCTTTGTAAAGGTCGGCATTGGCATACTTGCCAACCACATCATCGGCTTTGTATACCACATCAGAGGGCAGATTGAAGCCGCCTGTTTCCACGGTGGTAATCATGCCTGTGGTGATCTGGTCACCTTTTTTAATTTCACTGCTGACACGAACCAGCTCCACCTTGGATTTAAGCGCATCGTTAAACATGGGAGTCAGCCCAAAACAGATGATAAGGGCCGTGATGATGCACAGAAGCCCCACGACAATTCGGTTTTTCAGTAGATTTTTCATTTTCATTTTCCTCCATAACAGTTTTAAGTTGGCATAAGCGCCATAAAGCACCCGAAGGCAAGAAAAGGCGCGAGGGGCAGACTTTTTTGTCCCCTGCGGTAAGCCCGGTTCCAAAGCAATGCGGCGGTAAGTCCCCATATCATCATCCAGATGCCACCTGTCACACCAAGGGCAAAGCCGCTGGCCGCCATGAGCTTTACATCCCCGCCGCCAATTTTCTCCGTTTTCAGGGCGGCGATCAGGAAAGGCAGGGGGACAAGCAGAAAACCCAAAAACGCAGGCAGGGGCTGAAAGTGAATCAGCCCCGCCATAGCTATAAACAAATGTAAGCAGTCCGGGATTTCATAGGTCACAAGGTCAATAACTCCTGCGACAATCAGCACTTCGCACAGCAGAATACAGCGAAGCGCCAAAGGGGTAAAGCCGTATACTGCAAGAAAAACCGCCGTCACAGTCATGCTGTAAACGGCGGTTTTGGGTATTCTTTTCTGTTTTATCAGCCCTTTTAGGGCCATATCGCATAGAAAACCGGTAAAAAGCGCAAGCAGTATACAAGCAGAAAAAGGAGCAAATTCGCTATACGTCCAATTCATTTGTTTTTTCCACTGCCTTAATCTGAGCGCACCTTTCTTGATAAACGGTTAACTTCTTTTGAATATCCGGGGAATGGCCGTCATGCCGAATAATCAGGGTGTCAATATATCCTTTCATCCAATCCACCGCATAATCCATATGCCATTCCAAGTCACACTCTCGACTTTTGCGGTTTTGCAAATACTGACTGGTCAGAGCAAATAAAGGATGCTTAAAGCACAGCAGAACTTCAATATAGATGGCGTCAGCCAACGCTCCGTGCTCCAATGCGAACAATATTTTTTTTGCTACGGTTAGTTTTTCAGCCAGCTCAATGATTTCTTCTTTTTCGTGCTGCAAGACCTCGGACAAACGAGTGGTATAGTCCTCCCTCACACGTTCTAACAGCAATCCGTGCCGTTCTTCGGCGACGGGGTCTTTTTTTCTACTCATTAAAATTCCTCCATTTATGATAGATTTTTTACTTTTTCAATGGCCTCCCGAATATCAAGGCCGTCAATTTCATTGCCAAGGCAGACCCAACCGTCATAATTTTCTCTGGCAAACAGCTCCGCACGGGGAACTTCCCCCATAAGCTGCTCAATGCGGCGGCGTACTTCGTCCGGCTTCTTGCTGTGCCGCTCCACCGGTGTATCCACAAGACAGTGAACGGCTTTTGATACCCGTTTCGGCCTGCCCTTTGTTGCCATCAAGCATAGCTCCGGGTTAGCTCTCGTCCAGAAGCCAAGTCCCCAAAACCATTTGTGCGTCTGCTGCTTACACCGCTTGACCCAGCAAAAGCCGAGGGTTTTATAGGTAAAGCCCCAGCGTCGAATCGCTTCCAAGCCCTCCAGCAGACAGGGAAACGTCACCCATAAAAACAATACGCAGTCCTTATCCGCAATCCCGTCTATGTCAAGGCTGTAAATGTCCTCGGCGTTCATGGTGCGGTAGTGATTCTCTGCGCTACGGCCTTCGCCCTTTTTGGAGTAAACCTTGTATGCCCATGGAGGGTCTACATATAAAACGCCAAACCTCATAGGCACCCCCCCGGCAGACGCGCCCCGATTTCATAGACAATATTGACGGTCACGGCATTTCCAGCCTGACGGTAGAGCTGGGCGTCACTGACTCCGGCCGCTTTCGCACGTTCAAACAGGAAATCTTCAAACGCCTGAAGCCGCCAGCACTCCCTTGGCGTCAGTCTGCGGATACGGCAGCACAGGAGAACACCCATACTGCCGCCTGTGAGCAGGGTTTGAGAACACTGCCGTCCGACACGCCCACGGCTCAATTTGCTATTGGGATAGGCCAGATTGATTCCATCACCGGGATATGCCAGCGTACAGCCATCTTTTTTGGCTTCCCGAATGGGCAGTCCATTTTTCCACCCCTCGCAGCAGCACAGCAGAATGCCGTGCTGATCTTGTGTTGTCAGCGTAAAGCTGGGTTCCCCCGGCTCTTTGATACGCCTGCCGTTCTGCCGCTTTACCATACGTTCAGGAGTAATGACTGCCATCACGCAGTCCGGGTGTCCATGGCATAAAAAAATGCCGGAGGTTTCCCCCCGGTGGTTGCCAATTCCTGAATATTGCCTTGCCCGGATGCACCGGGCATTTTCCGTAATTCTCGGCTCTGCGGTCAGGTCAATGAATGCCGCACAAGGTTCAATCTCCGACAGCACCGCGTTTTGATCCTGATTGCGGTTCAAGCCACGGGTATCGCTGGCGGTCAGGGTGTGGGCGTGACTAATTGCCCCGGTGATACCCTCCTTGCGGTTGACTGACACGGCATAAAGCCCCGTGCGCCCGGCAAAGCCGCCGCCCTCTGCCGTCAGAGTAACAGACACACCGCTTATGTCGTAGACCCGTTTTCCTTGGCTTCCCCCGACAAGCTGCTTAACAGGCGTCGTGTTTGCTCCGCCGACAGGAAATACTTTTCGTCCACGGATTCCTCCAAGATGTCCAACAAGGTACACGCGCTCCCGGTGCTGGGGGACATAGAAATCCTTTGAATTGACGGCCTGCCATTCACAGTCATACCCAGCTTCCCATAATTCAGTGAGAACAGTGGTAAATGCCCCGCCGCGCTCGCTTGACAGCAGATGCTTAACATTCTCAACGATAAGCCGCTGGGGTCGATCTTCGGGATTCGTGCCTTTGAGCAGGCCAACGACTGTAAAAAACAGTCCGCTTCGGCTTCCTCGAATTCCTTCCATACGGCCTGCGATGGAAAGGTCAGTGCAAGGAAATCCAAAAGTCCAGATTTCAGCTTTTGGAATTTCTCCTGCTCGGATTTGTTTAATGTCTTTGGCGAACCATTCGCCTTTGCAGTTTTTTCCATCACAGTTATTTCCCACCTCCGGTTTGCACATCATAAAAAAATTAGAGCCTGCACTGTCTTTGTAAGGACAGAATGCAAGCTCATACATTGCCATATAACTCTTATTTGCGTACTTATCAATTTCGACATGCCCGACACAGGTATGTCCGCTTCTTTCGAGACCTCTACGGAATCCGCCGATTCCTGCGAAAAGGTCAAGAAATGTCAATCTGAAATCCTCCTTTACTTCATACCCCATTCATCCTGCATACGGTAGGGGTAAATCTGCTGGCTGCGCCAAAACCGGATCATATCCCGGATTTGGTCTACCACACTTTGATTGTTCTGGTCTTTCGTACACATCATCACGGAACCGAAAATGCCGGACAGGACTGCCACTACGGTCAGCGCCACATTTCCAGCAATTAGCCACAAAAGAGCCGCTACAGCGCCGCCGAACAGGGAGCCGATTGCGCTTTGCATAAGCTCCCGTTTGCCAAAACCGTTGAACAGCTCATTTTCGGCCTTCACCCCTGTGGGAATGTACAGATTGATTTCGTTTGCCACATGGGAAACCTCCTTTTTGAATTTGTATATATAAAAAGCTCCCTTAAAGCACAAGTCCATGGCTTCGAGAGAGCTTTTGTATCGCTGCAATATTCTATTTTGCTTTCTAAAAACAAGCAATGTGAATTTCATATAATGCTTATAACAGGCAATTAAGACTGCCGATAAATTGGAATTTGGTGAGGTCATGGCATAGACGAAAACCCGAAGAAGCGTTGTTGTTAATCTGCTACTTTTTGATTTCAGATTTATATTTTAAATGGTTTATACCAACACCTATACCTAATCCAATGATAGAAATAATTGCTCCAATCGGAATCATTCCAAACTGAGGCATATTGATTTTATCAAATGAAACCATGTTGGCAGCACTAAATGTTGCATACTCAGCAAGCATATACATAACACCAAAAGCAATCGCAGAAATCCATTTGCCTTTTCTCCAATAATTGTTTTTCCCGATTATCAAGGAAATTATAAATGTTGTGACAGGGAGCAATACCCATAAAAACATAATGCTATAACCCATTGCATCGGACCCGCTTGTAAAAAACCAAAATACAATTAGCGAGATTGCCCAAATCACAAGGTATGTGGCGATTAAAATAAGTTTTGACAACTTGTTTTTACTCTTAACCACGTCTGTACTTTCTTCAAGGTAATTTAAATAATGAGACATAGACTGTTCCTCCTTTAATAGGTGGTCAAGGCTAATATTATACAGGTCGCTCATTTTAACTACACTTACAATATCGGGATATGTTTTTTCGTTCTCCCAATTAGATATTGTTTGTCGGCTTACACCAAGAGCTTCTGCAACTTGCTCTTGAGTAAGATTAACCTTTATTCTTGCGTTTTTTATTTTGAATCCTATACCCATCAGCCAGCCCTCCCTCTGTCTATATCGTAAACAATAAAAGCTCTTTTGTATATCAAATCCCTTTGACTTACACGATTTTCTTCGTCAAAATACTTTTACATGGACATTTTTAAGGAAAATAATAGTTCCTGTAATTTTTCATATCGTTTTTTGAGTAGTTAAATTCCTGTTTATCTGGTAGTTCTTATTATATAAATAACTAGAATCTCATACAGCCTTACAATGAGAAAGATGCTGTATATTTGTTATAATAAATACATTATACAGCACCCTTCACAAAGTTTCTACCAAAACCTTATTTTCATCCTTACGCACCATAATAGTAGAAAACAATCTCTTTGATTTGCCAGATACATTCGGCAATCACATAGAAAACCACGGTGTTTTTTGCCCGTTTTTTATACCGCGCTTGTTCTTCCTCGGCGCCTTGAAGCCGAATCATGCAGTGAACGAAACGAAACACCGCGCCCAAGCGGATGAGGGAAATGACCGCCATGGAAATATCGTCAAGGGTTATCACTTAGCCATCACCGCCTTTACTTGATCATGCCCTTTGCCATACCAACCAGCCGGACGGAATGGTACACGTTGTTGATAACACCCGCACCGCCTCCTGTGGGAACCATGAATTCACTGAGGAAACGCGGCGTTTTAATGGCAAGCACGATACAGGCAATGCCCCAAAAGATATTCATATTTACGCCAATATTCATCATCATGCCGACCCCCAGCTTGCACAGGCATATCTGTACCACCACCGCAAGGGTGGACTGGAAAAACTTATTGATATAGGTCTTGAATACGCCCTTATCGTTATCCAACAGGCCGACACAGGCAAGGGGCAGGCCGATACGCAAAATCATAATCTCCAAGCCCCGCATCAGGAATTGGAAATACAGCACAAAGTAGCAGACTACGAAAATCAAACCGAATATGGCTGTAACCAGCCCAAGGGAGCTGATGCCGTTAACCCACGCCTGCCAGTCATAATTGGTCGCGGCACCGATGGCGGCCATCAGCTCATCCGTCAGGTTTTGGGTAATCTCCGCAAGCCAGCCGTACATGACCGGAAAGCAGACCGCTACGGCAATGGCCTGAATAAAGCGGATGACAAGGTGGGTCGGCTCCACATCCGGGTCGCCGTCCGTCCACATGACATAGCACTCAAAGCCTTTTTTCAAAAATTTCAGGATAATCAGCGACACGCCAAAGCCCAGCAGAATATCAAACAAAACAGATACCATGCTGCCGCCGCCTGCTGCTATCATATACTGGTCTGCGTTTAGGGTCATAGGAACGAGGTCGGAAAGCATTTCATCAATGAATGCCACCGCGCCGTTCAAGACTGCCACGATAAGCAGTACAAGGATTATTTCCAAATAATTTTCACCTCCCTGCCCTGCGGGAGATCCCGCAGGGCGCATACTCCATACTGCTTAATCGGCTTCATCCGCTGCTGGGGCCGATTGGTTTTGATAGGCTTCCAGCACCACTTCCTTAATGGTCTGGTGAAGCTCCGGGGTGATTGGAAAGCAGATGTCCCGGTATTCCTCTGCCTTGGTTCTACGGCTGGGCATAAACACGCCAAGCCCTTTTTCGCAGTCCACGATGCGGACTCCGGTAATCAGAAACTCACCATTCAGACAAACGGTGGAAACAGCCTTGAGCCTGCCCTTATCGGTCAGATTGGCAACAATTTTTGCTGTTACTTTCATGTCGGTTCCTCCTTAAAGTTTGGGTAAAATAAAATACCCGCCCCTTTCGTTTGATAGAAAGAGGCGGGCCGGTTCTGCCTTTTAGCCCTTGTAGTTGAAAAGGCTTTTAATACGCTCGGTCAGAGTCGGCAGGATCGTGTCATTGAAAAGCATGTAAAGACCGGCAAGCAGCAGAGCGCCTACGACAACAGAAATCAAAATTTTCAGCGCCGTGTCAACAAAACCTTCCCCGGACTGCTGGCAAAGAACCCTGCCGGTGTTTGCTTTCAACTGCTGGAGCTTCATTTGTGTGCGGATCAGGGCTGCTTTCGCCTTGCTCCCCATGCGCTGTCCCTTGGAAACGATGGTGTTCATCAGATTTTTCATAGTGATTATTCTCCTTTTTTATCATGGATTTTTGATTGCAACAGAAAAACCGCAGGGATTTCCTGCGGCTTCCTACAAGGTTTTCCAGCTTACTGGTAGTAGCCGATAATGATGTTGAGGGTGGCGCTGCCCAGCACCGCCCCGATACAGGATACAATGGCAACCACGATGCGGTTGTTCCACTTTTTTTGATCCATTTCGTCGGCTGCGCTTCTGCGGATGCAGAAATAAATAATAAGCAGTCCCGCCACGACCGGAGCCAGCACCATGAGCCAGGTGGTGGCGTCCTGAATGAGCTTTTCCGTGCCTTTGGCAATCTGACTGCCTCCGATACCACCGGCAGCGTAGGCAACCGTGCTGTTCTGGAGCATAAGAAAAGCGGTGAGCAATCCTGCGCCCACCGCCTTGGTCTTGGCCTTCATCTTTCTGACCAAGTGTTTAATCGTCATCTTCACTTTTATTCGATCCTCCTTTCCGAAAGCCTTTTTCTGAAAAAATTGCGCCCATCTGCGAAGCAAAAGCCTGTGACTTCTGCTGGGCTTCTTTAAGCTGCAAATCCTTGGCATAGTACACCCAAATGTTCCACAGAGGAATGTCGCCCTTCATTTCCGAGATTACCGGGCGCGCCGCTTCTCTCGCCTCACGGACCTTGCGGTTATGCTCTTTTCCGCCCAATCCGCACATCTGATTAAAGTACCACTGTGACAGATCGGGAGCGTTCATCATGGCCGGGTGGGAACGGCTGACAACAATCTGCGACGGACGCTGTATCCTGCGGATTTCGTCCGTGGTCAGAAGCTCCCTTGCCACAAGGCTGATGCTGTGGGAGCTGGACGGGTTGACGTACTTCCCATGCTGGCTGGAAAGCTGATAGGCGCTGGTGGTGTACTTGCCCAGCTTGTCACAAACCTCCTGCAAGGTTTCTTTATCATCCGCTTGCAGATAAATCCATGTCTGGCAGTTGGATTTGACGATAGCCGCCGTTTCTTTGTCGTATTTTAGGGAAAGCTGCTCAAAACTTTGCAGGAACAAATTGAACCTACACCCGCGTCCGCCTGCTACGGTCAGTTTATTGGGAAAATCACTCAATTTCGTAAAATTCCCGAATTCATCAAGCACAAAGTTGACCCGACGCTCCAGCCTACCGCCCCGCTGGTCGGACTGACGGACCAATAACTCATAGAGCTGGGACACCATCAGGCTGGCGATAGGATAATAGGTGGTCTTTTCATCCGGCAGAATCATAAACAATGCCTGTTTCTTCCGTCCGATTTCGGATATGTTGTAATCGCTCTTGTGGGTGACGGAGTAGACGGACCGGCTGGTAAAGAGCCGCAGGGTGGTCAGGGCAGAGGTGTCAAAGCTGCCCTTGGTACGGCTGGGGGCAACCTCGGCTATGGACATAAGCGCCCGTGCCGGGTGAGAGCTTGGTAACTTCTTTATGTACTCGCTCATAGGCGTTTTACCGCCCACGGACTTGGACATTTCCGCGATAAACCAATACACGTTGGTCAGGTTTTGATACTCCGGCCGCTTTTTGTTATCCACCACCACGCAGAGAATAGCCGCTGCTATGGTGGATTTCTCACCATTTTCCCAAATCTTTTCGTTGGATACATCATCACCGACAAGGATATTGGTAATGTCCCACGCATACATTTCCGCCCGTTCCATGTTACCGGCATTAACCGCGTCAATGACAGGCTGAAGGAGATTGTATCGGGTACTTTTTTCGGGGTTCTTAAAATCCAGACAGATTACCTCAAAGCCCAGCTTTTTCAGAAATTCTGACGTATAGTGGAACAGTTCTGCCTTGGGATCGCTGATGACAAGACTTTCCCCAGCAAGTCCCAGCATACAGATGGATTGAATGACAAGGCAGCGTGTCTTGCCGGAGCGTGTGGCTCCGATGGTCAGGGTATGGGTATCATCCGAAATATAATAAAGCCGTTCCGGTGGTTCTCCCAATTCCTTGCCGCCGATTCTGTCCATACCGACCACAATCCCGCCCTCGGAAAATAGCTGGTAGGGGTCGGCCTTTTCTTCCTCCGGCTTCTGCTCCGCCGAATCGGAATCCGGTGATTCCAACGATGGTTTGGTAAATCCCGCCGCCGCAAGGTCATAATCTACCGTTTCAAAATCTTCATCCTGAACAAAGCCCTCCTTTTTTTCGGTTTCTATGGCAACGGGCGGCAGTTCTGCGGTTTCGTCCTGTACCGCCGTACTTTGCCCGGTGTCCTCCTGTACGTCCTTTTTCTTCTGCATAAATGGCAGATCAGAATATCCGGTGTCCAAAAGCTCCCGGATCAGCTCGTTTTGTGGGCTGATTATCTGTGTGCCGAAAACCTTGCTTTTTTCAGTATCCCGCAGCCACCGGGCCGATCCATGCTGAAATTGTCCCACGGGGGCAGGCGTGTAAATATCCTCGGCCACCCGCACAAGCTCACTCTGATAAGGCCGGTTGTTCTGTACCCAAAAAAGCACACCGCACAGGCAGATAAAGCCCTCAAAGGACAAAAACAAAAGGGACTGCTGGCGCTGGGTGAAAAGCCCTGCGATGCAGTCCCATAGGGGAACCAAAGTAAGAGTGGAATACCGGCGCGACAGCAAGCCATGCAGAGCAGCGGTAAAAAATAGATTGAATAACGTGCCGAAACCGAATATTACGGCGCTTAATATGAGCTTTTCCTTTTTCTTCATCGGCAAAGCTCCCCGTCAGGTTCTGCGGCAGACTGCATAGCGGCGTCAAATTCGGGATAAGCCTGTCTGATGCAATCCATCATTTCAGATTTCGGAACACCCCATACATCACCACGGCCAACCGCCATATAATCGCCGTCCACCGGATGCCTTAGATGGATGGTATCGCTGTGGATATAACCCGGTCGGCAGCCGGGACCGTGGGTAACAAGCCAAACCTGATTGCGGGGTATCCGAAACTCCGGCTTTAGATTTTCATGCCGAAGCACCACAAGCTGTTTTTCATAATTTCTGCGGCTGCTTTCCGGGATACAGTCAAACTTGGATAAAAGCCGGTTTTCATCGGCGCTGACCGGATATGCCTCCGGTTCAAGCGGGTTTGTGATATGGTAAGCGGGAATACTGTGTTCCATGGCAAAGTTGATTTCACCCCGCATACCTTCACTGATTTTTTCACCCATAATCCAAAGCTCGTCGGATTTTCCAAGCAGGGCAAGGCCAAGCTGCAAGCCCTGTTCACGCTGCTGCGGAACCGTGTCATTGCACCATTGGCTGAAAATAATATGGGGAGCAAGGGGCAGTACGCCCCTTTCCCCGGCAAGGCGGCAGTATTCCACCGCGTTTTTAATATTGGTGTTGTAATCCCCACGCAGGGGACTTGCGATATACACCATTTTCAAAAGTTCTCACCTCCAAAAAAAAAGAAAGGGCGAATACCAGTTGCCCGGTATTCGCCCATCTTTTTATGATACATCATTCGCTATTGAGTTCTTCTAAGAGTATGTTTTTTGCGGCTTCTTCAAGGGAAATGCCTTCGATTTCTGCCAATAAGTTAAGCCGTTCCCTCTGCTCGTCCGTAAGCCGGATATTTATGTTTAATTTCTCCGCGTTATCCAGCGGTACATCCAATGATACAGCACTGTAAACCATGCCTGACACTCCAAAGGAAAGAATTCTCCAATTTTCCAAAGGGATACCGGAAACTGGATCATTCGGTGCATTGATCAGACGGTAGGTATCCCTTTTCACATGCTCCAGTTGAATTTCAGGCACATTCACAATATCATAGCGTTCCTGCAAGGTACGCCTGATTATATTGCTCGGTGAATGATACTGCTGGCTTACCACAATAAAGCAGATTAAAACCAGCGCTATGCCAACTAACAGCAAATTTTCTTTGTTCAGCTTCTTTTTAACCATGTGCTATCTCCTTTAAGGCTCAAATCCAAAATCCTCCGCTTCCTCACCAAAAGAAAGAGGAATCAGGTTGCTTTTTATCTCTGTATCAGCGGAGTGATCCGGTTCCTGTGCCGCCCGGTCAAGCTGCTTTTGCAGGAATAGGCATATAGGGGCTTCCATAGGAGGAATTTTCGCTTCCTCCTGCATCAGATCATTATAATAGGAAATATAAACGCTGAAACTCTCATTCAGAGTGGAAATCAGGCTGTCCTCCGATACGATTAAATCCTCAACCTCATCATAGATTTGGCGCAATTCAAAAAGCGGAACGGCGGCGGTGGTCAGGTCATAGAACAGGTATTCCCCCTGCTTTCTTCCAAATCCTTCGGCCATATCCGACATGAAATTATCGGCTACCGACTCATGTACGGCAAAATAGTCCTCACCCTCCGAATGGACAAAATAAATGCCGTTGCGTACCCGGTTAAGCTGTTCCGGGCTGCTTTTTTCCGCTTCAAGGGGGACGGGCGGGGCGCACTCTCCGAAATAATCCGTAAGGCGCAGGCTGCCGTCCCGTCTAATTTCCTGCATCATTTCAATGGCCTTGGTTTCCATACGCTTGCAGGCGGCAACACGGCGCTGAAGCATTTCATACATAGGGATGTCCTTGGTATCTTCACCATAGCAAAGCCAGTCACCGTCCTGATCCGCCATGGAAATGGCTTTCTCTGAAAGGACTTCTTTTGCCTTGGACTTTGGAACCATAATGCCCTCACGCTCAAAGCCGTTTTCATCTTTGGCAGCAATCAGGTAAATGTTCATGGCGATTTCGACGGCGGTGTTGATGTTTCCCCAAATCGATTCTCCGCTTGGGTGGTTCATAATATCACTCTCCAATCTTTAAGAATAGGGTCTTACCTGTACATAATACAACTATATATCCGTATAATCAACAAATATCGTTGTCTTATATTTTGTTGTGTTATGCACCATAATAATAGAAGTACAGGAAGGAGGATAACAATGGATTTGCCACAAAAGTTTAAGAATCTCCGAACACAAAAGGAGATCAGTGTTTATAAGCTCTCTAAAGATACTGATATATCGCAGAATTATATCCGCAGAGTTGAAAAAGGGGAAAGTCAGCCATCCGTTTTGATACTGGAAAAACTGCTTACCCGTCTTGGCACTACACTTGCGGAGTTTTTCAACGACAGTAGTGAAGTGATGTATCCCAGCGCTGATGAAAGAGAGCTTGTGGAAAATTACCGTGTGTTAAACGAAGAAAAGGCTGCGGCGGTGCTTCACATGGTAAAGCTGATGGCCGAGTAACGACTGCCGCCCTTTTGCGGCAGTTTTTTATTCCCGTTCAATGCCGTGCTCCATGTTGTTAAAAAGCCACGAGAAATCAAGGGTCTTTTCTTTTTTCTGCAATTCCGGGATAATATCTTCAATTTTATCCACCAGCCGTTCCACGGAATTAAGGTCGTCCTGCGTCAGATCGCTGTCAATGGTACGCATCTTTACAAGACCCGCATGAATAATCTTCAAATCCGTTTCGGAAAACAGCCGTTTTTCATCAATCAGGCCGCTGCGAGTCGCAAAGCTCTCAAAGGCGGCGTCCTTGTTGTAAAAATACTGCCGCTGAATAGGATTTTTGTTTTCATCATTTCGATAGGTGCAAAGCACATACTCAAACAACGGATGATGTTTGCAGGCCAGCACCACGCCGTTATGTTCGTTGATTTTACAGAGCTTGTTCGTCAGCTTTGCGGCGGTTTCCTCGTCGTAAGGCTTATCAGAGCAGATTCCGCAGGCTACCGCCGTAGTTTTGGCAAGGGTCTGAACCCTGTCCATCAGCTTATCCTGTACCTCCACAAAGGGATTTTTCATGATCGTATCATTCTTTGTAAAAAAGGCGATCAGCTTATCCTTGTGGTAAATATCTGCCACATAATCGGGAGAGGTGGAGGGCTGGACGGTAAAGCCTTTCTTTTGCAGCGCTTCAAAATAGCTCTGATAAAACTCTGTTTTGGTTTTCATAGGCACACTCCTTTACATTTCATTCTGGAAATAATGTCTTGGGGAAAGTTCGGGCTGGGGCGGCAGGCTTTCTTCAATCCTTGCCATCAACACCCGGATACGGCTTTCGTTGCCGCTGTCCAGTTCGTTGTCCAGCATGACGCACCTCGCGCAGCAGGATACCAGCACACGCAGCTCATCATGGGAAAAGGTGAGAGCCGGAGCCATTTTCAGGCCGCTGCGCTCCATAAAGCTGTCCTGCGCCTGCGCCGGATCGTAGAACAGCAGCTCCCGGTAATATTTCCGGCTACTGTGCTTTGGAAATGCTTTCTGACAGGTGACAAACTCATAGCCAAACAATCCGGTACGGCGGCAGAGCAGAACAGTTCCGGCGCTTTCAAACACCTTGATGTAGGAGCCTCCTGTCAGCAAAACAGGCTCCATCCGTTCCATATCCGCAAAGGGAGCCTGTGTACAGCAGCCCAGCGCGGTACGGGATTCCTCGGCGGTCTGCTCCAAAGCCCTCGCTTTGCCGCTTTCATATTTTTCAAAAACAAGCTCCCCGTCCTGTGTAATCACACAGAAAAGGGAGCTTTCGTCATACACCTCGGCGGCAATGTCGCTTTCCATGATACGTTCCACCCGAAAGCCGTTATCGGTCAGCCGGATAAAAAAATCGTCAAAAAATTCTTTTTTTGTTTTCAATCCATTTTCCTCCCTGATGGTTAATGTTCATAGCCCTTATCCTGATATTTCAAAAACAGTTCCTTTTTGGCTTCTTTCGATAAATCCCCGTGGTGGAGCTTCTGCCAATCCTCAAAGCGCCGGTCACTGTCGCGGCTTAAAGCGGAGAGCATATCCAAGGCTTCCATCAGCATATGTTCGGCATAATAGACCCGGCGGGCGCTTTGATACTGCTCACGGCGCAGTTCGGAATCCATGCGGTTCAGAGCCTTTACCATGCCCAAAATCCGGTTTGCGATAATCTTATCCGCTTCCCCGGCGAAGCGTTCCCTCTGTTTTTCAAAGTAATCCTCACTGCCGCCATACAGCAGCGCCATCTTCATCTTGCTGTCAATGTAGCTTTCTTTCTGCTCCCTGAGAGCAGGGGTACTTTTCAGAAGATATAGAACAAGTTCGTCTACCTGTTCTTTGATTTCAGGGGGCAAAAGCTGATATACAATCCTGCCGGTGGGCGGCAAAGCCGACTTGATTTTGAATACCCGGTCGGCGGTTTCATTCAAAATCGCATCATCAAAATCAAAGCTGCCGGAAAGTTCATGATCCTCGTCATAATCCTCCCGCAGCCGCTTATATTGGTTTTTATGAAGCCTACGCAAATGCTGTTCAAATTCGTCCACCAACTCATTGCTGATTTTCCGCATATCGGCGGCGGCTATATTTTTCTGCTCCCCAAAGGCTCGGATTTTATCGGCAAAAGTATCCTTAATGAGCTGTCTGCGGATTGCGTTTGGAACAGCCGGAGGGGTAAAGGGATTTTTGACCTGTGACGAGGTGTCCCAAAACACTACATGGATATGGGGGTGGTGCTTTTCCTTGTGCAGCGCACATGCCCACTGCAAATGTTCACGTCGGATATTGTTTTTCTCGGCAATGGTCATAATGTGGTTTTCAATGTACCGCTGCCACGCTTTCTGATCCGTCAGATTAAGCTCGGCGGCGGTTTCCTCATCAAAGGAAATGATACTGCGGTACATGGTAATATGCTTCTTGGAATTGGCATACACCAGCCTTGCCACATCCCGCCAGTCCTCAAACTCGGTGATAGGACCAGGCGTAAACTTTCCAAACAAGCCATGGGCCATGCCCTCATTTTTTGCGACTCTTGGGCGGGTGGCAATATACCGAACATGGGCGTAATTTTTGCCCGGCGTACTTTTATAGTTAGGATTTTTGAACCGCTGCTTATAGACCAAGCTGGAAATAAGGAATCACCTCCATCCGAATGAGCTACCGTTCTAAGTCCTCGCCCTCCGGCTGGCTGTATTCCTCGTCCTCGGCAGCTTTGCACACAAGGGCGTAATTCTCCATGGTTGTGCGGTATCGCCTTGTTTCCTCCAGAATGAATTTCACGCCCTCCGCCGTGCTGGGCGGCAGGGTTTCAAAGGATTTATAAAACGCATAGCGGTTGTATGGCTCCTTTGGTCTTTCTCCCAGCATATCCAAAAATTCCTCATACCCAAAGGGGCAAACCCGGCTCACTTCCTGACAGGCCAGATTCACGCCGGACAGGGTATCACCGTCCCGGATCTTTGACAGAATCAGCTCGCCAACCGGTTCATTGGCAGCCAGCTTCACTTCAATCTGCTCCGTGCCGTGAACCGAAAGCTCTGATGCGGGAGTGCGAACACCGATGCTGCCTAAATGCGAAGCCAGATCATACGCCTTGCAGGGAAACTCCACCACCAACGTACCGTTTTCATAAAGGATTACTCCTGTAATCATAAAAATCACCTTACCTTTCCGGCTCTGCGGCCTCGTCCTGTGCCATATCCGCAGCCATGGCGCTTTGAAGCTGCTCAAACTGCCGGTAAACACGCTTGGTTCTCTGATAATGGGAACCGTCCAAAGCCATTTCTCCCTCTCCGTCTTGCCCCTGCGTAAGCACCACTTGAACCTCTCCGGCAGCAATATAAAAGGCATTGCACACCAGTTCCATGTAGGGATACCCCAGCCTTGAAATATCAAAGGGGGTAGCGTTGCATTTACTGTTCCACGAAAACAGGCTGTGGGCAATGTCCACCACTTGACGAGTACGCTCGTTATAATCACGGGTTGCCCGTTTCAGCCCGGTAAATCCGATGCCGTCCTCTGTAACATACCGGCTGACTGTTTCAAACAACTCCGGGTCATGGGACAGCAGATAAAAAGCCGCATGATAAGCAGGGTCGAGGTTGTCAGCCCGCTTTGTCAGTGCGGCAAGTTCTTTATATCGGTTTGCCTGTGTCATGTGCTCAATACTCCTGTTCTGCTTCATAATAGAAGCTGATAAAATCCGATTGGAGGGGGTCAATACCGTATTCGTCCTCCAATTCGTCCTGATAGTCCTCAATGATTTTCAGTTGTTCCTCGCTGGGGTATTGACTCTCGCCATTACCCACACAATAGGAATAAACACTGGCGTTGACCTCGCTGCCTGCCTCATCTTCCATAAGTTCCTGAAATTGATCGCTGCTCTCCAACATATCCCTGTCACAGATACCCGGCAGCATGAAGCACTGATAGCCAAAATCAGTGCGAACCTCAACTACTGAATAAACAAGACTTTGGCTTTCAAGCTCTAATTTGACGATTTCAGCCTTTGCCTTTGCCCCTGTAATTTCCTCATAAGCGGCCGCCACTTCAGGAAACTCCGCAAGGGAAATCGGCTCTGTAATCTGCATATCTTCATAGGTCTGCACAAAGCCGTATTGCAGCTTGTTAAAGTTGACTTCCTCATTCTTGAAATCCTTTTGAAAACAATGCCATGCTTCCTCGCCGTCAAATCCGCCGTATTCCATATCCCCGGCTTTGATTTTGGCGGCAAGCATGGCATAAAGCATGGTTTCATCGGTAGTAACGCCTAATGTACGCATACTGTCTGTGCCTGCCCATGCGTTGCAGGCTGACAGAATATAAATGTTATTCATTTCTGCTGTCCTCACTTTCCAAAAGATAAAGTATCATAAACTCTGCCACCAGCATAAGCCGTTCTGTCTGGCGCTTGGTGGCTTCTACAATCTTGGGCACTTCCAGCAGCCGCTCCAGTCCGTACCGCCGTCCAAACGCAAGCTGGGTTTCCTTAGAGATTCCTGTCAGGTAAGTAATGGCCGAAACATAATCGCCACGGCAGTCCCGCAGCCGCAGGGACTCTGCAATTTCATGCAGGGCTTTCAGCCTGCGGTCAATCTCACCGTTCATTTGCAGGCGGTATGGCTTTTCTATCAGTGACTGAAAGCCGCCTGCATCAATATATTCCCCCATCAATTTCCGGTGGGCGTTTCCGGCTGATAGGATTTTGTACAGCAGTTCCTCTAACTGCTTTGTATCCTTTTCAAGCATTGGCATCCCCCTCCATCACAGCTTATCCGCAAGACGGCGAAGATTATCCGTATCGTGTAAAAAGCTGTTAATTTGAAAATCCTTTTTCTGCATATAGTCCACACCCAGCGTGACGGCCTCATTCAGCATTTGGTCAAACTGATCCTCCGTACCCTCATGGGCTACATTCATTAAAACTTTGATCAGCAGAAAAAAGGCAGCGGCATCCACCTTGCCCGATTTCATGTGCATTTTGGCAATGCGGTTGGCTTGTTGCTCCACTACGGCTTTGATATCCTCAAGATGATAAATCGCCATCAGTTCCTGCCGGATGATACTGGCAATGAAATCAATGTTCTGGCTGTATCCCTCAACAGCAAGACCCTTTTCAATAAACTGCCGTAGCTGTTCGGCAATGCCAATATTGTTTGTGGCAGCCAGCTTTTTGATTTGATCGGCAGTATGGGCAGGCACTTTCACGCAAAGCTGGATTGTTGGTTCCTGTTTCAAAAACTCACCCCATTTCTGAGAAATGGCATAAAAACAGCCGACAGTCTTTTTACTGTCGGCTATCTATGCTTAATGTCGTTGTAGCCTTTGGCTACAAGCTGTTTTCCGGCGAATGGGACATTCGCCTATTCCTGCCTTAACTCCAAAATCTAAGATTTTGGCATTAAGTAGCCCCCACCGACAAGCGGTGGGGGCGTGGGTCGCTCCGCTCCCTGAAAGGGCGAAAAAAGAAGTACCATGGGCAATCCATGATACTTCAGTAAATTGTTATGCTGTTATCCGTTTCAGCGTTCTATATCCTCATTTTCGGTATTCTCACCACTGTATGCGGTATTTTCCTTTACATCTGACCGCACATCATCCACAAAAAACTGCGTAGACCGGGAGTTTACAAGTTCGGTCAGCATTTCCACTCGTCTGCGGAGTGCAAAGCATAGGGCATCACACCGGGCGGTGTCAATGAATACGGAGTTTCGTACCAGCTCCCTGAGTTCCTCGTCAATGTCATAGAGGGCGTTTAAGTCAAGCCAGTCAAAGCCCTGCACCAGCTTGATTTGTTCCTCATGGTCAGACTTAAAGGGCTTGCAGGGAATCTTGGCTCGCGCATTGATGAGCGCAGGCGGCTTTGCGAACCACAGGGAAGAACCGCTGTCATAAACCGGAGCAGCGCCCAGCCATTCCAGTGTTTCCGCATTTCTCACTACACCAAAATTGTTTTGATGTCTGTCCTCATTGGCAATCAGGTAATCCAGCACGATCATTCGGTCAAGGAAATCCGCCATTCCGGGAATGCCAAGTGCCTCACAGCAGTCCAAATAATGCTGATAAACGGATACATGGTTTTGCTTTTTCTGTGTCTGCATAATGTACCATGCGGTAATCAGCTCGGTTTGCGGCGTGATAAAGTCCTCGCAAACGCTGTAAGGGTAATCCTCCTGCATCATCAAAGTGTACGGTACATGGGGAATTCCCAACCGATCCATAATCCGGCTTGCCAGTACCTCGTTGTACGGCTCCTGCTGAGTTGCGCCGCTGCCTCCCTTAATCAGACACCGTTTTCCGTCAATGACCGCCCATTTCTTTTTCAGCCAGCCGTCCGAGGTGTTGTCCGGGGACATCAGACTGATCCTGTCACTGGAGGAACCCTTTCCGAACAGAAGATTTCCAATGTCATCGGAAAAGGTATTCTCAAAGAAGTTGACATCCTGCCATTGAATACCGTAATCCTTCGGGCAAATCCAATATTGATCCGACAGACTTAGTCCAAGGCTTTTATCCAGAAGCGCCTGCGTGGTAGTCATATGCAACTCTGTCAGTGCATGGTGTATTCCATCACGACTGGCGGGAATGGCACGGCCTTTCCACCATTCATTGAGGGCTGCCCGGTCAATCACGCCTTTCCTGACAGGAATGCCTACCGGTACATGATTTGCATTAAACGCAGTTCCTATGGCGGAAATCGCCCCGGAAGCTGTGTCAAGGGCAAGCTCGGCCACAGGCACATTTTTGTGCATCAGAATATATTGCTTTGATAATTTTTCCGCCATATTCACCACTCCTTTCGCTATTTTATAATTTTACCAAATTTTCTGTACAAATTCAATGCTCTTTGGGTTCCTTTTCACCGCTCCGTTTCCTGTTCCATGTCTGCCGCAGGCATATGGACAACGGCTTGCCGGAAAGTAAGGAGATCAAGGTTAAAATCCTTGCTCACTGGTGTCTGTATCATGGTCTTATAGCCCAAAGCGGCAAAAGCTTCAGCGGATAGTACCGCCAATCAATAATACTTTCATCGAATTTCCTCCATTTCATTTTCCGTTTGAGAATAGCTCATCTCTGCCGCCAACAGTTCCAAAAAAGTAGTCAAATCCTTATTGAAATCTTTGGTATTCGGCGTCTGAATAAATGTGGTGTAGCCTAAATCGGCAAATATCTCCGCAGAAATTTCCGCACGGACCTGCCCATGATTATGGGGAGTACCGTCAGGAAGCTGTCCGTCCACATCGTTATCGTAGCAAAATACAATTTCGTCAATTTCCGGGTGGCGTTCCAAATAGCGATACAACGCCTTATCCGACAGACAGCCTTCCGCTACCCGGTGATCCTCCTGCCAGTCGATGCCGTTCAGCTTGCAGAGGGTGGCATGGCTCATGGCGTCGATGGGCGCCTCAAATTCATAGACACGGTTAGAACGGCCCTCCATGCAAAACCCATAGGTCTTGTCTGAATTTTCTACATCCTGTCGAAAGCTGCTGCTTTGGCTGGGGGCGCGTAAAGCGCAGTACCTTGGTCTGTTATTCTCATCAAAGCCAACGAAAGCACAATTTTGAAAGGTATATCCGCTTTTTTCCGTCACCGCCTGATACACCTTGCCTTGGTTTATCAAGGTATAGACAATTTCCTTATCAATACCACGGGCTTGGGTCAGATAGGCAATGGTACGATTATAGTTCTTGGCTTTCGGCGGCAGTACCAGATCACCTCTCGGTTTTTTTTCGCCGGGTGGCACATAATGTTCCGTCTGCTCATAAGCCCGGCAGCCCAAAATCATTTCAACCGCCGATTTGAAATCCTTTGCTCCCATGTATTCCTGCACAAAGGTAATAATATTGCGCTTTTGCCCACTTGGGGCCTGCTCACTAAAGCACTTATAGCCACGGCCATGCTTAAACAGATATAGGCCGCCGCTGTGTTTGACATGAACGGTGTTTGCATCACCTTTTTCAATCTCAAAGCCGTTCTGTACGGCAAAATCAATTATATTCGTGTCAAAGACCTGTTTCATCTGTTCTTCAGTAAATGGCATGGGCCTTGACTGTGTTCTCAATCTTGCTCACCTCCATCATAAAACCACCCTGCAAGCAAGGCGGTCAGTGTTCCATGTCCATATCCGTTTTTTCCTTGCCCAAAAGCTCTGCCGTATGCTCTTGAAAGGTTTGCAGAACCTCCTTGATACCCTCCGGCAGCCTATCTTTGGAAATATGAATGTCGCCGAGAATATCCGCTGTGTAGCAGTAGTCATAGGGCAAATACCTTGCGGTGATTTCACTGGCAAGGGTCTTCGGCAAATCGTTATGTCCCTGTGAAACCACGCCATATTTGTAGAGAAATTCTGTCTGACAGTGTTCGCCGGAGGATAACAGGTCTATGCCCAACAGAGCAAGGGCGATTTCTCCGGTTTTCTTCCCCTGTATCACGCCGGGGACCACGGCATATTCCTCCTGCATATCACCATGGCCGCAAGCAAGCCGGGTATCTCCATACTGCTCCAGCATGGCCGTATGCAAGCGGTTCAAAATCCCTTTTGCATACGCCTTTTCCTCCGTCCGGTAAGAACGGTCAAGCTCGTTGTAGTCAATAAACGGCAGGATATGTGCATTGATATAGTCAATGTACTGATCCAATTTGCTCATACTTTCCTCCTGATTATCGTTCGATTTCATCGCTGGCGCCCAAAAACCCCATCATACGGAGAATGTCCTCCATGTCATTGCTGGCAGGCGGCATGACCTTAATCTCGTATTCAAAGCGGTGAGCTTCCTCATCAGTGTACTGCTCCGGTTCCTGAAAACGCTCGGTATAGTATTGGAGCTGCTTATCGTTCAAAGAAGTATCATTCCCCTCGCCATCATCTGCGCAGATAATGAACGTACCGCAGATAATATCTCCGTGATCCAGGCGGCGGTTTCCGGGCAGACCGTTCAGTTTGCCCTCATCGTTACAATAGAGGTGGCAATCCGGCTCCGGCAGCGGAACAAACTCAATACAGCCATCCACCAGCTTCTGCATTGCCCGGTAGTCATTCTCTATCTGCTTGGCATAGGGCGCTTTGCCCGGTTCCACCACCAACACCCGGATTTGATTTTCCTCCTGCTCCTGCTTTTGTTCGGATTGAATGATATGAAACCGATCTTCGTTTGGAATAAGAGAACGGGTTCTCCCATTATCCCAGCTCATTCCGAGTTGACTGGCATCATCCACATATTGAACAGTCCCCTTGAGTCCCACCGGCATATCTCGCTCGTTATCCATTCCGTCCAGTTCAATTCTTGTGCCAATCGGGTATTTCTTTTTGATCTGTTCCACCTGATAAGGCTTCAAAAATCCCTGCATTGTGTCCTCCTTTTCAAACAAAAAAATATGGGGGCATCACCATTACCGGTGATGCCCCCATGAAACTTTTTTAACCTACTCAAAGAAAAATTCCACGCTGTATGTGATATTTGACTTGTTATACATACAATTGTGATTGGTATAGTAATACATTTCAAGCTTAGAATATATGCCGGGTGTCAGAGTACGAGAAAAGGTAATACCGTTAGAGGTAGTACCATAATCAAGTTGATCCCAAGCTTCAGTCTTTGTATTGTAACCGCGCACACGCCCATAATCATCGCCGTTATGACCACTGACCGGAGGAACGGTAAATGTATAGTTGGAAATAGTTGCTCCTTGAATCCCTTCCTCAATAATGGTGGATTCGGGGCCGGTCAGGGTCATGCCACCGCCACGATTCGGATCAGCGACAAAAAAGATAATTGCCGCCCATGAAGACTCAGCGCCGGTGCTGTCTACCGCCTTGACACGAACAATATTTTTTCCAAGGGGATAGGTCTGCGTTTCAGCACTTCGCCCTTCCCAAATATAAGTAATGGCATCACCATCGGGATCGGTAGAAGCCGCTCTAATGGTAACTGCGATTCCGGGTGCTACGCTGTTGCCGCTTGGCGTTCTGGTAATTACCGGCGTTGTAGGCGCGGAATTGGAAATTGTAAAGGTTGTTTGCGCCCACTCCGATACACCGCCATAGTTATCCTTGGCTCTGACCATTACGGTATGAGTGCCTGCCGGATAATAATTATCGGCAGCCTTATTCTGATATTCATAGGTAATGGCATCGCCATCCGGGTCTGTGCTGTTGACGGAGAGATTTACCAAGAATTTACCGTTTTTCACAGTCCTTATTACGCTGGCGGTAATCGTCGGCTTGGAAGGAGCAGCATTAGAAACGGTGAAGGTGGCAGCCGTCCAGTCAGATATGCCGTCAAATCCATCTTTTGCGCGGACCTTAACCGTATGCGTGCCAAGGGCATAGTAGTTATCCGAAGCCCTGCCATCAAATTCATAAGTAATCGGATCGCCGTCCGGGTCGGTGCTGGCGGCAGTCAGGTTTACAAGGAATTTTCCATTCAGGTATGTTCTTGTGACATTGGCCGTAAGTGTCGGCTTTGTGGGGGCGCTGTTGGTAACAGTGATGGTCTGAGCAGCAGTAAAAGTCCTGTCCAGTTCATCGGTTATTGTAGCAGTGAGCGTGTAACTGCCGGATACATCAACATGTACCGTACCGCCGCTATTACCCAAGCCGCCCTTGAAAAACTCGGAAACCGCCGCTGAATTACCGTCCTTAGACAGTGACCAAACGATAGATTTTCCGTTCAATTTTACATCGCTGCCCATATTTACGGCAAAGCTCTGCCCGGTGTGAATGGTAGACGGCATGGAGAAATTGCAGTTATACAGGGGATAGATGCTGATTTTCCCACTGTAACTGAACACCCTGCCCAGCGCATCGGTCATGGAGGCGGTCAGGCGGTATTCACCAACCTCCGGGAAACGGATTTTGCCGCCCTGTGCATTCAGGGTGCCGCTGACTGCCTGATCCAATGGGATAATCTCGCCGTTCTTCATCAGCGCCCATTCCACCGGCAGCACGTTATTGTTGCCCCTTGTACGCAAATCAATCTGCGTATCTGTGTAGCCGTTAGCAGGCAATTCAAAGGATAGGGAAAGCACAGGCAGGACTTCCACTTTTCCGCTGTTAAAGCGGAATACCCGCCCGGTGGGGTCGGTCACACGGGCCTGTAAGTCGTAAACCCCGGCACGCTTGAAACGAATAGAGCCGCCATTGTTGGTCAGCTTACCGTCTACATAGGTATCCCAATCCTGAAAACCATAGGTATTGTCTACATACCATACCGCTGTTAAGTCCTCCATATCGGTCAGAACCGTATTGACCGACAGGACATCATCTGTGTGAACGGCTACGGCAAGGTCAAAAGTGATGTTCGGAATGGGATAGACCGTGATGTTTTTACTGTCGGAGAAAGTACGTCCGGCTTCGTCGGTGACAGAAGCGATAACAGTGTAATATCCCTTGTCCGTAAAGCTAATTTTACCGCCCTCATTCGTCAGTGTGTTTTCGACGGTTACGGGAATATTGTTTTTGCTCATGCTCCAAGATACCGGCAGTGTCCCGGCGTTCGTCAGCTTGACAGAAGCCGCAGCCGTGCGGTCGGTATGGGTTTCCTTTGTCAGCTCCATAGACACGGTGATAACGGGATAGACCGTAACCGGAGCCGTGTAGGTAAAACTGCGGCCTGTACTATCCGTAATCATGACGGTCAGTTCATAGCTGCCCACTTCCTTGAAGCGGATTTTACCGCCGTTATCATCAAGCGTACCCTCAAAACCATCTGCCAGCAGGATTGCTTTTCCGTTCTTTTTCAAGCTCCAAACAGCGGTTAGTCCGTCGGCTTCCTTGAAAGAGGTTTTCACCTCAACCGTGGTATCCGTATGGGTCTTTTCAGGCAGATAAAAGCCCGTTTCCGCAACGGGATATACTACGATATTCTCCTCATGGGTGTAGGTGCGTCCAGTTTCGTCCGTCAAGGTTGATTTGAGGGTATAGCTGCCTTTTTTCGTGAAGCGGACAGACCCGCCCTCATTGGTCAGCGTTCCTTCCAGTACCTCCGCAAGCGGTACGCTTTCCCCGTTGTAAAGAATCGTCCACTCCGCTTTCATTTTCTGCAATTCGCTGGAAGTAACTGATACCGTGACGGCCTTATCGGTGTGAGCGGTTTCCGGCAGGGTAAAGGAAAATGCCGCCACCGGGTACACCTTGATTTCTTCTGTGGCAGCGAACACTCTGCCGGATTTGTCGGTAACGGCAGCGGTTAGAGCATACATGCCTTTCTCCTTAAAGCGAAGGCTTCCGCCTGCGTCGTCCGGTGTTCCCTCGGCACAGTCGGAAAGGGCTGTTTCCTGCCCGTCTTTGGTAACACTCCAATTTACCGAAAGCTCGCCCAGTTCCTTGGTTTCTGCGGTAATAACTGCGGAGGTGTCCGTATGAGCGGTTTTCGGCAATTGCAGGCTGAGTTCCACAACAGGCAGCACCTCAATATCCGCCTTGCCGGAAAACTCCCGGCTGGTTTCATCAAAGGCGGTGGCTTTCAAAGTAAATTTTCCTTTGTCCTTTAACTGAATGGAGCCACCTGCATTAGTCAGCGTACCGGTGACCGTATCTGCCCAGCTTACCTCATTCCCGTCCCGGTAAATGTGCCAGTTAAGCTGCTGTTTTACATTTTCGGAGAGGATAGTGCTGACGGTAAACGCCTGATCGGTATGGGCATATGGCTCTGCGGTCAGAGCAATTTCAAACACCGGATAGATGGTAATAGCTTTGCTGAAGGTATAAGTGCGGCCTCCATAATTCTTGGCCGTGGCGGTTATGGTATAGTTTCCGGGTGATGAAATTGTGATCTTACCGCCATTTTTATCCAGAGTACCTTTTAAGAAATCGCTTTGCTTGG
This sequence comes from Bacillota bacterium, assembly GCA_023390115.1. Taxonomy (GTDB): domain Bacteria; phylum Bacillota; class Clostridia; order Acetivibrionales; family DSM-27016; genus Anaerobacterium. The sequence continues at coordinate 487,917 of JAEWDM010000022.1, forward strand.
CATCACCGCCGTCTTGTGATACTGTCCATTCCAACGATTTCACATTGCGCAGGGTCGTTTTCACTTCAAATTCCGTACCCGCATGGCTGTATTCCGGGGTGATGATTTCCACTACGGCTGCCGGGTAGCTGGTGCTGCCCCCCGAACCTCCACCGCCTGAACCACTGTCATCATCAGAACTGTCAGGCTTGGTGGGTTTGACTGGCTCTGTCGGTTTGACCGGTTTGGTGGGTTCCGTGGGCTTCACCGGAACGGTGGGGGTCGGCGTAGGCTGTACAGGCTTCACCGGCACGGGCGGGTCAGCCGGTTTTGGCGTTGGCGCGGCTGGCTTGGGTGAGGTAGTCGGCTTGGTAGGATTTGATGTGCCATTGTTGTCCTGTCCATCCCGTATCTCGGTTGATTTGCCAGCCTCCGATTTTTCATCAGAGCCAGAAGAATCAGAGGGGGTATCCGATTTATTCTCCCTGTCTTTTGGGAGAGTTACAGCTTCATCATCTGGAGCCGCGCTTGGATGATTGGATTCGTCCGTGATTGCCGGACGGCCATCGGACTGCCGGAGCTGCATGGAGCAGCTCCCGATACCCGCAATTAAAATAAGAAGGGCGATTATGGATAGTACCACAACCGCCCGTTTGGTCTGAGGGTTCATTTTTTTCTTCATTATAAATCCTCCCGAATATATTCATTTTCCTGTTCAGGGGCATAGCCCTGTTCTTCCTGTGGCAGCATACATTCCGCTTTGTGAATGATTTTATCAAGCAAATGGCTGCGGTCAGGGTCATTTTCCATTCCCGCCTGCACGGCCAGAGAGCAAATTTCGCGCATTTCTTCCGTTGTAAAAAGCGGGATACAGTCCTGCTTGAAATACTGCAAAATGGAGCGTTCTTCTGCGGTCATTCCGAATAAAGCGCCCCTATAATGGCGTTCCTGATAATTGTCCCGGTCGGCAATCAGCTCCTTAGAGCCGTCAGGGTTAAGAGCATAGCACGCAAGGCCGTTTTTTACCGCCTTTTCTGCGTCCAGCGGACCGGTCAGCACCAGATCATCAGCGGTATAGCCGTAATCATGGAGCCGGTCATGTTCCAGCCGTTTGACATAAGTATCAACATCCATGGGTTCGGCGGCCTCCCAAAACAGACCGTGTGCAAAGGCAGCGGCACGGGACAACTCATAGGGGTCTGCCACAAGAAAAGATACACGCTGCACCGTTCCATACCGCTGGGCAATGGATTGAAAGTTCTGGTCGTATTCTTGGTAAGAAAAGGTGCGTACATCATTAGGGTGTTTAAATACGATTTCCACCGCAGACGGTTCAAAGGAGTGGGTGCAGAGATAGTCCAAATGCTTCTGGTAATCCAGCTCCACAATATCACCCATAACCGTTTCATCCCGCATACCCTTCAGTTCAATCCAAAAGGCTTTAACATGCTCGCTTTTATTTCCGGTGCCGTAATAGTTCCATGTATTGTGCTGGCTGGTTCTACGGATATAGACCTCCGGTTCCGCAAAGCACCATGTTCCTCCGCTACGGCTCATCCAGAAGAAATGCCGCTGTGCATTGCGGTCTGCGGCAGCTTCCCGCAGCTTTTCTGCATCATATCGAAAATCCGACTGGTAGTAATCCGTGTTCTGCTCCATAATTTTTTGCAGGGTTTCCAGTACATTCACGTTCAGAAAGCTGGCATTGTTTCGCAGGGCATAGCCCTGTCCTTTCAGCTCGTCCCGCAGCTCTGCCATAATATCCTCACGCCTCCCCCGGACAGAACTGCCGTTATACCGCATCCTGTCCGCAAAATTCTCGCCCATATCCACCGAAAACAAACGCAGACCATTCCTATGAGGAAGGGCAAAGTGGCAGATGGATTCCGGCTGTTCCTCACCGGAGGGAACTTCTTCAAAGATGTCTCGCAGATTGCCCTCCGCTGTTGGGGTGTTTTGCCGGATTTCATGGATTTTTTCACGGGGCAGAGTAAGTGTCCATAAGGAGTAATCGTCCGGGCCGAACTTGGTAATGGTATTGATCTGGCTATATTCCATGTTCGTCCTCCGTTTCCAATTCCCTTATATCTTCCTGCTGTGGTTGAACCATGCCCTGAATGAGATTGTCCTCCACCTTTTTCATCACCGCTTCTAAAACTTTTTCACTTTCAAAAGTAAGGGTATCATCATGCTTACCTCGAAAAATACAAGCTCCATATAAAGCCGACATTTCTTCCTCTGAGAAAAGCTGGTTTTCGCCAATCAGGCCAGAGCGAACGGTAAAATCTTTGAGCGCTCCCTGATAATTGGTTTCGTAGTAGTGTCCGAGGGTCACACCGGTGCGGTCATAATCATACTGCCATGTGACAAAGCGAATTTCGTTTTCCTTTGACTGCTTGGCGGCAAGTAGATGATTGCCAAACTCCGAAATCAGACGAAAATCCCGGACACCATCACAGTCAAGCGGTTTTGCGTTAAGGTACAAATCATAACGCTCTTTTAGGTCTAACAGTAGATTGTGAAGTCCCTTGCGCTCGTTCACAAGAGGACTGTCCCGAAAATAGCGCATAGCACCGGTCTTTTCAAACTGGCAGATTTCCTCCTGCCCCCGAAAAACGGTGAGCAGGAGTTTTGGATCGTGTTCTTCCGCTTCATTGCGTATAGCGTAGCCCATGGCGGCTGCCTTTTTTGAAAAAAGCTCCGCCAATTCAGGGGTAATATCATGTTTCAAAAAAGTCCCTCCTATCTTTCAAATTCATTTTCTCCTTCGGCTTCCGATTCAGATGCGTACACAGATACCTTTTCCGGCTCAAAGCCCTGACCAACAATATTGGTGAACCACTGTGACATAAAATCTTTCAAATCCTGTACCATAGACGGCTTTGCCTGTGCTGTTTCATAAAAAAGCCCTATATCGTCCTGTAAGAACGATGTAGGGTGAATGGAACGGTTCTGTTTGTCGATGGTAAAGGTGATTTCCGGGTCACGCATGGCGTCCCCGTTTTGCGTGTAATAGTGGGCAATGTTGTATTCACCGCCGCCGATGGCTTCCAGCACCAAATCCTCAAAGCCGTCGCTTTTCAGCTTCATATAGTAGGCGTCCCCGTCCAGAATGGGACTTGCGAATACCGCCAGCTTTTGATACAGCTTTTGTTCCAAGGCAAGCCGTGCGGGTGGGGGCTGTGTCCTGACGGTCGTGTTTTCCTCACCGTCTGGCTCATCCTCCAGTGCCTCCGTACTATCCTCGTCCGGCTCTAAAATCTCGTCGGCACTGTCCTTAAACTCCAAGGCAAGGTCAAGCTCCACCTTTTTCCGCTGGAGCTGCGCCAGCTTTTCCTCGCTATGAAACGGCTTCTGGCTTTCCAGCTTCGCCGCCTCAAGCTGCCGGTGCAAATCCACAAGCTCCACTTGGCAAACATCCAAATCCCCGGCGATATGCTCCGCCAGGTTTTCGATGCGGGTGATGTTGCCGAGAGCCGACTCTCCCATATCGGTGGAATAGCTGCGCTGACCGTCCAAAACAATCCGTACACTGCTCATCATGCCTCGATGCAAGGAAACCGAAAAGCCCGCATAACTACCCATATCCAGCGTATCGCCTGTTTGCCGTCCCAGCTTGCGGGCGCGTACCATGAAATGCTCGGCAGCTTTGGTTCGCTCGTCATGGGTTCTTCCGTCAATCACCATCTGAAATTCAGCCGGTTTGTTTTGCCGGTAGGTTTCAAGGTCGGCGGTCATTTTTACAATCTTCTTTTCCGTACTCGTAATTTCACTTGGATACCGCTTGGTAATGTCGTATTGCAGGCTGTTGCGCTGGCTCTGCCATGAGGATTTCAGAACCATCAGGCGGTTGATCTCGTTGTCCGTTTCCATCTTTTCCTTAATTCTTGGGTCGGAAACGGCAAGGGCTTTAAACTCGGCGTACTGGAGCATGGTGCTGTCCACATCCTCACAGCTTCGGAGGGTGGAGCGCCCGGTCATGATCTGGCTGATATACCGCTGCTTCTGCTCTAAAATCTGCCACAAATAAGCGTCAAATGTCTGTTCCGTGATGTAGTTGAAGATAGAGATTTCCGGGTTGTCGTTGCCCTGACGGAGAATGCGGCCGTTGCGCTGAATGAGGTCAGAGGGCCGCCATGGTACGTCCAAATGATGGAGTGCGATTAACTTGTTCTGCACATTCATACCGGTTCCCATTTTGCTGGTGCTGCCCATGAGAATACGTATTTCACCCGTGCGGACCTTTTCAAAAAGCTGCTCCCGTTGTACGTCTGTTCTGGCATCGTGGATAAAGGCGATTTCCTCCGGCTTAACGCCCTGTGCAATCAGGGCATCTTTGGTAGCCTCATAGAAATTGAAACTGCCGTCCCCCTTGGGTGTGCCCTGATCGCAGAAGATAAGCTGGGCCAGCCGTTTCTCTGCGGTTTCGTGATAAATCTCCGCTGTTTTCCGGGCGCAGACATTGAGCTTGGTATTGGGATCGTCCGGTAAATCCGGGTCAATGGCTCTCGGGTCGGTAGACAGCAGGCGGGCTTCTAATGTGAGCTTTAGGAAATTGTCCTCAGAGCTGTCCACCTCGCCGTTTCGGATTTTCTCCGCCCGTTCACCAAGCTCCATGACAATGCGCTTCTGCTCCGGGGTAATTTCTGTCTTGATGACCTGTACTGCGCCGGTTTTTAATTTCGGGGTGGGTAAATCCAGCATATCGGCGGTTTTGATGTCAGCAATCATCAGGAACATATTCATAAGTTCAGGCAAATTGTGAAACTTTGCAAACCGGTTCTTCATCTGATAGCCGCTGCCCTCCGGCTTGATCTCTAAAGAGGACTCGATTACGCCGTAGGTACTTGCCCAGCTATCGAACATCAGCAGGCCACGTTCCTCCAATGCCTTGGGCTGCAAGGTCTTTTGCAGTACATACAGCTCCGCCATGGTATTGGAGATAGGCGTACCAGTGAGGTACACCACACCCTTTCCATCATTGAGATCGTTGATATACTGGCATTTTTGGTGCATATCCATGGCACGTTGGCTGCTTACCCCGGTAATCCCTGCCACGTTGCGCATTTTTGTGTAAGAAAAATTATTTTTGTAGGCATGTGCTTCGTCTACAAACAGGGCATCTACACCTAATTCCTCGAAGCTGACAACATTATCTTTCTTTTCCGCCTTAAATAACCGGTCGTAGCGGAACTGGAGATTGGACTTGAAAATCTCCATCTGCTTGAGCGTCCAGTCTTTACCGGCCTTGGCCTTTTGCTCCGAAATAGCGTCGGTAATGGCTTCAATTTCCGCCTCCATCGCCGCAAGCTGCCGCTCTCTGGATAAGCCGATCAGTTCAAAACTGCTGTGTCCCATAATAACGGCATCGTATTCGCCGGTGGCAATGCGGCTGACAAAACGGCGGCGGTTCTTTTTCTCAAAGTCCTTTTTCTCCGCCACCAAAATATTGGCATTGGGGTACATTTTCATATAGTGGGTTGCCCATTCACCAACAAGGTGGTTTGGCACGGCATACAAGGGCTTATGAATTGCCCCCAGCCGCTTCATTTCATATCCCAAGCCGATTGCCGCATAGGTTTTCCCAGCGCCCACCTCATGTGCCATCAGCAGATTGCCGTCCCCGTATAGGCCATGGGCGATTACATCCCGCTGGTGCTTGCGGAGTTTGATGTCCTCCGCCATATCAGGTAAAAGAAGATCGTCCCCGTTATACTCACGGGGGCGAATGTTATTAAAACGGTCATTATAGAGCTTGGTCAGGCTTGCCCCTCGCTCCGGGTCGGCAAAGAGCCATCCTTCAAAGGCCATTTTAATTTCCGCCTGTTTTTCACGGGCCAAAATGGTTTCCTTTTTATTAAGAACATATCGGGTCTTTTCCTCACCAGTGTCCGGGTCGATATACTCTACCGGGTCTTTGACCTCCACCGGCCGCAGATTCAGAGTGGTTTCCAGTATGTCATAGGCGTTCATCCGGTCTGTGCCGTAGGACTGGTTGACTGTGACGGAGGTTCGCTCGGCGCTCTTGCTGGTAATGTGGTAGGCTCCACTGTATCGGGAAAATTCAAGGAAAATGCCAAATCGTCCTTCCTGATTGCCCGGTGCGGTCTGGAAGGTATCGTACATAAACTGCTGATAAATCTCCGGGGGAATCCATGTGGAACCCAGCGTAAAGCTGATGTCTTGTGGGGTCAGGGGTACGGGCTGAACCAGTTTGAGAGCTTCCACGTTGCGGTTGAACCGTTCCGGTTCTTCCTCTGCCTTTAAGATAGCCGTAGTCAGCTTATCCCTTACATAACCGCTTAGATACTCATCTGCGGTTTTCCAGCCAGTATGCGAATTGCCGGTGTAATCATCCGGGTCTTGGTAAATTTTTTCGCCCAGTTCCTCTATAATTTCGTCTGGAGTCGCTTTGCGGTGGTCGGGGCGCTGATAGAGCCAGGACATATAGGCAAGGTCTACCTTACCCTTAACATTGAGGGAAACCATCAGGGCTTCCTCTGCGGAGTGGACCGTTTTCGGCATGACCTTGGGCTTAATGGTGGCCTTGTAGAAGATAGCGGTCTTTTCCCATGCGCCCTTTTGGCCTTTTTTCTCCGATTCAATGGACCGGAGCAGCGGAGCATTGGCATCTCTTGAGAACGCCATTACATTGGCATAGGAATTGAGAAATCCCTGCTTTTTTACAAAAGCATCGTAAACATGGTTCAAATGGGCGATATGCTCCTGAAGCTGTTTTTCATATTCCATGGTAGGCAGCTCATGGAGGTCTGCATATTCGCTGTTCTGGAAATCAATCAAACTGCGGATGGCTGCCGTAATCTCCAACATGCCCCGGATACGCTCGGCTTTCCGGCCAGTGATATTTTGCTTATACATCCGGGAATTTTCACGGTAATAGAGATCGCCATCCATCAGTCCATAGCTGAAATTGCGCACGTTAGGGTCAGCCGGGATAGATTCCGGCAGCATTTCTTTTTCGTCCTCGTATTCCGAGGTGGCTTCGGTGTACTCGCCGTCTAGATAGGAAATGGCACGCTCCAGCCGTTCATTCAAATCATCACCGGGGATCGGGTGACAGGCAGTAGTCTTTTCATTGCCATACATGGACTCATCAAACACCATTTCGCCCAGCACCATTTCCGGGTGGTCAATAAAATAGCGGTTCATCGGGATACCGTCCGCATTTTGCTCCACAGAAAGCCACGGGCTGTTTTCTTCGTCCGGTACAATTTCCCGTTCCCGCTTTTTAAGGAACAAAATATCCGTGGTGGCTTCCGTTCCGGCCACTTGCTTAAAAGCGTTATTCGGCAGTCGCACTGCACCGATCAGTTCCGCTTTCCCACCAATGTATTTGCGCATTTTGGAATTGGCCTTATCCATGGTGAACTTGGAGGTAATCAGCGCCAGCATACCGCCCGGACGAACCTTATCCAGCGACTTGGCAATAAAGTAATCATGGATGGGTAGGTTATACTTGTTGTAGCGTGAATCATCCACCTTGATGGCATTAAACGGCACATTTCCGACCATCACATCAAAGAAATGGTCGGAAAAGGCCGTCTTTTCAAATCCCGTCACCTGAATATCCGCTTCGGGATAAAGGTGCTTGGCAATATGACCGGGGATGGGGTCAATCTCACAGCCGTAAAGCTTGGAGGATTTCATACTGTCCGGCAGCACGGAGAAAAAGTTTCCTGTGCCAAGGGCCGGGTCTAAGATGTTGCCACCCTGAAAGCCCATGCGCTCCAAGCCATTATAAATATGGCTGATAACGCTCTGCTCCGTATAATAGGAGGTCAGGGTGCTTTTCTGAGCTGCCTGAAATTCCTCGTCGGTCAGCAGTTCCCTAATTTCCGCATATTCCTTTTCCCATCCGCTTTTTTCAGGTGTGAGGGCATTTGCAAGGCCGCCCCAGCCCACGAACCGTGCAAGGGTAATCTGTTCTTGGGCGGTTGCTATGCGTCCCTGCACCTGCAATTCCTTTAACAGCCGAATTGCCTCGATATTGTTCTTACATTTTGTTTTCGGACCGCCGTCATATAAATGATGGTCGGGGGAATAGTGGTAATTGAAGCCCTTGCCCCATGCGCGGGTATGGAAGTCATCCATAATGGCATGGCTATACTCATCATTGGACTGATTGACAAGGGATGCTGCTTGGATTGCTGCCTTGGTTTCTTCGCTGTTATCTCCGCTTTGTACTGCCTCCACTACCATAGAAGCAATCTCACCCTGAGTATAATAATCTTTCAGGGGCTTGCAGTCCGCAATTTCGGATAGCGGTACACGCTCCGTAATTTTCAGGCTGTTCAGGTTTTTAAGTTGGGCAATCTCACCGATTTCCACTGTGCGGCCGTCATGCAGGAATTTGACAATCTCAAATACCCGGTCATGGTAGTAAATACGGTCACCTTCCATAAACGGCAGGGGCATTGCTTCTTCGGAATTTCCGTCAATCACGCTGTCATTGTTATCATCCGTACTGTCCTCGTAGCTGTCTTGTGAGGCGGGAGCCATATCGAAAAGCGTAAGCTGCCTGTCGGGGATTGCCTGTATCGGCTCTGCCGGGGCAGGAACATAAGCGGTTCTGTCCTCGGCTTCCATCTCGGCTTTATCTTCCTCGGTCAAATACCGGTCTTGCTGAATCAAGTCAGAGATACCGCTTTCTACCTGATTCCATGACAGAGCCTCATGCAGTTCCAGTGTGCCGGACCGGTAATCAATCGCCAAACCTTTCGGAGTGGACTCTAAATGCCACTGTTCTCCGTTATCCAAACTACGGGAACTGGTATAGTGATCGTATTCCTTTCTGATGAAAGCAACACGGTCTTTTTTAGCAGGCATGGAGCGCATAGCGTGATATATCCGCTGTCTGCCGCCCTGTGTGCCGCTGCCGTGCTGAAGGTATTCGTCAATAATCCGCTGTCTGTCCTGTTCGGATACATCGGAGGGAACAGCAGTTTCTTCCGGCTCCGGTTCGTCCCTATCGGATACGCCCTGCATCTCGTCCATTTCATCGGGTATGGAGAAATCGTCAATCATGCTATCGGCGGAACTGTACGGATAGGCGCCCATCAGAATCAGGTGGTCTATGCGGTCTGTAAGTGACCCATAGCTGGCAAAAAACTGCTGTCCCTCTGTTTCAAAGGTTAAACCCTCGCTGTCGGCAAAGATATGAAGATAATCACCGGTTTTTGTGACATATTCCGTATCCAGCTTACCGTAAAAGGCTTTCAGGATTTTTGCTTTCGTGGTCTGCTTATGACCGCCCTCAAAGAATTTATAGAGTTCCGATACCCACTCCCGTGTATCGGGGGTAATATCGTCGGCGCACAGCACCACATCAATGAGGTCGGAGATTTCGTCCTCGTCGAGCGTTGATGCAGAGGAAGTGGTTTGAATATCCGTGGGCTGCACGTTTAGATCAGGCACCGGCGTAATGGGCGTATCTACGCTGGCAGCTTTCTGCTCAACCCCTGCCATTTGTTTTTCGTAGCGTTCAATGTCCTGCGCTGTCAGCCAATTCGGTTTTTCAGGTACGGCATTGTAAAGCTCCCACATCTTGGCGATTTGGTTTTTTATGTTTCCCGCCCATAAATGCTTTTCATGTCCTTGCCCTGCGCCTAAGAAATATTCACAATCAGATTGCAGGCGGCTCAATAGCTGATACGAAAAAGATGTGTCTTGTTCCGTTGGCTCTGCCGCTTTTTCCTTCTCAAGGGAAATTTCCTGTACTGTTTTGGGTGGAACAACAAAAAAGCCGCCCACAGACGGCTGTTTACCATCTGTGGGCGGCTCTGTGGTTTGTGTTATCGGGGCTTCTGTATCAGTTCGCTGATTACGATTTCCTCCGCTGTCAAGGTTATCATGCTCATGTGACCGGCTCTCTCCAGCGTATCCTCGGTGTCCGGCATCGGCTGGGCGGTGAGAAGCTCCTGTATCAGCCGTTCTTTGCGGCTCTCGGCTTCCTCGTCCACTTTCAAAATCATCTCGTTGATTTTGCCCTGTGCCACCAGCTCGGACAGGCGGTGCGGGTGGTTCTCCAGCATGTAGTTCTTCCACAGGCTCCCGAATCTGCCCACCGGTGTCCGGTCGGTTTCCTCGTTCTGCGAGATTTGCAGGTTGGGGTACAGTAGCCCGTTCTCGCCCTGCCGATAAGTGAGGTTCATTAACGGTTCGGTTCTCATAAATTTGGCTCCTTTCGATTTTGATTTGCTGAATCTCCTGATGGATTTCTTTCAGGATGGGTCTGGCAAGGGACACAGTACAGCTCCCCATTGCCATAAAAAGCTCCAAGCTGTTAAAGTGGCTGATATTTTCAAATGCAGTCTGCTCAAATAGCTCTGCGGAAAGCCCGCATTTCTGAAATACCGTGTAGGCAACGCTGTCTGTGACAAGCTCCGTAAACTCCGCTTTTACCGCTTCAATAGGCGCGCCGTAAAGCATACTGCTTTCATCCCGCACTTTGAAGTTTTCCATGTACTTCGGTAAGACCTGACGCACTCTCTGCTGTACCAGCTTATACAGGCATAGCTCTATGCTGGAGGTAGGGGTATGGTACTTTTCGTGGAATTTAGCCATCAGGCTGGGCTTATACTGATCATCCATCTCCCACAAGTAGTTTAACACTTTTTTGAAGCTCTGTGCATCCCCGTTGGTGTCCATGAAATCAAACAGGTGCTTTAGGCTGGCGGTGGGATTTACCATATCAATCACGGCAATGCCCTTTGCACCCCGGTTGATGCTCCGGTTAATCCGCTTGTCATGCCACTCGTCATAAGTGGCAAGCTGGGTAGCATCGGGGCGCTGGGCGTAAATCAGCACTGCATTGTCAAAAGAGCGCTTATAATACCTCGCCACGCAGGACAGCAAACCTTTCCACTCCGCAGGGTCTTTCGTGTATTCCTGCACCGACTTATGATATAATTCGGCAAGAATGGTTACTTTGCTCAAGTCATCACCACCTCCTTGTTCTGATTTTCAAAGTACAGGGCCAACGCCTTATCAATGGTTTCCTCAATTTCCTTTTGGGTCTGCTGTGGAGTAAAATATTTGGAAATCACAGCAGGCTTGATTTTGACAGGCTGCGGCTTACTGCTTTTGGGTTTTCGGGTTTTCTCGCCAGAGAGGATTTGCACAATAGCGGTATCGGTCAGTTTTCCGGTTTCGTAATAACTATGGAACAACTCCGCCTTTTTCATGTCCACCTTGTAGTTGTCGGATTCCATGAGGTCGGCAATCTGCTGTTGCTTTGCTGTATCCGCTACAAAGGAAAGGTCATAGGCAGCCAAGAAAGCAATTTCTTCGGTATCAACCCGTGAAATGAGAGGGTCAATTAAGTTGGAAATACGAATATATCGTGCAACCTTATCTTTTGAAAGGCCATATTCCGCACCAACTTTTGTAAGACTTTTGGACTTGTTCTCAACTTGCGAACAAGTTTCAGAATCCTCGTTACTATGCGGGTTTAAGAGCATTTCAATCTCCGCTAAAAGATCATTTCGTTTACCCTGACACTTCATGGCTTCATAGTGCTGGGCAAGGCAGTAGGCACGTTCCGAATGGCTCATATCGGAGAAAGAACGCTGGCGAAGATTGGTTTCCGTCACGATTAAAATGGCGTCCTCATGGGTCAGGTTTTCACGGATGATAACAGGACCTTTTGTAAACCCGGCAAGCTGGGCGGCGTTTTTACGGTTGTGTCCGCTGAGAATGATATACCGCCCGTCATCGGTGTGCCAAAGGATAATGGGGAGCAGGATACCAAACTGTCGAATGCTCTCCACCATGTCATCAAGCTGCTGACCTTCATAGAGCTTAAACCTGTGGTTCGGAAAGGACTCCATCTGTGAAAAGTCCATTTCCAAGATACCGCCCTGCACAGGAGCAGGGGCGGTATCTTGAGGCGTGTCGATACTTAGCATTTCTTGAAAATCCACAAAACGGGCTTTCGGTTTTGGTGTAGCCATGGTTATGCGCTCCTTTCCGCAGTTTTGCTCTGCTCCTTGGACAGAAGTTCGTCCACGAATTGCTCATAGGCGATTGCCGCAGGATTTTCCGGCAGGAATTCGCAGATGGTCTGATGGTACAACACGGCTTCCGCCACCTTAATGGAACGGGGGATGCGGGTTTTGAAAATAGGAACCTTATCAGCGAAGCCCTGCTGAATCATATCGTTTACCTGTGCTGAAAGAATGGTATTAGCGGAATCCATGGTAATCAAAATTCCCTCAATACGCAGGCGGTGGTTGCTGTTTTTCTGAATGAGCTGATAATGTTTCAGTAATTCCGCAAGCCCCTGCGCAGACAGAAGTTCCGCCTGTGTCGGAATGATAAGGCTGTCGGCACACATCATCACGTTAATCATAGGCGTACCCATTTGCGGCATACAGTCAATGATGATATACTCATAGCTGTCCTTAATGGTATCAACGTATCGTGTCAGAATGTGTTCACGGAAATCCACATTGCAGAGATTTCGCTCAAGGGTAAAAAGCTGAGTGTTGGAGGGAATCAGGTCAACCCCACACTTGGTTTTGAATATGTAGCTGTCAGGCGGGGGCAATGGCTCGTCCTCAACCAGCCTGCGTATCAGGGTGTTAATTGTTACCTCCAGTTTATTGGTGTTTTTCACACCGGAAATGATGCTTGAGTGTCCCTGACCGTCAAAGTCAATCAGGGCGGTACGGTGTCCTCTCTTGGACAGGAGATAGGCAAGCGTGGTTGCCGTGGCTGTTTTGCCCACGCCGCCCTTTTCATTGATAGTTGCAATGATTTTTGCCATCGGTGTACTCCTTTCTGGATAAAATAGGGTTTGGGTAAATGGGTAATGGGTAAATAGGGTACAAAAAAATAGGACTTAATCGGTAAAACCCCTCAATTCGAGGTTTTCTGATTAAGTCCTATTTTATCGCTATCATCCACATAGACCTCTGTAAGCTCCCAAAAAGGATTGCGTTCTATGTAATCACGAAAATATTTTTTCTGACTCTCCAGCGAATTAACTTGGTCATCCTTGTCCGTAGACACCCGGCAGTAGGCAGCAACTCGCTGCGGCTTATCGGAATATGGAATCAAACTCATGCCCTCCTCTCTGATTAAATTTATCAACCACCTTTATTTTAGGAAATTTATCTTTCTGCGTCTATAAGTGTTGCACTTTTATTTTCGTAAATTCAATTTTTTATGCTCTGCTTTTGTAATTCTTCCACACATCGGTCAAATTGCCACTGTGTCAGGAGATTCTTATCCAACAGCGACAAAAGCAGCGCAGTTTGATAATTTTGCAGAAAAGCTTGTGGATCGGATACCTTATCCGGTTGCTTGTCATCCGCCACTTCCATAAGCATAAAACACTTTTTCGCCATTGGACAGATCTCCTTTCAACTGATTTTGGGGCAGAAAAAATACCAGACGAATTTCTCGTCTGGTATCATTTTATGTGATACTGGTTGTACGGTATGAGATGTTCTTTAACATTTCAATTGTATGGATAATGAAAGCATACAAACACCAACTACTCAACATGGAACGAGCCAATCAGATTGATGTCTGGTCTGTGTATGGCTGTTTTCCCGTTCGCGGGAATTGGTCGACGATGGTTTTAAGGAGCATTATCCGTGCAAGGAAATATATCCACAGCATTTCTATGAATTTATCCGTTTGGGGAAATAAGTCAACATATAGCACAGATTCAAATCCTGTCATTTTTGGTGGTGTTAGTATCATCTATTGATAAAATGCACAGCACACCCCTTCACCCAAAGTCCTTTGAAATCGTCAAATTTGAACACCCTCTTGACAAATCGTTAAAAGACAGCCTATTAAATGTACTTCACATCTCGCTTGTAAAGACCGCTCTTAACGCTTCATTTTCAATAGGCAGGTAGCGACCATCCACAACCAGAGTGCGTCCCAAAATTGCGGAAAGCGATGCAGACTTCTCTTCCAGCAAGTTCGGGGTGCTTTCGAGTATTCTGTTAATACTATTTACAAATTGCGGTGTGCTGAGTTTTTCTATAACCTCTTTGCCTTCTATGTATTCTGGAGAAGCCATATCGTCTTTTACAATACGACTATGAGCCAACTTCATTATCTTTGTCGCAACGACTGCGGAAAGTATAAAAATATCAAGTAGTTCTCGCTGTGCCTCCTCGTTGGTCATATCATTTACATAGTTTTCATAGGCATCATTAAGCTCTTGGGAAAACAAACCCGGAACAGACCCGCTTGTAGCAGCAAGTTTGGTGGTGCAAACATGAAGCTTTTTCTTAATCGGCATGTTTTTCTTCCTCGATATTCCTTGCCACGTCTTTTTTATACTTGGAGCAACCTTTGCTTGCCACCAATTCTTTACACGGGGAGCGGCAGCGGCGACCAGTGCAATAATGGCTGCGGCTGCGCCTATTATTGCGGCCATTTCCCGCTGTTCCTCGGTAAGTTCTACCGCCTCACTTGACTCTTCGTAGTCGTAGGGAGAATCGTAGCTATAATCATACTCGCTTTCTTCAACCTTAACCCATTCGGTCTGACCATCAACCTGATTATTGGCGTCAGATAATTGAGTCCCACGATAGGCACCCGGTGTTTTCTTAGACGGAGCAAGATGGGTACCTTCTTTGATTATAGGTCTGTACAAGTCCTCGCCTTGTTTTGAATTGCTCATAGCCTATCTCCTCGTAAAAGATTCAGTCATCAATCATCCGATTCTCGCCAAGGCGTACTTGCCGAGTCCGTGGTTCAAAAGCCGCATGATTTCCAGTTCGTCTATTGCGTCGGTCAGGGCATTATGCATTTCACAATACACTAAGTCTTCGCTCAGCATTTTGTAGACGCTCTCTACGCCGTACCCGCGCTTCAATCTTCCGGTGCCGTAGCACTCGGTGTAACTCGGTATTTTAGGGTTGTGCTGCCTGTACGCCGCAACCTTCATGATGTCGTGCCAAGCGAGATGAGATAATTCCGGCAGATGACGATAGTCGAACGCCGCATTGTAAGCAAACATTGTCTCGACCTCGTGTTCGGCAAGAAATCGCCGCAGTTCGGTCATTGCCTTTTCCCTCGAACACTCAAGGTCGGGCTTGATGCCGTTGGCGTATAAGGCGCAGGTGTACATGCCACCGTGATTTTTGAATGGGGTGAGTATATAATATCGCTTGTCCACCAACTCGAAAGTCTCCGAGTCGGCAATGACAATGCCGATAGACATAACCGCATCGCCCCATGTTGTTTCCGTGTCAATAACGGCAAATCGGCTCATGGGTTCCTCCATGGCGTCAACTCCAAATCGCCAAGACATCGCCAGTAATCTCCTCGGTGCGCTTGCGAATTTTTGTTTCATCCCACGTTTGGTCACCGAAGTCGAACGAAGCCACGATGTCCAGCTTTGTTATTCCGAGTTCCGCATAGTGCTTGATGCCACGTTTGCGGCCTTCGCCCTCTACCTTGCGTTTGAATTCATAGTTCCGGAGGGCTGTATTCAACGAGCTTTTCAGGAGCGTCATATTTCCAATACTGCAAATAATGCGATAGCGATATTGCTTGGCGGCTTCGGCATCATCGATGAGTGCTCCATCGTCGCCAGTCACGGGGACAGGAGACCAGTATTCCTCCCATTTCTGAGGCATGACGTGTTCAAGCGTGTAAGTGTATTTCAACTCGTCGCGGTCATAGCGGTTATCCTTGCTTCGACGGTACAACTCTACCCAGAATAAGAGCAGAGCCGCCGGTTTATTATTGACGCGCTGCAAGGCCGCTTTGAAATCGTCGTCGCTTGTCTCCGCCAAGGTCGCGTCCAGTCTTGAGGAATCTCCAATGAATTCTTTGCATAGCTTGTTATAGTTTTTCGTCTCGGAATTGCAGATAAAGCGGCGTACAACGAGCGTTTCCAGCTTGTGCAATGCCGATTTTAGTGTCTCCGCATTGCCAGCGCAGTTCCTGTATAGATAAAGAATGTACGGATGGAATGTAGATACGTCGCACACGCTCAGAACATGGAAAAGGCGCTTCTCGTAATCATCGTACCCGAAGAGGTCGCTACTATCAAACACATACATTTTCTGGCGGTATAACTTGGCGTATTCCGATATAGCGCCGACAAATTTCCGAAGTCCGTTTAAGTCGAGTCCGCTAATGTACGCTTTATAGATATTAGCAAGGTCGGTCAAGGTGTGTTTTTCGGGGTCAAAAAAACCTTCGATGACCGCAATGGAGTGTAGCAAAATCTCGATGTTATCTCTTTTCAGACGCCCCAAAGTACGCTCGGTCGCCCAGAACGCTATGGACTGTTCGTCGCTTGCAAACACGCTTTCCCAATTATCCTTATAGAGGGTTTCAACTTCCTCATTATTGCTGTAAAGGTCAAAGGCTCTTTGGAAAAGCACGTTCTTAACGATATCGGCGCTGCTCAGACGCATACCTGCACTGTTTATAGTGTCAAAGATGCTTTGCTCGTCGTCGGCTTCCGTAAGGTCGATGACAACGAGAATATTATTATTGGGATTCAAAAGGTCGCTGAACAACTTTTTTCGTGCTTCGAGAGGGACTTCCGTAAGCCTGTCAGAAAAGAACCTAAAACACTTTAGTATGTTGCTTTCACAAGTCTTCGGGTCGATTATAAAAGGGTTTACTTCATTCTTAATGACGGCTTGAAAGTGTTTCTTATCAACTTTTGAATGTTCGATTTTGACGAGTACGTCACTCTCAAACATATCACGCTTATAAAATAAGCATATGTCAAATTTGCCATCCTGCTTACATTTTTGCTGTAGCTCGGCGTCAAAGCTGTTGAATAGAGCTCGGAGCAAAATGCTTAGTGTAGTCAGCCGCTGTTGCCCGTCAATTACAAGCACCTGCTTGGTGTTGCCTGTTTGGATTTCAACTTGCTTCAGGATAAGCGACCCCAAGAAATGGCTCTTGCCACTTTCCAGCAAATCGGAAATCAACTCTTCCCAGTTGTCCTCATTCCAAACATATGCGCGTTGAAAGAACGGGATTTTGACAGACCCCTCGTTTGCCAGAAATGTCAGTGACCTTGCTTCTGCTTTCATGTTATTCTCCTCCGATTGATTCAGCTTTGCTATTTAATGCGCGGTTCAGTCTCTCGACAAGCGAATCGCGATTTTTCTTTTTCAATTCGCACTCCCAGATGCGGAGTACCACCCAGCCTCTGCTCTCGAACATCTGTGTGACGGCTTTGTCGCGCTTGACGTTGCAGCCAATTTTCTTTGACCAGAAGTCCCCGTTATCTTTCGGCTTCGTATTCCGGCAATCGTGACCGTGCCAAAAACACCCGTCCACAAATATGGCAATTCGCTCTTTGAGGAAAACGAAGTCGGGGTGTCCTTTGACCTGGTATCCTCGCCGCCAACCGTTTATGCCTTGCTCACGAAAGATGGCGATGAGTGCCAACTCAGTGGACTTATTGCCTTTCCCCTTAATGTTCCGCATCACGGCGGAGCGCTTTTCTTTATCATACACGTCCGCCAACGGTCACACCTCGCTTTCGTGTCTTGAGCCAGTTATTCATCTCTCTTGCCATACGGTTCGAGAGGTTCTGCGACTTTCAGAGTGCTGCTATATGATGGCAGAACTCGTTCAAACGATCTTGTAAATTCGCCCATTCTATTCTGCTGATTGTAGAACGGGAAGCCCCATACGTAATATTTATTGTCATCGGCAAAGGTCTTTGTCGGAATTCCGCGGCTCTCAATCTGGAGCAGGAAATCCTCTTTCCATTTATCCTGTGCTATCAAGTGATTTCCCTTTGGCTCGACGAAAATCTGATACTGCTCTGCGCCTGTGCTGTTCCGACGACGCAGGAACATCAGATAGTCGGGCTCGAAACGCTCGCCGCCGTCAAAGGAATATAACACAAGTTGTCTCTCATTCCGGACAAGATAGACCGTTTCGTATTCCTTTTTCAAGGCTTCCACATATGAGGCAAAGTACGCCACAAACGCTTTCTCCTCGGTCGTGCCAAAGTTATCGTTGAATATAAACCAATCGGCGATACCAAGGTTGATTCTCCATTCGGGACGGATTGCCGGGGCGTTTTGCGAGATGCCTTCGCCCTCTCCGTGCGGGTCTGTGATGTGAAGCTTCTTGCTACGGAAAACCTCGCTAAATTTCTTATCTCTAAATTCAGTTGTCCCTTCATAGGTTTCCTTGATAGCCGAAATCACGCCGCCAATTTTCATCAGGACATTCAAACAAGCTTCAAAAAAGGTTTCAGGCGTTGGTGTCTCATCGCGGCTTTCTATAAGAATTCTCACCTTACCGAGATATGCGTCGCCTGTGATAAACTCTCTAAGCGATTTTAGGTTGGGAAAGTAGCTACGCAGGACGCTAAATTTGAAGACGTCTATTCGCCTAAGCGCGCTGTGTACAATCGAATAGTTGTAGGCGGCAATTTTCCCGATAGTCGTCCTATGTTGAAAAGTCTTTACGGTTGTATTCGTGTGGGCATTCATCATCATCGTATCCATCGCGGTTTTTCCTGTGTTTATGGTGACACCGTATTCTTTATCGCGCATGGAGGGCAACAATTCTACGATATCCATGCGGCTCTTGACTTCGCGTTTATTCAAAAATACGATGCCCGTTTTATACAGGTCATCTTGTTTGAAGGAGTCTTTCAGAACGTAATGAACTTCTGTCTGGCTTTCGGGCATAATACCCGTGGCAATCAATGCTTTGTTTAACTCGTCGATGTAGCGGCTGTCGTATTGGCAATGGTAGTACAACTCCTCGCAAACGCGAAGCGGGTTGTCGACATCACCGTCATACTTACGCTTGTATTTCTCATCATCCTCGTCGATAACAAAAGGGCAATATCTCGCACCGCGCCCAATAAGCTGTGCCTCGGCGATTGTGCTTGCGCCCGGCTTACCCTTGGAGGCATCGCGAGTTTCGTAAAGACGCACAATGTCAAAGAGATTCAGGACATCCCATCCCTCGTCCAATTTCTTGACCTCAAAAATCGCTCTATACGGATTATCCTTGCTTTCGAGGGAGTTAAGCAAAATCTGCCGTTCGTTCGCTTCCTTGTCGTCATTGACCGAGATACAGTGGTCTGTGTTGAATTCCTCTCGTAATTCCTGTGCCAACTCCTCAAAGTCGATATCCTTGGCGGCATAGTATTCCGCCATACGCTTAACTTCCGCAAGCGGAGAAGCCGACACGATACGTTCCAGCGTCGCACCGGCAAGCGTTCGAATCATTTCGTAAAAGGTCTGTTCAAATTCCTTACTCTCAGCGATGGTTTTTGCCTTGAACAGAACCACAGGTTTGATGTAGAGGCGATGATCCTGGAAAACCTTCAAGCGGTATTGGCTGAACATCAATGCCGTCAGCATACGGTCCCCGTAACCGATGTCGGCCCGAATTGCCCGTACCTGCTTTGAATACTTCTCCTCACGAAATTTGCTGAGCGGATAATCGAATATAATCTTGTTCTCGTACTCGCTCAAAATGAACGGGTTTTGCAAGTCGCACGTGGCTGTGAATTCAAGCAGCAGGTTGTTGCGGTTTGCTTCGAAAATGCGGCGCACCGTCGTTTCCCAACTCTGGCGCAAGGAATCCTCGTCGGCGTCCACTTTGCCACGCCGCGTGTCTACGTTGAGGTGGTGCGCTTCGTCGGCTATTAAGACTGTCTTTGAATCGGCGAAATCGTCGAAGGACGGCGAGTTTTCTTTCGGAAACCACATATCCGAATGAAGCCCCTGCGTGGTCGTGAAGCAGATATTAACGGCATCCTGGCTTGCGCCTTGGAAATTGCTCACCTCGTTGACCTTGACCGTTTCACCATCAATGACAATTTGCTCCGCAAACAGATACTTTGCCGAAGCGGCGTTCAAAAAGTTGTCTTTCGTCTTTTTGACAATGTTATCGAGATTCACAAAAAAGAGGAAGTTGCGATATCCGCGTCGATAAAGGTACACAATCAGTCCCGCCATAATAAGTGTCTTGCCACTACCGGTCGCCATGTGAAACAACACCTGGGTCGGATTCGGGCATCTGTCACTCTCATAAAACGTGACAAAATTGCGGAATGCGTCCTCCTGATATGGGCGTAATTCGAACACCGGATTGAGGTTTTGCGGAATTATGTCAGGCAATTCCTTATAGGCAGTCGGTGAAAAGTCTCGGATGGAGTCCATTTGCTGAAAAAGGAACATTAATTTCCCTCCAATCCGTAGAAGCTGCGTGTGAATGCTTTGTCAGCGTCACTGATAGCATATTCCTCATCGTCGAGATCACAGAGGTTCACATAGAGCATATTTTTGTCGAGCAATTCGAGTATGAAGCGTTTCTTGTCCTTGACGGACAAATCATCGAAGTCTGTGGCGGCTCCAGCTATCTCGGTGGGGCTCACCTTGCTGCTGATAAAGCCTGTGTTGAGGACGCGCTCAAGTAGGGCGGTCAAGTCGGCATCAGTTTTAGCCGCCTTGACATCCTCAACGTATCTATAATTACACTTGGCAAGCTCAGCATAGATGATACTCGCTTTGGGGGCAATCGACTTCATAACCGCCACATTCCTTGGCAGGGTGTCTTGCTGGATATAGTCCATTTGCTCAACCAAAATGAAACGCCTATGCCCGCCATCTAGTTTGTTTATCTCCATAACGGCATGACCAGTAGTTCCGCTACCACCAAAAAAGTCAAGTATAATGGCATTTTTGTCATTTTCGACAACGGCATTTACGCAATCGATAACATTGTAAATGGATTTTGGATAAGTAAATTTCGTATCGGGTAAAATACTTTTTAATAGCTGTGTCCCATTTAAGCTTGCATCGTATTTTCTGTCTGTCCAAACTGTCTTGTATGTCCCGAAATCTTTACCAATTTCAATACCAAGCCCATCTTTTGTTTCTTTAATGCGTAGAACATTTTTTATGTTTTCAACAGTTTGCCTTGCATAACGCCATTTTCGCTCAATGCCGTTATTGTCTACTGGATAAACATAGATTTGATTTCCGTGTTTTACATTCTGTCCAGGATGCTCGTCGTCTGCACAAACATCTCCAAAATCCACAACTACATTATTTTCAACTATTATCGGATAAAAGCAATTCCTTGCATCAGTCCGCAACGATTCCCCGCCTCTATCACGAAGTTGTCGCCAATCAATTTCCTCTTGTTCAATTTTTCTATTTCCAATGGTTTTTTTGCCTTTAGGCGTAACAAAAATTGCGTATTCATGTGTATATGAAAAATTTGTTCCAATAGCCCCACGCGCATTGTGAACAACAGTGATACAGTCAACATCGCTATCGGAAAATATCTCCTCAATCAAAATTTGCAAACGAGGTTGCTCGTTTTTATCAATAGCGACAATAAGAACTCCGTCTTTCTTAAGAAGCCGTTTGGCAATTTCTAACCGGTTTTTCATAAATACCAGCCATGTAGAGCGGTTAAATGTGTTGTTGTATGCAAATGTATTCGCCTGACTAGGTGGATTGTACGGCGGGTCGATATAGATGCACTTAATCATTCCTTCATATCGCTTTAAAAGCGAGGCGATGGCTAGAAGGTTATTCCCTTTGATGATGAGGTTATCTCTGTCGTCAAATGTAATGCCTTCTTCGATATTGTCTGCGGTATATCGCCTCGCCCCGACCAGCACCTTTGGGTATAGCAGTCTGTCCACCTCATCCGGTGCGAGGGTGACGTTATAAAAAACTTCATCTCTCTTCTGGTCGTCCTTTGTTTGCCCGCCCTCAAGGACGCAATCCTTGTAGGGAAACGAAAGCACTACATCATTTGATGCTGAAATAAGATCGCCGCGAGAGTCGGTTAAACCAATTCGATTTTTGAAGCGCGTATAGCTATCGGGCAGAAACTGGCGGTTGTTGACAACCCATCCGAAACCGACTTTATCGAAGACGAACGTACCGTTCACTTCCGCAAAGAAGCGCTTTTTTGTGTCGTCGTTGCCAAGAAGCAAACCGATAAGCCCGGTGTCCATATTCATGGCTGATTCATAAACTTTGTTGCGGAGCAGTGTTCCATCTTCTGTAAAGAAACGCTCGTCCGCTTTAAGCACTCCCACCAGTATTTCAAAAAAGTTAGCCATGTTTTTTCTTACTCCTCTTCGCTTTGATGATATACATCGCCTGTTTCAGCACCGTGCCGCTCGCTTTTACGAGATCTATCGGCACGGCATTACCAATTTGCAAAGCCGCCGCCGTTAGCGAATCACTGAATATAAAATCATCCGGGAACGTCTGTAAACGTGCCGCCTCCCGGACAGAAATAGCTCTGTCTTGAGCATAATGCCCATAACGCCCTTTCGAATAGCACAGGCATCCTCCCGTCATTGTTGGAGAGGGTTTGTCAGCGTCCATTATGCCATAAACGTCCTTATGTCCGGAGAAGACGTTGCCTTCGGCGTCTTTCTTTTTGTGGCACTTCAAAATCAAATCGTCCGGTAATCCGTCACGAGAACCGCCGTTCGCACGGATAGCTCGAAGGCGCCGGATATTAATATCGTCCAGATTGGCACACTTGTGGTTGCGTATGCGCCCTTCAGGGTCTTCGTAGGTTTCGCCCGCTCTGATCGCCGGCAGGTCACCGATAGCCTCTCTTACGGTTCTCCATGGGAGCAATCCGTCTCCTTCTTTGCTGGAGTGCGTCGGCTTTGGAAGCTCGAAGTCAAAGCCGCTCTCGGTCAACTTCTTGTGTATGTCTTTCCGAACGGCATGAAGTACAAACCGCTTGCGTATCTGTGGAACACCGTAGTTGGCGGAGTTTAGGATACCGTCGACCACCACATATTTCTTTCTCAGTCGCACGAGGAATTCGTCAAGAATTACCTTGTTATATTCGGCTTTTATACCCGGCACGTTTTCCATTAGTATAAACGGAGGATTTATCTCCTCGATAACTCTCAAAAACTCAAATAATAGCTTCTTGCGTTCCGCAAGGGACTTATTTTTGTTCCCGGGATTTTGTCTTGAAAAATTTTGACATGGCGGGCAACCTGCGAAGAGGTAAATGTCATCCCTCTTTATTCCTGCGGCTCTGAGGATAGCCTCGCCGGTAAGTTTACAGATGTCACCGTTTTCCACACCTCTCAGCACTTTCACTTGTGAAAGCAAAGGATAAGCGAGGTAGGTATCAACGGCACTATCTTCTATCTCAACGGCGGCTTTCACCTTGAATCCTGCGGAAGTCAGACCGCAGGACACGCCGCCACAGCCGGAGAATATATCTATAGCTTCAAACTTAAACCTCATACACCACCGCCTCCGTCGTTGTTATCAAAAGCGGCTATAGTTTTTAACCCCGCAGGAGTGTTGATTTGCGGGGGTTGTGTTCCGTTTTTGAACGCCTGCCTCTTTTGTGCGCACATTGCTTTGAAATCGCAAATACCGCAGTTTTGCGGGCAGGCTCGCATTGGGAAGTCACCGTCGAGAATTCCTCTGACAGCCCATTCTATTGTGCCAATGGCACTATCCACCGAATCTTTGTCAACGGGTATTGCAGTCCTGCGGTTGTCCTTAAGGGTATGGATATAACCTGTCTCCACGTTCTCACCGATGACATCTTTCGCCGCTTGGGAGTACAACTGCACCTGAATGGACATATCGCGCCAGTCATAGGAGGCGACATCCTCCGGCGTTTCCATCGACTTAAAGTCGATAACGTCCGCTGTGACGATTCCGCGCTGTGGGTCTTCCATCAACAAGAGGTCAATCGCACCCGTTATAAGAGCGTCTTTGACCGAAATTTCAAACCGTGCCTCATCCTGCCGCAGGCGTCCAAAGTCTGTGGCGTACCGTTGTGAGTATTCCGTCAAGATTCTCTGTACAAGAGTTTTTGCCCTCTCATATGAGCCGGGACGGTTTATAGGGTCGTTACTTGGAAAAACGTGCTTCAGCATAAAGGTGGACTCGACAATCTCAGCCACTTCCTCCGCTGAAGGTGCTCTATCCTTGAACCGCTGATGAAGACGTTCCAAAATAGTATGACTCGTTTTGCCGAAGCCGAAAAGCTCAGGAACAGCGGCGTTGTAGCCCATTATCGTGGCGAGTTTGTACGAGTAAGGACAGGTCAAATAACTCTTTACCGAGGAGTAATCCGTCGGAAATTCACTTTCATCAAAGCGAGGCTGGGGCTCAATTTTCTCCGCCAGCGCATCAAGCGTCTTATCGTCCTCACACAGCCCCGAATGCGTAAAGTCCGCGATAAACGCCGATCGTTTACAGGGGCGTTTTAAATCGGGGTGGTGTGTACTCCCCGAAAGGTAGAGGCACCTTTCGGCGCGAGTAATTGCCGTGTAAAACAGGCGCACCTCGTCCTCAAATCTCGTACCGTAAGCTCCACGATCAATAGCTGCAAGCATCAGATCGTGTGGCAGTTTTCCGTTGTATGTGGCGTTTTTATGTGGGAAACGGCTCGCAATCAAATCGACTACAAAAACTACGGGATATTCAAGTCCCTTGACTTTGTGTATCGTAGAGATGTCTACGGCGTTCTCTTTCGCAAGGTAGTCAATCGACTCCAGCTCGTAGCTATTCATGGCGATGTTGGAGATGAAGTTAAGCATCTCCGAATACCTATACGAAGAATCAATACTGGTATAGGTCTTCTCGACATCAAGAATAATTTTACTAAACAGACCAAGGTCACGCAGCGCTGTTTCGTCCGCAAAATCACGCACGTTGAAAACGTCGATAAGGTCGTGCAGAAACTCTTGCGGATAAACCTTACGGCGGGCGGAGGATGTCGAGGCATGGATGTTCTGATGCCACTTGTTCAGCACGGTGATAAATTTATTCTCGTTGGCATAAGGGAATATTGGCAGAATTCTTGTTGAGAAGAATTCCAGCGCCGCCTCCCTTGGCAAGCCTGCCTCGCGCAATAACTCCATCGATTCCCGAACACACACGGCATATGGACGGTCAAAGATACCACCTTCTCCAGAAGTTTTAAATGGTATTCCGTGTCTTGTAAGTGCGTCCGCAAATTGCCTGTCCCTATTATCGCCATTGCTGTTATGTATGCTCCTCAACAAAATAGCGAAGTCTCCGTATGTAAGACCGCGGCACTTTTCCGAGCCATCTGGGTTAACACCCTCCACATATTTCGTTCCAATGAGGCTCTCGATACGTTGTGCTACCCACTCAGCTTCTTCTTCGCGGTCGTCGAACCATAATTTACGCAAGTCCTGAATGTTGCCATCAGAGTGCGATTTGATTTCTTTGCTCAGGCGCACAAGGCTTATCGTGCGCTGGACAAAATTGTTCGCGCCGTCAACGATAGCTGACGTGCTTCTGAAATTGACCAGAAGGCGATGAACGGCAACATCCGAATAGCGTTTATTAAACGTCAGGATGTTTTGCACGTTTGCGCCTCGCCAACCATAAATGGACTGGTCGTCGTCGCCCACCACGAGAAGCATATCGAGGTGGCTCGCCAATGTCTTAATGAAGTCCTCTTGAATAGGGTTGATGTCTTGGTATTCGTCGACAAGAAGATACTTGAATTTTGCAATGTAGGAATTAGCCTTGTCATTTATGTTTTTTAACTCTTGTACGCCGAGACGAATGGCGAACGAAAAGTCCATATATCCGTCGCGGTCGAGAATTTCACCCAGTTTCGTCAGGCGGTTGAACAGCGTTGCATCGTACTGCTCAATGTCAGCCAAAGGGATGTTCTCATTGTTCATTGTTTGCCAAGCATCGACAATTGGGAGGATATTCTCTTTGAAGTAACGGCCTTCGCCATGCTTCAGCCCGATTTGATGGAATCTTGACATTAGGAAGAGGATAAGCCCGTTCCTGTCGAGGATATCGTACTGTCTATACTTAGCGTTGATATCGCCGAGCAGTTTCTGGCAGAAGGAATCCAATGTGCCGATAAACATTGCACCAATATAGTTTTCGGACAACCCAAATTTACGCAGGGCTTCGGCGACTCTACGTTTGATGGACTCGGCGGCCTTCTCCGTAAAGGTAAAGGCGACTATAGATTCAGGCGACTCTCCCTTGGACACTAAATAGGCAATTTTATAAGCCAACGTACGAGACTTTCCAGAGCCAGCGCAAGCCAAACACAGGATGTGCCGTGACTCATCCACAACGGCTTTATACTGCTCGTCCGTTAAATTGGAGTGAAGTATTTCTTGTGTTGTCATAATGTGACCTCCTATTGCGTTCTCCGTTTAATCTTAAGCATCAGACGTTTGTTAAATCACACAGCACATCTGCCTTACGACCTGTGCATAAGCCATTAGCGCTACCTTATTTCTTCTTATTTTCATCTTCACGCGAGAGCTCCATAATATCGTGCAACTCGCAGTTTAAAGCTTCACATATTTTTACAAGTATGTCGGTCGTAACATTCTCACCCTTGCCCAATTTAGCTATAGAAGCGGTGCTGATGCCGGTAGCCCGTTTTAGGTCAGCCTTGTTCATTTCTTTATCCAGCATCAAATGCCACAATTTGTTATAACTGATTCTCACTTTGCTTCCTCCTTGCTCTCCGCTCGCGGGGTAGACAATAATCGCTTGGGTCAGGATCGCACCTGGATGCTTACTCATATTGATACACGCCATCTAAAAATCCGTACCGCCCGTGTTCCTTATCCTGTGTAAACTCAATGACCTTAACATGCGGAGTATCCTTCAATATATTAAGCATTGGCACTCTGTCTTTGTGCTCGATGATGATTATCTGCTCCGCCGAAGTATGTGTCGAATCCGTTTCACCTTTATAAATCCCGAGCAGATAATTCAGCAGACCGGATATTAGTGTTTCCTGCTTTGTCTTATATTCAGACTCGGATAGTTGAGTCATCGGGGAGTCCACGATGAGCAGCCCCGGCGAATACGTTCCTTGCTCTTCCAGAAACTCTATCATCGCAAGCGCAACTACGGTATTAAGAAAGCCGCAGTAACCGCCTCCGTTGGAGATGGATTTCGGCCTGCCTCCGATCTCTAGGTCGAACGTCTCCATATTCAAGCGAGCCGAACTCGCTCCTTGATAGTGGCAAGCTTGAAGAATGGTTATCAGCTTCTCTTGGAATGCCTGCACCGTTTCAAGGTCAAAAAACTGGTTAATGTCGTGTTTGACCTCGGTCGGCTCTTCCTCTGTCTCTTTTTCAAACAACTCGGAACTGAATCCGCGTTCCTCTTGTTGTATGACGTCAAGCTCTTTATTGATTTCAATAATGTAGCGGAAAAGGCGCAACTTTTCTTTCAGAGCCGCCAGCCGGGGTGTCAAGTCGGCCGACACTTCAGCGTCGATTTTACGTTTCCGCTCTTCGAGTCCTTTAACCTTGGTTTCAATGGTGCTTTTTTCTTTTGCTATGTCACGCTCCGCCTTCTCCAGTTCAGTCAGATGGATGCGGATATGTTGCAGTTCGCCGCGAGAAGCGTCGATGTATGATACGTTATCTTTCGCCTTTATCTCGCCATCACAAAACGGGCAGCGATCTCTTTTGGGCAGAGCCGTGTGCGCCAAGTTACCATCAATCACGAATTTCAACCGCTCAATGTCCGATTGATACTGGCTGCGGAGCACCGTAAAACGGTCAACGATGGTTTCGCACTCGGCGAGCCTGCTGTTGCCTGTATAGATGTCGTGCATCAAAAGCTGGCTCTGCTCGATGTTGTTGTTGATATGATTTTGCAGTTCGTCTATCTCGCCGTTGATGGCGTCGACTTCCTCATTAAAGTCAACTACTCCGCGACCGATGGAGAATGGGCTGTCTTTTACAAAGTTATCCCGTGCCTCAATTAACTCACTTTCGCGCTTGGCATAGCGTCCCACGGTGTTTCTGATGTACTCAATCACAGCGGTTTTCTTTGCTTTGCGGATTTTCTTGTCCTCGTTTACCTCATATTCGCTGGCGTCTTTGCCGGACATCAGGAACAGAGCGGCCGCCTTGGAAGGCGTTG
The DNA here is from genome assembly GCA_023390115.1 of Bacillota bacterium. Lineage (GTDB taxonomy): Bacteria > Bacillota > Clostridia > Acetivibrionales > DSM-27016 > Anaerobacterium. The sequence continues at coordinate 515,810 of JAEWDM010000022.1, forward strand.
AGGTCATATTCGAGTAAAGCTCAGGGTTGTACAGCACCGACTGCGTCCGAGCCACATAATCCTGCTTCACTAAAAACATATGCAGGAATGACCGCAAGGTTAGCTGTTGCACTTTTCCTGCCTGAGACTGCAATATTTTGTGCGGCTCGTCAATGCCCATCATCTGAAGCCAGACATTGCTGATGTTGTTTTTCGCTGTATGACCAAGGCTGTAATCTCCGTGTTCGAAATTCGGGTCAGTCCCGGATAGATTTATTTTGTTTTCGTCAAGTTTTCGCCGAAAAACGACGGTTCCGTTTGGCGTTCGCGTATGCAGCGTGAAGCAGTCATAGCCAAGAGATGGGTCAAAGCGGAAAGGCTTATTCTTGCTCGGCTCAAGTCCGAACAGGTAATCAATACATTCAACTATGTAGCTTTTGCCTGTATTGGACGGACCCACAATGAAATTAAGCCCGTCACTGAATTCGACAGAGGAGGGCTTTTTGCCTCTTCCCGTCACAACCAGTTTTTCAATAAAGAACTTCGCCATATCCTTAATCCTCCCGTATCGAAGCAATAGACTTCTGATTAATCATTTCTCCAAGTGCGTGTTCAGAATTGCCAACACGTGCAATCACCTGCGTTGCAGTTTCGTAGTAGGCATCAGCGTACTCAGTATCAAGGCACGAAGCGAAATCAACCCCGTCGCTACTGAGTTTATAGCGGAAACCACTCGATGAGCGGGTCGCCACGACCAACCTATCCAGCACAAGCTGTTTTATGGCTATCCTTATCGTTGTACGGCGGGGCGCAAATTCGCCAAAGCGGTATTTGCTCTCTCCGTGTAAATTCGACTCGGATATACCAAAGTCATGCGAGTAAACTGTAATATAGTCAAGTGCGGCAATCGCGCCTTCTGATAAAGATTCATTTTGCGCCGCCTCCAAAAGGAGTAATATTCTCAAGGAGGCTTCAAATTGAGAACCCAATATGTTGTTCATTTCTTCACCCACCTGAGCTTATTATCATTCACCAAGAAATGGCATATACCCATCTTGATTCTGTTGCTTATCCAGTTTGGCGATTGGCTAAGTATGTACTTTTTGACTTGTATAAGCACAGCCTGTTCCATAACGCCGAGCATACGTTCATAACCGTTCGGGAAAGTCTTCCGAGCGGTATTTTTTACGCCGTCAAAGGTCTCGTCTTTTAATACATCAAACTGGCTGGCGTATTCTCCTGAATACAGTTCGCTGACTCCACGCCGTATGGACTCTGCTGCAAAGTAGTCTATACGGCGTTCTTTTATGTCCTCGCCGTATTCGCCGTACTGAGGCAAATGCTCCTCGCTGAAGTCGGCAACACCCTCTTTGTCACCATAAGCTGCGTAGAGTTCGCTGATATAAGGCTGCTCTTCAAGTAACGGTTGTTCTGGTGGCTCCACCTGAGTGGGAGCTGGAAGCGTAGCGAGTAACGCTTCGGCGCTCTTCAATGCCTCAAATGGGTCTGCAACTTTAGCTCTAATTGTGGGTCGCTGACGTGTGCTACTTGCACAGTTGGTCATTATTTCTGCAAAGATGTCCGCACATTTTGAGGCCACTTCATATTTTTTTGCCACCACAAAGCCTTTGTCAGAGAGAGCGGTGCGTAGCCCTTCAATCGCATCATCCGACAAACCAGATATGTAGTCTTCAAATTTCGCCTTGTCTAAATGCCCCACAACAAAAGCTGCGTCTTTTCTCGGAAAGGGTTTCGCCCCGTTATAAATCCTTGTTAGATAATCGGGCTTATTGTCCAGCAATGAACAAGTCTCGTCATCTGTATCTTCGATGATATTCCCAACCAATGCCACGACAAGGTCAGGTTGATATTTACCGTTTCCACAAAAGGGATACAGCATCTGTGCGAACTCAGTAAAAATCACTTTGTACACCCCCTGCCTAAGCAAAAGTCCTGTTTAGTCCGTTTCGGTTCGTTTTGGTACGGAGTTGAGGCAAGCCCCTTTTGTAAAATTGAATTGTAAAAGCAAAACCGCAATGCATCCGTCGGAAACGCTACTTGTACCTTTTGCTATTCTATCATATTAGTTTGTGTTAGTCAATGATGCGTTTGCGATAACAACATGGAGAGGAGGACAACCCCATGAGCGAAGTCAGGAATCTGAACAAGAAGCGTGTCGGCGATGTGAGCAAGGACAACCGTGTCTTTGAAATTCACATCAAAGACTGCATCACTCGCATTACAGCAAATCCGGACGGTACGTTGAGTATCACGCACGAACAAGCACCACCCACAGCGTAGCCATATACCCAACAGCAACTTAATAACCGAAATCCGCCAGAACGCAAGACGGCAGTGCGGAACTCCCATAAGGAGTTCACCTGCCGTCTTGCTCTGTTTATAAGGGATTCAACGGCTCCGGCGGATTTCAGAAATTTCTGAAAAACAAGGGAGAAAATCATGGAAAATCAACGCTTTATCGAAATCGACGGTCAGCAAATCCCCGTCACAGAAGAAGTATACCGCGCCTACAAACGACCGCTTTGGGCTGAACATAAGCGCAAAGAACGCGCCAAGCGGTGCCGCAATGAGAATGGATACCGTTGCACCAAAGATTGTAAATCATGCCCCAAACTCCGCGATGGCGGCGACCTCTCGTTGGACAGGTTCTCGGACGACGGTTTTGATATCACCGATCCGGTCGATGTGGCTGAACTCGTGGCGGACAAGCTGCTCCTGGAAATGCTTGCGGCCGTCCTTGACGACTTGGAGCCAGACGAACGGTCGCTCATCGACGCGCTGTTCTACCGGGAACGTACCGAGCGGGACTACGCCGCCGAAATCGGTATCTCCCATCAGGCGGTCGGTAAGCGCAAGCAAAAGGTCATAGAAAAGCTGCATAGCATTATAGGCATGGAATAAAAAAATCCTGACCTCGGTTGCCAAACCTCCCCTCGCTGTCCTGTGGATGGTGAGGGGAGAACGACCTCCCCCGGAAACGGAGGTAGATCAATGGAAACGAGAGCCAAAAACACGGACACAGATTTGCGTGACGGTGAACTTGACGAGGAGCTCGCTGGCATTCTCACCGCGATAAGCGTCGTGTCATATGTCACGCCCGCTAAGCTGGAAGAAATGGTGAACGACCCCGATGCTTGGATTAAAGTGCTGACCGCCCTCAAGGAGGAACGCGCCGCTAAAGGACGGCTCCAACTGGAAGCCGCGAGAAATGAACCGAAAGTCGTTTTTGCCGACGCGGTTTCCGTTTCGGACGGCACTATCCTCATCGGTGAGTTGGCGAAAATCCTCAAGGGCAACGGCATCGAAATCGGACAGAACCGCCTGTTCGAGAAGTTGCGCCGGGACGGTTACCTCATCAAGCGCAAGGGCATGGACTACAATGCGCCGACCCAGAAAGCCATGGAGTTAGGACTGTTCAAAGTCAAGGAAACCGCCATCACACACTCGGACGGTCATGTCACCATCAGTAAAACCACGAAGGTAACCGGCAAAGGACAGCAATACTTCATCAGCCTGTTCCTTGGGAAAGGGGTTGTAGGCAATGATGATTGAAAATAAACAAGCTATTAAAGAGGCTTTGAAGAAGGTTAACAAAGCAGTCTGGTCGGCGCTGCCGTGGGTTTTTATGACTATCGGGCTGACCTGCTGGCTCATGCTTCCGCTCCTGTACGCCAACGAAAGTGCGGAACTGGAAGCCCAAATCGCGGCTCTCGAAGCTGAGAACGCAATGTATGAATCGGAAAATGCCCGCCTTGACGAAGAAATTAAATGGCTACGTTCTCTTATCGAACGCGTGGTTTTGGAGGATGACGGTAATGGACAGATACAACCATGAGGGTTACCCCGATCCGACCGCTTATGAGGCACTTTCCAAATGTACGGCGGGCTGAAAAGTATATAAAACCGTACCTCCCGCTCGTCTACATCGCTTCGCCGTTCGCAGGAGATACGGAACGTAACATTGAGCGGGCGCGGGACTATTGCAGGTTCGCAGTCGGCAAGGGATATATTTCCCTTTTCCCGCTCTCTCCGTAATAGTAATGATGTTCCGTTCCGTTAATCACAGCGCCGTGCCTTTCGCCGGTATGAACAGTCCGGAGATATCCACGCCTTCCAGCTCAAGCAGTTGAATTCTTTTGCCGATGCCTCCGGCATAGCCTGTCAGGCTTCCGTTTGATCCGACTACCCGGTGGCAGGGGATAATAATGGAGATAGGATTATGCGCCACGGCCCCACCGACAGCCTGACCCGACATGCTTGGCCTGTTCATTCTGGCCGCGGCCTCTTTTGCAATCTGGCCGTAAGTTGTGATCTCGCCATAGGGAATCCGGCATAAGATATCCCATACAGCCTGACGGAATGGTTCGCCGATTGGCGCTAAGGGAATGTCGGAGATTGCAGGCTGCTTGCCCGCGAAATACCTGTCCAGCCACTCCTTTGCGGCGGAAAACACTGGTAGATCATCGCTTTGCGTCATAGCCTCCAGTAAGGTGCCGCCGAAGTATTTTTGTCCCTCCATCCACAGGCCGACAAGACTTTCGCCATCGCTTCCAAGTGTAATCGGTCCCACAGGCGATAAATAGTTCGTCGAATAAACCATATCTTAACCTCCTTGCAATGCGTTTGTGATCAATGACGCCGATATACGGAGCGCTTTGATCCTGTTTTTGAGCAGCGTACACTGAGGGGTGCCCTGCGTTAGCTTTGCCTGCGCTTTTTCGCACTTGCTGATCAGTGAAGTTATGGCCCGAAGCGCCTCCGTTAAGTCTTCTTTTGAGAAAGAATCCATAAAAACCTCCCGATATTTGTTTTAGCCGATTTGTGGAGCGGGGTCGGCATCCAATGTAACAAAGTAGTCGTATAACGGCATCAGGAATGCAAAACCGCCCGCAAGGCGGTCAGCTAATTCCGGTGAAAAAAGCTCCGTACCATTCTGCTGATGATGGATCAATGAAAAGGATTTTTTATTGTACCATACGGCTGTCTTAGGGGTGGGCGCCGTCTTTTTCCTTACATACTCGGGGCCATCCAAAACAAATTCCTCCTGCTTTGCCAAAGGCGCGATAAGCTTTTCAAATTGCTTCGGCGCTTTGTCAATGCGCGCCCGGAGCTTTGCCACGGTGATTGGCTTTGCCTGATAATAGCCCAGGCCGTAGCTCCAGCTTTCAGGTTCCAGCTCAAACCAGAATACCGGGGTGGAAATCCACTCCTCGCTGGGCCATTCAATGGAAAACCACAAATGATCCCTGTACGGGCCGTCGCCGCGCAGGCGCCTGGCGTCCTTGTAAATGCGCGCAACCTTGTGAATAAAACCGTGGTCGCCGTATTGAACAGTAATCCGTTCAAACACCTCACGCCCTAACTCCTTCATGGGATAGAGAAAATCGCTCCGATACTCGTTTTTGTGCTCTTCGAACCAAGGTTTTCGGTTGTTGAAGCGGAGATTCCACATAAAGTCAATGGTGCGGGGAGAAAATCCTTCAAACATGTTCATCACCCTTATCTCTCATCATAGCATACAATTGATTGACAGTTTTCCAGTTACGCGCCGTGGCCGAATCAAACACCTTTGCAATACGGGCCGCGAGCTTTGAATTGCGTATGCTCTGCCAGTAAAGGAGATACAGCTCTCTATTTCCTGTCCGCAGGATATCTTCGCCGGCACACTCTCTGCATATTGCATCGATTTGAGCCTGCTCCGGCGTATGATTTAAAAAATAAACATAAAGGTGCTCAACCTGAGGATCGGCGGTCCGGGCCGTTGCTATTTCAGACGCCGTGAACGGAAGCTGCTCAATCATGCGCTGCATTTCGTCTTCACTCCGTATCAGCACGGCACTTTCAAAGCCAAAGCGGTCAATAAAACCGGTTCTGATCGTCTCGTGCAAAACGGCTTCGCCAAGCGCGGTTTCTAAGACGGCATTGCCGCTTTGGATATAAGTCTTCACCTTATAGAGGCCCAAATCACAAAGGAATTGTTTTAAATCGTCCATCCTGACGGTGTTTTTTCCGACGACGTTAATCCCTTTCAAAAGCACGGCATATCTCATAAGCATTCTCCTTCTTTCATCATCCTATGAACGAAATTTTATCCTTGTCCGGCTCATGGGGCGGTTTGGCGGTGTTTGCGTATCCCAACAAAACCGAGCAGCCAAAGGCATAGCCGTCAGGGAAGTCCAACCGCTTACTGAATTCTTCCGCACGGAGGCCGCTGGCGAACGCAAGTCCCGTAAATCCGCACATAATGTTGGCTATCCCCAGCGAGGTTGCGGCCAGCGTAATATTCTGGCACAAAATACCGCAGTCGATCAGTGCGGGGCCGTATTGTGTCGGATCAATCGGGACGAGGATCATACAGGGCGCGCCATAAAACAGCCTGCCGCCGCGCTCCATGATCCTGTTGTAAGAGGACTTGTCCTCCATATTCGCAAGATAGTTCATCCCTTCAGATTCCATGTCCCGCATCAGCGTTTGGTCTTTTACAACGATCACCCGCCATGCCTGACGGTTCATCCCGCTTGGAGCCTGTATGGCCGCTCCGGCAATTGCCTGAAGGATTTCATCGGATGGCATTTCGCTTTTAAAATCACGGCAGGAATACCGTTTTGCGATCACATTTAACGTTTCATTCATGTTATCTGCTCCTTTGCTTCTCTCATTCGTAAATAATTTCAATTTCAAAATCCTTACCGGACGTTTTGGGCGTGATGGATTTGATTTCCCTGCCCTCGTGTTCAAGGGTGGTCACAAGGTGGCGCATTATAATGCCCATATCGATTTTACTCATTTTTGGTTTCAACAACATTTGCGTAAGGCCGCGTCCGAAATATCGCACGGTGACATGACCGTCCTCGAAAAACAGCTTCCAGGGCTGGGAGTTGCATGCCGACGGAGCCAGACGCACGGCCTGTACAATACTATTGTCTGAATTACTAATTTCAATTATGGATAGGCGATTAAACTCCTGTGCGCTTGCTCTGAAGGGCACGGTGCTTTGCCCAAAGGCAAGCATAATGCAAAAGTCAGACTCTTTTTCCTTCTGTTTCCCGAACCCAAGCCATAGGCTGCCAAGTCCCAAGCTTTGAATATACAGATCTGCTCTTTCCAACACATACCCCACATTGGCGTATTCCGCATCGCCCGGATTGCAAAAGCTCATAATATAATGCGGCGCGGAAGCGCCTTTTACCTTGTCCTCCGGAACTATCTCAAACCGCGCGTTTTGTCCCGGCAGCTGCTTGGTATTTGCGATAAACGCACGGATATCATCCAGTGTTTTTTCGTCCAGCGGCGTCATATCGTATTTTCTCACTGAGCGTCTTTTGAAAATGGTTTCATACAGTGTCATAGAATGACCTCCTTGCATTAGATGGAATGAACAAATTTCTGTTTATCAGCATGTTTTATAAATAATCTAATCGACAAATTGGAATTTATGTGTCAGTCTGACAAAATGGAAATAATCTTATTCTTTAAGCCTCCATGGATTTCTATTTACAACATCAAGCACATCTACTCCGAATTTGCAATCCATAGCCTTATTCTCTAACGATGTTTGTTCTGTCCAATTGTGATCAAGCAAAACTCGCCACTCTCCAGACTTTGGCGTGTCTGGATTCATACCAGTAATTTTGAATAAAATATCTGATTTGTTAGTCAGTTCTTTTTCGCGGAGTTCCTTGTTTAACACAAACATCCGGAAGTGCGGTCCAACTTTTTCCGATGTTTTCCAGACATAATGAAAATCAGAAAACATGAGTTGTTCCAACGAACTTGTGTAGACAATAACTGCAGTAATCCTTTCATATGCCTCTCTACAAATTGGTTCATCAAATGGAAGTTTGATTCCAACTTCAGGATGCGTGAGAATTCCGTTTACTTCATTTGTAAGCAAAGACCATGCCTCCAAGAAGCTATTTGACGGAAAATCGGAATAAGACCAATTAATATATAACAAGTTAAATTCGTTTTCTTTGGGCTTTTTGAACTTGTTGGTAGCACTATTGATGAACTGAACCAATTTGGTTGCTCTAGGAAAAATGCAGTTCGTATTATTCGCTCTACATAATGCTTGTATCTCAGCCCTCCCTGTATCAGATAACAAGCTAGTTGGAATAGCCGTCCTGGTTCTTGCCTCATTAATTACTGGAAACTTGGGCGTTTTAACCTCAATATTGACCTCAATTTCAATCTGATCAAGACAACAAATATTGGGCAATGATAATACAAATTTAGCTTCTGGGTTCGATCCGTTTATACCAATCGGCGGCTCGTATATAGCATTATTCCATTTGCATCTGCGACAATAAAAGCTCAAAATCTCAATTTCTGATAGCGCTTGAAAGAATTTATCTCTATCATATTTTCGTTTGCCTGCAGATAATTGATACTCAATAAACCGCTTTATATTTTTTTCTCCAAATGTCATGCTCATCGTGAGCAGCAGGGAAGATAAATTAACAACAAAATTTAATGAAAATTTATTAAAATCAATCTTTCCATCTTGGCTTATAGGTGAATAGATCGAAGTTGTATTGTTGTTTAGCAGTTGTGATTTCCATTCTATATCGTCAACTTTGTTTTCAATGGCTCTAATCAAGAAGTGGCTATTAGAGTATTCATCAAGCCACCCCTCCGTCCAAGCCTTCTTGATAAATCCAGACAAATCAAGTGCAGCCATAGGAAATGGATTATCGCTTCTTTTTTTCATTTGGTTTCAACTCCACAAATTCTGATTTATTGCTCTCTTGGACTATATAAATAATCTGAAACTCTATTAAAAATATAAACTATGACGGTCTATTCAGATTATCATTTCAATCGCGTACAGCGGTAAATTCAGCAGCCAATCCTCACGCCTATAATCCGACATGGATGTACGGATGGATACCTCAGGTTGAAACTTCTCATAATAGGTTTTAAGGCTCTTTGCCTTTAAATTTGTTTCAGCCTTTACCTCAATGGGAATAACCGTATTGCCGTTATCCACAACAAAGTCGATTTCCGCGCCGCCACGGTCGTTTGTCCAGTAGTAGGTTTCCAGTTCTTTGACCGTTTTCAATTGCTGCATCACATATTGCTCGGTCAGCGCGCCTTTAAATTCCTTGAAAAGCGCATTGCCGTCCAAAAGTGTACTTTGTTTCAGGCGTACCATACAGGAAAGCAAGCCAACATCAAGCAAAAATAGTTTAAAGGATTTTAAATCCTCATAGGCTTTGAGCGGCAGATTCGGCGCGTTGACCCGGTGAACCTTGTGAACAAGGCCGCAATCGGTCAGCCAGAGCATAGCCTGTTCGTATTCCTTCGCGCGCGCGCCCTCTTTAATCAGCCCGTAAATAAATTTCTTGTTCTCCTTTGTAAGCTGGGCGGGGATGCTGTTCCAGAGCATTCGGATTCGCGGAACAACGTCGTGGGGCGCATGTTTGGAAAAATCCTGCTCGTAAGCGTCAAGAATGCGCTGCTGTATGTTCCGCACTTCGGTAAAATCTTTATTCTCTGAAAAGCTATAGACGACTTCCGGCATACCGCCCACATAATAGTAATATTTGAGCATATCGATATAAGTTTGCTTAAACGTCGTCGCCATTTCTAAATCATTCTTTTGAAGAAGCTCTACATACTGTTCGTTACCCATTGCGGTAAGAAACTCCGTAAAGCTCAAAGGATATAAATCCAAAAACTCCACCTTGCCCACCGGGAAGGAAGTACCCTGATGCAAGGCAACCCCCAAAAGCGAACCGGCACATACAATCTGATATTCGGGCGCATTTTCGTTAAAGTATTTCAGGGAAGTCAATGCTTTGGGGACCTCTTGAATTTCATCGAATATTAGTAAGGTATCGGCAGGATCGATTTTTTGACCGGAATAAAGCTCCAAACCGATGATAATACGCCCTACATCCAAATCGGAGGAAAACAGTTCCATCATACGCTGGTTATTATCAAAGCTGATGTATACTGTTTTGTTGAAGGCAACACGGCCAAACTCCCTCATAAGCCAGGTTTTTCCCACCTGCCTTGCGCCACGGATAATGAGCGGTTTTTTATTCTGCCTTGCCTTCCATTTATGCAGTTCTTCTATTGCTGTTCTATACATGGTACATCACCTCGCAATATAAGTATACCCCGCTTTAACAAAAAATGCAACGATATTTGAATATTTATTTACATTTTTTACGCCGAACTTTGATTGCGAGGTGATCGTAAATGGATTTTGTGCCAAATTCCGGATTGGGAATGTATTGTTTTTTCATCACGGTTCAATTCCTTTATCTTTTATTTGTAAACAAAACTCCTTTCGTGTCAGTTTGAAAAACTCTGCACTCATCATGCCCATTGATTGCTAATCCTTTTTTATCATAGCCGCGCACAAGGTCGGATGCAAATCCAAATGGCTAGTCAACAAGCCCCTCGACAAAATCCTCAAATCGGGGATTCAATTCAATTAATATCTCATAATTGACCCTAAGCTCGACACGGCGGATCAATTGGGATAACATCATTTTCTTTGCTTCCATGGAGGCATTGCGATACTCATTTTGGATATCCAGGTATTTGCCGCACCGATATTGAATCTCTCGGCGAAGGTTGTCAGAATCCGCTAATTCTTCCTCGACTTGGGCCCGCTCTACTCTTAAAGTGGAGACTTTCTTACTACTGCTTTCTTCCATACAGTTCAAAACTTCTATGGAGAATTTGGAGTTCCCAACCAAAGAGGCCGTCATTTCGGCATGAATCGCGCTCATCTCATTTTCAGCAATGGCCAACCGCTCCGCGATTGTTTTGCATCTGTCCTGAATATCGGCTATACTGACCTGATATTTGGCCTCAGCGATCTGCTCCACCGAATATGCGGACAGCTTATCCAAGAGAGCCAAAATTACCGTTTCAAAAATTGTATCTATTCTGGAGGAAACATAGGTAAGCGGACCATCACATTGGCATGGGAAGCCGCCCATACTACGGTTACAGCGATAACGATAGTACTGTTTGGAGTTCACCGTGCCATCTTTACGGACATGGGTATGCTGGCTCAGACTGCCGTTCATTCGCGCACCGCAATGGCCGCAAAATAGAAAGCCGCTGAGAAGCATTGTTCCTCTGGTACTGCGGGGGACTGTTTTTTCAGTAGCGTTATGGTCCTTGTTTCTGATCTGACGAATCTCCTTCGCTGCGGCAAAAATTTCTGCATCTATTATCTGCAGATGTTTCAGCACACTGGATTCAATATTCCCTTTGCTCAGCACGCCGGTATAAAGCCGATTTTTCAAAATGTTGCTGATACTGGCCTGATTCCAGGGCTTTTGCTTTCTGGTCAGGATCTGCTGCTGGTTTAAGTAGTTTGCAATCCGTTGAGGGCCGTAACCCTCTCTTACCGCTTTGTCAAAGATCAGCCGGACAATTTTGGCCTCATGTTCACTAATCTGCAGCTCACAGGTCGGCATATTCTTCTTGTTTAAGCGTTCTCCCCGTACAAGGTCATAACCATATGCATTGTAACCACCGGTGAAAAAACCTTCCTCGGTCAATTGACGAATGCGTGTCCGAGTACGTTCCGAAATCTTTTCACTTTCCCCGGAGGCCTGCCAATAGCGGATATAATTGGTCAGCTTATCGACATGGTTATCAAACCGCTGCTCGCCTTCGCACACGCTCCAGACAGAGACACCGTTGTTGACCAAATATTCCACTACAAAGGGCGTCTCGTCGTCACGGCGGCCGATCCGGTCAAACATAAAGACCAGGAGTATATCAAACTTTCTGAGATAAGCGTCCTCTCGGATGGCTTGAAGGGCGTCTCGATCTTTTAAGGCCAATTTATAACCCGATACCCCGTTCTCCATAAATTCCCGCACAATTTCCCATCCCTGCTTTTCTGCAAATGCACGGCAAGCGGTTTTCTGCATGGGGATGTCGTTTTCCTCGTTTTTATTTGCATTGGAAATACGATATAAACAATACACTCTGTTCATAATAGTCATTCCTCTCCTGTTTTTTCAACTATAGCAGAAGTCTTGGCGCCTTCGGCGGCCCACGTCTCAAATAGAAAATGCCATAAACATTTCGATGGGTCTTCCGCTTGGAAATGAAGCTTAATGTTGCTCTCTCCAATAAGCACTTGGGCGGTGCCGGATTTCGGGTCATACGAAACCTTTGCCTTTTGAAGTTGTATATCATGCATCGACCATTACCTCCTCTATATTTTGACATATAAAAAACCGCCTTGACGGCGGCCCGGATTTCAATATTTAAGCATATTGATTCGCGTTTCATTATGTGTTTTGAATGCCATTCACTTGGTAGCACGTATGAGCCACTTCAAAAGTGGAAACACAGGATAAAAGTTTAGGCAAGCAACGAGCTATATTCAGTTTTTATAGATTGATCAACGCCCTCACATCATACACCCTCCCTCCTTTCGGCACGGGCTTGTCCGTCACATCCCCACATAAAACAAGGCCCCTCCTTTCCGCCATTTTACCGGCGAACAGGAAGCGCCATTTTGATACCTCACAAGGCACCGAGGAGCTGGCCCATCTTGAAATGGTCGGCTCTATGGTGCATCAGCTCACAAAGGGAGTTCCTGCGCATGTGCTTGAAAAGGAAGGCCTTGGGGCATACTATTCCGACCATGATCACGCAATATATCCGGCAAGTGCGTCGGGAAACCCGTTTACCGCTGCCTACATCCAGTCTAAGGGCGATCCGATAGCCGACCTGCACGAAGACCTTGCCGCAGAGCAAAAAGCAAGAGCGACCTATGAAAACCTGCTGAACCTTGCCGATGACCCTGATGTAATAGACCCTTTAAGATTTTTAAGGGAAAGAGAGGTTGTGCATTTTCAGCGGTTCGGCGAGGCACTCCGAATTGTTGAGGAAAGGCTTGCGGAGAAAAAGCACTATGTTCAAAAACCCGCTTTTTTGGAGAACAGTTCAAAATAACTCTTCAGAAAATAAATATTTCCCCTTCCCCAAGCCTGAATGCTCAGGCCTGGGGAAGCAACCGATACCCCGGGAATCATACCCATTACCCCTGCATCCTGTCTGCTGCACTTTAATAAAAATTTATTTGAAAATTTCAGCATATTAAGATATACTATCAATAGTATATAAAAAATGGAAGCGTTATGTGACGTATAATTGCTATCTGCTCCTCTGTCAGGTTAGACACAGGCGGTAAAGTCAGCCGAGGAATGCCAGCCAGTTCAGTACAAGCATTATTTGAACGGAAAGAAGGTGAAAATAAAACAAGATTAAAGGCTTCCCCGTTAAAACCATTTGACAAAAGCACAACATACAGCAAACGCCTCATACTTTCCGTCCTTTCACATTGCTCCAGCATTCGCAGCAATTCCGCGTAATCTACCAGTTCTTATGCTACACAAATCATATTTAAATATGCAGCAAATCAGCCTGATAATTCCCGCCACGGCTTAACAGCAGCCATATTGTCATTGAACGTAATTCCAAATTACAAAGGATAAATTTGATATTTAAAAAGTTTAAGGGGGTTAAGAAATGAAAAGGATAGGTGTACTTATCATGCTTATCATTTTTCTGGTAGGCATGGTTCCGCAATCAGCTATGTCTGAGGAGGGAACAAATTTTAACTACGTCGATGCATTTGCCAAGTCAATTCTGTTCTACGAAGCAAACTGGTGCGGCCCCGATGCAGGAAACAACAGAATAAAATGGCGCGGCCCGTGCCATATTGAAGACGGCAAGGACGTGGGACTTGATCTTACAGGAGGGTTTCACGACTGCGGAGACCATGTCAAGTTCGGGCTGCCGCAATGCGCTTCAGCCTCTACTCTTGCATGGGCTTACTATGAATTCGAGGACGCTTTCATCGCAAAAGGCCAGGACGAGTATATGCTGAATATTTTAAAGCATTTTTGCGACTACTTTATGAAATGCTTTCCAGACAAGACCACATTTTACTATCAGCTGGGTGACGGCGATGTAGATCATCAATACTGGGGGCCGCCCGAGCTGCAGACAAATGACAGGCCCGCTTATTATGTGGCAACGCCTTCGAATCCCGGCTCCGATGTGGCAGGAGACGCAGCAGCCGCACTGGCGCTCATGTATTTGAACTACAAGGACAGGGATGCCGTATACGCCGAAAAATGCCTGACTTATGCAAAGGACCTTTATACCTTTGGCATGACCTACAGGGGAAACAGCAAGGGGCAAAGCTACTATCTTCCCAGAGATTATCTGGACGAGCTTATGTGGGGCTCAATATGGCTGTATGTTGCAACAGGTGATGCGACATATATGGATAATGTCGAAAAGCTCATGGTTCAGAAAAACATCAGCGGAGACAACTCCTTTAACGACCACTGGACACAATGCTGGGACTATGTCCTGACAGGAGTATTCACAAAACTTGCAACGCTTTCGCCCAACCCCAAATATAAGGCAATCGCAGAGGAGCATATGGATTACTGGCAGAACAGGATAACAACTACTCCCGGCGGACTTAAATACTTAGATAGCTGGGGAGTTTGCAAATATCCTGCCGCGGAAAGCATGATCCAGCTTATATACTATAAGGAAACCGGTGAAAAGGACCAAAAATACCTTGACTTTGCAAAGAGCCAGATTGACTATATTCTTGGCAAAAACCCCAACAATATGTCTTACATGGTCGGCTTCGGCGACAATTATCCCAAATTCCCCCATCACAGAGCGGCAAGCGGAATGCTTGAAGGTCCTCCTGCCGATGAAAAGAAGGAATCACCCGAGAGGCATATACTGTATGGCGCTCTTGTGGGCGGAGCAGACATAAACGATGAATATCATGACAATGTCAACGAATATGTCTATTCGGAAACGGGATTGGATTACAACGCGGGTCTCGTAGGAGCACTGGCCGGAATGTCCAAATATCTGGGAGAAGATCAGCTTCCCGGACCTGTTCCAGGTATTGACGGCGAACCCACCAAATACTATACTGAAGCTAAAATATACAAGGAAAATTCAGAAGGCGTTACTATTGACCTTAATTTGTACAATATTGCCACATCCCCTCCCCAATATGAAGCAGGTTTATCCTATAAGTATTTCGTTGACTTATCGGAATATGTTTCTATAGGAATTGATCCCTCCAAATTCACCACCAAGGTATATTACTCCCCTGCCGATGCTGAAATATCCTCAATTCAGCCATGGGATAAGGAGAAGAATATCTATTATGTAGAGATAACCTTCCCGGACAGCCGGTTGTACGCAAGAACCTATGTGCAATTTGCCGTTTACAATTATGAAAATAAGCTGTGGGATCCTTCAAACGACTTTTCCGCGGCGGGCTTAACCGGCACCTATACAGAAATGGAAAATATCCCCGTATACAAGGATGGTGTCAAGGTCTACGGTAATGAGCCATCAGGCGAGGCGAGCATTTTATATGGAGATTTAAACAATGACGGGCAGGTAAATTCAGTTGACTTTGCACTTCTAAAAAAATACCTGCTGGGCATGGAGGATGGCGGAATAATTTTGAAAAATGCCGACATTAATGAGGACGGAACTGTAAACTCAATAGATTTTGCAAATCTAAAGCTCTATTTGCTCGGCAGAATTGATAAGCTGCCCGTAGGTAGTTAGCTGCCTGTAGGCAGTTAGTGCCCCGTAGCACCTTTGGACTATCACTAATAAAATATTGTTTTTAGGGAGGTAGTTAAAAATGTACAGTGTACAGAACGAATGTAAAAGAAGGCCTATCAAAAGGCGCGGGATGCTGTCAATCATTTTGCTGGTCATCATAATTTCCGGACAGCTTTTTGCATCCGGTACGGTACTGGCGGAGACATCGCCCTGGCCCTTTACACCATCCGAGGGCTGGGAGGATTATGATTACTTCAATTTTGCCGAAGCCCTGCAAAAGTCACTTTATTTTTATGACGCCGAAAAGTGCGGTGCCGCCGCCGGCTATGACAAGGGCGGAAGGCTTGAGTGGAGGGGCTCCTGCCATGAAGGAGACGCGAATATACCTTTTGAGAATACAAACCTTTCCGATACTTTTATAGAAAAGTACAGAAGCATACTTGATCCCGACGGAGACGGAACAGTGGATGTGCACGGAGGCTTCCATGACGCCGGAGACCACGTCCGGTTCGGTCTTCCTCAGAGCTATACCGCCGGTACCATGGGATGGGGCTTTAATGAGTTCAGAGACGCCTTCAAGGCAATAGGTGAAGAGGAACATATGATTGAGCTTCTAAAGGAATTTACCGATACCTTTTTGCGCTGCTCCTTCCTTGATGAAGACGGGAACCTCATCGCTTTCTGCTACATGGTAGGTGAAGGTGATGAGGATCATTGCTACTGGGGCCCGCCGGAGCTGTACCCGGAGGAATTCACCAAATCCAGGCCCGCCGATTTTGCTACTGCCGAAACCCCCGGAAGTGATGTTTGTGCCAGCACTGCCGCAGCCCTTGCAACCTCTTATTTGAATTTTAAGGATTCGGAGCCCGAATACGCAGAGAGGTGCCTGACTGTTGCAAAAGCCATGTATGATTTTGCAAAGAAATACAGGGGCAAGGCTGACGGTGACGGCTATTACACCTCCGATTATGATGAGGATGAGCTGGCATGGGCTGCTGCATGGTTATACGAGTGTACCGGGAATATAGAATATATAAGGGATATAGACTCGGTTGACGAGCAAGGAAACTACACCGGATACATGAAAAGAATAATACCGGAGACTTACAACACCAATACCTGGTATAACTCCTGGGTGCATTGCTGGGATGCCGTCTGGGGAGGAACATTCTTAAAGCTGAACCAGCTTATTCCCGATAATGAATTATTTGATTTTATAGCAAGATGGAATGTAGAGTATTTGTCGGGAGGTATGGCGCCGCATGAAGATCCAAATGATAAGAATTATGCCAAGCCGTCGCCCGCCGGATATACAATGATTAACGGATGGGGATCCGCCCGTTACAATGCCGCAGCTCAATTATCCGCACTTGTGTATATGAAAAGCCATCCCGAGAGAACAGACTTCGGCGAATGGGCCAAAAACCAGATGGAGTACATTATGGGAAGAAACCCAATGGGCTACTCATACATAGTGGGCTACGGCTATGAACAGGGTCTGCCTTCTGCAAAGCATCCGCACCACAGGGCCGCCCACGGTTCAAAAACAAACAGCATGAATGACCCCGAGGAGCACAGGCATATTTTATGGGGGGCATTGTCCGGCGGACCTGACGCAAGTGATTACCATATAGATTCAACAACCGAGTATGCCTACAATGAGGTTGCCGTTGACTATAATGCCGCCTTTGTCGGTGCGTGCGCAGGGCTGTACCAGTACTACGGCGAGGGCCACCAGCCGATACCGAATTTCCCGCATAAGGAAGAAAGAACCGACGATTACTATTGCGAGGCGCGTATAGAAAGGGAAACACAGGACAGCACGCAGATTGTTTTAAGAGTTCATAACGAATCCAGCCAGCCTCCGCATTATGAAACAGGAATGATGGTGAGGTATTTCTTTAATATAAGTGAGTTTTTAAAGCACGATCAGAATATAGATGATGTGATATTTGCTATTGAATATGACGAGCAGATTTCCATGCAGCAGGATCCCATCACATACAGAGGGCCTTTCAAATGGGATGATGCAGGAACATACTATTATGAATTCGACTGGAGCGGAAGCAAAATATACGGCGACAGAGAGCTGCAAATTTCGTTCAGAGCGAAACAGGACTCGAATTACCTTACTCACTGGGATCCTACCAATGACTACAGCAGAAAGGATGTTACAAACACTTATGCAATAACTCAAAATATTCCTGTATATTTGGACGGAGTTAAGGTATACGGAGAAGAAGCGCCCAAGCTGGAGCCGGACCCGGATGACGAGGAGGATCCCGACACGACTCCGCCCTCAATCAGCGTATCCTATAAATGCGGAACAATTGATTCCACTAAAAATGTAATAAGGTCGACAATAAATATTAAAAATACAGGGACCTCCACTATAGATTTGTCGGACATAAAGGTACGCTACTGGTTTACAAATGACGGCAGTTCTCAAAGCTCCTTTACATGCGAATATGCCGCCTGCGGAGCTGAAAAGGTAACAGGTGATTTCTCGGGTATAAGCAGTCCCGTTTCCGGAGCCGACACATACTGTGAAATTTCATTTGCAGATGATGCAGGAAAGCTTGCACCGGGCGGAAGCACCGGTACAATCCCTTTCAGAATTGAGGGCATATCCGATTATGATCAGACGAATGACTACTCGTTCGATTCCGCCATGGCAGATGATTTCGGAGACAACACTAAAATTACCGCATATGTAAAGGACGCTCTGAAATATGGAATTGAGCCCGTCACAACGGGCGGAATTGCCGGTGATGTGGATAACAACGGAGCTGTTGACTCAATTGACTTTGCAATTATTAAAAAATACCTGCTCGGGTCTACTGAGATAGATCAGGAGGCTTACGGCAGGGCAGATGTGAATGGAGACGGCAATGTTAATTCCGTTGACTTTGCATTAATTAAAATGTATCTTCTTGGCACGATAACTTCATTCTAGTTAAAAAACAATAAGGCGCTTGCTGCCCGGCATTTTGCCGGTAAGCAGCAAGCGCCTTTGTCATTTTAAACAGGCTTTGCTTTTTCGTTTCCGCTCTTTGCCTTACCACGTATTTCAGGCACAGGCGTCAAGTCATTTTTAGGGATATGAGTCTTATGATTGCTCTCTGTACCGTGCGGGTCTTTCGGGTCGGGCCTTCTCATTCCTGCTTTTGCCATTCATTCATCTCCTTTTGCTGCTTCCGAAAATATAATACAAAAATAGTTTTTCTCAGGCTGAGAATAATTATGCCTTAAAAAACCATTTGAAGCAGCATCCTGAATGACTTTGAGGCTTTATCCTTAAGCTTATGTCCCGATTACTGGTTACGAATTCTGTTACAGGACACTAATTAGCTACATTAGTCCATAATCTGTACTTTACATTGGGGTTGACGTTCTTTTGCTCAAACAACTGGCTCACTGTTACAAAGCTAAAACCCTTGTCCATCAATCCCTGTATCATAGTATCAAGCGCATCGACGGTTTGTGTATTTCCGTAAAAATCATGAAGGAGTACAATATCTCCATCCCTGGCGCTATTAAGAATTGTTGCCGCCCTGGCCTCCGCACTGATAGAAGACTCCCAATCGTTGCAGGATATTCCGCAGATAAAGGGAAGATCAATGGTTTCATACATTGTGTTGCTTATTGATATATACGGCGGCCTGAAGAATTCTGGCCGTACTCCTGCAGCATTGTATATTGCGTTACTGGTCTTATTTATCTCATCAGTTATTTGAGCGGGGGTCATCTGGCTCATATCGGAATGAGTCCAGGAATGATTGTTGATTTCGCACCCCAAGCTTAATTGCCTTTGCAGTATGAACTTTGTTTCATCGTTTATATTCTGCCCGATGATAAAGAATGAGGCCGTTATACCATATTGCTCAAGCTTGTCCAGTATGAGTGATGTTACCGGGCTCGGACCGCCGCAGGGGGCGTTCCCTGCTGAAAATGGGAATGTTTACTGTGAATGCCAGAGCTTTCACGCATTCTCCTTTATCAGAAAAGTCATGGTTGTTCTGCATTGCATGGCTTAAAAGCTTAAACACGTTATCATAGGCTGCTTTTGATTTCAGGCCAGTAATTTATACATCCTGAATGACTCTATAGCATGGTCGTTTTTTAGGATTATTTGTCGAATGACATCAAGAGCTTTGCCCCAGCGCCCTTTGTATTGCCTCTTTTGTTTTTAATATATCTCCCGTCAGGCTTTGGATTCTCTCATCAGTCATACGCACCGCCGGAGCAGAAATACTGAATGCATTGTCCGGCTGTCCCCGGTGGTCCCTCACACAGGCGGCAATACAACGGACGCCAAGCTCATTTTCTTCATTGTCCAGTGCATATCCCTTTCTCCCGACCTCATTCAATTCCCTTTTAAGCTGCTCCAGCATTACAATTGTATGCTCCGTTTTCTTTTCAATTATGCTGTTTTTCCATACATACTCCACCTCTTCATCAGCCATTTCGGCTAATATGGCCTTTCCGACAGCCGAACAGTACATGGGTCTTGCCAGACCTACCTGTGAAGCCATCCGTATCGCGCTCTCATGGGGATTTAAGGGTGCTACCTTGTCCAGATAGAACACCTCTACGCCCCTCCTCTGCACAAAATGCACCGTCTCCCGGCAGTTATTCGCCAGATTCGCAATCAACGGGTGCACAACAGACACAATATCTATTTTTGACAATACCTTTCCGGACAGCTCCACAAGCTTAAAGGTCAGCATATATTTGCCTGTATCTTCCTCCTGCTTTGCATACCCCATGCATATAAGGGACATGAGCAGCCTATGCACCGTGCTTTTATGAAGCCCCATCCGGCTGCTTAGATCGGTTAGCCCCATCGGGCCCGCCTCCGCCAGTGCTTCCAGCACTCCGAAAATGCGTTGTGCCGACTGAACCGGATTGTTAGCCTCATTTCTACTGTTTATTGACATATTGTTTACCTTCCTTTTCATTTCACATTATGAAACACTATCAGTTTAGCAGCAACTCTTTAAAAATTCAATAAAAACTATTGACAAATTGAGCTTGCGTATCTATACTCAAAGTATCTTATTGTTTGAAACCAGGTTTCATATTATGAAACCAAAAGGAGAGGTAAAATGAATGAAACATTAGAAGCAGTTTTCAACCTCGGAATTATTCCAGTCATTGCATTAAATGATTCCAAGGATGCCGCCCCTCTTGCAAAAGCTCTTTGTGACGGCGGCCTTCCGTGCGCGGAGATTACCTTCCGGACGGAAGCTGCCGAGGCTTCCATCCGCATAATATCAGAGGCTTTTCCCGATATGCTGGTAGGCGCAGGTACAGTCCTTACGACAGAGCAGGTTGACAGCGCCATTGCAGCAGGCGCGAGGTTCATAGTCAGTCCGGGCCTGAACCCCAGAGTGGTAAAATACTGCTTAGACAGAGGAATTACTATTATTCCGGGATGCTCAAACCCAAGCGATATTGAACAGGCCATTGAATACGGGCTGGAGGTCGTCAAATTCTTTCCGGCGGAAGCAATCGGCGGTCTTAATATGATAAAATCCATGGCGGCTCCGTATAACAAAATAAAATTTATACCGACCGGAGGAATCAATGCCAAAAACCTCACTGCATATTTGGACTTTAATAAAATAATAGCTTGCGGCGGAAGCTGGATGGTAAATAATGCTTTAATCAGAAGCGGAGATTTCGAAGCAATTGCCTCTCTTACTAGCGAAGCTGTTTCTTCCATGCTTGGCTTTGACGCAGCCCATATCGGTATTAATGCAAAGGAAGAGGCTGAGGCTGACTCGTTGGCCTCTATCTTTGAGAAAATGTTCGGCTTCCGTAAAAAAACAGGTAGCAGCTCTGTCTTTGCCGGAACTGCATTTGAAGTTATGAAAGCTCCTTATCTCGGCTCCAACGGGCATATTGCAATAAAAACAAATTACATTAGCCGTGCCGTGTTTCACTTGAAAATGCGGGGATTTGAATTCGACATGGAGACTGCAAAATATGACGCTGACCATAATCTGAAGACAGTTTATTTCAAAGGTGAATTCGGAGGATTCGCCCTGCACCTTCTGCAAAAACAGTAAAATATTTGGAGGTTAACGATATGAGCAAAAAAGTAATCGCTTTTGGAGAAATAATGCTGCGGCTGGCTCCCGAAGGATATTACCGGTTTGTACAGGCCGGGCGGTACGGCGCGACCTATGGAGGCGGAGAAGCAAATGTTGCCGTTTCACTTGTCAATTTCGGTATAAATGCCGGATTTGTTACCAAATTGCCGGAGCATGAAATCGGACAGGCCGGTATTAATGCATTGCGCCGTTATGGTGTGGATACCGCTTATATATCCCGGGGAGGCGACCGGGTTGGAATCTATTTCCTGGAAAAGGGAGCGAGCCAGAGATCCTCAAAGGTCATTTATGACCGCGCGGGAAGTTCCATTGCAACGGCTTCACCGGGGGACTTTGACTGGAACAGCATTTTCCACGGCGCCGGCTGGTTTCATTTTACCGGGATCACACCCGCTCTTGGAGATAATGTCGCGGCAATCTGCCTGGACGCCTGCAGAATTGCAAAGGAAAAAGGTATCACAATAAGCTGCGATTTGAATTACAGGAATAAATTATGGTCCAGGGAAAAGGCCGGGCGGGTTATGGGTGAGCTATGCAAATACGTCGATGTCTGCATTGCAAATGAAGAGGATGCAAGCGACGTATTCGGCATAAAGGCGGCATATACGGATGTAGCAACGGGAAAGGTAAATCACGGCGGTTATAAGGAGGTCGCAAGCCAATTAACCAACCGGTTCGGCTTCAGCAAGGTTGCAATTACATTAAGAGAGTCTGTTTCCGCCAATGATAACAACTGGTCTGCCATGCTATGTGACGGCTCAGGCTATTATTTCAGCAAAAAATACCCTATGCATATCGTTGACCGTGTGGGAGGGGGAGATTCATTCGGGGCGGGCTTAATCTACTCCTGCTTAAACGGCTTTGATCCGCAAATGACAATTGAATTCGCAGTAGCGGCAAGCTGTCTTAAGCACAGCATAGAGGGCGATTTTAACCATGTATCCGTAGACGAGGTGAACAGGCTCGCGGGCGGTAATACCTCCGGCCGCGTACAAAGATAACTTAGCGGGCATCAAAAAAGCCTGACCGTATTGTATTTCCTGCTTTACTTTGACTCATATGCATCATTATCTGTGCCTTGCGCTGTCAAAGCCTTAAAAGCCGGTCTGCCATGAGCATGGAAGTACAGGGCACTGCTGCTTGAATAATCTCAAAGCATTTAAAAAGCCGGGTCCGACCTTCAGATTACTTGCAATAATCTCTTGAGGCGTAACAGCCATCATTTGGCTTAACGATATGCTTTCAAACCGCTCGCTCCTGAACGCCTCTAAAAACCATACAGTTTCATTCCCGGTGTTTTGGACATAATGCGCATAGCCGACGGGCACATAGCCTACATCCCCGGCTCTATAGTCAAAGGTACGGGAAGCTCCGGTATCCGCAAATACGGTCATGCGTGCCTGCCCCGAAATGAAATATTGGAACTCATCATTGTTAGGATGCCAATGAATTTCCCTCATTCCTCCGGGTTTAATCTCAACCAGTGCCGCAGCGGTGGTTTTTGCCGCCGGAAAGTTAGAGGTGTCGGCAATGCGCACACTCCCGCCAGGTGTTATCATTGGTTTTGATGCTAACAACCGATGCTTATAGCTCTGGGGAACAGTTCCATATGGGGATTGGACTTCCTCACTTTCCAAGGGCCCCGGAACAGTGCCCTGATAAATATATACCTGACCTGTGGGGAGACAGTTAAAATATTGCCTGGGCACACCAAAATTAGCTGCCAGCACATCCTTGGGATAATGGGCAAACAATTCGGACAGAGAGAAGGTCAGCAGGTCGGAAAAATTTCCATTATCAAAAAGGAGCAGGAATTCACAGCCATCCTTTAAACCCTGAAGCGAATGAGGAAAACGCGGGGGAAAGAACCACAGATCGCCGGGCCCAATATCGGCAATAAAATTCCGTCCCTTATCGTCCACCGCTGTTACACGCGCACTTCCATTCAGCATATAGGACCATTCAGATTGCTGATGCCAGTGAACCTCACGTACTCCGCCAGGCGTCAATCGCATATTGACACCTGCCATTGTGGTTGCTACCGGTAGTTCTCTGGCAGTAACCTCCCGGGACCATCCCCCCGGTCTCAATGTCATATTAGTATCGGAAAAAGAAAATTTCAAGTTAGGAATAACGCCGGTATCAGTGGCAGGCGGAACAAGCATGTCAGGATTTTCAAGATCCCGGAGAATATCACGCGGGCCTATATCAGTCGCACCATATCCGTTTCTTATAGGCTGTGGCACATATCCCGACATAAGCAGGCGGCACAATCTTTGATATTGACATTGATTTTGAGTATACACAAGAGAACCTCCCGATTGATTTCTATTCCAACATTTAATATTGGTTTAAAATATTAGTTACAACGGCAATATATTATATGAAAGAAGTAAACATAACGTGATTAGAACCCATTTCTCAAACTCCTGAAATCCTTCTACACTTGCTATTCAGTACTCAAATGAGGCAAAAGAATCGTCGTTGTGCTTCATAAAGCTTTATAACCTTATGGGACAGAGAAATAAACAAACCATTTAGCTTACATAGCGTTGGGTAAATACTTTGCTGGAACTGGCAGCAGCGTAGGGCTTGTGGAGGCTGAGTCTGCGGAAGCAGTACTGCGGTGGCATAAGTCCAGCAGCCCCGGCAGCGCAAGGCCCACACGTTATTATGCCAATGCGCCGGAATGTGCGTGTTACTCCGGGATGACGGGACGCTCCGGGCGGTGTTGGGCCTGCCTGCGCGGGATGCGGACGGCGGGGACGGGGATGCGCGGAGGCGGCTGAGGCTGTAACTTATCCAAGTCTGTCCACTTATCTCACACTTCACTAGAAAAAAGCCCAAACAGAAATTTGATTGTTTCTGTTTGGACTTAGCGAGTACCTCAGTTCCTAATCAATTACAAAATATTCATCGAATGCTTCACCGTTCAATAAATATAACTGTTTATACCAACCGACTTTTTTCTCACATACATATATATCAAGGATTATGGCTATTAATTCTTGCGAAAAGTCTGGTAAATCAATCTCATACGAAATTCTATGAAATTGTAATATAGTATCTTTTTTGCCATCAGGAAATACTTCTTTAAATTCTTCAGGCTCTTCATTTGAATAGGCTTCAAAACATCTCCAGAACATTTCTACAGTTCTGTTTAAAGCATTATTATTTTGATACCATTCTTTAATATAATTTATCAATTAGTTACCTCCTAATTTACTTATGAGTTCTCTCAAAAACTTCCCAAAATATTTCACCTTTGTCATCCTTATTCCCTAGTAAACGATATGCTCCACCTTTACCTTTTATTTTAACCTCCCACATATATCCTTTAATTCCGCTTCCCCCAAGCTCCTTCACGCCATTGTCGCCTTGACTTCTGGCATATTTTGTCATCGCTTTAAAGAACTTTTTAGCACCACTTTCTCCAAGAGTTTTATACATTTCTTTGGAAGCCTTTTTTGAGATCATTTTTATAGCATCATCAGGAGATGGTGCCAGTATTCCAATAATAAACATTGAAGCATTTAACGTTGCCTTTTCGCTTATAGAAATGTTACTTTCATACTTTTGCGCTTGCGTCAACCAATAATCCCTTTCGGCTTTAGATACATCTCCTCCCAAAAACCATGAAAATTCGTCTGCGGCTGCACCAGAGATTGATTTAGCTTTATCTAAAATTCCGCCAATACCACTAGACATTTCTTCTCTAATATTTTCGGCCCTATTGTGTATATCGTTTCTTTCTTTATCACTTGTAGCCATATACCAAGCAAATGTTAATTTTAAGAGTTCTATCTGAACTGTTGTACTATATTCACTGTCAGATTCTGCCCAATGTCCTGTTGGGTCAATCAAATTAATCGGATCGTTTCCGCAATAAGTATACAAATTCAAGCTAAGCGGATCACTATCTTCCCCCCAATAGCTGTCCTCCGTGATAAACCTCCCCATGCCGGGGTCGTAATACCTTGCCCTAAGGTAGATCGTCCCGGTTTCCTTGTCAAAGTACTCTCCGCAGTATCTGAATACATTAGTATCATCAGGATCTGGCTCCTTCTCATTGCCAAACGCATCATACTCATAATCCTTTATAACATCTCCCGACGCATTAGTCAACTGCACTACATCACCGTGAGCATTGTACAGGTAATATTTCCTTATCCCTGCACCGTCCTGAGCATATATCAGGTTTATCCCCCTGACATACTTTGCAGTTACCTCCCCTGCTCCGTCAACCTCAAGGGCTATCTGGTCCCCATCCCATATGTGCCTGGTAATAGCTCCGTTTACTGTCTTGCTTGTCCTCAGGCCCTTTGTGTTGTAGCCGTATTCATATATGCTGTTTCCTTCATTTACACGTGTCAGCTGGTTAAAACCATCATAGCTGTACGAC
Source organism: Bacillota bacterium (assembly GCA_023390115.1). Classification (GTDB taxonomy): domain Bacteria; phylum Bacillota; class Clostridia; order Acetivibrionales; family DSM-27016; genus Anaerobacterium. Next base: position 541,943 of record JAEWDM010000022.1, read on the forward strand.
AACGCTCGTGAGGTTACAGGCTCCCCCGGTATCGAGCTTGTCACTATAGCTATCTTGTACATCTGGTTCCCGTTATTGTCATAGTAGTAGCTTGTACTGGTCTGACGGGGACCTTCATTTTTTGATTCAAGTGTTAGCCTGTTATTTTTATCATATGAGTAGCTTGTGTTGATGTAGCCCTGCGGGGTAATATTAATCATAACCATCCTGTTTCCATAATCATTATAGCCGTATGCCATTACACAAACAAGACTGCCATTATTGGTCTCCGTTTTATTAATCAGGCGTCCCGACCCATCATATTGATAGGTTAACATATTTCCGCTTGTGCTGTCAGTCTCTCCCTCTCTGCTTCCGTCCAGGTAATACGTGTAAGTATAATGGGATAAATCCTCCGAACCCTTTTTGTTGGTAATATCCTTAATTTTATTTGCGCTGTTATATGAATAGCTCTCAGTGTTACCATTGGCGTAGCCTACAGAAATCCTGTTGCCATTGGCATCGTATTGGTATGAGGCTTCCAGCACTCCGCCTTCTCTCACCTGGGACAGTCTGTTCAGCTTGTCGTACGCATAGGTAGTATTATTCCTTACAGTGCCTCCAATTGTCAATCTGAAGCTTTTCCTGTTATTTGCGGCATCATATGTATAATCCTTCCTCGCCGTACCCTCTATCTCCCTCGTCAGCCTTCCAAGCTGATCATACGTATATGAGGTTATGGAAGTGCTTCCGTCGCTTTCAGACAGCTTCTGGCCCGTTTTGCCGTAGGTATAGCTGTACGCCCTGTCTCCGCTGACTCCCGAAGTTGAAACGCTCATGCTTGACACTCTGCTTAAGCCGTCATATGTATACAGAGTATTATTTCCGTTTCTGTCAATTTTGCTTGTAATATTTCCATTGAGATCATACTGGTATGTCTCATCCTCTCCCCTCGGATCAACCATAACCGCAAGCAAATTATCCCTGTTATATTCGTACCTGGTTACAGAATAATCTTCATCTCCATTTTCAGTTATATTATCAAGCCCTGTTATTGTCAGCGGATGTAAAAGCCCTGTATACATCCTGAGCTTGTTACCTGAATAGTCATAGTAGTACTGGGTATAGCTTTGGGAGGTGGCGCTGTCGTATTTTATTACACATGTCAGCATATCTCTGCCATTGTATTCATATTGTGTTTTACTGAAAGATGCAGCTTCTCCCGGCTTGCTGTTGCTTATCATCTCCTGTATCGTATTACCGTTTCTATCATAGTAGTGTTTTTTTACTGCACTATATATATTTCCCGTAGATGCATTTGTCTCAAAAGGTATTGTCTCTTTTATCAGCCTTCCCATATTATCATAGTCATAGATAGTTGAATATGCTGCCGGGCTTGTTTGGTTGCTTCTGTAATCGGTGGTTTTCTTAAGCCTGCCGAGGGCATCATATTCATTTGTGGAAAACTGTCCGTTTACATTTGTAATCTTTAAAATATTTCCGGCAAAATCATAGTCATATTTTGAAGTATAGAAGCATGAGGTATAGAGTGAAGGTTCATTATAAGCCCTTGCAGACTTCTCGCTTATCCTGTTGCCTATATAGTCATACTCAAAGGTATCGGCATATTCCGTACTGCCATACATCCTTCCTTGCTTATTAAGTCTCCCCATCTTGTCGGTATAGCTGGTTGTTGTTATTGACGGAGCATTTGTGTCCCCCATTACAACCTTTGTCGTCTTAGCATAATTACCGCTGTTATTTGCATCGTCGTAAGTCAGGGTTTCATTGTAGAGAAGAACATTTATTCCGCTTCTGTCATTGGTAATTTGCCTGGTATTAAGCCTCCCGTCCTTATAATATGTGTAGTCGGCCACACTTCCGTTTATAAGGTTCTCCTCCCAGTCCAGCCTGTTTTCATAATCATAGGAATATTGATTTATTGTTATGAATCCCTCTGCTCCTGTTATAGGATCCTTGTCATACTTCTGCTCGTATAAAAGCTTTCCAAGGCCGTCATATACCAGCTTTATCTTGCTCCCATACGATGAATACAAGGATGAATTCCAGTTTTCATTTGTTATTGTCACGCTATTTTCCTGCGTATCCGTCCTGTAGGCCCACTCCTTGAAGCTTCTGTCGAAATTATTTGTCTGCTTTTTTATTCTTCCAAGCTTATCATACTGATATAAGATGGTATTTCCATTACCGTCAACCCTCTGTATAAGATTGCCGTACCAGTCGTAGGAATAATTCTCATCTATGGTACCCGGATTGTTTCCCGTTTTTGCCTGCACTGCCACGCCGTCTGCATCAAGCACTCCGTCTCTCCACTTTCTCGTAATATAAGCTCCATTTGCATAGGAGTAAAACTCGGAAATATACTGTGAAAACCCGTCCTTGTACATGCGCTTTTCCGTAACATTTCCATAGCTGTCATACGTATAGGCATTTTGTCTCTTCAGCACCCCATTCTCCCGTATTCTCTCCCATTGCACATTCCTTGTATCAGATGAATAAGGCACATAATCCTCTATTATAGTTGTTGAGGAATCCTTTTTATATGTCTTTCTTGTCACGTAATTGTATGTAGGCTCATATGTATATCCTGTCCTGTATTCCGCACTTGAAGTATCTCCGTTTGCCATAGGGCCCCAGTAATAAAGCAGGTTTCCGCAGCTATCATACTGGTAATCCTCAATCCTTTCCATATACAGACCCGTTGCTTTATTATAGCTTCTTTCAACAGTATGTACAGGCATCCTGTCAGCATTATAGGAGTATTCTACGTAGTTAGTTCTTGCTGTATTATCCTCCTTTTTATCTACACTTTTCAAAAGGCGCTTGTTATCAAAAACATAATTTGTATAGTTGTTGTCCCCGTCTATAACCATTGTGACATAGTTAAAATTGCTCGGAAGGTTCTCAGGATCTGCCTGCAGCGGATATCCCGTATAGTTGGAGGAGGAATAGCTATAGGTCCTTGACTCATAGCTGAGGCCTCCAGAGCAGTCCTTACCTGTCTTCACCCTGTAGTACTCCTGAGTCCCTAAGTTCCCAAGATTTCCCGTAGTCTTTTCGTAAGTATATTCCGAATAAGCGCCTGTAGGATAGGTAACCCTGCTGACATTTGCAAACACATTATTGTTGGACGGTATTGAAGGCTTATCCTGCGAAAAAAAGTTGAAGGAGGCTGTTCCCACGCTGTAATCAAACGCTGTGCTTCTCCCTTCAAGGTCTTTTATTGTCTTAAGAGTATACTCATTGGTATAGCCGCTTACCTTTTCAGAGGTCAGCACTATATTTGAGCCGGCACCGTCAGACAGCGAAATTGTGAGGGTCTTGTTTAATGTACCCTGCCCATATGTAAAATTAATAACTCTCCCTATAGTATCCGTAATTTTCCGGAGCGTAGATTTGCCTGCATTGTATTCAAATTTTATCTGGCTGCCAAACCTGTCAGCAATTCCAATAAGCTTGCCGTCGCTGTCAAAATACTCCTTTTTGCCATCCTTATGAAACAATATATATGAGGATGTCAGAGAACCGTTGGAATAGCTCCCCGTGTCAGTTTCAAGCCTGATATCCCTCAGCGTGTAATTATAAAGGTTTGAGTCGCCCTCCGTACTTGTAATGTTGACTCTGTATATTGAACCGTCAGGCAAATGAAGATATTTGAAATTTCCGTTGGTTTCTATAGACGAAAAATTCCATCTCCATCCCGCTCCTATATCTGCTGTCTTGTCAAAATACGTTGTTTCCCTGGTTATATTCCGCGAACCGCTGTAGTCGGCAGTAATATCACCATAAGCCATCAGCTTTGCAACATAATAAAGCCCGCTGCTTGTCGTACTTCCATTTGCCCAGTATTCCCGGTAGTTTGCATTATAGTCGATTACGGCTCCATCCAGGGTATCGTTTTCGATTATTCCCTCTAATATCCTTACAGGCTGATTTATTAACCCTTCAGGCTCTACTGTGGTGCCATACCATTTACCCTTATAATAGAAATAGTAAGGGTCCCAATACTCCACCGGATTTAACGAATAATAATCTACCTGGTAAAATCCAAAAACATATTTATAGCTGAGCTGTGTGTCAATATCATAGAAATTCGCCTTGCTTGAATCATATATGAGATCGAGGTTAAGATCCAGCCCGTTCCGTCCCTTAAGGCTCAGAAGGTTATTATTTAAATTAAGACTCCCGTCATTTTTCTGGACCTCGTCCTTCATATCCTTTGTATACTGACCGGAATTATATTTATCATACTTAAACGGGTTTGATATATCTAAGACAGCCATTTCTTCATTTAGGTTATCAAATACAGGCTGCTCATTTACAGGATCGTTACCTTCACTCTGAGGAACTTCTGCTCCAAGGATTATGTTGCTTAATGATTTGTATGCATTAATAACTCCTCCCGAATTAACTTTATATTCCAGAGCCTCTATCTTTGTTACATTATATTTCATGGTTTCGACAATATCATATGGAGATATCTCTTTGCCGTGACTCTTAAGAAGGGCCGCGACTCCCGTTGCATAAGCTGCAGATGCTGAGGTCCCGCTGATTGATGAATATGAATCATATGGAAATGTGCTTAACACATTTTCCCCCGGAGCCGCCAGATCAACTTCATCCCCATAATTTGAATACCTCAGCATATTTCTATTTTCATCCGTGGCCCCAACCGACAGTATATTGGGTAAATCAAAGCATGCAGGATATACCGGATTGTCCACTACACTTTGCCCACCGTTTCCTGCTGCACATATAAACAGTATTCCGCTGCTTTCCATTGCCTCCTTCAAAGCCGGGTTATAATAGCTGCTTCCCCAACTGCAATTGATTATGCTCACTCCCATTGCTTTGGCATATTCTATGGCCTCTATAGCATCAGATGTATACCCGTACCTGTCATTTATAAATTTAAGGGGCAATATTTTCACTTCAGGAGCAATTCCGCATATTCCCTTGCCATTCTCTTGTGCCGCAATTATGCCTGCCACCTGAGTTCCATGTATGCCCAGATCTTTATCCGCGATGCTGCTGTCATCATTGACAAAATCCCAGCCGTTAATGTCATCAATGTAACCATTATTATCATCGTCAATATTATTCCCCGGAATTTCCTTTTCATTTGTAAATATATTTTCTGAAAGATCCTTGTGACCTATGTCTACCCCGCTGTCGAGTACACCTATTACTACAGCCCTGCTCCCTTTTGTTAAGCCGTGAGCTTCTTCAGCCTGTATACCTTCTCCTAAAACAATTTCACCTTTCAGGCTGTCAAACGTATCAAGCAGCTTCAGGCTGTCATTCGGTTTAAGCTCCGGGTTTTTTTCAATCCTCTCTGCCAGAATTTCCAGCCTATAATTTGGCTGAGCATATTCAACTCCGGAATCAGCCTGAAGCTCACCTATTACACTTTCAATGTTATCAGCACCGTCTCCGATATCCAGTACCTCAAGCTTTTGTGCTTTATTATGCATCACTGTCTTCATATCCGGCAGCTTAAGGTTCTTTTTCAGCCTGTTTTTAAGCACTTCCTTTGAGGTTTCATTCCTATACTTTACAATAATCTGTCTCTTTTCTTTTTCACGGAGCTCTGCATGTTGCTCTGGCCCGGTTCTGTCTTTAATAGAATAGGCCTTACCTTCATCCCCGCTGCCTGTGCTATTTTCGGGCATAGCTTCCAGGCTGCTGCCGATATCATCCTCTGTATACGGCCTCTGTTGTATGTCCGACACATTTGATGCAGACTCCGCCCTGTACTTTGAAGCTGAGCTGTCATTTTTACCTGTAAATGCAGATGCAGAAATAAAAACGATAACAAGCATTAATAAAATACATATCCTTTTTTTCATAATATCTAGCATAGTTTTCCTCCATATCTCTTTATATATTTGTTGTACGTTATCATAAAATACATTAACCAGAATCATCTTCTACAGATGATAATATACAAAGTAATAACCTCTGAAAACACTATACAGTATGGAAGGAAAAATATATGAGCCTGCCTTTATAGTAAAGCAGTAAAATAGCGTGTACTCTGCTGTAAGCACTGTTGAGTGTAGAAATACCTTATTCGATTAATTAATCTTTTATGCGAATATTTTACCAAATACGATTATATATTCTAAATAATGACTCGTCAATACACATTATGTATCTTTTTGAGTTTTTTTAGATAAATTATGAAAATAAAGATACCCCTTTGTTAAGGGCTTTAGCATGTTCAGGCCTTAAACAAAGGGGCTTTACGCTTCAGTGCTATATTAGCATTTACTCGTATCTCAGTGATTCTATAGGGTCAAGATCTGCCGCCCTTTTTGCGGGATATACTCCGAACATCAGGCCCAGAGCAATTGAGCCGAGGAAGGCCATTGTAATAACCTTAAGGTCTACAACCTGCGGTATCTTCATCTGTGAGGAAATAACCGCTCCCGCAAGCATTCCCAGAAGTATTCCCATAAGCCCGCTAAGTCCCGTCATCATTATGGACTCGGTAATAAACTGTATTACAATATCCCTCTTTCTGGCGCCAAGAGCTTTTCTTATACCTATTTCCCTTATTCTTTCAGTTACAGACACAAGAAGTATGTTTATTATTCCTATCCCGCCCACTATAAGGGTTATGACTGCTATAATCAAAAGCACCGCAGATATTACTCCTGTAATAGATGAAAACACCTTCTGCTCATCCTCCGAGCTGCTCGCAAAATACACGTCCTCTGTTCCATGCTTCATTTCCAGGGCAGCTATTATGCGGTCGCTGACGGCCTTTGTTTTTTCCTTGTCCGCCAGCGTAACCATTATACTGTCCAGCTCCTTATCGTTAAAGAAAAATTCCTGCAGGGTTGTTATCGGGACATATATCTGGGCGGGAAAGCTCTCACTGCTCATCATGCTGTCCAGCAAATCATCCCCGCTCTTTGACACCCCTACCACCTTAAGGTTCATAGTTCCCCACGATGTCCTTAAATTAATTGTTTCACCTATTATGTCAGTTCTTTTGAAATACCTCAGGGCAAAGTTTGCGTCAACCATTGCAACCTTTGATTTGGTGGACACATCCATATCGCTTATATATCTGCCAATCTCCATTTCCTTGATATCAAAATTCTTAAGCTGCGGCGTCACCCCGATAGCATATGCGGATCTTGTCTCCGAGCCGACTCTCACGGTGCCGTAACGCTGTATATACGTGGCTATATTCTTTATCTCCGGAGCAATCTTCCTGACAGTGTCCATATCTGAAAACTGCAGCGCCTCACTTGATTTATAATTGTCTGACGGCCTGTAGGTTATGGTTATAAGATTTGCTCCAAGCTCTTCAAACTGTGCATCTATGTAACCCTGGGTGGCGTTTCCTACTGCCAGTATGGTTATTACTGAAAACACCCCCATTATTATTCCTATCATTGTCAGTATTGAACGAAGCTTATTTGCTCTCAGGCTGTCCAGCGCCTGCCTGAAACTTTCCGAAAAATTCATACGGCTAACCTCATTTCTTCTCTCCGCCAGTTATTCTTATTTTCAGCCCGTCTTTAAAAGTAGGCTGAGGATCAAGCACCACCTCATCCCCTTCCTGCAAGCCCTCTATGATTTCCGCACTCATATCGGAGGTTATCCCAAGCTTAACAGGAACCCTTTTCATGGTGTTGTCATCTCTGTTTGCAAGATATACAAATTTATTGTCATCCTTATCAAGATCAATCATGTTGAGATTGGCAACAAGAACATCCTTCTTCTCCATTGTATAAATGTCACAGGTCACATTAACTCCGGGCTTGACCGGGCCACCCGCATTATCTACGGACAGCAGAACCTCTATAACAGTCTCTTCACCGTTGCTGGTCACAGTCTTTGTTGCTGTAGGTGAAATGCTGGTTACCTTCCCCGACACTTCCGTTTCTTTATCAATTGAATCTCCTGTAATCAACGCATTCTGACCCACCTTAAGACTCTTAATGTTGAACTCACTGACCTTAGCCTTTATGCGAAGCTTATCGGTGTTTACAACCTTATATGCGTATTCTGCGGCACTTACGAAGGAGCCCTGCACAACGTTTAATTCGCTTACAACTCCATCGATAGGGCTGAGCAGCGTATCATTAATCTTCTTTATTTTCTTTTCCACATCTTCTATCTGGAGCAGCGTAGCCTTCAATGCCTGCTGCTGTGATTCAAGCTCCACCGCTTCACTATTTAAAGAGGACTTATTGCCGCTTACCGTCGACTCATATGTAAGTTTGGCATTAACCAGTGCAAGCTCAGCATCCTTGAGCATCTTGCCTGCATTATCAAAGTCACTCTGGGAAATGGAGCCTCCCTCCAGAAGCGCCTTACTGCTGTTGTAGCCCTTCAAGGCCTCATTGTATGCATTTTGAGCATTTTGTACATTATTTTTCGCTATATGCTCCGATGTCTGCATGGACGACTTACTGTTCTGAGACTTGAGCTTTTTAATGGTAAGCTCCTGTGTAGTCTTGCTGACCTTAAGCTGCTCAAGCTGGGAATTCAGGTCATCCAGGTTAACCTCAATGATCTTTTGCCCTTTGGAAACCCTTTCATTTTTTTCTACCAAAATTGCTTCCACTCTCAAGGGAGTGTCAAAATAGCCTTCAGCCTTCTCAACTTCCTCCACAACCCCGTTTGCGGATATGTAAGATGAAAGATCGCCCTTCTGTATGCTTTCAGTCGTTACCTTTATCGCGTTGCCTCCGGCAAAAGCAGGTGCACCGTCCCTGCCGCTGAAAATATTTACTGCTATAAACGCCAGTATGACTACTCCTATTATAATTCCTACAACAACCTTCTTTTTCATAAAATTCCTCCACTGTTCTAAATGTATTGACCTGCATTTGTAATGCCTGCATAAACAGCCACCAGCAATGCACTTGCCATAAACAAAGTAAATACGATTAAATATGATTTTTCCCGGGTCAGCTTGCTTGCATATGCTACTCCAATGGAAATTACAACATACTGCCATATTCCGAAAACATCAATACTCTTCAGAAGGCCCGGAATAAAGCTTCCCATAAACCCTTCCCCAAAGGCCTCGGGGGCTGCTATATTTTTCAGCGCAAGCAGCGATGTATCAAGCTGTATACTGTTTGTGAAAAATGACGCAATTAGTGTGATTAAAAAATAAAGCAGCATTATAACGTAAGAATATCCTGTTATAGAGCAGTATTGCTTAAAGCTTCCTTTTCCCTTGAATATTTTAACCACCGCAAAAATTACCGCAGTCATAACCAGCCACATTAAAAGCACGCCAAACGGAGCGGCTACCATTCCGACAATCGAGCTTGAGGTCACAGCCATATCCATCTGCTGCTCTGTAAGCGGCGTCCCCTGCTGTATGATAGCCGCTTCAATGGCCGGCCTCACGGTGTCCTGGTAAAGAGAAAACCTTAGCCCGTATAGAGCCACCATCCCAAAAATCATTGCCAATATCGGAAACAATATTCTGGGCTTACCGCATAAATTCTCCATCGTGCGGGACGGTGAAGCAATCACACCTAAAACCCTCTGAAAGAATCCCATTTTATTCCGGGCCTCCACACTGCTATCGGTACTAATCTGAAAATCACTCATAAATCAATCCCCATCCCTTCAGCTTTTCGGAGAGAAATCAAATCTCTCGCATCAACAGGCCTCTGAATATGTTCGTCACTTACAATGCATCCGTCCTTGAACCTTATAACTCTTTTGGTATGTTCCGCTATGTCAGGCTCATGCGTAACCAGCACAATTGTTACACCTTCCCTGTTCAATTCCTGAAATACTGCCATTATATCCTCGCTGGAGGCGCTGTCAAGATTTCCTGTAGGCTCATCGGCAAGAATTATGGCAGGACTGTTTACAAGAGACCTGGCAATTGCCACCCTTTGCTTCTGGCCCCCCGACATTTCATTAGGCTTGTGATGCATCCTTTCAAGAAGTCCGACCCTGTCCAGCGCGTTCATGGCCCTTTTTCTTCTTTCCTTTGCGCCCACGCCCGCATAAATCATTGGAAGCTCTACATTTTGAAGAGCTGTAATTCTGGGAAGAAGGTTGAAGGATTGAAAAACAAAGCCTATCTTCAGGTTTCTTATCCTCGCCATTTCAGAATCGTCAAGCCCGGATATATTCACCCCTTCAAGCTTATATTCTCCCGCTGTGGCTCTGTCAAGGCATCCCAGAATATTCATCAGGGTTGATTTGCCCGAGCCGGACGGGCCCATTATAGCCACGAACTCATTCTTCTCAATAGACACATTTGCTCCCTTTAGCGCCTGAACCTCTATGCTCCCGTTTCTGTAGGTCTTTGATAAATTCTCCATTCTTATAATCATATATTCTCCTTGTACTTCCCCAAAACTTTGCCCGTATGCAAAACAATCCTTACATACACTTTTCAGGCACTTAGATAATTATACCATATAGCGCCGGTTAATCAAAACGTTTATCTTAAATTTTTATTAACTTTTTATTAATTAGCCTCTATTATTAAACATTTCCAAATAAATCATTAATTTTTTCAACTCAATACTTAAATATTACAAGCTTTATTCTTATTGTTTTATAGCACCGGAAATAATCCCGGCTCTTTTGGCATTAATACTTTAGCATATATGCTTTAGCAAATCCTTGGGAGCTGATCCCCCGAGGGCATTTCAATTATCCTGTCTCCTCCTGACAGTGTACTCATCAGAACTCTTTTTGAAGGTGCCTCAAGCACCTCTCCTATAATTGCGGAATCCTTTCCATGCTCATGCCTTTTAAGCTCGTTTAAAACCTTTCGGGAAATATCCCGGGGGGCTATTATTATCATTTTGCCTTCATTGGCCATATACAAAGGGTCCATGCCAAGCAAGCCGCACACACCCATCACATCTTCTCTTACAGGCAGGGCATTTTCATACAGCCTTATACAAACGCCGCTCTGTGAGGCTATTTCGTTTAAAGCCACAGCTACTCCGCCTCTCGTAGGATCTCTCATTACGTGAAGCCCGGGATAATGCGCAAGCACCTTACCGGTCAATCCGCTTAAGGCGGCACAGTCACTCTTTATATCTGCCTTAATGCCCAACATTTCTCTCTCAAGCAATATAGAGCAGCCGTGATCCCCTATGGTACCTGTTATAATGACACTGTCTCCGGCCTCCGCATTTGAAGCCGAAATATTTATGCCATCAGCAATAATTCCTATCCCTGAGGTATTTATAAAAATTTTATCCGCGGCACCCTTTTGTACCACCTTGGTATCTCCGGCAACTATTTTTACGCCGCAGTCCGCCGCAGTCTCAGCCATTGATGCCGATATTTCCTCAAGCTGCCTTATGGGAAAGGCCTCCTCAATTATAAACCCGCAGCCAAGGTATAAGGGCCTTGCCCCCGAGGCTGCCAAATCGTTTATAGTACCGCACACCGCAAGCTTTCCTATATCTCCTCCCTTAAAAAAAACAGGGGTTATGACAAAGGAGTCGGTAGTGAAGGCAGCTCTTCCTCCCTCCAGGTCCAGCACTGCGGAATCCTCAGCTCTTGCTAAAATATCATTTGAGAAACGCTTGGTAAAAACATCCCGTATAAGATCATTAGTAAGCTTTCCCCCGCTTCCATGGGCAAGGGTTATTATATCAGACATGCAAAACGCACTCCCCTTTTATAACGCATTATATTTATAATATGCGGCGCAAGTACCCTCCGACGATACCATGCACGCGCCTACCGGGCTCTCCGGCGTGCATACCCCTCCAAAAAGCGGGCACTCGCACGGGGCTTTTTTGCCCTTAAGCACCTCTCCGCACAGACAGCCCGCAGGCTCAAAGGACTTCCCCTGTTTAATATCGAAAACCTTCCACGCGTCAAAGCCTCCGTATTTATGCTTTACGCACAGACCTGAGCCTGCAATGGCGCCTATTCCCCTCCATACCGCATCACAGGGCTCAAACACCTCATACATCTTTCCCAGGGCAACAGCATTTCCCTCCTTCTCTACAACCCTTGAATAGTGGTTTTCCACAATTTTTTTCCCACTGCTTATGTTGTCGGAAAGAGCAATTACAGCCCTCAATATATCAAGCGGCTCAAATCCCGTCACAATTCCCGGCATTCCGTGCGTCCGGGCCAGCTCCTCATAGAAGGCCGTCCCGGTAACGGCGCTTACATGCCCCGGATAAATGAAGCCGTCAATCCCCGCGTCCTCTTGAGTAAGAGCTTTCAGGGCATTAGGCATCGTCTTGTTGGCGGACAGCAGAAAAAGGTTTTTTATGCCCTTCTCCCTTGCCTTCAGCACCATAAGCGCGATAACGGGTGTGGTTGTCTCAAATCCTATAGACAAAAACACCACATTTTTTCCGGGATTATCAGAGGCAATTTTTATGGAGCCAAGCGGGGAGTATAATATTCTGATATCCCTCCCGCGGGCCCTTTCCTTTAGAAGAGAGTTCCCGCTTCCACGTGATCCCCCACTTTGAGGCGGGAACTCTCCCCCCGGAACCCTCATCATGTCTCCAAAGGTGGTTATTATTACATCCTTTCTACGGGACAGCTCCACAGCGGCATCTATATAATAAGAGGGTGTAACACACACGGGACATCCCGGCCCCGATACAAGCCTTATTTTTTCAGGCAAAAGCCCTCTTATTCCATACTTAAAAACAGACATTGTATGAGTTCCGCACACCTCCATAATGGTGACAGGACTTTTGTCATATGACGCCAAAAGCCTTCCCAAGTCCCTTGCTGTGCCGGAATTCCTGAATTCATTTAAGATATTTAAAATGTTATTTTTCATTTGCCAATTCCTTCAGCTCCTTAAAAAGCTTTATTGTACCAAGTGCCTCGTCCTCGTCAATCCTCTGTATTGCACACCCCGCATGTATGAGAACATAATCTCCTATATCCACATTTTTCATCAGCTCTATAGAGATCTCCGTTGAAGCACCCATAACATCTACTGTTCCTATTCCATCTGATATTTTTACTACCCTCCCGGGTATGGCAAGACACATGCATCTTCTCTCCTTTTAAAATTAATATTACTGCTTAAGCAGTCTCTTTATATTTTATCATAAATTCACTTCTAAAGCATAAATTTATGCCTGGCTAAAACCTTGTTTAAAATCTCGTAATGATGTTAATATCATTATACCAAATTATTTTCATTGCATTATAGAAATCGTAGGGGCAGACCTGCGTGTCTGCCCTGAATTGCACCCAAATACGGAAATTCAGGGCAGACACATAGTTCTGCCCCTACCAAATAGATTTTAAACAGGTTCTAAAATCCCTATCGGCCTGTAAGCCTTGCAATTGCAATCGCAGCCTGACCCAGACAAAGGCCGGCGTCGTTTGAAGGCACAGAGCTGTGTATATAAACAGTAAAATTTGACTTTTCAAGCCTTGAAATGCATTTTTCCAGCAGGGTTATGTTCTGAAAAACACCTCCGCTCAATACAACATCATTAAGCCCCGTTTTTCTCCTGACATTCATGCATCCCTCCAGCACTATACCGGCTGCCGTCTCATGAAATTTAGCGGATATTGCACCCTTGGAAACTCCTTTTAAGACGTCCCTCACAATTTCTCTCACAGCGGCCTGCATGCACACCTTAAACGGCTGTCCCTCAATAACGGAAAATCCATAGCTGCCCCGGCTGCTGTGATCCATAATGCACTCCAGCTCTATAGCCGCCTGTCCCTCATAGGTTATATGAGTTCTTACTCCTGCCAGAGCGGAAACAGCATCAAAAAGCCTGCCCATGCTTGAGGTAAGAGGGCTGTTTATTCCCCTTCCCATCATCCGGCTTAAAGCGGATATATTCTCGGTGTCAATTCCCTTCCATAAGTCCTGCGGCCTGGATAAAAAAGCTTCAAAAATATCATCTCCCGAGCTAAGCAGGTACGCCAGCGCCATCCTCCAGGGCTGCTTAACAGCCATATCTCCTCCCGGCATTTTTACATATTCCATCTGCCCCATTCTTTTAAAGCCCTTATACCCGCCCGCAAAAAACTCTCCCCCCCATATGCTTCCGTCTTCGCCGTAACCCGTGCCGTCAAAGGCAACGCCCACCACCTCTCCCGCCAGCCCGTTTTCCGCCATACAGGAGGCTATATGGGCATGGTGGTGCTGCACTCCCACGGTGTCCTTAAAATCAGACGCCACTGCATATTTGGTAGAAAGATAGCCTGGGTGCAGGTCATGCGCCACAGCATCGCAGCGTATGCTGAAGATTTTTTTGAAGTGCTCTATTCCCTCCTCAAACGATAGGAGAGTTTCAAAATTTTTCAGATCCCCTATATGGTGGCTAAGATAGAATTCATCCCCCCTGTTTATACAAAAGGTGCTTTTAAGCTCGCCCCCGCATGCCAGAACCGAAGGTACGCGAAGGCCCCCGGACAGCAAATTCACACCGTTAAATGTAACAGGCATTGGAGCATATCCGCGAGAACGCCTTATAATGTACTCCTTTCCCATAAATACCCTTGTTACACTATCATCAGTCCTGACAAATATCTGCCTGTCATTAGTCAAAATATAATCGGCAATTCCCCTTAAGTTTTCAAAAGCCTCCCGATCCCTGTAATAAATAGGCTGATCGCTTAGGTTGCCGCTTGTCATTACAAGCAAGTCACAGGATGGTGAGCCTATAGGCCCGGTATTGTTTAAAATAAGCAAATGGACGGGAGTATAGGGAAGCATTATGCCCAAATGCCGGCTCCCCGGAGCAATCTGCTCCGTCAGCCCGGTACCATGCTTTTTTTCCAAAAGCACTATAGGAGCTCTTTGGGATTCAAGAAGCTCCCTTTCCTCAGGGCTTATGCAGCAATACCTGAGCGCGGTCCCGTAATCCCTTGCCATAAGGGCAAAGGGCTTTTCATCCCTTATTTTTCTGCTGCGCAGCTTAAAGACCGCCTCCTCATTATGGGCATCACAGGCAAGATGATATCCGCCAAGGCCCTTTATGGCTATTATCTTTCCGTCAGCAATAAGACGGCGGGTGTATGACATTATATCATCAGAGAGAATCTCTTTCCCATTCCCTAAATCGGCAAGCGTAAGCCTTGGACCGCAGGAATAGCATGAAACAGGCTGTGCATGGTATCTCCTGTCACACGGGTCTTTATATTCTTCCGCACACTCACTGCACATATCGAATTCACTCATTGTCGTATTGGGTCTGTCATAGGGTATTTCTGTGACTATAGTGAACCTTGGACCACAGTCGGTGCAATTTATAAAAGGATACAGGTACCTTCTGTTGGAAGGGTCGCAGAGCTCGTCCCTGCAGCTTCTGCATATGGCTGTGTCGGGAGAAATATATATTCCGTTTTTAAAGCCTGCCGAGCTCTCCGCTATTTCAAAGCCGGTATAGCCTGCCGGATCGGCGCTTTCAATGTCAATGCCTTTTAAAACAGCAAGAGGAGGGGCCTTGGAGCGTATGGCTTTAACAAGCTCCTCTATGGCAGCCTCCTCTCCTTCTATATCCACAACTACTCCCTGACTTACATTATATACTCTCCCCTTTAACGAAAGGGAGAGGGCTTCAGAATAGACAAAGGGTCTGAAGCCTACTCCCTGCACGATTCCCCTTACCGTTATAATATACCTTTTATTTCCGCACATTTATATCAAAAAACTCCCTTGCGCTCCGCATGTCAATTTTTATCTGTTCCTTGAGCTGCTCAATGCTTTCAAACTTCTTCTCATCGCGTATTTTTGAAAGAAAAAACACCTCAATCTTTTTGCCGTATATGTCTTCCTCAAAATCTATTATATGTGTTTCAACACTCAGCCTCTTGTGATCCTCAAAGGTGGGGTTAAAGCCTATATTTGTTATACTGTTGTACAGCCTTCCGTCCAAAAGGGTTCTTGTTATATACACCCCCCTCTGCGGAAGCACAAGGTATTCCTCCGGGTTTATATTCGCAGTGGGAAAGCCTATGGTATTTCCTACACGCCTGCCGCTCACTACAACGGCAGTAATGGAATAATGCCTGCCCAGAAGCTTGAACACGTCTTCCATGCTGCTTTTTGCCACCCTGTCCCTTATTTTGGTGCTGCTGACCACCTGATCGTCTACTTTTATGGGAGGTATTATAATCACCTTAAACCCGTAAACCCGGCCCAGGCTCTTAAGCAGCCCTACATCGCCCGCTCCGTTGTATCCGAACCTGTAATGAAAGCCCGCCACAGCAAGCCTCATCTTCAGCCGTGCTACCAGTACGTCTCTTACAAATGCTTCGGGTGTTATCCTCGAAAACTCCTCATCAAATTTATCAAAATACAAATAATCCAGAGAGGTTTCCCCCAAAAGCTCCACCTTTTTGGCTTCTGTAGTTAAAAGCGGTGTAACAAGCTTTTTTCTCAAAATATTTTCGGTATGCCTTGTAAAGGTATACACAACGGAATCCAGTCCATTAAGCTTTGATTCCCTTATGAGAGTGTTAACAAGAGCCATATGCCCTATATGCAGTCCGTCAAAGTTGCCAAGCCCCACGCCCGACTGACTTCCCATTGCACTACTGTCAATATTGCGATATATTACCTTCATAGCTTATCCCCACCTATATCGTTATCCCCTACCCATGCATCCTTTAAATAAAAAGCTTTTTGGATTTTAGAAGCAGCCTCCCGTCGGCCTGCCTTATTTCCCCAAGACCTAAAAAAAGCTCTCCCGTACCATATATCCTCACTGCCTGCCCTGCTTTAACATCTGCGGCGTCTATAGGTACAGCCGCTCCGTTTAAAAACCTTTTTTCGCATTCCCTCTCCAGACTCAAGGAATTTAAATGCAAAAACACCTCTTCAACCCCTGCCAACATTTCGCTTGTTTTTCCCTTTTCCGCCATTGAAGCGGCTTCCTCAAGTGTAAGCGCCGAGCCTATATCAAAGCTTCCCGCTCTGGTTCTTATGAGAAAGGACATATGCCCTCCGCATCCCAGCTCCCTTCCTATGTCGAAGCACAAAGTCCGTATGTATGTGCCCTTGGAGCAGGCCACATCAAAAAGCACCTTCCCGCTCTCATTCATTTCTATTATTTTAATGGAATATATCTCTACCTCGCGCGGCTTTCTCTCTACGGTAATTCCTTTTCTGGCAAGCTCATAAAGCTTTCTTCCGTCTACCTTAACGGCGGAATACATGGGAGGAAGCTGGCTGTATTTGCCGACATAGCCCTTTATAACCCCTTCTATTTCACCGGCTCCGGCCGTGACCCGGCTTACCGATACTACCCTTCCCGAGGAATCCTGCGTATCAGTCTCCACCCCCAGAGTGAGCTCCGCCCTGTAAAGCTTATCCTTTTCAATTATATACTCAATAGCTCTTGTAGCCTTTCCCACGCATACGGGAAGCACACCGGCCACGTCGGGATCAAGAGTCCCCGTATGCCCTATTTTTTTTATTTTCAGTATGCCCCTTAAGTATGCGACAACATCAAAAGAGGTCATCCCCGGAGGCTTTATTATATTCAAAATTCCATTCATAGCCTTTATTCTCTGCCTTTAATTAAATTTAAGCGCTTTACCTATGCGCCCTAAAAGCTCAATCTTCAAGTGCTCAAATTCCCCCTGAGCTACAAAGCCTGCGGCCTTTTTATGGCCTCCTCCTGAAAATATGGAGGCAATCTCCGAAACATCTGTGTCACCGTTGGATCTCAAGTTTACCTTTGCCTGTCCGCCGCCCTTTTCCCTGATCATTACGGCTACCTCCACACCCTTTATATTCCTCGCAATATTTACAATTCCCTCACAGTCTTCCTCTACGGCTCCTGCCTTGGCTATCATATCATCCTTAACAGTTATAACCGCTATCCTTCCGTTGTCAAAAAGCTCCAGAGCCTTTATCGCTTCTCCCATCAGCCTTGCCTTCCCAATAGATATCAATTCAAAAACTCTCCGGGATATTTCCGATACATTTACCCCTTTATCAACCAAATCTGCCGCTATCCTGTGAGTTAAGGCAGTGGTATTGCTGAACCTGAAGCCTCCGGTATCTGTAGCTATCGCAGTGTAAAGACAGGTTGCAATGCCGCTGTCAATGCTCTGCTTTAGCATGTCCAGCATTTTGTAAATTATTTCGCCTACCGCAGAAGCTTCCGTGTCTACATAATTTAAAAGAGCAAATCCGGAATTGGTGTTGTGATGATCTATATTTACCGTTATGCTTCCACCGGTCAACAGCTTGGCTCTGCTCCCCAGCCTTTTTATATCTCCCGTGTCAAGTGCCGCCACAACGTCAAAATGCTTTGCCTTGCCGTCATATACCTTCACCATGGATCGTCCCGGCAGAAACTCATACACCGCGGGAATCTCCTCCTCAAGGTATACAACCGCCTCCGCGCCCATATTTACAAGCGCCATACACAGTGCGAGGCTTGAGCCGAGGCCGTCTCCGTCAACCGATATATGAGGCATAACGGCAATGCTTTTTGCAGCCTTTAAGGCTGCCGCTATCTCTTCAAGCAAATCACACCATCCCCCTTACTTTAAGCCTATTCCTCATCATACTTTACCGTGTCGCTTATGAGCTTTGACATATATGCACCATACTCTATGGAGTTATCGAGCTCAAACTGTATTTCGGGAGTATACCTAAGCTGCACTCTATGCCCCAGCTCACGGCGTATAAAGCCCGCCGCACTCTTAAGTGCATTTATTGCATTCTTTTTATCCTCTTCACTCCCCATTACGCTTACATATACCTTTGCATACCTTAAATCTCTCGTTACGTTGGCAGAGAGAATACTTACCAGTCCGGGAAGCCTGGGGTCCTTCAGCTCATTCTGAATGATATTGCTGATCTCTCTTTTTACCTCTTCAGATATTCTGCTCGTTCTATCAACCATAAACAACTCTCCTTACATAATAAAATCAGGTAACAGGCCATAGATATTGCCTGTCTTACAGGCAG
Source organism: Bacillota bacterium (assembly GCA_023390115.1). Lineage (GTDB taxonomy): Bacteria > Bacillota > Clostridia > Acetivibrionales > DSM-27016 > Anaerobacterium. Next base: position 560,838 of record JAEWDM010000022.1, read on the forward strand.
GGCAGCAACAAGCACTCCATTAACAGAACTGCCCCGGCCCCCATAATAATCTACGGCCCATTACCCGCACGCTTTTTAATCTATCTGGCTACTTCCTCCATTGCAAACGCTTCAACTATGTCGCCCTCTTTAATGTCGTTAAACTTTTCTATGGATAAACCGCACTCAAAGCCTTGAGCCACTTCCTTTACATCATCCTTAAACCTCTTAAGCGACGCAAGCTTTCCTTCACAGACAACAATTCCATCCCGTACAACCCTTATCTCGGAATTTCTGGTAAGCTTGCCGTCAGTCACATAGCTGCCCCCGATGGACCCTATTCCCGAAACCTTAAATACCTGCCTGATTTCAGCGTGTCCATGCACAACCTCCTTGAAGGTAGGGTCAAGCATTCCTTTCATAGCGGCCTGTACATCCTCAATGGCATTGTAAATAACCCTGTACAGCCTGAGATCCACACCGGCATTCTGTGCGGCTTCCGCCACATTAGCTCCCGGCCTTACATTAAAGCCTATTATTATTGCATTGGCAACCTGCGCAAGAGTAACATCATGCTCTGTTATCGCACCTACCCCGCCATGGATTATTTTAATCCTGACCTCTTCATTGGTAAGCTTCTCCAAAGACTGCTTAACAGCTTCCACTGAGCCCTGAACATCAGCCTTAACTATTATGTTGAGATCCTTTACCTTGCCCTCCTTAATCTGATTAAACAGATCCTCAAGGGAAACCTTTGCACTGGCCTTAAGATGCTGCTCTCTTTGTTTGAGCTTTCTCTTCTCGGCAAGCTGCTTGGCAACCTTCTCATCAGTTATCGCATAAAATGTCTCGCTCGTCTCAGGAACATCCGGCAATCCCAATATTTCCACCGGCGTTGAAGGCCCGGCCTTTTTAAGCTTCTGCCCTTTATCACCGATCATTGCCCTGATTCTTCCCACAGTAGTGCCTGTGACAATTGAGTCACCCACGTTAAGAGTTCCCCTCTGCACAAGCACGGTCGCAATAGGGCCCCTTGCTTTATCAAGCTGTGCCTCTATAACGGTACCCTTTGCCTGTTTATTGGGATTGGCCTTAAGCTCAAGCATATCTGATACAAGCAGTACCATTTCAAGAAGCGAATCAATATTTTCTCTTTTCTTTGCAGATACGTTTACAAATATAGTATCTCCGCCCCACTCCTCGGATACAATGCCATATTCCGTGAGCTCCTGCTTAACCTTGTCGGGGTTGGCTCCCGGCTTGTCGATCTTGTTAACGGCAACTATTATTGATACATTGGCAGCCTTTGCATGATTTACAGCCTCTATTGTCTGAGGCATAACCCCGTCGTCGGCAGCCACAACTATTATTGCTATGTCGGTAACCTGCGCGCCTCTGGCCCTCATTGCCGTAAAGGCTTCATGCCCCGGAGTATCAAGAAAAGTGATGTTCCTGTCATTAATTTTGACCATGTATGCGCCTATATGCTGTGTAATACCCCCTGCCTCACTTTCAATAACATTTGTTTCTCTTATGGCATCAAGCAAAGAGGTCTTACCGTGATCGACATGCCCCATCACAACAACTACCGGCGGCCTCGGCGAAGCAGCTTCGTCCTCCCCGTCCTCACTGTCGTCAAACAGTATGTCTTCCTCGTTAATAACTACTTCCTTCTCAGCCTTTACACCAAATTCATTGGCTATAATAGCAGCGGTATCAAAATCCAGTTCATTGTTCAGAGTGACCATCATACCCAGCCCCATAAGCTTTTTGATTACTTCGGTAGAAGTCTTCTTCAAAGCCTCGGCAAGAGCCTTTACCGTTATGCTTTCGGAAATGGTGATGGAAGTCAGAACAGCCCTGTGAGGAATATGCTTTGGCTGACTCTGTCCTTTTATGTCCTTTTTATTCTTAGACACCCTTCTTACGCTTTTAACACCATCGTCATTGTAAAACTCCTCCAGCATAAAGTCATCGGATAAAATTTCAGAGACATCCTTCTTTTGTCCAAAAACCACCTTATGGCTCTTAAACTTTTTGCCCTTTTCAGCCGAAGCCTGACCCTTGGGAACATCTCTCCTCTGTTCCCTTTTTATGTCCTTATCGACATCCTTATTCTGAAATTCACGTCTTGCCTCATTGCGCTGTGAGTTTTCCTCTTCCTTCTGTGCAACGGACAAATCAGCTTTTGGAATTTCCAGAGACTTTCCTCCCGGCCTGTAGCCTCCCTGCGGGCGGTCCCCCTGCGGCCTGTTGTAGCCTCCCTGCGGACGGTCTCCCTGCGGCCTGTTGTAGCCTCCCTGCGGGCGGTCTCCCTGCGGCCTGTTGTAGCCTCCCTGCGGGCGGTCTCCCTGCGGCCTGTTGTAGCCTCCCTGCGGGCGGTCTCCCTGCGGCCTGTTATAGCCTCCCTGCGGGCGGTCCCCCTGCGGCCTGTTATAGCCTCCCTGCGGGCGATCCCCCTGCGGCCTGTTGTAGCCTCCCTGCGGGCGGTCCCCCTGCGGCCTGTTATAGCCTCCCTGCGGGCGGTCCCCCTGCGGCCTGTTATAGCCTCCTGCCTGATTGCCGTCTCTGTGGGCTCTGTGCGCAGGAGCATGAGGACTCTCCAGATGTGGCTTTTCTCCGCCTTCCGCATTATACGGTGCCTCTTCATTGGTCTCATCAGGCTTAGACGTATCTGTACTGCCTTCTGTATGGGAACCTCTTAATTGTGCTCCTTTTTTTTCTTCCAACCCCAATTGTACACTTTTCATTTCTATCTGCTTCGCCTCACTTATCTTATCCTCGGGCTTATTATCATCAAGCTTCATAGCTTCCACCGGCTTTAGCTCTTCTACAGCAGAGCCTCCGCTAAGCTCCTCTTTACGGATCCTTTTATCAGAATCCTTTATGCTGTCGGGAGGTTCATGATACAGTTCCTGCTTCGGACTCTCCTTATGCGCGTCATTTTTTTGCACTGCCTTTGCAAAGGGCTTTGGTTCTTTTAAATATTCCGGCTTAGTATCTCTTATATACCCCGGTCTCAGTCCCGAATTGGAATCGGCTATTCTTACCATTTCAGGCTTGTGGCCCTTTCTCGCTCCGCCCTTGCTGTCTCCATGACCATCCCTCTTTGCATTATTTCTCATATACTCAGGTTTATTGGAAACTTTAACCTCTTCTCCCGAATCACCTTTTGTGTCAATTATTATTTCAGTTGTTCTTATTATTCTCGGTGCGTGCCTTGATTCCTTTTTCACATCGGATTTGGGAGAATTTGCAGGGGGAATCTTTCTGTCCTCTGCTTCCTTTTTGCCGTCATCATGCTTTATTACACCTATATGCTTATATAGTGCCTTAAGTTCATCCTCCTCCAAAAGGCTCATGTGATTTTTAACAGTTATATTAATTTCCGATAACTTTTCCATCAACCTTTTACTGGTAGTGTTCAACTCTTTTGCAAGTTCATATACTCTAGCTTTTTCCAAACTATTCACCCCCGTTTTGTAGGTACATACCATCTATCATTTCCATTAAACGCCCGGCAAAACCCCTTTCCAATATTGCAATAACCGCTCTCATTTCTTTTCCGGTATACCTTCCAAGTAATTCCTTATGTCCAAAAAATCTTATATCAACACCCTTATATCCACACGAGTCGGAAAACTTCTTTTTGGTATTTTCCGAGGCCTCCTCTGAAACTATTATCAGACAAGCCTTTTCAGATTTCAAGGCCCTCTCGCATGCATCCTCGCCTGACAGAAGCTTACCAGCCTTTGTTGCCAGACCAAGAAAGGAGTATATTTTATCTACCATCCTCTTCCTCCAATTGGCACTTAAGTGTTTCATATATCTCCTGGCTTATGGCACATTCAAATGCCTTTTCCAGCCTTTTTGCCTTCCTTGCCTTCTCAAAGCATGAAAGCTCTTTGCACATATATGCTCCCCTTCCGGGCTTCTTTCCTGTAAAATCCACACTTATCTCATTTTCCTTATTTTTAACTATCCGTATAAGCTCCTTTTTAGGTTTCATCTCCTGGCATCCCAGGCACATCCGCATAGGTATTTTCCTTTGCTTAATGATAACCACGCCCTATCCTTAAAGCATTTCGTCCTCTTACATTACAGCCTGTCAAATTCATCATTATCGATTTCTTCCTCACTGCCCATTTCTTCCTCAATATCGGTTTCTTCATCGTCAATGTCGTCCTCCGGACTGAAATTTATTCCAGTGCTGAACATCTGCCGCTCAATAGATGCTCTGAGCTGGGATTCGCTTTTAATGTCTATTTTCCAGCCGGTAAGCTTGGCAGCCAGCCTTGCATTCTGGCCTTCCTTTCCTATCGCGAGAGAAAGCTGGTAATCGGGCACCGTAGCCTTTGCAGACTTTTCCTCCTCATTTGCCTCTACCCTGACCACCTTTGCGGGGCTTAAGCTTGCCGCTATGAGCTCCTCGGGATTATTGCTCCATTTTATTATATCTATTTTTTCTCCCCTGAGCTCATCTACAATAGCCTGGACTCTTGTTCCCTTTTGTCCCACACACGCCCCTACCGGGTCTACATTGCCGTCCTTTGAAAAGACAGCTATTTTAGTTCTGGAGCCCGGTTCTCTTGCTATTCCCTTAATTTCCACCGTACCGTCGTGAATCTCCGGCACCTCCAGCTCAAACAGTCTCTTGACCAGCCCGGGATGGGTCCTGGAAAGAACTATTTGAGGGCCCTTAGTGGTTTTCTTTACCTCAATGACGTAAACCTTTATCCTGTAGTTGAATTTATACTCCTCACCGGGAGTCTGCTCTGTAGGAGGCAATACAGCCTCGGTTTTACCAAGGTCTATTATAACATTTTTCTTTTCGATTCTCTGTATTATACCTGTGACAATATCACTTTCCTTACTGTAATATTCGTCAAATATAATTCCTCTCTCCGCTTCCCTTATCCTCTGTACTACAACCTGCTTTGCCGTCTGCGCGGCAATTCTGCCGAATTTTCTGGGAGTAACCTCCACCTCGGCAGTATCGTCCTCCTCCAGCTTCTTGCTTATCTTTTTTGCCTCCTCAACAGAAATTTCAAGGAGATCGTTCATCGGCCTTTCAGTAACCTTTTTCAAGGCATAAACCCTTACATCCCCCGTTTCGGTATTAAAAGCAATCTTCACATTTTGAGTGGAATTGAAATTTCTTTTATATGCAGATATAAGTGCAGCCTCAATAGCCTCTATCAAAACCTCCTTATTAATTCCCTTTTCTCTCTCCAATTGCTCTAAAGCGTGTATTAACTCAGCACCCATTTTGCTCTCACTGCCTCCTTTTAAATAATAGAGCTTTTAACACTAAAAGCATTAAAACTTAATAACCCTCTTTACTATTGATACTTCCTTTATGTCAAACTCCAAATCCCCTGCTTTTTCCTGGCTTATGCAAATCCTGCCGTCCTTAAGTCCCAAAAGAACTCCCTCATATGTCTTCTTTCCGTTTAAAGGACTGTACAGGCTCACCTCAACCAATTCTCCCCTGTACTTTTCAAAGTCACTTGGTTTTTTAAGAGGCCTTTCCAGGCCGGGAGATGACACCTCTAAAAAATAGCTCTGAACAATAGGGTCTGTTTCGTCCAGTCTGTCACTCAGTTCCTCGCTTACGGCCTGACAATCGTCAATACCTATGCCTTCCGGCTTATCTATGTACACACGAAGGTACCAGTTGGCACCCTCCTTAACAAACTCAACATCAACCAGCTCATACGAATGCTTCTCTGCAATAGGTGCCACAAGCTCCGTAACTATTTCCTCAACCTTCTTTTTAGCCATGTATCCTCCTTAAAAAAGCCCTTTCGTATTGTGCAGCCTGTAAAAGCCGGCTGCACCTTAAATACAGGCCAGACACCAATCCTCTGCAATACAATTGCGGCAACAATACGAAAGAGTGGGATTTGCCCACTCTTTACATTTAGAAAAATATATTTTCTTAAAGTCCAGTAGTATTATATCACTATTATTTGTAATTATCAATAAGATTATTACATTTATTTATATTTTTATACCTCTTTATATTTTTTGCTTTCAGAACAAGCTTAGCTGGTTGCTTTCGGGCATCCCTTCAAGACACCCGTGCTGCTGCAGTATCTCTATAACCGACTTGCTTACTTTAGCCCTTATGCGCAGGTCGTCAACCGATAAAAACTCACCCTCGCCTCTGGCCTCGGCGATATTTTGCGCAGCCGCTCCACCCAAGCCCTGAAGCGCATTTAAAGGCGGCCTTATTCCCTTTTCCTCAATTTTAAATTTTACGGGATCGGACCTGTAAAGGTCAACGGGAAGAAACTTTATTTGCCTTGCATACATTTCATTGGCTACCTCAAGTATGGTTAAAACATTTTTCTCCTTCTGGGTAATATTGTTTCCCTTCTGCTCCAGCTCCCTTATTTTATTTCTTACCATATCCTGTCCGTGAGTCATAAGCTGTGCGTCAAAATCATCCGCTCTTACGGTAAAATAGGTTACATAGAAGGCCTCGGGGTAATGCACCTTAAACCATGCAATCCTGAACGCCATCATTACGTATGCTGCGGCATGGGCTTTAGGGAACATATACTTTATTTTATTGCACGAGTTTATATACCAGTCCGGCACATTGTTTTCCTTCATGGCCTGCTTATATTCCTCCTTGAGCCCCTTTCCCTTCCTGACATCCTCCATTATTTTAAAGGCAGCCTTGGGCGGGAGCCCCTTATGTATTAAATATATCATTATGTCGTCCCTGCAGCATATCGCCTCCGAAAGCACGGCAGTACCATCTTTTATGAGATCCTGTGCGTTGTTCAGCCAGACATCGGTGCCGTGAGAGAGGCCAGATATTCTTATGAGCTCAGAAAAGGTGCGGGGCTTTGTATCGGCAAGCATTTGCCTTACAAATTTTGTCCCGAATTCCGGTATGGCAAAGGTGCCTGTCTGGCTGTTAATGTCCTCGGGCCTTACACCGATAGGCCCGGTACTGCTGAAAATGCCCATGGTGCTCTTTTCACCTATGGGAATGCTTTTTGCGTCAACGCCCGTCAAATCCTCAAGCATTCTTATGGCGGTAGGATCGTCATGGCCCAGTATGTCCAGCTTGAGTATGCTGCCGTGGAGAAAATGATAGTCAAAGTGCGTTGTTATTGTATTGGACTGGATATCGTCGGCAGGACGCTGTATAGGAGAGAAATCGAATATTTCCTTGTCCTGGGGAACTATCATAATTCCTCCGGGGTGCTGTCCGGTAGTCCTTTTAATGCCTGTGCATCCCTTTACCAGCCTGTTCATTTCCGCATTGGTTGCTGCTATTCCCCTCTCATCCAGATAATTCTTAACATATCCGTAAGCTGTCTTGTCTGCAACAGACGCTATGGTTCCCGCTCTGAACACATGTCCCTCTCCGAAAAGCTCCTCCGTGTATTTGTGAGCAACCGGCTGGTATTCTCCTGAAAAGTTCAAATCTATATCAGGCTCCTTATCTCCGTCAAAGCCCAAAAAGGTTTCAAAAGGTATGTCATAGCCGTCTTTTTTTAACGCGCCTCCGCATGTGGGACAGCTTTTGTCGGGGAGGTCAAATCCGCAGTCAATACTTCCGTCAAGCACAAACTCGGAATATTTGCACTGGGGGCATATATAATGGGGCTGCAGTGAATTAACCTCTGTAATGCCTACCATGTTGGCTACAAAGGACGACCCGACCGACCCCCTTGAGCCTACCAGATATCCGTCGCCGAGCGACTTGTGCACCAGCTTTTGAGCTATGAGATACATGACCGAAAAGCCATTTTTTATTATTGAATTCAATTCCTTTTCAAGCCTTTGCTCCACCACCTCGGGGAGTGGAAATCCATATATTTCCTTTGCTGTTTTCTCGGCGAGGCTTTTAATTTCCTCCTCCGCCCCCTCCATTTTAGGCGGAAATGTACCGGAGGGCACAGGAGCAATTTCTTCTATCTGATCAGCAATAAGGTTAGTGTTTTCAACCACCACCTCATATGCCTTTTCACGCCCGAGATATGAAAACTCCTCCAGCATCTCATCGGTTGTCCTAAAATGCAGGGGGGCTTGATTATCAGCATCGCTAAAGCCCTTTCCCGCCATTAGTATGCGTCTGAACACTTCATCCCCGGGATCTATAAAGTGTACGTCGCAGGTAGCCACCACAGGCTTTCTGAACTTCTCCCCCAGAGCAACAATTTTCCTGTTTATCTCCTTAAGCTGCTCCTGGCTTCCCACCTTGCCGTTATTTATCATAAACTGGTTGTTTCCCAGCGGCTGTATTTCAAGATAATCGTAAAAGCTCACAATCTTGTTTATTGCTTCATCGCTTTTGTTCTCCAATATGGCGGTATAAAGCTCTCCCGCCTCACAGGCAGTCCCTAAGATCAGCCCGTCACGGTAATTCATAAAAAGCTTTTTAGGCACGCGCGGCCTTTTATAGTAATACTTCAGATGAGATTCGGATATTATCCTGTACAGGTTTTTTAATCCGGTATAATTTTTTGCAAGAATTACCGCATGATAGGACGCAGCCTTTTTAAAGTCCTCATTTTTGTCAAAGGCATTTTCTATTTCATTAACAGAAGCCACTCCCTTAGCCTGAAGTATTTGCAGGCATTTGACAAATATTTCGGCAGTGGCCCTTGAATCGTCTACCGCCCTGTGATGATTTTCCAGGCTTATTCCCAGATGCTTTGCAACATTATTGAGCTTGTACCTGCCAAGCTCCGGGAACATATTCCGGCAAAGCTGCAAGGTATCTATAACAGAGTTATCTATGGCTTTCCCGAGGCTTCGTGCCGAGTGCCTTATAAAACCCATGTCAAAGGAGGCATTGTGCGCCACCAGCACAGAGCCGCCTATAAACTCCATAAACTCCGGAAGTGCCTTTTCTATGTCCGGCGCATCCTTCACCATGTCATCGGTAATTCCCGTAAGCTTGGTTATGAAGCCCGGAATCGGAATTCCCGGGTTTACAAAGGAGCTGAAGCTTGCTGTTATCTCTCCGTTTTTAATTTTAACGGCTCCTATTTCTGTTATCCTGTCCCTTTCCGCGCTTAAGCCAGTGGTTTCCAAATCAAATACCGTAAACTCTCCGTCAACGCCCTGCCCCTTGGCGTTATAAACCACAGGGACGCTGTCGTCAAGCATATAGCATTCCACTCCGTATAATATTTTTATCTTATTTTTCTTAGCCGCGTCAAAAGCGTCGGGATATGCCTGCACAACGCCGTGATCGGTAATTGCCACGGCCTTATGACCCCATAACGCCGCCCTCTTTACAAGCTCCTTTACAGGCGTCACTCCATCCATTGCGCTCATTTGGGTATGAAGGTGAAGCTCAACTCTCTTCACCTCTGCGGTATCCATTTTTAATTCCTTTTGAACCTGTACTATATCGGATACCATAATTGCAAGCTCTTTTGAAAATTTGTCATACTGCGCTTCCCCTCTGACTTTTGCCGATATGCCCTCCTTAACATTCTCTCTGAAAAGATCTATATCTCCCTTTTCAATGAAGAACTTTCCGGTTAAAGAGCTTGTATAATCTGTTATGTCAAAGGTGCATATATATCTTTCTCCCCTTATTTCCCTGAACTCAACCCTGAATACATCTCCGGCTATGGCAGTCCTTCCCGATTCCTCCGTTACCTCGGACATTTTCATTACTGCGTCGCTAAAGCCTTTACCGAGTATTATATTGGCACCGCTTGCCGAAGGAGCAGAGCTCCTTTTTCCCTGCTGCCTTTTGAAATCCCCGGAACCGCCCGCAGTACCGCCGCCAGCCATTGCCATATTGATTACAACCGATTCTTCGGCCCTCTTCTTTTTAATATATTCATCATTTGCAGCACAGTCCGTCCGGCAATCTGAAAATTCCACCTTAAGCCTGCAGGAAAAAAAGTGGTCGATTATGCTTTCTATCAAGCTGTCACAGGCTTTTGACTTAAGTATCTGAGAGCCCTGTGTTTTTATGCTCACAACAAGCCTCTTTCCATAAAGCTCCCAGTTGCAGCCATGAAGTATTCCCCTGCTTATTGCCATATCTCTGTTGACATAAAAAAGAACGCTTTCCCAATATTGGCGCAATATTTCCTCTATTGTCTGGTCTATGTCAAACTTGGGCCTTATAAACACCGAATCTACATTAAAACGATTAATAATGCATTTCTCCGTACCCGCCAGGAGCTCTGCCGGGATAAGCCTGTCCGACAATATATTAATTTCAAGCCTTCTGGATTTTTTATATACATTTATACCCGAAATTTTTACATTTTTAAAAAGCTCACAGGCTTCCGTATCTGCTTTTGCCACCGAATCAAGAATTTCAGGAAATAAATCGATAAAGCTTTTTTCCTCCGCTACCGCATTTTGCACAATCCCTCATACCCTTTCCCTCGAATGCATTTTTTAGCTTTACAGCTTCTCTATCTCTGAAATAAGCTCCTCCACAATTCTTTCCCTCGGAATTTTCCTCACAATCGTACCTTTTTTAAAGAGCAGAGCCTCTCCGTCCCCTCCCGCAATACCTATATCGGCTTCCCTGGCCTCGCCCGGTCCGTTAACGGCACACCCCATAATTGCCAGCTTCACATCCCTGTCTATGTATTGAAGCCTTTTTTCAACCTCATTTGCTATACTTATGAGATCAATGCGGCAGCGTCCGCAGGTGGGGCATGAAACAAGCTCAATACCCCCCCGCCTTATACCAAGACTCTTTAATATTTCCTTTGCCACCTCAACCTCCTGAACAGGATCTCCCGTGAGGGACACCCTCATTGTATCTCCTATTCCCTCGGCAAGAAGACAGCCTAAGCCCACAGATGATTTTATGGTACCCCTGTACACCGTACCCGCCTCAGTAACACCTATATGAAGCGGGTACTGCGAGCTCTCCGGCATCAGCCTGTATGCGGCGATTGTCACAGGCACGCTTGACGCCTTTATTGAAAAAAGGATGTCATAAAAGCCCAAGTCCTCAAGTATTGCCGCATGTCCAAGGGCACTCTCAACCATTCCTTCCGGTGTGACTCCACCATACTTTTCTATTATATGTCTTTCTACAGATCCCGAATTAACACCTATGCGTATGGGAATTCCCCTTTCCCGCGCCTTCGCAACCACAGCCTTTACTCTTTCCCCGCCGCCTATGTTCCCGGGATTCAGCCTTATTTTATCCGCGCCGCTCTTTATGCTTTCCAGCGCAAGCCTGTAATCAAAGTGTATATCCGCCACAAGAGGAATCCGTATCCCTCTTTTTATTTCCCTTATAGCCAGAGCGGCTTCATTGTCAGGCACCGCAACCCTTACAATGTCACAGCCAGCCTCTTCCAGCCTCTTTATTTGCTCTACTGTAGCCCTGCTGTCTCTGGTATCGGTGTTAGTCATCGATTGTACGCTTACAGGAGCGTCTCCTCCTATATATAAATCCCCAACCCTGATTTTGCGGGTATTTTTTCTTGTTATGCAATTATTGCCTGCCATAGATCCATATTCACCCTCATTCATTATGAAACTCACCCTTGGCCCCCCTCTTTTCAAAAGAGGGGAATCGGCTTTCTTTCTCCCCCTCTTTCCTCATCCTCCGCTCAGACGCAAAATATCATTATATGTGGCAAATATCATGAGCATTACCAGCAGCACAAGCCCTATGAGAGATATAAAGGCCTCCTTTTCAGGCGGAATTGCCTTTCTCCTTATGCCCTCTACCGCCAGCAGTATCAGCTTGCTTCCGTCAAGCGCAGGAAAAGGAATGAGGTTAAACAGCCCCAGATTTATGCTTATAAATGCAACTACATTGAGAAGGTTCAATATCCTGTCCGAGAGAGTGGGGCTCATTTCAACCACATCACCTATTGCATTCACTATGCCGACAGGCCCCGACATCTGGTCTAAGGAAACCTTTCCCGTCACCAGCCAGGCAAGGGAATAATATACATTGCGCGACAATGCATATGCATAAATGGCTGAATTTTTCACAGTGCTTACAAGCCCGCTTTTTGTGCTCTTAAAATCCATGCCTACTTCATACATTTCCTGTCCCTTTGTGACAATAGGAGTGATTTTAAGAACTTCTTCCTCTCCCCCGCGGTCAATGGTAACATTTACAGCATTGCCCTTGTTTACCGCCATAAAGTCCCTTATCTGCCTGTTGTTTTCTATAGGCATGTCATTCAGCCTTGTTATAACATCACCGGGCTTAAGTCCGGCCTTAAAGGCATCTGAGTCCTCCTGCACCGTCTTTACGGCATTGGAGCCTTCCCCATATCCCTTTTGGGGACCAAACCCCAAAATATACCTTTCCGCTGGTATTGTTTCCGGCTTTACCACAACAGTTCTTTTCTCATTATTTCTTTCTATTTCAACATTCACAGGCTTTCCCTTGGTCCCATAGACAAATAATCCTATATCATTGGGATGATATACTTTTTTATTGTCATAAGAGACTATCCTGTCTCCAGCCTGTATCCGGGCTTCGGCAGCAGCCGTCGTAGGAGCCACAAAGTCTACCTCATTTGTGCTGTAGCCTGCAACGGAGGTTATTATTGTAATAAGAATTATGGCGGTAATTATATTCATAACAGGTCCCGCTGCTATAACGGCCGCCCTTACAAGCACCGGCTTGTTATTGTACGCCCTTAAATCATCCGATTTCTGCTCCTCGCCCTCCATTCTCACGTATCCCCCCAAAGGAATAAGCCTTATAGAGTACAGCGTCTCTCCCTTACGAAAGCTGAAAAGCTTGGGGCCCATAAAAAGTGAGAAGTCAAGCACCTTTATACCTGACAGCTTTGCCACAATAAAGTGTCCAAACTCATGCACAACAATTAAAAAGCTCAACGCAAGAATAGCAACCAGAATGCTCATAAATATTATCCTCCATTTCACCGCTGCAAATACGCTGCAGCCTCTTCCCTAGCCCAAGTGTCTACTTCTATTATATCGCCAAGGCATGGATTATTATTCACCGTATGTTTATCCATAGCCATCCCTATAATTTCAGGTATATCGGTAAAACCGGCTTTGCCGTCAAGAAAAGCCTTTACAGCCACCTCATTGGCAGCGTTCAAAGCAGCAGGCATGGTGCCGCTTAAATCTAATGCCCGGAATGCATACCCCAAACAGGGAAAAGCTGCATAATCGGGCTTTTCAAAGGTTAATGCTCCAAGACTGCAGAAGTCAAGCTTAGCAAATTTATTTTCCACCCTCCCGGGGCAGGTAAGCGCAAACTGTATCGGAAGCCTCATATCGGGAGACCCAAGCTGCGCCATTACAGTCCCGTCAACATATTCCACCATTGAATGCACTATACTCTGAGGATGAACTATAACCTCTATCTGATCAGGCTTCAGATCAAAAAGCCATCTTGCCTCTATAACCTCCAGCCCCTTATTCATAAGAGTTGCCGAATCAATGGTAATTTTCTTTCCCATGCTCCAGTTGGGGTGCCGCAGCGCCTGCCGGGCGGTAACCGCCTTAAGCTCCTCAAGGCTTCTTCCCTTAAATGGCCCTCCCGAAGCCGTAAGTATAACCTTGCATATATCTTTATCACTATTCCCCATAAGGCATTGAAAAATAGCGCAATGCTCGCTGTCAACCGGAAGTATCCTCACTCCGTTATTTTTGGCACTCGACATGACAAGCCCGCCCGCCGTGACGAGCGTCTCCTTATTCGCCAGAGCCACATCCTTGCGGCTTTTTATTGCCTCCATAGTCGGTATAAGCCCTGCGATTCCTACAACAGAATTTATTACCATCTGCGCCTCGTCAACCGAAGCAACAGCCTTCATGCCTTCAGTTCCATAACAGACCTCTGTTCCTATGCCCCTAACCCTGCCCGCCAGCTCCTTTGCAAGCTCCGGGCTGGCTATCGACGCAACCCTCGGCCTAAACTCCCTTATCTGACTCTCCACCAAATCAATATTTGACCATCCGCTTATCCCCAGTACCTCCAGCTCAAGCTTGCGCGCCACATCAAGGCTTTGTATTCCCACGGACCCTGTGGAACCTAAAATAGAAATTTTTCTAATCATTTATGTCAAGCTCCCTGTATTATTCTTGTGACAAACATATTACTAAAACTACAAATGAATTACTGCCTTTAAATAAAAATATACAACCGGAGCTACAAACAGTATGCTGTCAAACCTGTCCAGCACCCCGCCGTGCCCAGGCATTATGCTTCCGTAATCCTTCACTCCCACAAACCTCTTTACCGCTGAAGCAGCCCAATCCCCTACCTGCGATATTACTCCGCAAACAGCTCCTATTATAACAAAGTGGTACAGCGAAATTGCATCTCCCACCCAACCGTTTTTATTTATAATCACTCCGTACAGCAGCATAACGGCAATACAACCCACAGCTCCTCCTATCGAGCCTTCCAAAGACTTTTTAGGGCTAATCACCGGCAGAATTTTGGTTTTACCAAGGAGTATGCCTGAAAAATATGCAAAGGTGTCTGTCGCCCATGCCCCTATAAATATCATCCATATAAAAAACGCGCCTCCCGCAAGATTTCTGGTAAGAACGATAAAGGACAGCAAAAACACAATATAAACTATGCCGAACAAAGTCACCGATATGTCATTTATATTAAACTTATTTTGAGAGAAGACCACTACCGAAAACAGCACCATAATGGTGACAAACAAGGCCAGAGCAAAGCTATGTACACTTGCAGGGAGGCTTAGTGCGGCACTTCCCGTATGAAGGCCGGCAAAAAAAATAATAAAGCACCATATATACCCTACCGGCCTTATGGGCTTGATCCCCTTATTTGAAGCGGCGTTATAGAACTCATGAATTCCTATCAAGGCCAAAAGCGTCACAAAAACTGCCAAAACCAGGTTGCCTGCCAGCACTACTGCGAGCAAAAGGATTATTCCGACTATAGAGCTTATAATTCTAATTCGTGTCTTATGCAAGTTAAATTCCTCCAAACCTTCTGTTTCTTCTTTGGTATTCGGCAATTGCCTGTAAAATATGCTCCTTCCTGAAATCCGGCCACAGCACATCAGTATACCAAAACTCGGTATAAGCAGCCTGCCATAAAAGAAAGTTGCTTATTCTCTTCTCTCCGCTAGATCTGATCATCAAATCCGGATCAGGAATACCTGCGGTATACAGCCTTCCCATGAGATCCTCCTGGGTAACATTTTCAGGCTTGAGCCTTCCGCGGCTCACCTCTTTTAAAATTTCCTTTACAGCAAAAAATATTTCTTCTCTGCCCCCATAGTTCAGCGCTATATTTAAGCACATTCCCCTATTGCCCTCAGTTAATTTTTCAACCCTTTTTATCTGAGCCTGCATATCCTGAGATAACGCCCTTTTATTTCCCAAAACCCTTATGCGGTTATCTTTCCCCGCCAGCTCGGTTTCTGCCTTTTTCAGATATTCCATGAGAAGCTGCATAAGATTATCCACCTCACTCTGCGGCCTCTTCCAGTTGTCAGTAGAAAAAGCATAAACGGTAAGGTATTTAATACCTATATCACTGCAGATTTCTGTAATCCTCTTAAGAGCATTAGAACCCTCCCTATGCCCAACGCTTCTTGATAACCCTCTTTGTTTTGCCCATCTCCCATTGCCGTCCATTATTATAGCTATATGTTCCGGAAGCCTGTTTTTATCGATTTCAAGGCCCTTTTTATTAAATATCCTGCTAAACACAGACATTGACTCCTCCAAAAATTGCTGTCTCACAAAGCTCTCCGCCTAAACAATATAATATAGAAAATTCATAAAAAAAACAATGTATAATTAAAATCCGTGTTCCAACACATTAAACCCCTCTGTATCAGAGGGGTTTACATACTAATAATTCTACTGTTTCATCATCATTTTTTTTAACTCTTACTACCCTGTAAAAATCATGATATTCGCCCGTTCTCTGCTTCGGAGGGCAAATAGGAGAAATATTTTTAACGCATATCCCGCTTATCTTCAAAATCTCCAGAGCGTCTTTTAAGACAAATCCCGACACATCAGGTATATTCATAAGGCTTACCTCTTAAGCACCTACACCTCTAATATTTCCTTGCACTTTCCGTCTACCGTCCTGTCAACCTCAGCCATATATTTATCGGTAAGGTTCTGAATGTCCTTCTCAATATCCTTAAGGTCGTCCTCTGTAATTTCTCCGCTCTTTTTTTGGCTTTTCGAGGTTTCTATGGCATCTCTCCTTACGGACCTCAATGCTACCTTGGAATCCTCACCGTATTTCTTTGCAACCTTGGTGAGCTCTTTTCTTCTTTCCTCGGTAAGCGCAGGAAATATAAGCCTTATTACCTTTCCGTCGTTGCTGGGATTAATCCCTATGTCCGACTTCTGGATAGATTTTTCTATTTCCTTTAAAAGCTGGGACTCCCAAGGCTGAATTACAATAATCCTTGCCTCAGGGACCGATATGTTTCCCAATTGATTAATAGGGGTGGCAGTACCATAATAATCTATAGTAATCTTATCCAGAACAGCCGGATTTGCTCTTCCGGCTCTTAAGCCTCCCAGCTCATCCTTCAGAACGCCAATAGTTTTTTTCATTTTTTCCTCAATGCCTTTATAAGCTTCCTTATCCATAAAAAATCCTCCTTCATTATGTTATAGAAGTTCCGATCTGCTCCCCGGTCAATACCTTTATAATATTTTCCGGCCTGTCAAGGCCAAACACAACAATCGGTATTTTATTATCCATGCAAAGAGAAGCCGCTGTGGAATCCATAACCCCCAACCCCTTATTGAGCACATCTATAAACGACAGCCTGTCATATTTAACCGCACCGGGGTTTACCGAAGGGTCACTGTCATAAACTCCGTCAACCTTTTTTGCAAGCAATATTACCTCTGCATCAATTTCAGCCGCTCTCAGAGCAGATGTTGTGTCTGTAGAAAAATAGGGGTTTCCTGTCCCGCATGCAAATATCACAATCCTTCTTTTTTCCAGATGCCTTACGGACTTTCTCCGTATATACGGCTCAGCAATCTGCCGCATCTCTATGGCGGTTTGAACTCTGGTAGGGACATTCCTCGACTCCAGAGCATCCTGAAGGGCCAGAGCATTTATAACGGTAGCAAGCATGCCCATATGATCGGCGGTAGTACGATCCATACCCTTGCCGCTCCTTCCTCTCCAAAAATTACCTCCGCCCACAACGATGGCAATTTCTACCCCCATATTGTAAGCTTCACAAATTTTATCAGAAATCCCGGCCAGGGTGTCGGCATTGATTCCAAACCCTTTTTCCCCTCCAAGAGCCTCTCCGCTTATTTTCAGCATTATCCTTTTATATATGGGCGTTTTTTTGCCTGTCTGCATTTACTAGTTCCCCGCTCTCCTATAAAGATATTTTCTACAAAAAATATTAAAATCCTGCCCGCCGTAAAAAATTAATGAAGGCAGCTCCGTAAGAAAAGGAACATACCGGTATGTTCCTTTTCTTACTTTCAGCCCTCTATTTGCTTCATTACCTCGTCAGCAAAGTTTTCCTCTTTCTTTTCTATCCCTTCTCCTCTTTCAAACCTTACAAACCTTCTGATATTTATATTCTCTCCTATAGCGGCGATTTTTTCCTTCACCAGAACCTGTATGGTCTTATCGGTGTCTTTGATCCAGGGCTGCTCTAAGAGGCATACTTCCTTATAGTATTTTTCTATTCTTCCCTCAACCATCTTTTCAATTATCTTCTCAGGCTTACCCTCATTAAGAGCCTGCGCTCTTAAAATTTCCTTTTCTTTTTCTATAATCGCCTGGGGCACATCCTCTCTCCTGACATATTCCGGCTTTGCGGCTGCTATCTGCATTGCAACATCCCTTACAAAGCTCTTAAATTCTTCGTTTTTAGCCGCAAAATCGGTTTCAATATTTACCTCAACCAGAACACCGATTCTTCCGTCTCCATGTATGTATGCCTCCACCAGACCCTCGGCAGCTATCCTTCCTGCTTTCTTTGCGGCTGCGGCAAGTCCCTTTTCCCTTAATACCTCTATAGCCTTTTCCATATCCCCCTCAGAGGCCGAAAGCGCCTTTTTGCAGTCCATCATACCTGCGCCCGTCCTCTCACGAAGCTGTTTAACCATCTCAGCAGTAATCATAACGATACCTCCGTAATAAAATTATTTATATTATTAACCTTATTATTACTTATATACTTTCATAATATCTTTACCTTCAAAAGCACCAAAAAATCCGGCATGGGATATTTTTAAGCAAAGCCTCCAAAACCCCTATAATGCCGGATTTAAGTTTATTAACCTATAGCACCAGCGCTAACCGCCTCTTTTTCCACTTCCTCAGCCACTTCCTCCTTAACGGAGCCTTCGGAATCAGTCAGTTGCTCTCCCTGTCTGCCCTCCATTATAGCATCGGAAATCTTGGCCGCAATAAGCTTAACCGCTCTTATGGCATCATCATTTCCGGGTATTACATAGTCCACCTCATCGGGATCGCAGTTTGTATCAACTATGGCTACAACAGGTATGCCAAGCTTTCTTGCCTCCAATATGGCGTTTCTTTCCTTCCTGGGGTCTACTATGAACATGGCTCCCGGCAGCCTTTTCATGTTCTTTATTCCGCCCAGATTTTTTTCAAGATCATTCATTTCCTTCTTAAGCTTGATTACCTCTTTTTTAGGAAGAACATCAAATACGCCCGTACTCTCCATTTCGTCAAGCTGCTTGAGCCTGCTGATCCTTTTTTGAATTGTCTTGAAGTTTGTGAGCATTCCTCCGAGCCACCTCTGATTTACAAAATACTGCGAGCTTCTTTCAGCCTCTTCCTTAATAGCCTCCTGAGCCTGCTTCTTGGTACCGATAAAAAGCACATCTTCTCCGTTCATGGCGACTTCCCTTATGAAATAATATGCTTCCTCCACCTTCTTTACGGTCTTCTGAAGATCAATGATATATATACCGTTTCTCTCCGTAAAGATGTATTCCGCCATCTTGGGGTTCCACCTTCTTGTCTGGTGGCCGAAATGCACACCTGCCTCCAATAACTGCTTCATAGAAATAACTGACATTTAAAAATCCTCCTTAATATTAGGTTTATACCTCCGCAGAAATCATTTTTACAAGCCACCCGACATAATCCGGCACCCGCTTGAAAATCAAGCTGCGTGTGTATTTTTCCGCTAAATATTGTACCACACCGACAAACTTTTATCAATATTTTTAAAAAAAATTCCTGCGATGCTGTAAATTCGCTGTAAATTCTGCCTGCACCTTAACATTTCATCATTATCATTACGCTTTTTATCCCTTCTAAGCTACAGCTTATCCTTTTTTTATTTGATTAGCCTCTTATATGCTCTATAATACAATTATTCACAAGGCTTGCATGTTAGTACCATTCTACTATGAAAGGCATGATACGCTTGAAAAACTTGAATTACTACCCTTTTGAGAGAAATAAATTTTTTTACGGAAAGCTTCTTACCGTTGCGGATTTTGAGCTGGAGCAAAAATACATGAACGACAAGAGAAGATTCTTAAACAGGTATCTTTTCGGCAGCGGAGTTATATGCGGACTGAGCACCTACAGCGTAGACGACAACTCCATTATGATAGAGTCAGGAGCGGCTATCGACGGCTCCGGCAGGGAAATAGCGGTATACGAATCCATTATTCGCAAGCTTTCAGGCATTGACGGCTATGACACGTCTTCCGGAACAGTTCTTTACCTTTGCCTGGAATACAGCGAAGAGCTGTCAGACCCCGTATATTCAATTGCACATACCTTAGGAGATATGACCGGAAGCTCTTCCGAATTCAACCGTGTAAAGGAATCCTTTCATTTGTTTATCACCGATAAGGAACCCGATCCGCTCCCGTATTCACTGATAGACGATTTTATTATTCGGAAGGTCATATTCTCAAATAAGGACATAACCGTTACGCAAAGCGTACCCTGTATTATGTCGGGCTCAGGTCCTTTTAATGTTAATGTTGATATTGTAAAGCATACCGCCGGGCAGGATTTTTCCTTCGAATATATTATCAATACGCCATATTTTAATGCACAGGACGGCTCCGACACGATACATGTAGTGTTTGAGGATTTGTCGGCGGGCCTGCCGGGAAAGCATACTCTGACCTATACCCTCACGCCTCCCGGCAGCACCCCGACGGAGGCATCAATATCAGCCGCTCCCCAAAGCCTGAAATTTAAAGTTCAAAAGGATTTGCCCGGGTTAAGCGCCGCAATCTCCTTCGATATAGCTGTTTCAAAAGAGGATCTGCCTCAAATGATTGAGCAGAAATATTTTTCGGTTTCAATGGAGGAAGCCTCCGGCAGCAAACAAAATGCTCCCATTTACCTGTCGAGGATAGAGATTTTTCGTTCAAATTCCGCATATATCATAGAGTCGCTTAAGCCAATGCCCTTTAACCAATATGTATATAATCCCCGGATTTTACACCTTAAGACCCAGCTTGGCTGTTTCTTTCCCTCCTTGGCAAAGGGCGGCCCGGCTCCTGTTGGTTCTCCTGCGCTCCGCATGGAAAGAAATGAGGCTGCTTCTCTCCCTATAGATGAGCCCTTAAGCTCCTCCGGGATTGTCGAAATTCCTCTTGGCTTTAATCCGC
Organism: Bacillota bacterium; assembly: GCA_023390115.1. Taxonomy (GTDB): domain Bacteria; phylum Bacillota; class Clostridia; order Acetivibrionales; family DSM-27016; genus Anaerobacterium. The sequence continues at coordinate 581,385 of JAEWDM010000022.1, forward strand.
GGCCCAAACAAAAATTTTATTCACAGGAAATCATGCATGGACTGGGTAAGGGCCCGGTAACGATTATTATGGGAATTGAGTCGTCCTCGGTAAATGAAATGCTTTTTCGCGGAAATTTTACCACATATGGAAACCCCGAAATTTTTCAAGGCTCCGAGCATGGCTCGGGGCTTCCCTCCTGCGAAATTGCCGCTATGAATTATGAGGAAAGAGGCACATTTGTCGCGGGGGTTAAGCTGCTTGAAGCACCTTCTTCGCTTTACCTTAAAATAAAGTGGCATGCCATTAAAAGGCCCGATCCGCCTTCGGCTTTACCGGCACAGCGGCAGGATACCTGTCTGTTTGTCAAGCCCGATACCATTGTTGTTTCCCCCCGCGAGACAACATACTTTAAGGCCATTTTCTATAACACCGACGAGACTCCCTGCAGCTGGGCTGTTGTGGAGGAAAACGGAGGTACGGTGGCTCCCAACGGAGAATATACCGCTCCCAATCGAGAGGGTGTTTATGAAATAAACGTACAGAGCATTTCCAATCCTGACCTTAAGGCATCGGCATTTGTTGTGGTTAAAGAGAAAGGAGCTTCTTAGATGATACAAACTCTGGACAAAAGCTTTGAAGAAGTCCGGACTGTCTTGAGAAATGACATCAATGAGGTTTCGGTATGCAGAAGCTTGTCCGCAAACGACTCCGGCTATTACACCGTGATAAGGCTTAAGGATCGTACTGCCCAAGCACGGCTGTTAAAAATATTTTCAAGCAATTCCGGGTACTCCTCCGCTTACGGCTTTGTTGAGGCATCCGCCATTGAATCGGGGATAGCAATAGTATTCCGGTATAATAAGGAAAGCAGTCTGTTTTACTATCGCAAGCTGTACTGCAGGGATTTCTCCGCCAGATTAAACGCCGCAAAAAATCTTCTGGCAGAGCTTATGTGCAGTCCTCTTCCTGTGGAAATGCTTTATCTTTTGCTTGAGAAACGCAATTTAAATCTGTGCCCGGATGGAAGGGTATATTTTAATTATTTTATGGATTTCGGACTGCTGCCTGCCAAAATAGGTATGCAGGATATTGTAAACAAGGCTGCCGAAACAATATTTGAATTTTTGGCCCATGGCTTAAAATTAGCCTCCGGTGAAGCGGAGTTGTTCAAGGTAAAGGTGCTTCGCAAATCCTTCGGCAGCTTTGGCGAAATTTATTCGGATTTGAAAAGGATCTCTCCCGATGCGGAAACGGGTCCGCTTGTTTCAGGCAGAATCAAGAGCCTTTATGATAACCAAAGGCCGCGAATACTTTCGGCGGCTAAGACAGCGGTTGTCATTTTGGTAATTGCCGCTTCCATATTGTACAGCATCACCGAATGGCGAAACAGAAGCATCGCCGCGGCACAGGATATGTCCGGTGCAAGGCCTGCTTACAGGGGACTTGAAAAAATCGGCACTGTAATGCTTGCGGAAGGCACAGGTTCCGATACGGACAATACTTCTTTAAGATAAATAGTTGGAGGATTATTAATGAGAAGGATCGGTATTATTATTGTTGCGGTATTATTAATAGGTTTAGGTGTATCCTATGGATATAATTCCATTTCCACCTCAAATATATTAGGATCTCCCGACAGCATAGCCGTCGACTCCAAAGGACGTTTTTATATGCTCGGAAACGACAGCGATAATTTTAATGTAATTCGCATAAACAAAAGCAATATCATAGATTATCACTATTCTGTCCGCATAAACACGGCAGACAGTATGCTTCGCTTCGGCGAAATATTTGCAGACGATAATACCGGACGGCTCTATTCCACTAAGGATATTATGGACAACAAATCAAACTCCTACGTTTCAAGCAGCATTATATATTTTAACACGGACTTAAGACACTCGAAGCCTCAAACGCTCTATGAAATAAAATTTGATTTGGCTAATCCGCCTGAAAATCATCACATAAAATATATTTATCCCGATGAAAATTATCTTTACTTCACAGCCGTCAGCGAAAATTTGAAAAGCGTCGCTTTTTACCGCCTGGACCTCGGCGGTTTTTCTCCAAATGCAAATCAGCCGGAGCTTCTTTTAAGCTTTAGTCTGCCCGAAAATTCTATTGTAAACACAACATTATGCAGAAAGGATTTTATCCTTGTACAGACGATGGATTCAAAAATATACCATATGGACTTAAGCGGTTCGCAAAAGCTTCTCTTTCCTACGGAGGGCTATAACGGGAGATATTTCCCCCTGAACCTTTGCCTTGACAGTGAAGGGCTACTTCATTTTAATGAAATATACAGCCACGATACCATTACCATGGACGTTAATACCGGCAGTATAGTATCGGTTATAAAGGGAAATGAGCCTCTATATGAGGGGAGCAGCTATCTGCAAAGCGATATTTCAGGTCTTTCGGTATTGAACAGTGATATCAGGGCTGTTCTTATAAACTCGGACACAGGCAGCCTTCATTCTTTGCCGGCGGTGCTTGATAACGGAGATCAAAGAATTCTCGCTTCGTCTGTGCTGTCCAATGAGATTCTTATGTATAATACAATGAAAACCGCTCTTTTAACCGCTGCCGTTCCGGTATTAATACTTGGAATCTTTGCATTATTCCGGTTTATATTAAGCCGCAGGCCCACTCTGCTTGTAAAGCTTATAACGTTTGTGCTTCCAATAATCATACTGTCTATGTTTCTGTTCTCAAGGGTAGCAACATATATATTTTTCAATTCAATGTCTGCCGAGCGCACGGTGCTGGTAAAAAGTGTGGGCAGCTTTGTGGCTCAGAATATTGACACCGGCCTGCTGTCTCAGATGAACACTCCCGGAGACATGACGACGTCTGCTTACGATAAATTACTTAAATCCATTTCAAAGGTATCTGATTTCAGCAAATTTGTTACCGCCTCTCAGTATGAAAACCGCTTGTACTGCGTGGTAATGAAGGTCGAGGAAAATAAGCTTTATACCGCGGTTTCTGCCGACATGCCCTGCTTTGTCCCTCTTGGCAGCCTTTATTCAAGGGAGTCCATAAAGCTCTACAGCTCGGCCTTAAGCAGCAGGAGCATGGTTACAGGAACGATACAGGATACACTTGGGATATGGACGGTATCCATCCTGCCTGTATTTGATTCAGAGGGCAAAATTGCGGGCATGCTTGAAACAGGAATAAACTCAAAGGATCTTGAATCCTTAATGTTTGATCTCTCAAGATCTATGATTCTTTCCGGCATTGCCGTATCCTTTGCCGTTTTGCTTGCCTTTTTTATCTCTTTGAAGATACTTCTTCGTCCTCTGGCCCTTTTGAAGGAAGCGGTTGTTTCTGTATACAACGGCAATTACGGTGCGGTGGCTCCTATAAAAGCCAATGACGAGGTTGCCGATATCGGCCGTGTCTTCAACAAGCTTTCGGTAGAACTGGACTCCCAGTTTAAAAAGCTGACAAGCTTGAATCAAGCATACTATAAGCTTGTTCCGCCCGATACCTTTAAATTGCTTAAAAAGGACTCCATCCTTCAGATAAACTTAGGCGATCAGGTAAGCATAAAAATGACTCTGATGAACGTTTCTATCAGAAACTTTGAAAATGTCACCTCAGATTTGTCTCCTGAAGTAACCTTCAAGTTCATAAACAGTATTTTTGAAATTGTCAGCAGCAACACGGGGAGCTATTCAGGAATCATTCATTCCTACAATGTAGACAAAATAACGGCGCTGTTTCGAAGCTGCCCTGAGGATGCCCTTCAGTCGGTGATAAATATAAGATCCGGGCTGACTGCAAAGGAAAACTCTCCCCTCGAGGGTGCGCTCTCTCCCCTTTCGCAAAATGCCGTTAAAATAGATGCGGGATTCTATATCCATACCTCTGACTGTATTTACGGTATAGTTGGTGATGAAAACAGGTATTCCCCCGCCGTCGTAACTGAAAGGAATGATCTCATATACTCTCTTGACAATCTTCAGCATGATTTGATGTGCTCTATTCTTGTTACACAAAGCGCATATGCCGGAATTTCAAATCCTTCGGAATACAACCACCGGTATATAGGCTATATTACCGATGCAAGCACCTTGACACGAATAGATTTGTACGAGTTTTTTGACGGAGATGAGCCACAGGTGCTTTCCGGAAAAAAACAAACCCTGGAAATATTCAAAGCGGCAATCGGCTCCTATATGAGCCGGGATTTTTATAAAGCAAGAAACCTTTTTGCAAAGATATTAAAGGTAAACAGCGAGGACACTGTCGCAAGATGGTTTATGTTTAAAAGCGATACGCTTTGCAAGCAGGCAGACGAGTTAACCTCTGAGCTGGCGATTGCAAAATATTAATAAAACTACGAAAGGTGCTGTCCCCGATGCAGGATAATTTTTTTAAATATATACTGGACCGTGCAAAACATACTCTTTTGCTTCCAATTTATAGCTATATTTATAAATTGAAAAAATCCGCCAACTTAAAGGCGCTGTCCTCTAAAGCGCTGTCCTATATTTCCTCGGGATTAAAAGGGCTGCTTTCGCTGCGCCCTCAGAAAAGCACCGATTATTTCTATATAGGCAGGCTGGGGATATATAAAAAGCTGGTTGTCATTCTCCTTTTACTCATCTGTATGCTGCCCGTCGCTTACTTTGAATTTTTCAGCGCGCCTGCTTCAGCGCCCGCAGAAGAGCTTACCCAATACGAGATGTTTTATAACGACCCTGAGCTTGAAGCCTTCAGCGGAACTGCAAAAATTCTTTCGGCAGATAAGGCTCTTGTATATGACGGTTCTATTGAAAAGGGTATTTGCACCGGCAAAGGCACGATCTACGATTTAAACGGCTCTCTTGTCTACTCAGGTGATTTCAGGAATAACGAATACAGCGGTACAGGCCGTATGTTTTATCCCTCCGGAAAGCTTATGTATGAAGGCACATTTGAGGCCAACCAGTATAACGGAGAGGGAATTTTATACAACACCAACCGTACAATCCTCTATTCCGGCGGATTTTTAAACGGGAAGAAGCATGGCACCGGCAAGCTGTATGACCCGTCCGGGCTTAAGCTTATATATGAAGGCGGTTTTTCGGAGGATCTGTACGGCGGAGACGGCATCTTATACAATAGCGATAAAAAAGTCATATATCAGGGAGGCTTCTTAAATGGAAAGAAGCACGGCACCGGCAGGCTGTATGATTCATCCGGACTTAAGCTTGTATATGACGGCGGCTTTTTTGAGGATCATTATTCGGAGGACGGCACTCTTTATAATGAAAACGGAGAGGTGCAATATCAAGGCAGCTTCAAGGACGGCGGCTTCTTTGGCGAGGGAACTCTTTTTGATGCCGACACCACCCGGCCTATTTACAAAGGCCAATTCAAGGACGGCTTGTTCGACGGCAGCGGAAGCCTCCACTCTTTGGCAGGAAGAGTTATATTTACAGGGCCGTTCTTAAAAGGATTTCCGGATTATGTATACTTTCTTGACTCTTCATCGCAGGAGCTGTCAAAGTATTTTTCTGCCGCTCCTGACATTACCGATTCACCAAACGGGGCATATCTCAGCTATAAGGATATGAATGTATCATTTATTCTTGATGGGGAAATTACAGAGGATGGATCCGGGCCAAAGATAATTTCCGCAGTTGTGTATAATGGAAGCCTACCTCCGGAGCTTGAAGGCACAGTATTGTTTGCCGATCGCCAGATACTTCTCGGTGCCCCTGTATACAGCGGGTATACCTACCTGCTTCCGGAAGATTTAACGGCGCTGCAGTCGCTGTGCAGACAGGGCATTATAGATGGTGAGTATGCCGGCAAGGTATATTCCGGAGAGCTTAACCTGGAATTATATATTGAATGCTATACCTGCCGGGACTTCTCTCTTACACTGTTTTTTGACAGCAATGGGGGTAAATTTCTTTATTACAGATGGGATATTTATTAGGAGTGTGGCCGCTTATGAAAAAGAGCCGGTTAACGGCAGTTTTAATTATATTGACGCTTGTTATGCCCGGCGGCACATACACAGCCGCCGTTTATCCCCGGGTGCTTACGCTTACTCAGGCAGTGGACTGTGCCGTCAGCACAAGCTATGAGGTACGTAAAGCAAAAAATGATATGCAGTTGAAAAATATAGAGCTTAAACAAGCCATTCAGGCAATTAAGGATATAAGAAAAAAAGAAAACACTATCCAGTTTTCTCTCCTCTTTAATATCAAATTCCCGCAGCAGCATGCCCTGCCTAAGGAGATAGAGCTTTTAATGAAGGTTCCTCAGATACAGTCAGATTTAAAGGATCTTCAAAGGAAGGCCGGGCAAGCTAAGCTGAATGCCGTTATGTCGTGCAAAACAGCGTATTTTAATACCGTTGAGCTTATGGAAGGCTGTACCCTGCTGGAAAACCGCATTGCCTCGGCTAAAAGCACTTACTCGAGGTTAAGCAGGGACTACCTGATGGGAAACGCAAATAAGGCTGACGCGGAAGAGGCCGGAAGCAGCATCGGCAAGCTTGAAAAGGAGTATCAAAGCAGCCTGATCCGTTTTGAGAATGCAAAGAACAAGCTTTCGGAAATTACGGGCGTGGACGTCACAACCTCCTACACCTTCAGCAAGGACTTTTCCGAGCTTCAATTACAAAGGAAGCAGTTGGGGAGCGTCATTGAGCACGCATTGAAAAACGACTATAAGGTCTATAAGGCCGAGCTTGCCCATAAAATTTCAAGCACCAATGTTGAGCTGCTAAGGAATATTTACAACAACCGCTGGGGCTCAATGGTCAGTGCAATTGAAAATGAAATAGCCAAAAACGGGCCAATTGATTTTGACACGTTCAGGGAAAAGTATGAGACTGCTTTAGATAACATCGAAAGGCCTTATCAAGGCTCTTTTAAAATAAGGATCTTATTTATAACAATAAGCATCCCAAAGGAATGGCTGCGGGGCGAGCTCAGCGGCATACGCTATTTCGAGGATCAGAAATACTCTCTCTACCTCGCGCTTATGGAAAGGGAAACAGCCGCGAAGGAAGAAGCGCAGGCACGCAAGGCTCTGTCCTCCCAGATTGAGGATGAATTTAACGGCCTTCTTGAGCTTCGGTCGGCATATACCGGCTCTTTAAATGAAATAGACAGGGTCAGGCTTCAGTATGAGCGTATCAGAAAGCTGAACCTTACGGGCGACGCTTCCTTTACAGATGTTGAAAGCGCAAAAAATGACGTACTTTCCGCTGAAAGCATGGTGCTGTCATCGCTGATTGCGTATAATAAATCACTGGCAAGCTTTGATTTTAATACAGCCGGAGCGGTATCGGGACTGCTGTCGGGATTATCGGTGAATCCGGGCGGACAATACGCTTCAGGCATTTCCTGGCTCACGGAAGAGTCCGATGACAGCAAGCCTTTATGGTATCTTAATACTCTTATTGACGAATATAAATTTATTTTCGGGGTCTCCATTCCTGAAGGCAGCGGAATTGATGCGACGCATTATGAGCTGTGCACCGAAGACGGCAAGCTTATAGGCAAGCGTACCTCCACAGACAAAACAGTTTCCCACCTTCCGCTTGCATATCAGGGTACCACCAAGCTTATAGTTAAGCTGTACAAGCAGGAGAGCCTTATATATACCTCGGAGATTGATGCCGCCGATTACAGCGGCATACTGGAGCTTGCCGCTGTTACACCGGAAGCCGGGCAGGCGGACGTTTTGCGTCCTGCCTCAGGATCACTCATCGGGAGCTGGGCCATTATAGAGAACGGTGATAAATACACCTCGCGGCTTGTACTGCAAATGGATAAAAAATGGGATATAGGATATTATGAGCTGGAAACATACTCGGGAAGCAGAATAGGGGATTCTAAAATTCCTATTGACGCTCCCCTTTCCCATCTATCTATAATTTTTTATTCTCCCGAAAAGCTTATTCTAAGGCTGTACGACGCCGGGGGCAGCTCTTTTGGCGAGGCTGTAACTGTAAATGATATGGGCTCAATGGTTGTTAAAATGAAATGATGCCGGCAAACCGGCTGCATGGAGGGGTTAAAATGCTTAAAGAGGCAGTGAAAAAAATTGTGGCTTTTATTATATTATTGACGGTTGCGGCAGTCATGCTTCCACCCTGTACCTTTACTTCGCACGGGGCCGGTGTTCGCCCCCCCGCCTCGGATATACCCTCGGGAACTCTAATTATAGGTACTCACCTTATTCATATAAAGGCACTGAACTCCGAGCTTCTGTCCATAGCCTCCGATAGCTCCTTAAGCGGCGCGCAGCAAAGCATATATTATAAATCGGAGTTTGCCGAAGGGGCGTGGTTCGACATTTCAAACGCCTCGGGCTTTTCGGAAATTTCACATGAGGGCACACCGGTAAAAAACTCCGTTATTGACGCCCTTACCCTGACCCATTGGACAAAGGAGGACGGCAAAACAATAGAGCTTGATACGGGGAGGGTTGTGGACATACACAAAATCAATGACCCTGCGGATTTTTCAACCCTTTCTGAGCTGGCTGAGCTTAAAACCCGAAGGGAAATGCTTATAGAGGCGTTAAAAGAGGAAGCTACCAGTGAAAACCTCAAAAAGCTGCAGTCAATAGAGCGCGTTATTGCAGTGCCGTTTAATTCGCAGGAACTGCAAAGCATCGCCGAAAAAATGGATGCCATTGAAAAATACATAAATTATCTGAAGGAAAGCAATGCCCGTGAGGACTGGATTAATAGCGTTATAGAGCTAAAAGGCGGGGTGAACAGCTCCAAAACGCTTCTTTGTTACCGGGAAGCAGGGGAAAGGCTTAACTCCGAAATAAGCTTTGCCGAGACAAAAATAACCGACGATGACGGTAAAAAAGCTGTCGCATCGGATCTTTCCTCCGCTTACTATTCCTGTCTGGATGCGGTGAACAAAAAAATATCCGAGCTTGAAGCAGGTCAACCGTCTGCTCAGGCCGCAGACTCACTGGGCAGGGAGAGAATAAAATATTCCGAGGCTGTGCTAAGGCACGCACTTGATTCAAGCTATGACAATGCAGATGCAAGCCTCCAAAAATACATGTCTGTCCAAAATATTTTAGAAGGGCTTAAGCTTGATATCCCTCTGGAGCTTTCAATATTAAAGCCTCTTTTAACCGTTGCTTCCGGGGAGCTGTTTTCGGTATGCTCAGCAGGGGTACCGGAGGACTACAGGGCAGCGGTAAATTCCCGAGAGCCCGGTGTTATTCTGACCTCTATAAAGGCAGAGCATACCTCAGTGCTTTCATCTCTTATCTCCGATATCAAATCCATTACTGGGTATATAAAGGAAAGAGAGGGAGACGCTGCTTTACTGCAAGCCGATCTCTCCACGGTTATGAAGGGCTGCTTGGATACCATACCCAAAATACCCCAGGATGATGCTTATGAAGACACCCTTGTGATTGTTAAGGAGCTTATAAGCTGGTTTAATAAAGAGATTTCTCTTATAAGGGAGCAGGAAATAGGAAACGGCCTTTCAGCCGGACTTCAAGCTCTCGACGATAGAATCTCCGGTCTGACTGAGGATTATCTTTCGGCTCTCGACAGCCGTAATCTTTCTCTGGCCCAATCCATAAAGTCTGAAATAGACGGGCTTTCTGCCCGGAAATCCGATATGCATGAGTCTGCAAGCCAGGAGCAGGCAAAGCTGCTTGCGGAAAAGGAGGAGCTTGAGGCCCGGCTTGAGGAAGCTCTGAGCAATGGTAACAGCATACTCGCAGGAGAGCTTTTGGATAAGCTCTCGTCGGTAAATGCCTCGCTCAGCATCCGCAGCGATACCACAGACAAGATATCCTCCGCAATTAATGCCGCAATAAGTAATTTACTGGTTGAATTTGAGGAGCAGTTGAATGAAAACAGCTTTCCGGATGCCCTGTCTAAAATGAATGAAACCTCCGATATGCTAAAGGGCAATCCTTCCGCCTCCGTCACCGCTCTCCCTCTTTTAAAGGCCGCTCTTTCAAAGGTGCAGAGTAAGCTGAGGGAAGCGGAGTCTGAGGGAAGATTAATAGATTATGACAACTTAAAAGCCATTGAATTACTTATAAACTCCCTTTTAGAAGCAGCATCGGTTCCCGGCCCGCCTCAGAATATATCCAGGCTGACGGACTCTGTCTCCTCAAGCCTTGACAGCCTCCTGTCGGGAGTCGGAAATGATGCGGCTAAAGCTCTGGCTGCTTCACTTAAAAAGGATTTAAATGAGAATAAATTCACTGACGCACTGTCAAAGCTGCAGGATATTTCAAATGAGCTCGGTTCGCCCGCGTCCTCGTCTCTTGCAACGCTTATCCGGCAGTTGGAAGCCCTGATGGAAGCGGCCTCATCCTCTTCCCCACAGCAGCCGGGCAGTACAGACTCCTTGAAGAACACCCTGCTGTCAAAGCTTGACGGCCTGTTGTCAAAATCCGGTGCTGCTTCCGGCTCCTCCGGACAGATGCTTTTAAAGATTCTTCTTCTGAACCGGCTTGGTAAGGATGCCGGATATTCCGAGCTTAAGGATTGGATTAAAAATATGCAGGACGATACCATGGTGCTTTTAAATTCCTCCGGCTATGATTACACCGCGGATGATTTTAAATTTATCGGGAAAACAGGCTACGTCAGTCTCAAGGAGCTGGCGGAAATTACCGGGCGAAGGTATGTATGGCGGAAGAGCACCGGGACGGCCTGCATAGCAAAGGGCAAATCCTCTATAGTGTTTAAAAACGGCAGTACTGAAATGGCTGTGGACGGAAAGGCAAAAAAGCTGCCCGCGAAGGCGGCTGCCTCACAAGGAGTCCTTTATGCCCCCATTTCTCCCGTAGTCCGGGAATTGGGCTATTCATGGATTGCAGCAGGAAAAAAGGGGAAGCCGCTCGTCTATCCTCAAGGCATGGACGAAACAGTCGAAAAGCTTTTTAAATAGAAAATAAAAAGGGTGGTGTAAGCTTATGGCAAATTACTCAATTATGGCGGATTTAGGAAACGGGATTGTGAAGCTCCTGCGCAAAGGCTTATGCCCGGAGCCGGTGCAGACCCCTGAGTCCATTCTGTTGTGCCCTTCCTTTGAAAAAGGAGATTATGTTCTGGGTGTACACCTTTATGACATTCAGGAGGATGGAGATTACCCCCGGCTTGAAATGATAAGCCTGAGCGAAAATGCAAGGCGTTTTCCGCCTATGGCTGTTACATTATTTTATATGCTGACTGTAAATTCTCAGGCGCATATATCATCAAGGTCAGTAGATGAACAGCGTATTTTGGGCAGGGTAATGCAGGTGCTTCATGACAATCCTGTGTTTGAAATCTCACATATACAGCCCGGTGCTGAGGTATCGGATGAGGTTATATCGCTGTCTCCCAATTTTTTATCCTTTGAGGATAAAAGCAGACTGTGGAGCAGCTCAGGGCAGGGAGGCACCTCAAGGCTTGCATTGTACTATAAGGCCGCCCCCGTTCTGATTGACTCAACACGGGTTTCACATCCAAGCCGCGTAAAGGAGATAGGCTTAAATATTCATGGAAAGGAGCTTGGAAATGGCTTGCCATATTAAAATGCTTCGCTCTGTCAGCGCGGTTTTCAGGCTGATAGACGATTTCACAGGAAAGGTATTGAAGGACGCCTCCTTTTTCTTTTTAAGCAATGGAAAAAGAATTCCTCATATCAGAAAACCCGAGGGTTTTTTTGTACTTGCTGATATGGAAGAGTCACGGGATTTGAAAATTACAATCTGCTCTCCCTGTTACTGCAATTATGTTATTCCGGGCCTTTCCTTCCCCACTGAAAACAAAAATATTATAACGGCAAGGCTGAAGCCGGGAGTAAATTACCCTGTCCGGCCGGGTGCTTCGGCATACAGCGTATGTTTTACCCACAGCGGCGGAAGGCCCGCCACAGGGCTCGCCATAGAGCTGTATGCGCCCTTTAAGGATGGAGCTGTCAAATTAAAAGTCATTCACAATTCAGACAATGGGGTATACGCCTCACTCTCAAATCCCTATGGCCTTGATTATACAGGCTTTACGCTGGCAGTCCCTTCTCCTGATAAAAGCGATCTGCCGCTTGTTTTCAGCCTTGCTTCCCGGAAGGACAGTACCAGCTTTAGGATTGACAGGCCGCTTCCCAAGCTGCCTGCTTCCGGTTGTACGGTTAAACGCGTTTACTCCTCCGTTTGCGATTCCGCCGGGCGTGCTCTAATCCCCGTGGATTACATAGCCGGCTCCGAAAACCCGGATGCCATGGAGGCTCAGCTTCATGCCTTTAACGGAGCGAACTCGTATTTTAGAGATATTTCTCTTTCACGGGGCTGTATAAAGCATTTTAATGAAGTTCTTGACTGGTAAAACATAGCATTACACAAGTAATGACATTTAAGGAGGGCTATATAAAATGGGACTTTGTATTTGCGGGGGCGCCAATATGAAATGCACTTTCGGCGCAGCTCCGTCTGCTTTAATGGTGATGCCGGAGAATCAGACAATGACCTCTCAGCCCATTGCCACTATTATGGATAATAAGCCTATGGTAAATATTCTTCCCTTCGGCATGTGCAGCAGCATGTCAAACCCCGCCGTTGCCGCTGCAACAGCGGCGGCGCTGGGCGTGCTGACTCCCCAGCCCTGCATGCCGGTTACAACCGCGCCGTGGGCTCCGGGCTCTCCCACCGTAATGGTAGGGAACAAGCCGGCGCTCAACAATTCCTCAAAGCTTATGTGCGCATGGGGAGGGGTAATAGATTTCGCGTCACCGGGACAAACCTCTATTCAGATACCTTAACAGGCCGGTAGAAACTTATTCTCCAGCCCAATCTCCTGTTAAAGCAGCCTTACCGCTTTCACCACAGCCTGCTTTATCATTTTCTGTTTCATCCTGTCCCTCATTCAAGCTCTCTCTCCATTTACCATATCCCGGCACATCTCCGGAGCACCCCAATGCCCTTATCCTGGCAAAAAATCTGCCGTCGCTTAAGGGATTTGTGGCATACCTGTATTTCTGAAGCATAAGCCTTTTTATATAGTCCTTTTTTCTCACAAGCTGTGTCAGGGCCTCCACCCTTGCCGCCAGCCTGCTTTCCCCTTTTCTAAGCTCCCCTGCGGTTTTATTCTGTCCCGCCCCCGCACCTTGCCTCTGTATTCCCGCAATCTCGCGCCTCACCGCTTGAAGCTGCTCTTTTGCCACGGCAATCTTTTTTCTTTCCGGTGTATCGTCGGCATAGGGGCATGCCTGCTCCAGCATACCGCTTGCGCCATTCCCCTGCGTAAGCTTAAGTCTTGCGTCCGTCCATTTACGGCTCTGCTCGGCCTCAACAGAGACAGCCCCCTCCTTAAGTCCTCCGGCAAGAAATACGTCGGTATCTTCCGTCCTCCTCTGCTTTTGTGCCGCCGCCCTGTTAAAAACGCGCATATCCCCTTTAAGCTCACCCGACTGGAATGGACTGGAGGAAATTACCGTAAAGGACGTCCTTCTGCCCTCAGCATCGGCTTTTATTTCCTGCCGTCCGAAGCGATCCGATAATTTCATAAGGGTTATTTCCTTTTTATGCGGGTTATCCTCTGGTAAGCGGTTTTTTTTATTACCGGTATGAGGAGTAAAAAAGCTTACAGGCTCCTCCATTCTCTTTCTCTGTCTCTCCTCATCTCTTCCGGCATCCATTGAGCGGAATAGCTCATGGGCTCGCTTTCCTGGAATCCTTAAGTCCATTTCGGGGGTACACCCGCCCTTTGCCGGCTCTTGGTATCGTTTATAAATCCCTCCCATATGCCGCGCCTCCCATTTATATCTTCTGCCCGCACGCTTTATAAAATTAAGCATTGTACCCGCTTATTCCATAACGTCAAGGCAGCCTCAAATCTCTTCGGGAGACATGCTTTCAAGCTTTTTACCCATTCTGTGCATAATTGCTTTCTTCATGCCGCCGCCAACAGGAGATTTGCCTATTGCCACACCGTCCATATACAGAATCCCGTCGTTTATATCCAATTCAAGAGCCGGGATGGTCCGGGCATCAAAGGCAGCCTTAATTACTTCCGTCAGCAGCTTCTTATCTATTTCCATGCCTCCGCCCTTATCCCCCGTGTTGAACGCATACTTGCCATTATCCAAATCCTCACATATCATACAACATAGAGCATCAATTATAGCCTGCCTGCCCTTCAAATCTTCCCCTATATACTCATGCAGATCTCTTGCAAAAGCACTGGTGGCTACAGGAACAATTCTTACTCTGTCCACACCTGCAAGCACCTTGTCCCTGTATTCTGAAAATTTTTTATCTCCCCATTGGGCTTTAAGTTTGTTGAGCATAAAATTAAATCCTTCTTTATATTGTACATTGTATTTATTTTTATCTCCACCCTGCTTAAATGCTTCCATTGACTTTTGAGGTAGTCCACCTTTCTTTTCAGGCTGTATATCAAACATTGCAACAGGCTCCCGGCTACCTATCGCGACCTCACAGCTTCTCAGCGCACCACTCAATCCCGTGCCTCCGAAATCGACAAACGCACACTCTGCGTCTATAATTACGGGTCCATGTTCAGTGGGCATTATATTATCCTGATGCAGATCAGTTGCCCCCATAACGCTGCCTGCACACTGAAGCATCCCCATTTTAAAGTAATACTTCCCGGCCTCTTGCTGTGTAAAGCTCCCTTTTTTATTTACAAACTCCTCCGTGCTGTTCTTCGGATTTATTTCCATTACAGGAAGGGTAAAGTCAGGATTTTCCTCAGTTCCGTTTATCAACCCCAACATTCCGCTCTTCCCTGTCAGGGCATTGTCCACCGCCATTGTTCTCGGCTTGTACACCCTTTTTTCGCCCGTCTCCTTATCGACAAGGAACAAGGCATGCTTCCCTCCCTGGTGGGGATCCGAACCGGTTGGCTCAATTTCATACCTTCCCTTGTGCCTTTCATATGCTTCTTTTACGAAGACCGTCATATTTTTCATGCGATCCGCAAAGGCCCCTGTATAAGCCTTCGAGTTCTTTCCTTCCCCAACCTGATCTTGGTGGTTTAAAAGGCTCTTATTTACATTCACCAGAGCACCCTCCACCACCTTGCCTATACCCTTAACGGTACAGCAGGCCTGCAGCCCGGACATACAGCCCAGAACAACCGTCCTCTGATCCCCGTCCAGAGCCTTCATTATCTCCGCAAGTGAAGTAAATTCCTTCTTCCCCCTGCTTATATCAAACAGCTTCTCGTCGGAAAACATCCCTGCCACATCCCCGGCCCCTTTTATACTGTCGCCGCCCCCCTTGCCAATCTGCGCCTGCATCATAGCCAATACGGAATTTATAACAGTATCGGGTCTGGATATACCGCCAGCACACTGAGCCTTTATCATAACCAATGTCCGGTTGATTATCTCTCCCTGATCTTGTATGTTGGCATTGCTCAAAAACTTTATCATATCCAATACCGAGTTTATAATATTATGCGGCTCCGACGCTCCCATCATATTCCATAGTGATGAAGAAATACGGTATTTCTCCCCTATAGGGTTCACTATTTCCAGCAAGGCCGTCACAACCTCTTTTGTAACAGCTTCTTTACGGCATCCCCTCTCGGATGCCATTTTTATAATATCCTCTTCCGTAAAGGACTTTCTCTGTATCACACCCTCATCGCCCGTTAAATGCGTGAAGGATGCCGCCGAAATCCGGCGAGGCTTCGTTATGCCGCCGGCATTCAAGCCAGGGGGAGACTCTCTCCTTCTCTGAACCGCCGGAAGCGCCTCCTGTGGGGTACAGGCCCCCGCTTCTCCGGTGCATTTATCATGGGAGTGCTTTGAAATTTGTCCGTACATATTTTTACCCTCCATTCATCCGGGCAACGGGACGGCATGGCATGTGAGAACTCCAAAATTGCAGTTCGCTGCCGCTACGGCAGCATGGGGTACGGTTCCTCTGCTTTCCTTTCAGTCCTCCGCTGCCTTTTTTACCAGCTCTAAGAATTCGGATATAGTTTTCACACAGTCTAATGCTCCCCTGTTCCCCGCAAATTCTGCAGGCTATATACCCCATGCTCTAAAGCAAATCCCCATATCCGCCCAGATCCTGCCTTACTACAACCTTTCCCGCTTTTGCCAGCTCATTTTTAAGAGCCTTCATCATATGCTTCATTTTAACGTCCTGTCCCTCTGCGGCGGCAAAAAAGCTCGCCGCTACCGCAATATTTTTTATACTGCTGCCTGAAATTTCAAAGCGCTCCGCCATAAAATCCAGATCAACATCCGGCCCAAGAGGCAGCCGATCGGGAAATATCGCTCCCCAAAGCCTCCTGCGGGTGCCTTGATCCGGCATGGGAAAATGGATCATAAACTTAAACCTCCTGCGGTAAGCCTCATCAAAATTTTGCAGCAGGTTGGTTGCAAGTACGGTTATGCCCTCATGCTCCTCCATTTTTTGCAGGAGATAGGAGGTTTCCATATTGGCATACCTGTCATGGGCGTCCCGTACCTCTCCTCTTTTACCAAACAGTGCATCCGCCTCGTCAAAGAACAGAATAGCACTTGTATTCGACGCCTCGTCGAAAACCTCCTTTAAATTTTTTTCAGTCTCTCCTATGTATTTGCTCACCATCTGAGACAGGTCAATTCTGTATATTTCAAGACTCAGCTCATTGGCCAGCACCTGTGCCCCCATTGTCTTTCCCGTTCCCGGCGGCCCGTAAAAAAGAATACTTAAGCCTTTGCCGTAAGGAAGCTTTTTATCGAAGCCCCACCGGTCAAGTACAATATGCCTGTATTTAATATGGCTGCAGGCATCTAAAAGCATATTCTTCTGCTCTATGGGGAGGATCAAATCCTCCCATTTAAAAGAGGGCTTAAGTCTTGAGGCCTTGCTCTCAAGGCTGCCCGCGGACTGACGTATGCACGCCTTGTAAAGCGTGCTGCCGCCGACGGCTCCGCCTGCGGCTTGGGCATTAAATACCGCCTCTCTTATGGCCCTTTCAATCATGCCGGCAGTAAAATTAAATTTGTTTGACAGCTCCGCCAGGTCAACAGAGGGAGTGAGAAGAACTCCTTCCGCCAGCCTTCTCCAAAGCTCAAGCCTTCTTTCTCCTCCGGGGATGTCAACCGGTAACGCTGTTGTAGTGTATGCAGTGCTCCCCGGCTCCGGCCTCCACTCCTTTGAAGACAGTATAAACAAAACATCCACATTATCGGCAAGCCTGCTTAAGACATGGCTTGCTCCATGCTCATCACCACCCTCAAGGAGCTCAAAATTGCACAGGCACAGTATGGCCTTATATAGTATGCTGTAAAAAATAATATTTTTAGCAATCTCAGCAGTGTTATTTATCTGCTTTTTCATCACCGAGGCATCGGCCCACAGCACAGGCATGTTAATATGCCTGGCGGCATGTCTCACATGAAGCCTCTTGCCCGCTCCCGGAGGCCCGTAAAGGCACAGCGCCGTTTTCTCTGCCCGGACATCCTCGGATAAGGTGTCGAGAATAGAGCATATCCTGCCCTGTACCTCCTCCCCAAAATAAAGCGCGGGAGGATTACCGGGAAACTCAAGCCGGAGGCCATACTCGGGGAAGCTGTTTTCGGAATCCCTTGCGGTCAGGAAGTCAAAAACCTTATCGCTCAGGCGTATAATGCGTGAAAGCCTTGATGCGGAAGGATTTTCCTTAACATCATCCAGTATATACTTAAAGAAAACCCTTGACGGCATCAGCAATCCTCCGCCCGGAAGCTCCCAGAGCAGGCGGTACAGCCCTGAAGCAAGCCCCACTGTGGCAAGCCCTTGGGATGCATTGCCGTGAAGCTGCCCATACACACTTTCATACTTCCTGTCCAGCTCGGGCAGGAGTGCCAGGAACATGCAGAATTTTTCAAAGCCTGACAGTCCAAAGGCCTCGGCAATATGCTCCGAAGGCAGGAAGATCCCTTCCCTTGCCGATAACTCCTCCCTGCCGGCAATATGACCTGCGGCCTTAAGCAGGGCAGCTCTTGCCGACGTGTCTATGCTCCCGGGAAAGCGTATGCCATTTATCCCCAAAAACGCCGCTTCGGCCTCTCCGTTTTCCGCGGCACCGGCCACCTGCCCGTGCAAGGCTCCCTTTGCATGCTCCAGCACTGCCCGGAAGGCCATATCCACCGCAAGCATATAGTCCCCTGCCTGATCCTCCCAGCCCCTGTAAGGCTTCCCCGTATCCCTTCCGTCAAAAAAATCCTCATAGCAAAGCATTCTTAGAGCTCCATTTTCTTTATTAACTAATCTCGTCTTCCGACGGCTTACGGACATTTCCTAAAAATTCTTCCGAAATTGCGCCTATTCTTTTATAATTTCCCCGGGCCTCATTCAAGCTGATATTATTTGCTCCGTCCGGGTAATCCGGATCCTCAAACTGTACATTATCGTCTTCCCAATAGCAAACCGGACAAATTTCAAATGTTCCCGGGGGCTCACTGCCCAACGTACGATTTCCGCAACAAACACATTTATACTTTTCCATTTAGAATAATCCTCCTTATTTTATTGTTTATGATAATAGCTTAACCCACCCGACGGTTTAAAGTAAGTCCTTATTTCCTTTGCAGCACTTAATACGGCAAATTCATTAGTCGCCTGATTATAAAAAACCGTGTCCCCATTGGGCCTTTGTTTTGATAAAACGCCGCCTCCCGCACCTGAGCCGACCAAGCTCTGCGCACCGCTTAAATATTGGCTCTGTGTAACACCCCCAAACTCACTGCCATGCTTTGCGTAGTGAGAATCGAATAATGTCTGCGTAGCAAAAACAGGCGACGTTTTGCCCCCGGTTTTACCCTTTCCGCAGAATTGCACCTTAACGGCACTGTCGGGGTCAGGCTTTCTCTGTACCTCGCCTGAAGAAGCCTCTCCGGAATCACCCTCCGGGTGCGTGAAGGATGTCCGTAAAGCCCGGGTATGGGATGTCAGCGCGGCAAAATTGTCTGCCTCACTCTCCAACTGAGGGTCACTGTTTATGTTAGCTCCTCCCACCTGAGTATACGAACGAACCCTGCCCTGTCTCTGCTGTATAACATGAGACAGCTCGTGGGACAGATGCTTCTCCTGTCCCCGTCCCAGGTGTATTTCGCTCCCCTGTGCATATGCAAGAGCGCCCATAGCGGCAGGCCTGTCAGAATTGTAATGCACTCTGACATCATCCAGCGCAATGCCCGACATGCCCTCATACTGAGACATTAGCTGCGAAGGCAGCCCCGATGCAAAGCCCGGATTGCCTCCGCTCTTTTTCTGGATCGGCGGAAGCTGTTCCTCCGCGTTATGAAAAATATCCTCTTCCTCCTTACCGCTGCCGCGGTGCGAAGCCTGCTTGTGCATATTCACCCTCCTCTCTTTTTAACACCTTGATGCTTACGTTAAGAGCTTAACGCTTAAGCATGAAGGTAAAACCCTCCGTCCATTGTTGTATTTTCGCCAATCGAACCGGCAGTGTGCATATGAAGCCTTGAATTAATGCCTATATAGCTGTGCATATCCAGCCTTATGCCCGGCTTAAGCACAATGATCCGCGCAACGGTATGCGAAGGCCTTACCTTCTCTATAAGGCATGAGAGCTCTTCAAGCTTTCCGCCCTTTTTAAATACATCCTGATTTTTAAGGACAATGCAAAAGGTATGCGGGTTGTCGGTGTACAGTGTGTGATAGAGCAGCTCCCTTTCCCTGTTGCCTTCCGCATATCCCCTCAGTTCAAAAAATTCTATAATGTAAGGCTCTTCTCCGGTATAAAGCCTTATCATATCAATTATGCTCCATACGGTGCCCTTTGCCCTATTCAGCATCAAAGCGTTTTTAACAATATACTTAAATTGAGCGGTGCTTAGTATCGACCCTTCATTATTTACTCCAAGCCATGAAGCCAGATAATCCAAAAAACTTCCCGATACCGCATCGGCATCCAGCAGCATGGGAAGCCTGTCTATGTTTCTCTCCATATCCATATATACCGACTGGAATACCGCTAAATATTGCTTTAAAAAATCACTGTCCTTCTGGTATATTTCGGGAAGGTATTCAATAAATGATTTTTGGGGAAATTCAATATGTATGCTTTTAAATACAACCTCCCCTTCGGTGGTGTCAATAGCTTTAATACAGATCCAGATATACCTCCCTTTAAGCCTGTGCAGAAGGATGTCCGAAAACCTTTCACAGCGTATGCCGTCTTTCCCTCCGAATAGCTCCTGCTTTTCCTCCGTCTCCACCTCCGGATCCGCAAGAAAAGCATCCATCTCTATAAGCCCATCCCCGTAAGCCATATAAACGGTATCCGAAGCCCTTATACTTATTTGTATATTTGAGTGCTGAGAATATGCCGCGTTAATTACCATTCTGTTATAGGTCATTTCACTTTCAAGCATATCCACCGCCCTGCTGAAAAAAACTCCCTTCCTTATGCTGCTTCCCAATACCATCCACCCGGAGGAATCCACAATAAAATTATCCCGGAAGCCGGCTCTCCACAAATCACCCGCAAGAGTCATTTTCTTCAGTTCGTTCTCCATATATGCCGCCTCCATCTGCATCACCCCTATTCCTTAATTTCAAGATCAAGCACCTCCGGATAGATGAGTCCATGAGGAGGTATTTCGATATCTCCACCGTATTTTTTGACTACATCCGCCCCGCGAGGCTCAATTGAGAGAGCTATAATATGATTTACACAGTCCAGAAGCTCCAGCCTTCCGTATATATCCCCGTACTCAATGCTTTGCCCGAAGTCCCTTCCCCCCTGCACAGCGTCCAGCTCTTTTCTTAAGAAATCCTCCAGCCGTTTCCTTATGTCCTTATAATAAGGTTTTACCTCAACCACACAGGAAACATGAATACCTATATATCTTGGGGGAATTACATGCACCTCGGTAGTAATAAGCCTGTGCCTGTCCAGATGCCTTTTTATATTATAAAGATATGCCTCATTGAGCTCCGGCTTGAGGGTGTAATCTGAGTAAGGCTTTACCGCTATAGTTACACAACTGCCCGATTCTTCTTTGGCCAGATATCCCATTTCGGGCCTGTAGCCCGGTATAGCTCTGGCCTTGCAGATGATAAGGCCCGGCGTATTCATGACCATACTTTCATAGTCAAGGGCAGTAACAGCTCTGCTCTCCCTTCCAAGCCCTTCCTTAAGCCTTAAAAGTGCCTTTTCAGTAGATTCTTCATCCCTTCCGCCTTCGGCAGATTTTTTATTTGTCGCCTCAGAACCCTTAAGCATACTCTCGATATAGGTCCCGTCGATACATATCCTGTTTATCATGCCGTCCTTTATATTGCCTCTAAGTCCGTTGGACTGCTGGCATGAAATAATTTTTATATTATCAGTAGCTTTGCATGGAATTGCCCCGTTTTCTCCGTCTCCAAAAGCAACCCGCCCTTTTCTGGCATCCAGGCTGTAGCTCCGGTCTTCAGAGCCTTGCAGCAGCAAATCCTCCGTTTTTATCCAATCCTGCCATAGCATTCCGCCTCCCGACGGAACTCCTATTTGCAGCTCAAAGCTCTCATATACTATTCCCTCAAGACCTATGGAATATTTTTGCCCGGGATAGCCCGTACTGCCTGCAATAATGCTTTTATCCCGCATTTCATTGCTTGTGCAGATAATACGGACATTGCGGGCTCCGGCAGATGGCACTCTTCCGTTTTCATCCGGAATAACAACAACGGTCCGGCACCACCGGTCTTCATTATTTTCAACATAAAAGCTCCGCCATGGCTCCCATAAGCCATTCTCCTTAAACACCTGTACTTCGGGGCAGCACGTAAGCGAAAGAAAGCTGTCCATGCAAAAGCTCTGCCTATCCGCACCCGTCCCATCGAAATAAACAGCTTCACTTAATGTATTTTTTTGTATGACCGGTACCGAGTGAATGGAGATTCTTTCAAGCCTTGGAGCTATGTCGTAGCTGCAGGCGTTAAGGATGCACTTTACCCAGTAAAGCTTATGGGGACATCCTCCCTGTACTGAGGCTTCCATATCCGCCTCTGCCGAGAGCTCTATATAGCCATCCTTTATAATTCCGCAGGTTTGATCCCGCATAACGGAGGCATCCACCCACCTGCCGTCTGCCCAGTACTGCCACCTGAGCTGAGCCAGAGGATACATTCCCTCTCCATTTACAGCATTCCGTATTATTCCCTTTTTTTCAACCACCTGTATATGCAAAAGCAATGGCCTGTCTACCGGAAGAGCTTTTTTAAAGCCTATAAGAAGCTCATTTTCATTTTCGGGGTTTTCTCCGAAAGCATATTCGGATAAGCCCTCTCTCTCAGCAAGGATATGTGTAATATCCGCCCACCTGCCTCTGCAGAACGACTGCAGGCACTCAATGCTGTTCGCCGGCAGACAAAACGGTTTTGCCGTTTCAAACACCACACCCCGTGCATCAAATTTGGTTCCCCTCGGAAGAATAATGTCCCTTTCAATACCGCTTAAATGTATGTCGGCATACGCACTCCGAGCCTTCTCAGGCATGTGATTCAGCAGCTTGAGGTACTTAATCGTATGCACATCTCCAATGCCGTCAAGGTAAAACTGCTGCATTTCCTTGAGCCATGATAAAAGCTGCAGAATAGTAATTCCCGGATCATGATAGTTAAAATCCGTCCATTCCGATGTCAGGCCGGGAATCTGGCGTCTGGCATCTTCAAAAATCTCTTTAAAGGATTCATCATCAAGCCTTGGTAACGGGAGCATTATATCCCTCCTTTCGATTTTCTTAATTTTATTCGTAAATAATTGTAACCTCATGCTCTCCATTGATGCCCATATAAAAGGGATTGCTCTTAAGATCGGCTATATGGGTTTCCGTCCGGGCTGCATCCTCCGCATCCGAAACGGTTAAAATCAGCCTTTCTATACTCCCCTCAATACCCATTGATTTAACATAGGAAAAAATCTGTGCTCTATTGGGAAGCTCGCCTATATTCCACCCGCAGTTATTAAAATTACCTTTAAGGGGATCTATAAAGCCGCTTATTTTTTCTTTGGCCCTGCGCTGAATCTCATATATGTTTTCTGCCGTTTTAACCTTAAACCACAGCTTGGCAGATACCTTAAGGAATACCGGCTTAATTACCCGGATTCTTCCATTGGCAAGGGTACAGCTTGCCCTGCTGCGTAAAAAGCTCTCTATGCTCTCTCTCTGGGCCAGAAACGAGCTGTGGCAATTATCATATTCCTCCATTAAAACGGCTACCGTAACCTGCCCCGGGCTAAATACACCTTCTCTGCTTATATTGGATACACATTTCACCCTTGCAATACTTCTTGACGCTTCCATGGCAAGGGCTTCAAAATCCTCTTCCGTCACCGCACGGCCGCCGTGCTTTAAAATGTTTGCTCCGCGCCGCACCGCTGCCTCCACATCCTCGCAGTTGCTTCCGCCATGAGTGGAAGCGGGATTATATACCCTGCCTATAAACCTCATTGCATCCGCCATTCGGTCAATGCTGCCGGGAGAAAGGTTTCCGCTTTTCCCGCCGCCTATAGTGTAAAAAACTCTGATTGCCTCATCATAGCGTTTATGCGGAATCATGCCCCTCTTACCGTCTCCGAACAGTATTTCCCCCGCCACTCTGTCAACAATGTAATGTCTGTCATTGGGTCCCGGGCCTATAAAGCTGTCCACCTCATCCCAAACCATCCATACTCCGCTGACATTTCCCTGAGAATCTTTTTTTATCTCTATATTATTTCTGCGCACAGCATCCAGATATTCATCTGATGAAGGGCTTAAGGAAACCCCCTGTTCATTTACCATTACCTTGAGGCTAAGAATATTTTTCCGCGAAAGCCTTATGGAAAACCCGGGCTTTTTTTCCTCAACAAAGAATACCTCCTCTTCCATGGTTTCCTCATTAAGAACCTCGACGGAATTTACATAAATGCCCCGTATGGAAGGAAACCTCTTCAGCCTTACATACTCATTGTCCGCATCTATTATGCGCAGCCAGAAGCATTTTTTCCCGAATATTTCTACCGGCGCAAAATCCTCCGGTATAATTAATGTCACAATACCGGGATCTGAGAAGCCCCCTGTTGCGTCGAACAATTTAAACTCCTTCCATTTGCCTGCAGAGGAATAATATTCCCATTCCAGCACAGGCACGTTGCCATCTTTTCCGTCACTGCCGGTTTTACCGTCTACATTAAAATATATGCTGATGGGAGATCCTTCAGGGCAGCGGTCAAATCCCATGTAAAGGACATTTTTGCCTCCTCCGCCTTTAAACAGCACCGTGCCGATCCCTCTTGCCAGAGACTGCGTAATATCCTGCTTGACGGTATTGTTCCACGCAAGGGCTCTTTCAGGCAAAAGTCCGCTTCCCTCATAGCAGTACTCAAGGCTAAGGCCGGAAACAACAGGTGCATAATGGCAGCAGTTGGTGTGAAATATATTTTTGGAGGAAATGAGCCTCATTCTTATCCAGTATGTATCATATGCATTTACAGGGATAGCCCGCATGCTTTCGGGGCAACTAAAGGAAAGCTTAATTTCACCTGAACGGCCGTTATTAAATACAGCCTCCGCACCTCCATCCAAATCAAGCCTCGCCCAGCCCAGTCCGTTCCAGTATTCCCATATTACCCTGTCGCATACCACGGGAAGCCTTTCGGGGCAATAGGCTTCCGCGGGCTTTTTCATAATTAACTTCCATTCTACCGGGGGCACAGGCAAAATAAAATCCTTTTCCAATTCGGTATAGGACAGGGTAAAGCATAGAGTTATTTTTGCATTGGCTTTTGAAAACGCCTCCCTGCACGCGATATAGCATTCTCTGTAAAGGGACAGCTCCTCTCCGAAGGGCTGGAATTTTTCTATGGGCTGTTCGGTATCCTCTACATAAATCACCTCAGGAGAAATGTCCTGCCTGCAGGTTTTTATTCTAAGGCTTTTAATCCCCAGAGGCTCCATATCCTTCATGCTTACTGCTTCGCAGCCAATCCAGCAGCTCCTGTGCCCCTCATATTCCTCCTCCGTAATTGAGACCTTGTCCCCTTTAAGTACAATAAAATCCTCCTCAATATCTGCATGCTCAAACGGCTTCCATTCCCCTGAGCAACAGTAAAGCCATCTCACTTCCCGGCTGTCTGAGATGCGCTCTATAAGCTTCTCCCTTATACTTCCTTCGCTGTGCTGGAATGCAAGCCTTATACTGCAGCTTCCATTCACATTTAGAACAAATTTATGACAAAAAGCAAAAAAGTGCTTTTGTATATTCTTACCGCAATTTATATCAAACAGGCTTATTCTTTTTGCTGTTATATCCTCATTTCCTTCATATACCAGAGCGATGCTGTCATTGGCAGGAGAGTGATAAACAATGCCTGAAATTTTGGCAGGCGTGACAAATACGCTTCTCTGAGTTTCAAAAATAATGCTGCCTACCGCACCTCTGGTACCGGCGATCAGCTTTGTTCCGGACGGAACATATACCCCCGTGATAAAATCCGCCGACTGCTCGAGGCATACCACTCCTTTTGCAGGCACCGCCGGCTTTATTGCTATGTCGAGATTGTTTAAAAATGCAATGTGATGCTTATAAAGCACATTATTATATCTTTTTACCGTGCCCTCAAACATATCCGCAAAAATCATGGCAATAACCGAGCCTATGTCGGGGTTTTCCTCGGTGAACCTCCACTCGGGAAGATAGCTGCGGGCCAGCTCTGATATCTTTTCAATAATATCCCTTTTGCTTCTCTGATCAATATCCGGTATATTCAAAGCTCTTTACCCCCTATTTTTCTCCTATTCCTTCATTGATATAAAACGGATACACAAGATTAAAAGGATTATTGGTAGCTCTGGCTTCATACTTTATATGAATATTTATTCTATTTGCTTCCAGCGCGTCCTGTAAAATTTCCACATCCAGATTAATAATACGGGGCTCCCACTGTATTAATGCATCCCTTACATCCTGCTTTAAAAGGTTGAGGACTGTAAAATCCTTCTGAGAAAATACATACTCATGTATATTGGAGCCAAATTCCGGCATCATAACCCTCTCGTGGTATTTTGTCATAAGGATAAGATATATGGCCTCCTTAATATCCTCCTCATATTCAACCGTTTTAAACCTGCCTGTAATACTGTCTATAGAGGGAGGAAACTTCCATCCCCTTCCTAAAAAGCCATTAGTGTCCGCCATAGCTTAAAACCCACCTCCATGCATTAATTTATCTTAACCAGCGAGCCCTTAAGGTTTGCCACACCGTCAGATTTAAGGTTCAATACATTTGAGGCTTTTACATTCAGCATACCCGCTTCTATGTCCAGCGACTGGGCCTTTAATTTAATGGAATTGCTTCCCTCAATTTTTATGGCATCACTTTTTACAGCTATGCTGTTTGAATCCCCCTGAATATTGATTTTGGAAGAATTGCTGGTAAGCATCACTCCGTTTTCCGCTTTAATGCTTACCTTGCCATTTTCAACATCAATCTCAACACAATTCTTTTTATCCTTATCCGTCACAGTCATTATGTTTTTCTCGTCATCCATACGTATATTAAGACCCTTGGGGGTCTTTACGTCAATATACTGCTTTCCATCCTCATCATAAAGATTTACCTCATGTCCTCCACGGGTTTTAAAGCCCTTTATATTGTTATTTTCATCAAAAGCCTTTTTATGGAACTTATCATCCGCCTTGTAAATACTTCCTATGACATAGGGTCTGTTTATATTCCCCTGATCAAATATTACAAGCACCTCATCACCCACCTCGGGCAGGGCATACATACCCCACTGGCTTCCGCCGTACATAACCGCAACCCTCATCCAGTCGGATATATTGCGCTTTGCCTCTCTGACGAGAAGCTCCACCTTAACCATTCCGGGAAAATCCTTATTGTTGTTTTCCATAACCACGCCTATCATTACGCCGTGTATTACAGGCTCTCCTGCCTCATTTCTGGAATCCCTCCGTTCAATGGCATCATCCAGCAAATCATAAATCCCCATTAATCACCCAACCTCGCTTCAATCAATGTTGAAAAAAAAGACTCGTTTATGCTATGGGCAACCCGTAAAACATAATAATCACCATCCAGATCGCTTCCAAGCTTTTTAACATTTATAAATCTTCCCGGCACAATCTCGGGAATTCCCGTACACTCTATATTTGCTGTGACATAGCTTCGGTTAAGCTTCTTCAAAAGCACCTCAGCTCTCTCCTGTGCCTCCTGCTCCGAGCCCACGGAGGAATCGACAACCACCTTTTTCAGCTTCTGCAAGGCTTTTTTTGCAGAAGGCCCTTTGCTCATCTGCACATTTGACATCGCAATGCCTGATATCATCTTTCCCTTGTCCGCATCAGTGCTTCTTACCTCCAGCTCCAGAACCTGGCCCTCAAGAGACGCCCTTCTTTCAAAGCTGAAAATATTATATCCCCATTCCAGGCTGATTACAGGAGCTTTTAACGGCATGGGCTTACGGAAATAGACCTTTCCCTGGCAGACAAAAAACTCATAATTTATCCTTGCTGCAAGCCGTACAAGAAAATCGAAATCACTTTCTCCCGCTATTTCTATCTTTTTTTCGGGTGTGTTAATGGAATCAACCTGTGTTCCCTCGCAAAAATTATTATAGGCCTGATTTTCCAATATACTTGAAACAACATCATTCAGCTTATTTTCAGTGCGCTGCCCGGTGGTCCGGGTATTCATCATTATGCCTTTAACATCGGTAGCTTCAACCCTTACGCCGGCGGCCTCATTCCCCATACGCAACACCACGCCGGAGATATATCCCTTAAACACGTTTACCGTTTTAATATAGCCTATGTCAATGCTTACCTTCTTGCCAAGCTGAAAAAACTTCTCCATAATCCGGGGATCAAAGCATCTATTTGCGGGATCATATACCCCAAAAACCTCAAGCACACAGCCGCTTGCCTCATTTTCACACGTAAGCTCTATCTTAAGCTCCCTCACAAGCAACGACTCCGCAGCCAGTAAATCGTTTCCGTCTATGGTAATTTTATAAGTGGGCACTTTAAAATCACCGTATTTTGAAGACAGATCCTCAAAGGTATATTTATCATTCGTCATTAAGCTTTGGCCTGACATTTAAATTCCACCCTCCCGCCTCAAGTTATGGAAGGCACTTTTAGTACCATGCCGTGTTCAACCTTTCTTGGGTTTAAAATACCGTTTTCCCTTGCAATAACCCTCCACATAGCGGGATCGCCATATTCCTCGCCGGCCATATTCCAAAGCTGATCCATTCCTCTCAAGGATCGCTGCTTTGTCCTGTCCGGTGAATGAAGTACAGTTTTTTTTGCATTGTTTGCCGCTTCCTTAGTACCCTTAAAGCTGACGGTAAGCTTTGCCCTTACGGGTTTACCGCTGGGCAAAAACATAGTATAGGTTTCCTGAACCGATTCTATTACAGCGTTAAAGCTCAGGGACCCCCAGGCAAATACCACTCTCGGAGGGCAATGGGTTTCAGAGTCTATTTTCATGAGATCTGTAATTTTGTCGGTATAAAGCCTTACATCCTCCCTGTCTCCCGAAATGGAATCCTTTACTGTCTGCAGAGAATCTGTCTGAGAATTTTTAAGGGAAATTTGACTATAAGTATCAAAGTACAGGGTCATACTCAGGCTGCTTGTGCCGCCTCCTATGAACTGCAGCATAAGATTATCCGTCCCCGGTGCGGTCTCGGCACGGTACGAGTTATTGGTGGATATAACATATTCATTCGGATTGAAGAGCACCTTTATCTCTTCTTTAAGGTTTTTACCATATTTTATAACCGCTTTTTCCAGTCCCATTTTATCCTCTCCCTATCGGAACAATCCTCTTCGCTGTCTTTCAATTCTCAGCCTTTCCTCAAGCCTTTTATAAATCTGATCCGCCAATTTTGAAATATCGGTTCCATTCCCCTGTATGTCAGCTCCTCCCGCTCTTACAAAGTCTTCCCGGCTTTCGTTGATAACCTTTATTTTAGGAATGCTTGCTTCCCTGGGAGAATTTGCCTCAGTCTTTGAGCTTATAAAAGCATTGTCGTTTTTAGTACCTGTGCTGTTTACGTTAGCACCGCCTTTTTCCGCAGGCTGTGGGCTGCTCCTTAATATAAGCTCAGAAGGCGCTTGTTCATTAGCTTTAACAGCGGCTGCGGCATCCGTCAGAGTTATGGCTCCCATCCGCTCCGGCAGCATGGGGTACGGTTCCTCTGCTTTCCCTCCAGTCCTTCGCTGCGCTTTAGGAAGCATAGGAATCCGTCCCCAGGCTGCCCCTACTGGCTTTTTGTGAACGTCAAGGCTTACGATTTTACTTAAAATGGCCCTCACAAAGCCTGACTTATTGGTAGGGAACGCCCCCTGTGGCGTTCTGAAGCCGGATCGCGCCCCAAAGCGGGGACGTTCCTCAAAAACGACTGAAGCGGCCTCTGCTGTCCGTGTGTGCCCTGCTTCGTGCTCTTTCCACGCTTCACCTGCGCTGTGTTGCCTTAAAAGCATTTCGCCATGCTGTGCAAAGGGCCGGTAATTGCTTGGCACTGTCAGAGCCGGTAAAAGCTTCTGAATTGCTTGGAAAGCTGCGG
>JAEWDM010000011.1 GCA_023390115.1 Bacillota bacterium
CTCTATTACTGCTGGCTTCCCGGCTGTGCTTCCTTCTTAGGTCTTCTTCCAGCCCTTCTCCAAGAAATTGGCCCGCCTTTCGTATTATCTCCTCCGGAGCTTTGTTCCTTACAATGTAGCATTTTTCGCTGTTATACACATTTTCAGTATATGCCCTTATAATACTGTCATCCACTTCCTTCATTATGCCTGTATCTCTCATTGATTCGGTAAAAGCCCTGTACTTTTCCCGAGCTGCCTTTTTGTCCCTGCCAAAGTGAGCAAGTATGAATGCTATGTCCACTATTTCCTCGAGGTCTTTTCTCCGTCCTGTGTATATCCCATAGGATGAATACCTGTAGAGTTCCTCTTTTCCGGCATATTCCGGCAAGTCTTTGGGATTGTTGTGGATATATGCCGACAGCATTAGGCTGTATGTGTCGCTGTCTACTATCGAGCTCGCAAACCTACCTTGGTACAGGTGCCCGTGGCGCTTATACTTCCTGTTGAAGTATGCGACATAAGCATTATTTAAACAGCGCATAAATAATGATATATCATATCCGCAAGGGTCTATATAAATATGTACATGATTGTCCATAAGAGCATAAGCGTATATTTTGCAGCAGTATTTATCTTTATACCGCTTTAACAGCACAAGATAGTAGTCCTTATCCTCGTCGCACTGGAAAAGGTCCATCTCGCTTATGCTCCTGGACATCACATGATACATGCATTCCTCAGATTTTTTTCTTGCTGCTCTTGGCATTATACCCACCCCTTGGATTTATTATATAGTATTAGGTATAATTTGTCAAGAACAAATGTTCTAAAGCAAGGAACGTCCCCTTGTTTGCCCCTGTTTTTGTGCAAATACAATATTTTACAATATATTAAATAAAAATATAAAAATTGACAAATAGTACATAAATAGATATAATTACAAGGAGATAATATACAGAACTAGAAAAGTTTATACCTGTTTACATTTTCAATTCCGGGGGGTATGTTAATGGGATCTATAAGCCTTGTTATTGCGGACACTGACGAGTCGTATGTTGAGGCTCTTTCTGTCTATCTTATGGAGGAGCACTCGCAGAGATTTGAAATAAGCTGTTTTACAGCGCGGGAGACATTGGAGAAGTTTGTATCGGAAACTCTTAACAGAATACAGATTCTTCTTATAAATCCACAGTTGCTTAAAGGGCTTGAATACTCCCATAGGGTGGACACGGTAATTTTGCTTCACCCCGGAAAGCCAGCCTGCGAGGACGGAGAGCTCCCCGGAGTGTGCAAGTATCAGAATGGAGGCAAGCTGGCTGCACAGATTTTAAATATTCATTTTGAAAATACAAGCGAAAAGTTTCTTATGCCGGACGGGGATAAGAAGGCAAGGATTATTTCCGTATACTCGCCTTCAGGAGGCTCAGGGAATACCAGCATTTCCGTAAGCCTAAGCATTTGCGGAGCGCAAACGGGGCTGTCGGTATTTTATTTGAATCTTGAGGAGATAAGCTCCATACCGTCATATTTTAATTCGGAAAGTCATCAAAGTTTATCAAATATATTTTACTATCTAAGGGAAAAAAATAAAAACCTTGCCCTAAAAATTGAAGGTGCCAGATGTATTGATTCGAGATATGGAGTGTACTATTTTCTTCCTCCCGACAGCAGCATGGAATTTGATGAAATAAGTGCCGGAGAGTTGAAAGAGCTTGTGGTACAGCTTAAAAGAACAGGGAGATATGACGCTGTTGTTATAGATATGCCTCACGGGCTGAATGCGGGTTGCCGGGAGCTTATGAGGCTCTGCGATAAATTAATTTTTATGACTTCCCATGATAATATGTCCATTGAAAAATTCCGCACCTTCAATTCACAGTTGGATCTGCTGTGGGATGGCAGCGGTAGCGAAATTGCCAGAAAGTCACTCCTTGTTGTAAATAAATATAACTCTCTTATAGCACAGGGAAATGCAATACAGGGGAATAATATGCCTGCCGTAACTGTTCCGCTCATTACGGGACATAACGTAATGCGTGCGGTAATGCTTACGCCGGGAATGGATACCCAGTACATGAGGGCTGTGCGCGGCCTTGCAGAGCGCTGCTTCCGGCAATAAAGGGGGAATGCGGTACGGATGCCTCTGAGAGAAGTCTTTTGATAAATGACATCAGAAGTGTGGTGAGTGAGGGCCTTGATTTGAAAAGAGATATAAAGGACGATGAAATCAAGGCGGCTATTGAGAACGAGGTGTTTGAAAGGTCCA
Organism: Bacillota bacterium; assembly: GCA_023390115.1. Classification (GTDB taxonomy): domain Bacteria; phylum Bacillota; class Clostridia; order Acetivibrionales; family DSM-27016; genus Anaerobacterium. The sequence goes on from JAEWDM010000011.1 coordinate 2,249, forward strand.
GACGCAGGCACTTGACTGCCTCTGAGAAGCACAACATAATCAGTGCGGTGTTTAATTCCATGCGGAGGCTTGATATACTTCAGCCCATCCTTGAGGACGGCTCCGTTACAGAAATTATGGTCAATGGCACCAAAGGTATTTTTATTGAAAAGGATGGGAGGCTTATAAAGCTTGAGGCATGTTTTGAAGATACGGGAAGGCTTGAGGATGTTATACAGTCCATTGTTTCAAAGGTAAACAGGATGGTAAACCAGTCCTCCCCTATTGTAGACGCACGTTTAAAGGACGGCTCAAGGGTGAATGTGGTTCTTCCTCCCATATCGCTGGACGGTCCGGTTATAACAATAAGGAAGTTTCCTGATAAGCCAATAGGCATGAAACGTCTGATTGAATATGGCTCCATTACATATGATGCCGCGGAATTTCTTAAAAAAATGGTGACGGCCAAGTACAATATATTTATATCGGGCGGGACGGGATCGGGAAAGACGACCTTTTTAAATGCTCTTTCCTCCTTTATTCCCTCAGATGAGAGGATAATAACCATTGAGGATTCGGCTGAGCTTCAGATTACCGGCATAGACAATATTGTAAGAATGGAGACGAGGAATGCCAATGCCGAGGGAAAAGGAGAGATAAGCATAAGGGATTTGATAAGGACAGCTCTTCGAATGAGGCCGGAAAGGATAATTGTCGGTGAAGTGCGCGGAGCGGAAGCGATTGATATGCTGACAGCTATGAATACAGGACATGACGGTTCTCTTTCAACAGGACATGCCAATTCCACGGGGGATATGCTGAAAAGACTGGAAACCATGGTGATGAGCGGGACTATGATGTCCTCAGAGTCCATAAGGCAGCAGATATCCTCCGCCATTGATATTGTTATACATCTTTCAAGACTGAGAGACCGGACGAGGCGCGTAGTGGAAATAAGCGAGGTGGGAGACTGCGGAGAAGGAAGAATTGTATTGAATCCCCTGTTTGTATTTAAGGAGGAGAAGAAGGCTCAGGGAAACGATATCTCAGGGTCGTTAAAGAGGACAGGAAATAAAATGACAAGGCTTAATAAGCTAAACATGGCGGGCATGGGGTCAGAATATCCGGAGGGGTTGATTTGATGGGCAGAGAAGAAGGCAGGCTTACGGACTATAACAGCTATAAAATGCCGTTTAAGGAAAAAGCCTTTTATACTCTTATATGCGGAGCGGGCATATTTCTTGTAGCGTATATTTTTTACCGGAGCTTTATAGCGTGTGCTCTGTTATGCACTCTCGCGCTTTTTTATCCCAGAATGAAGACCGCGGATATTATTATTAAAAGAAAAAGTGAGCTGAGCATACAGTTTAAGGACATGCTTTATTCTCTGTCCTCCTCGCTGTCAGCGGGAAAGTCTGTTGAAATGGCTTTTACAGATGTGCTGAGGGATATGAGTGTAATATACCCCAAAGACAGCACAGATATAATTAAAGAGATTGAATGCATATTAAGAAGGCTGAAAATGAATGAAACAATTGAAAGTATACTTTTTGATTTTGCGGAAAGATCCCACCTTGAGGATGTGGAAAATTTTGCGGATGTGTTTCATACCTGCAAAAGAACAGGAGGGAATATAATTGAGGTAATTAAAAATACCTCCAACATTATCAGCGATAAGATTGAAATAAAGCAGGAGATAGATACACTTCTTGCACAGAGAAGGCTTGAGCAGAGAATACTGAATGCCATGCCTGTGGGCATGGTGCTTATACTTACTGTAAGCGCCGAGGATTACATAGCGCCTGTATTTAGCCATCCAGCAGGCAGGGCGGCTATGACGGCAGCTTTGCTTCTCCTGGCTCTGGCGTTCTATATTTCTAAAAGGATAATAGATATAAGGGTTTAACGATATGAGGTGTGAGTCATGATATTTGCTTTTTTTATTGCTGCCGGAGGTGCGGCAGTATTGCTTATTATATCCGGGAACAGGTACAGGGAGCTTCTTAGACCTGTGGATCGAAGGATATACGGGCTGAAGGAGCTGATGCCCATAGGCTTGTATGCCATGGAGCTTATACGGTATAAATATTCAACGCGGTATGACCGCGGGCTTCTCGACAAGCTCACGGAGCTTTACGGGGCAAGGTATGCCCAATATTATCTTAGAATTCACTGGGCAAACAAAATATCGGCTCTTATTGTGAGCGCTGTAATTACAATGCTTTTTGGAGCCTCTACAGGGCCCGGCAAAGGCCTTGCCGTGTTTGGCGCCGCGATGCTCGGGGCAGTATTTTATCTTACCGACAGGGAGCTTTATAAAAGAGTCAAAAAAAGACGGACAGATATACAGCTTGACTTTCCTGATTTTATAAACAAGCTTACTCTTCTTATAAATGCGGGAATGACAGTTTCAGGAGCCTGGAGGCGTATCGCGGAGGACAGCAAAAGAGACGGGCCTTTATATCAGGAGCTTAAAGAAACGCTTGCGGAGATCAGGGGAGGAAAGCCTGAAATTCAGTCGTATGAGGATTTTGCAAAGAGATGCAGGATACCTCAGGTAACTAAATTTATATCCATTATTATTCAGAATCTCAAGAAGGGAAATTCAGAGCTCATTCCCATACTCAGGCTTCAGGCGGGAGAGTGCTGGGATATGAGAAAAAGCACTGCCAGAAGGCTTGGTGAGGAAGCGTCTACAAAGCTTTTATTTCCTATGATGATAATGTTTATAGCCATTTTAATTATTGTAGCGGTGCCTGCAATGCTGGCGATACAGGGGATTTAGAGCAGCTCTCCTGATTTCCGGCACGGGGCGCTAAAAAAGCCGATGCGTTAAAAATACAATTAGGTACAGTTGAAGGAGGTGAGAAAAATGCTTAAGCTGTTTAAAAGGTTTCTTAATGAGGAAGATGGACTGGGCACGGTGGAAATAGTGATAATCATAGCCGTTCTTGTGGGGATAGCACTGATATTCAGGAGCGCTATTATAGATTTTGTAAAGGGCATACTGACCAGAATTTTCAGTGATGAAAAGCTTAAGGATGCGGGCAATGTAGATCTGGGGACAATCAATACCGATTGAGGAAGGACTGCTATGAAGGCTTTAAAGAGATTTGCCCCGGACAGGGGGAGCACGGCAATAGAGGCCATATTGGTGGTATGGTGCATAGTTATAGCCCTTGCGGCGGTTATTTACTCTTTTCTGATAATGAATCAAAAGATGCTGCTTGCTTCCATAGCTTCTAAGGCGGCACAACAGGGTGCTGAGGCATGGCTGGACGAAGGGAGGTCAATGGACGACGGCTCCTGGGATAGCACCAGGAGCGCCGGGTTGAAGGACTTATACAGCCACCTTACCGACCCGCTGCTTTTCAGAGGCAGGGAGTACATAGAAATTCTGAGTGCCGATTCTATAGACAAAAATAGCTCTGTGACTGAAGCAGACATTAAAATTTTAAAAATAAGGGATTATGTGACACAGGGTATGAAAAAAGGCCTGTTAAAGCCCTTATCTACATATATGAAAATTGAATTTAAAAATATTTTAATACAAAGAGAGATAAGGGTAACCCTTGAGCAGGAGATAAGCATTCCCCTTGGGGGACTAAAGGCCATGTTTGACGGGAAAAGCACTCTTACCCTGGTTGCTGTGGGCACGGCAGTTGTGGCGGAGCCTGCCGAGTATATAAGGAATATTGATCTGCTTGCCGAATACTCCGCTAAGGGTTTTAAGGCATCAGGCATTTCCGAAAAGCTGGAGCAGCTTAAGGAGAAGTTTAAATAGTGCAGGGAGGATACGGAATGGGGGCGTTTGGAGGCGGCAGAGGCTCAATTACAGTGTTTCAATGTATTATATTGATGGCGCTTTTAATATTCAGCGGCGTAATGGTTGATGTCTGCAGAATAGCTGTTGCCGAAAGCAGGGTGCACAGCAGCTTAAACAGCGCGTCGAGGTCGGTGCTTGCGGGATACAGCCCTGAATTGGCGGGAGATTACGGGATATTTGCCTTGAATGCCTCTCAAGGTGCAGATGCCGCTAAAGAAGAGCTTATTAAATATCTCTCGGTAAATTTAAGGGAAGGACACAAAAATTTTAAATTTATAGATTATGTTATTGAGAAGGATAAAACGTCTGTCCAGGCAAGGAACAGCCTTACAGACAGTGAGGATAATGTGCTGAGAGAGGAAATCTTAAAATACATGAAGTACAGGGCCCCGGTGGCAGTTACGGAAACCGTTATTAAAAAGTTTAATATGTCAGGAATATTTGACAAAAAGGATTCTGCACGGAACGAAGAGAGTGTGAGAGAAGAATTTAAGGAGCGGGAGAAAAGCATTGAGAGTGAAGGGGCCGGGACAGCAGATTTTCCAGCCTATGAGAAAGACTCTGAGGCATGGGAGGAGGAGCCTCCCCCGGCAGATGAGGATAGCATTACCAAGCTCAATGAGCTGGAAAAGGCTTTAGGGGAAATTCTAGGTCTGAAATCCATAAATGAAGCATGGCTTATAGATTTTGACGAGGTTAGCAAGGGTATGGGAATACAAGGTATTGAAACGGGAGATGTGAGGCAGGGAGCCATACAATACTCCGAGGATGCCGCAGAGCTTGCAGAAAAGGATAGTGAAAACATTCTGGCGTTTTTAGACGATGTGAAAAATGCTATGGAAGCCGGTGCGGAGAACATATATGTGACGGAGTATATAATGGACAGATTTACTTATCATACCTCAAGTGTAAGAAGGGATCACTTTTTTGAAAAGGGAGAGGTGGAGTATATTCTGTGGGGAGACAGGATGGAAAGGCTCAACATTTCAAATACCGTTGCGGCAATAGGCTTTTTGAGATTTGCTATAAACTCAGTGGACTGTTTTGCCACAAGTAAGGTTCCCCATCCCGTGCTTCGCCTTGTGTATGCCATAGCAAATGGAATGGTCAGCGCAGGAACCGATTGCTATGAGTTATATAGAGGAGGCTCTGTAGACATTTGCCCATCCCTTAAAGGCTCATTTATAAAGCTTAATTATTCCGACCATTTAAGGGTTTTTTTACTTCTGCAGGCAGCAAAGAACAGAGACGGGCAGCTAAACAGGGTAAGGCAGCTTATTCAGGTAAACTGTAAAAGGCCGGATACCGGCTATGTATTGCAAAACCCCAATTTTAAGCTATCGGATTACAGCACCTCCATACACTGCAGGGCGGTTGTTAAAATCAATCTGTGGTTTTTGCCCTTGCTTCAGCCGGACAAGCTGGGCATTAAGGGCTTTGAGGGAGGAAAATATGTCATAGAGAAGGATTTTTATGCGGCATATTGATATATGGAAGAAGGGAATTAAAAATAATTCAAGCGGCTCGATAACTGTAGAGGCATGCATATCGTTTCCGGTGCTTCTGTTCTTCCTTTTGATGTTCATGTTTTTTATAAGGATAGGGCATGTGAGCATTACTCTAAGCCACGCTGTAAATGAGACGGCAAAGCAGCTTGCGGCTTCTGTATATCCTATAGGGGTGCTGAACCATATGGAGGATGAGCTTCTTTTGGATAGCACCGGCTATAACCTCCCAGCCTTTGAGGATGAGGTAAGCCTGCTTAAGGAGCATACTTTGGGAGGCGCAGGGGATATGGAAGCAGCTTTTCCCATCTTATTGCTTTCGGGGAATGGCGGGGACAGCACTCAAGAGGGCATGACGGAATTTTTGGAGGTATTTGAAGCGGCTTTAAAGGATTATGCCGTACAAAGGCTGGGAGAGGGCTATTACTATACCAAGCAGAGATTTAAGAACGCCGCCGCAATTTATTTTTTGAACAATTTTCTGGATCAAAAGTCAGTAGACCCGGAAAGGGTAAGATGTTCCTTTATACAAATACCTCAAAGCAATGCAGAACGCATGTCCAGGCTGTCGGACGCGGAATATCTGGAGGCGTGCCAGCAAATAGGCTATACTCCAGAGAAGGATGACGTTGTGATTTCCATAGAGTATACCGTCAGTATTCCCGTTCCTTTTTTTAAAAGGGAGGTGCTGCTCAAGTATACGGGTGTGGAAAGAGCGTGGATGAACGGAAGAACAGGGATATACGGCGGAGAAGAATCAGGCGCGGGCGGTTCTGTAGAGGAAAGCTATGACAGGCTCAGGGAGGAGATTGTATACATTACAAGGACAGGGAGCAAATATCACAAGAATGACTGCCCGTGCCTCAGCTCAAGTAAAATTCCCGTGGATATTAAAGAGGCATTGGAAAAGGGATACGGAAGGTGCGGGGTTTGCAGCAATAAAGGAAAATGGAATTTCTATAAATAGGGGGAGGCTGTGAAAGGCTATGATGAATTTAATCGAGGGGAGATTTAAGTTTGGCTTTGAGAGCGGGGGCTCATCCAGCTATATGGTGGCGAGGATTCTGGGAAATGAGGCTGTGAAAGGCTATCAGCTTGAAATGATATCGTACAGCTCCGGAAGCAGTATGCTTCCCGTGCATATGAGAAGTAAGGATAACTCTTCCGCGCTGTATTACGATATAACCTCCAAAATAACTCTTTCTATGTTCCTGGAGAGGACAAGGCTTGGCAGGAATGAATTTATAGCAGTTCTTGAAGGCATAGCGAAAGCGGTTTTGGGAGCAAAGGAATACCTTCTGCAGCAAAACGGATTTCTTATGCATGAGGACTATATTTATATAAATACGGATACCCGGCAGATCTTTATGGCCTATCTGCCGGTAAATATTGACGCTGACATATCCAAAAGCTTTAAGGAGCTTGTAATCAGGATTATTACAATGCTGGCGGATATAGAGGAAGCCGCGGGCGATAATTATATACAGAGGATTTTGGGGTGTATAAAGCAGGAAAGCTTCAGCATTAAAACGTTTGCTGCGCTTTTAACGGGGCTGAGAAGCGGTGCCGCGCACGGTGAAGCTGTGCGGGAGGAAAAGCCGCAGGAGCCTGAGCCCGTGCGAGGGGATAATGATCACCAGGACTTTTGGGCGGGAAGGGAAAGGGCAAAAAAGCAAAAGGGTCCGGGAGGCTTATTCCAGATCCCGCCTGTACCCTCTTCAGACTCCGAAGCAAAACAAAAAAACAAAGAAGGGTTAAGGACAGGACCGGGCTCAAGGGAAAGTGCTCAAAGGGCAGGAACCTCCCTGGTTTTGTCACAGGCGGCGATCGTAGCTGTTTTGACGGCAATATTTGCGTCCGGTATTCTTAATACTCTGAACGACGGGCATACAGCGGCCACATATGCAGGACTTATTATGATTGCCGGTGCTGCTGATTTCCTCATAATAAGAAGCATTCTCGGCAAAAAAGATGCTTCCGGGCATGACACGGCTGAAGAAGCTCTGCTTCCGGCTAATCATGTTATAGAGTACAGGCACGTGGAAGCGGCGGATATTGCGGCTAAAATAGCTGAAAGTCCTGTGCCGCCTGTGAGAGAAAACCTGCTGTGGCAGAGCAATACCGTGTTTTTGGGGGCGGAGCGGGACAGTGAGCCGTATTTACTGGGCTGCGGGGAGGAAGGAGAGGAAAGGATCAGGCTGACAAAGGACAGCTTTATAATAGGAAGGCTTAAAGGACAGGTCGATCATGTGTGCAGCAATAATACGATAGGCAAGATACATGCCCAGATAATAAAACGGGGCTCTCTGTTCTATGTGAAGGATTTGAATTCCAGGAACGGCACCTTTATCAACGGTGTCAGAATGACCTGCAACATTGAGTATGAGCTTAAGGACAGCGACAGGGTTACACTTGCAAACAGTCATTATGTATTTAATGTGCCGGGGCACAAAGCAGTGCAGTTATGAGAAAAACAGATATATTGCAATTATGCGTTTAACAAATTTTATATTTACATAAGAATCCAATAAATACATTTTATATAATTAATAGGATTTGTTAAAAATGTTGTAATATACTGTTGAGTATTATATAATAGAAATATTGGAAATGAAATAATTTGCATTGATAAGCTGCATTTTTTGCTTATGACAAAGGCTAATGTGGATGTGTTTACTGGTAAATCGGCAACCGTGCGAGAATTGGAAAATGGCATGTGGGAAGGATATGTAGACAAACAAGATACCACGGATATTGTGGCGTATCATTGTTCGGAGAAAGGGCGTGAGGATAATTACATTGATTCTTGGGAATTTTTTGCCAAGTTAACAACCAATAAAAGTAAATTCAGTATTATAGCTTTTTATTTGTTTTGGCTGTTTATAATTACTTTTGCCATTAACCTTGTTTCTAGCACATTTTGCAAATTTATTTTAAAATGGTGATATTATATGATTTTTGTTACAGGTATACATGGAGCAGGAAAAACTGTGCTTTGCCGTCTAATCAGCGGACAATTGGGATATGATTTTTATGTGGCGAGTGAATTGATACAAAAGTATCAGGAGTCAGCTTTGCCGAGAAATAAAAGGGTAGAGGATATTGAAGGCAATCAGGAGATATTAATTGAAGCTTTAAGGCTATGCACTGGAAATAATGGGGGTAAAAGAGTTCTGCTTGAAGGACATGCCTGCCTGATAAATAAGCAAAGCAGGATTGAGCGAATTCCTTTTGAGGTTTTCATGCAGCTAGACATTTCACATATTATTCTTTTAGTTATAAACGTAAATACTGCTCAGACACGCCTCTATAAGCGTGATAAAATACTGCATCCTGCGGGATTGCTGGACAAGCTGCAAATGGAAGAGATATCATATGTAAAGGAAATCTCTTCAAAACTTAAGGTTTTAATGCTTACAGCCTATGAGAGTATTGATATCGGTACGATAGAAGCATTTTTATCTTGATTGCTTCCATATTTTATAGTATACTGTAAGATATGGATAGTTATATGCAATGCGGGTTATGCATTGAGAGGGGGATTTTTATGACGGGGTACAGACAGATTACTCTTCAAAAGGACGATTTGGTTTGGATAGAAAGAGTATATCATGAGCTTAAGGTTCTAAATGGTGAGTATCCCAACTTTTATGACTGGTATTACAATAAGGTGGTTAAAGCATTGGATAATCAGTCCCGAAGCATTTTTGTCGTGGCGGAAGGTACTGATATTGCCGGAGTTCTGATTGCGAAGGATTATTTTGAAAAAAAGATTTGCACCTTAAGAGTAAGCCCTCAATATTGTCACAGGGGAATAGGAAAGCTTTTATTTGAAAAATCATTTGAGCTTTTGAATACGGATAAACCAATAATAACTGTATCTGAAGAGCATGTTTTTGAATTTAACAAGCTGTTGAAATATTTTAATTTTTCTAAGGAAAAGATATATTTGAACTATTACCGTAGGGGAAAAGCGGAGATATCATATAATGGCTTTCTGAATAAAGAAGCTTTTGAAAAGGCTATCAACAAAAAGGCGGCGGATTTTTAAGATGGCATCGGCTCTTTTTTCAATTAAACCGGATTATGCCCAGGCGATTTTAGACGGAACAAAATGTTTTGAGTTCAGGACAAAGCGATGTAAAAAAGAAATTGATCTAATTGTTATTTACGCAACCTCGCCCGTTTGTAAAGTTTTAGGCGAGGTTGCTGTTTCTGGTATCCTTGAGGATTCGCCTAAGGAATTATGGAGTAAAACACAGGCTTTTGCCGGTATAAAATATGCTGATTATATGAAATACTTTGAAGGCAGGGATCATGCAATTGCCTATTGCCTTTCATTTCCCCGAAGATACGGTAGGCCCGCTTCGCTTAAAGATCTTGGCGTAGCGGCTGCTCCTCAGTCTTATTTGTATCTGGCAGACAGATAGAAGCCAATTATTCAAGCCCTCATAAAAAGAAATAGAAATAAAAATAAAGAGCCGGAAAGCCGCTTGGTGTGCTTTTCGGCTTTTTTAGTTTCACATATTTGAAATTTTCTCATATTCTTCTTTTATACTTTTTTTAGTTAGGGTCATACTATGCATGTGGGGTTACATAATGCAAATCCATTTTGCATTGCAATTTGAGACTTGCAAGGCAAAGCTTGCAAGGAAGCTGCCTTGAGGCTTTGGGACATGTGTTTGTTGAGCATGCACGGAGGGCTGAAAATGGTTAAATTAAAGCGGAAAATAGCATTATTTTTATTACTGTCAGTATCAATAAGCTCGGCACTTTTGAGCTCCCCAGGCATTGCTTTTGCGGGCAATGTATTCTCAAAAGAAAGTGCTTTTAATATAGGCGGGTTTACAGGAAGAGGAGGCGTCAAGAAGGGGAATCCCGAGGATACGCCAAGGAGCAATTATGATTTTACGTATGTGTGGGAATCGGATACTCAGTATTACAATTCAAATGATTTGTGGAATAAGCATCAGATAAATATACACAACTGGATTGTTTCCAACAGGGACAGGATGAATATCAGGTATTTGTTCCATACAGGCGACATTGTGGATGACAGCAGCGAGCTGAAGCAGTGGGAAAACGCAGACCCGGCATACAGAATACTGGATGAGGCGGGGCTGCCCTACGGAGTTCTGGCGGGAAACCATGACGTAGCACACGGCGCTTTTGATTATACCAGCTATTGTAAGTATTTCGGAGATGAGCGGTATTCGCAGAATCCCTGGTACGGAGGCAGCTACAAAAATAATAAGGGGCATTATGATTTGGTATCGTCAGGAGGCATTGATTTCATTATGGTATATATGGGATGGGGCATAGGAGATCAGGAGATTGACTGGATAAACAGTGTCCTTAAAAGATATCCGCGCCACAGAGCTATACTCTGCCTTCATGAGTATTTAACCCTGCCCGCCATAGGGGGCTTCAGGGAGGAGTCCAGGAGGGTATACAATGAGGTCTTGAAGCCTAACTCAAATGTTTTTATGGTGTTATCCGGTCATTATTATTGTGCAAACAGAAGGACAGATCAGTTTGATGATAATGGGGACGGAGTTCCAGACCGCACGGTGTACCAGCTTCTGTTCGATTATCAGGACGCGGAGGAGGGCGGGCAGGGCTATATAAGGCTCATGCATTTCGACCTCAAGGGAGAAAGAATAATAGTACGTGCATATTCGCCTTCTGTGGACGATTATTGCCTTGACTGTAAGGACTTTCCCTTAGAGGAGGAAGAATTTGAGATGCCTTTTCCGTCAAGGCCTATCCGGCAGAGCCTGCCTCCTTCGTCTCTGCTGCAGTAATAAATCCATTCTCCCGCAATATTGATATAGTCCGCTCCCGTATGTGTAAGCTTCAGCTTCTCACAGCCGTGTATGCTTATTTTGTAAAGGCTGCCGTTATCGCTTTTATTGCTGTAATAAACCCAGCCGCCATGGACATTGAGGCTCAGGGACATGTCGCTGCACAGCATAGCTCTGCAAGTACCGTCGGTTCTTACGCGGTACAGCCGGAAGCCGTCGCTTTTATTGCAGTAGTAAAGCCATTCACCGCTTATATTTACAAAATCGGAATTATCGTCATTAATCCTGGTTCTTTCCATGCCGCCGGCTGTCATTTTGTATAATTTGCCTCCGTCGCTTTTATTGGAATAGTAAAGCCATCCGGAGCTTAAATTCAGGCTGCCTGAGCTGTCACCTGCGATTTTTGTCCTGCCGCTGCCGTCGGTTTTTATGGAGTATATTCCGTACCCGTCGCTTTCATTTATGTAGTATATGGTGTCTCCGGCAGTTCGAATGTCCCAGCACTTGTCATTGCTCAGCCTTGTGCGCCCGCTGCCGTCGGTGTTTATTTTATACAGGCTGTCACCGTCAGAGGCGTTGCTGTAACAGAGCGTATTTCCAGCCACATTTATAAACCAGCAGAGGTCACGGCTTAAAATAATTTGTCCGCTTTCGTCAGGCCCCTCTCTTATAAGCAGGCTGTCCTGATTAACAGGTGAATAATATATATGGGGGCCATATCCGCATACAATACCTCCATTTGCAATGTTCCCCGGTGTGCTTACCCCCTCGTCCGGATTGCGGGAATATTGGGGATTGCTGCTGAAAATGCTCACTGTTTCTTCTATAGCGGGATTATATGCATTTGCTGATGAAGAGATTATTTCTGTTGGCGCTGCCTGTACCGAATTATTTTCCTGCCGGGGGGATTTTGCACAGGACACCAATTGAGACCTTGCATTTTCAGACATTCCGCAAAGTACGGCAGAAAGCCCGGCTCTCAGCTCTGAGGCGGATGCGTGCCTTTCATCGGGATTGAAGGAACAGGCCTTTATTATTGCCTTTCCAAAGTCCTCGCCTGCTTGAAGCGGAGGGGGAGGCATCTCTCCTCCCATTCTTTTTTCGAAGGCGGCTTCGCTGTCCCTGTATTTTATTTCAAGGGGATATGGGGGCATGAAGGGCAGCCTTCCGTAGTTCATAAGCTTATAAAGCACAATGCCCAGAGAATACAAATCCGCTCTCGAGTCATACGGCTGGCCCCTGTAGACCTCAGGTGCCATATAAAGGGGAGTTCCCTTCATTGATCCCGCCCTCCCGCTGCCTGACAGCTCCCGCGATATTCCGAAATCTCCGAGCTTGAAGCCTCCGCCTTCGGAAATGAATATATTTTCTCCCTTTATATCCCTGTGTATTATGCCCTTTCTGGAGCATGCCTCAAGAGCCTCGCATATGTCAATTCCCAACTGTATTACATTTTCCGCCGACACATCATTCCGGGATGCATATTCCGAAAGTGAGGAGGCATACTCCATCCTTATAAGTATGTCCCAGCCGGTGCCGTCGGCTCTTCTCTCAACGAGGTGATCCTCATAGCTGATTATGCTGCTGTTGCCGCGCAGTGAGTACATCAGCCTTATTTCATTTATAATGCTTTTTACAGCATCCTTAAAATAGGCTGCAAGTATTTGGGGGTCTGAGGATACTGATGCAACGGCCTCCCTGTATTGCTCCGGCGAAGGTACGCTTATGAATTTCAACGCCGATATGTACTTAAAGCCCCAGTCCTCCTTTGAAACCCTGTAAACCTTTCCGAAGCTTCCATCTCCTATAAAGGAGTCTATGCTCCAGCTTCCCCATACAGGCTCATACCTTTTGACGTATTCCATATCCTGCATGCTAAAAACCCTCCTTATCTTAGCATATATCCCGGATTTTAACCGTAATAACGGTTATATTGTCCTTCCCTCCGTTTTGAAGCGCCCGTTGTGCCAGGGAGGATGCCATATATGAGCTTTCACCCAAGGCTTGTATGGTTTCCTTTATTTGATCGTCGTCCACCATGTCTGTAAGCCCGTCGCTGCAAATCAAAAAAACATCGTCACGCTTAAGCGGCAAAATGCATCCCGTGTACGCCTCTATCCTTCCCTCCCCGGGGGGGATGCCAAGATGCATTGAAAGCAGGCTGCGGGATTTATGCCCTTTCGCCGTGTGCCTTGTCAGTATGCCCAGTCTTATAAGCCTTTCAGCCTCGGTGTGATCTACGGTGAGCTGCTCTAAGGAATTTTCCCTTGCCAGGTATATTCTGCTGTCCCCGAGGTTCAGAACGGCACTGTGTCCGTCAAAAATAAGAAGTATTGCAAGAGTAGTCCCCATACTGACGGATTTTTGAGCCGATATTCTATATATTGATTTATTTGCTTTATCCACGTATTTTTCCATCAGGCTGAGCATACCTGTGATATCGCTGCAGGATTTTCCCGCCCATATGGTGTCGTGAAAGTCTTTAAGCTCCGAGACCGCTGTCAGGGAGGCGCGCTCTCCTAATGCTTCTCCTCCCATGCCGTCACATACCGCAAAAATCATTTCCCTGCATGTTTCTCCATAGCTTAGCCTGATGTTTTGGGATCTTTCGTACGGATGCATAAACAGGCCGTTCAAGTAAAAGTTATCTTCGTTGCTTGTCCTTACAAGCCCTGTACTGCAGACAACCGAGGCATCAACCGTTGTTAGTTTGTTCATATAAATTCTCCCTGCATAATTTATATACAGCAAGCCGTAAAAATGAGGATATCTGACCGTTCAAAGGCTTGCCAAGCTGTTCTTGTATTATTATAGCATTAAATTCTGTTGGGTAAAAGATGTTATTGTAGTATTTTTTGTAATATAATACTTGAAAAATCCAGAATAATCATTTATTATATTTAATAACAGATATTAATCGAAAATTATTAAGCGGCTTGTATAATTTAAGGGAATTTTAGAGGTATATGTGTATAAGTCCAGGGGGAATAGAATATTATGGATGCGTTTTTAATCGCCGGAGGAGGGCGCAAAAGCTTAAGCCAGATCCTTGAAAAAGACTGCGGGATAAGGGTTACAGGATACGAACAGGACATTTTTAAGGGTTTGGAGCGGCTTGCTGAGGGTAAGGTGAGGGCTGACATTATAGTATTGACGGATCAGGGTGTAAGCTGTACTCCTTCCGGGCTCAAGGCTGCCATAGAAAGCTTTAGGCAGCATACCGGCGGCATGCCGGGCAATTGCTTATTTAAATTTATTACAAAGGAGCCTTTGTATGACAGGGCCTTCACGGATGGTGCGGGAGGGGCGCAAAATTACAGCAGCCATCTTTTTGACAGAGTTAAGATTCCTGCTTCACTTCTTAGGGAGATTTGCGGAGATGCCTGCTTTAATGACGGAGAGGAAATCCATCCGGAGCCTCAAGGGGGGCCGTGCAGTGACGGCAAAAGGGTATGGAGCTTTTTCGGTAGGCCGGACAAAAGCAGTATGGATAATAGGGAGGATCATTTTAAGGGCTCCTTAAGGGATATGCCCGGGGAAGCAAAAAATATGAGGAGCAGGCTTCGGGCAGTTCATGCGGGCTTAAACAGGGTGGTGGCAATAACGGGCCACAGGGGCGCGGGCGCCACCGGCACCGCGGCAAATATTGCAGTGGCGGCAGGCATGAGGGGGCTTAAAACAATAATATTGGATCTGGATATCGAATACAGGGGAATGAATCTTTACTTCGGTAAATTCGGAGAGGAAGCCCAGCTAAAGTCCGGGCTGGAGGCATCTCTGGTAAAATGCCTTCTAAAGCCCGATCTCTATCTCGACAATTCCTGCAAAATAAATGACGGTCTGTATGTGGTCTCTCTTGCTTACTCTGTTCCTCACAGGGACAAGCTTTTAGACTTTATTAACCTTAAAAGGCTTCTTGGACTTATAGCGGTTCTAAAGCCTGAATTTAATCTTGTTTTGCTGGATATTCCCTTTCATGCATTGAGCAGGTATTCCGAAATGCTGATACATTTAGACAGCATAGGATTATGTGTTAATAATAATATCTATTCTCTGATAAATACAGCTAAAGCTGTAGATGAGATGTTTGAACGGGAGTTTTTGTCCCTGCTTAAGATGAAATCCAGAATTATTGCGACAAAATACAACGACGAAAACAGACACCATGGCAGAAAAATGACATGTGAGCTGATGTGCGATATATTATGCGAGATAAGCGAGGTTTTTGACAATAGTCCGGTATGTGCCGGGGCGATACCCTTGTGCGGGAATTTTGACATGCAGGCGGATACCGGAAGGAAGCTGTGCTCCTTAAGCAGTGAGTATAAAGAGCGTTACTTAAATGTACTGGACAATTTGATTTAACACTGTGGGATATTTATTTTTAAGAAGGGATATATGCTATGAGGGTAAACAGTATACGGGGGATAAAGCCCGGAAATAAGCTGTATAAAAAGGTGCTTGCGGTAGGCATAAGCATTATGGTGGTTATGGCGTCGTTTATTTTTCTTAACGATGTCAACAGGGAGGCAAAAAACACCGTAGACATTATAAGGGTAAAGGCGCCTGACGGTATTCCGGCGGGAAGCCTTATATCCGGGAAGGATATTGAAAGCTATTCCATAATACAGAGGGAATTTACTTCGGACATGATAAGGTACAGCGAAGACAATATTCGGGAGGTTGTGGATAAATATTCACTGTATACTCTGCGTAAAAAGTCAATTCTTTATATGGATCAACTGACCTCGGACAAGCCGCTGAAAAATGCCTGGATATACAGCTTCAGCGATCCGCAGAATGAAATTCTGACTCTCCCCTACAATTATATGGAATGCGGAGGGGATATATTGATGCCCGGAGACAGGGTAAGGGTGAGGGTGCTGGAGGAGAAGGAGGTTCCGCAGGGAGACGGCATAAGCGGAAGCGTTCCAAACTACGGCGGCTTTCAGTCCTCTGCAAGGAAAGAGGTTGAGGCGCAGGTTTTATTTGAATCCATTATAATAAAGGATCTTTTAAATTCAAGGGGGCATTCCATCTATGAGGTATATAAGGAAGCGCTTAAGCTGACGGCGGACAAAAGAGAGGCTGTAATGCAGAGCGATCAGTTTTTGAACAATATCCAGCCAAAATCGCTTGTGCTTGAGGCCACCTCACGCCAGGCCGAGGAGTATGCAAAATTTAAGGAGGGGGGAATACAGTCGTTTACATTTACTATACTGCAAAGAGATAAGGATGTAAACATTTTAGACCAGCTTTCCACTATCGAGAAGGAGGTGCAGTCATGGGCCGGCAAAGGGGCAAACTGAGCTTTGACGATATTTTGCAGAGGCTGTCCCCCCGGGACAGGGTATACAGCGAGCTGGAGGCAAGCAGAATTATTGACAATGTTATAGGCTTTATCCCGGCTTCCGACTGCTGCGACACGTCCATACTGGTGTCAAACCTTGCCGCTCTTCTTGCTGCAAGGCAGTACAGCGTATGCATACTGGACAACAAGGTATTTTATCCAAGCATTTATAAAATTCTTGACTGTGAGGCCAACCCGAGAGACAGGGGCCTCATTAAGCTGCTGAGGAGCGACCGGGTGGATTTTAGGGATGAGATAAATTCTACGAGGTATAAGAACCTGTTTCTTCTGTCTCCCAGCCCTATGGACGCAATGGAGGATTATTTTGATTTTACGTTTGGTGATATTGAGAGGGTTATGGCTGCCGTAAAGGACATGTTTGATCTGGTAATAGTGGATATACCGAACATACCGCCTCTGGAGTTCTGTGTTTCTTCAATAAAGCACTGCAATACCGGCTTTTTTGTATGGAGCGAAAGGATAGAATGCCCTCAGAATACCGAAAAATTTCTGGAGTTTGTGGGATCACTCGGCATTGGGGCATCAAAATTTGCAAATATAGTTATAAATAACATTAGCGGATTGAACTTTGACAGAGAGGTAATTTCTGAAATGAAGATGAAGCTGGTAGCGGAATTTCCTTTCATACCTAAAGTGGCGGATTTTTCTATAGAGGGAAAGGTGTATATTCAGGACAGCACGCTGCTTGAGAAGAGGTTTGAAAGGGCTTTGAACGCATTGGCGGATGTAATTGCAGGCTGACAGTGCGTGAAGGGGGGGAATGCAATGCTGTCAAGAGGAAATGTGAGTGAGCTTCAGAGGCAGGCAAAATATGTGCAGAAAAACGATGCGTCGCGTAAATACGCCAGTGTAACCTTTGACGAGGTTTTAAAACACTGCCAGCAGTACATAAGCAAGACTGCATCCAACTTTTACAGAAGGCTGGATGACCCTGCCAGGAAAAGAGAAATGACCGAAAGGTATATCATTGATTATGTCGAGACGCAGAAGCCCGATGTTGAGGGATATGATGATTTAATTTCCTTAAAGGGCGCTCTGATTGACGAAATAACGCAATACGGGCCCATAACCGAGGTGATGGAGGACCCGGAGATTGATGAAATAAGAGCCAACGGCCCCCAGCAGATTTTTATAGAAAGATACGGCAGGACGGAAATGCTGGATAAGCAGTTTAATGACAGGGAGCATATGGAGAGGATAATATCAAAGCTTATAGGGGTTTCAAAGATGAGGCTTACCCCAAGAATGCCCATGGTAAATGCGCGTACTATTGAGGGCTACAGGGTAAACGCCACCCATAGCGACATTTCTCCCTACGACAGCCCCGCGTTTGTAATAAGGAAATTTAAAAAATCAGCCATGTCTCCTTTGAAAATGATTGAGGATAAATCCTTTTCAAAAAATATGTTCAGGATGCTGTCAATGATGCCAAAAGCGGATCTGTCATGGATAACGGTAGGGCCCACGGGCAGCGGCAAGACCACCTTGAATGAGGTTCTTATACGCCAGATAGATCCCCTCTGCCGTATTATAACCATAGAGAATCCGGCTGAAATGAGGCTTTTAAGGCATAGGGATGATGATGCTAACGGCAGGGTTATAAATGATGTGCTTCAATACGAGTCGGTTTCAGAGGATGACGACAGCAGTCCTGCCACCATGGAAAATTTGCTTATAAACGCTATGCGGCAATCCCCGCATTGGATAGGGCCGGGGGAACTCCGGGCGCCCGGGGAATTTGCTACTGCCTTAAGAGCCGCCCAGACCGGACATTACTTTTTTACAACACTTCATGCCGAAGGCGACAAGGAGGCTGTTTTCAGGTTTCTCACCGCATACCTTATGGTATCGGACGAGCCTGCCGAGCTGGCCTTGAGAAACATATGCAGCGCTGTTAAGTTTGTTGTCTTTCAGGAAAAGCTTGCCGACGGGACGAGAAAGGTTACTTCCATTTCCGAGGTGGCGGGCTCCGAAGGGTTGTCCCCGATAGTAAATCAGATTTACAGGTATGAGTGCATGGATGTTGAGGAGGATGAAAGAACGGGAAAGGTGTTAAGGATAATAGGGAGGCATAAGAGAGTAGGAGTCATTTCAGATGAAATCTGCCAGAGGATGCTGAAATCGGGCATAAGGAAAAGCCGGTTTGAATTTTTAACTGTGCCTCCAAATCCTGATGAAGAGGAGGTTTATGATACCAGTGGGATTAACATTAATGTTTAGTATATTTGCAGGCGCAGCAGTGCTTTGCGCTATAAGCCTTGCCATGGATCTTCGCCTGCTGGCGGATTTCAGAATGGGAGCGGGAAAGCTTTTTGAGGTGTTCATCGACAGTGTGGGCAGGCATAACATAAAGAGGTTTGTGTACAGGCTGAAGAAGGAAAAGATCGAAAAGAGGAAAGAGACTGTTATAACCACATACAACAATATAATTGAGGGTATTATATACGATTTCAGCCTGCCCCTTACCCTTGAAGGGGCCAATTCGCTTTTATGCATTCTGCTTGCGGCGATGGTGCTTATTATAGTGATTTTCCTGAAAAATGTATCCCTCTCGGTGCTGGCGTCGGTATCCATACTTGTTGGGATGGTTACCTTTATAGCCATGCAGTCCCGCCTTGCAAAGGCCGCCAAGCTTGAAAGCATAATGGATGCGGAGGACCTCATATGCCCTCTTGCCAGGGACGGTGTGCTTGTAGCCATAAAAAAGGTCCTTGAGTCGGAAGGGTACCTGAACAAAAATATCAGGCCCTATTTTTTGCAATTCGTGGACAACTGCGAAAATCACGGATACTCCTTTAAGCGTGCTATGGAGATACTTAATAAGCAGCTCGGGCCAAAGTTCGACAACTTTGCAAAAAAGGCGGTAATTTTTGAATATAACGAAAGGAAGGGTATGGCGGATATATTTCTGGATATTGTAGATGAAAATGCCGTTTTGAGAGAGGTAAACATAAGAAAAAACAGGATATTTAAAAAAATGAACAGGGATTTCCTGATTAAAACCGCTATGATAGCTGCTTTTGCGGGCTATTCCATGACCTCGGGAGAGCTGAGGCATTTTATGATGGGCAGCGGAGAGGGAAGGCTTATAAACACCATAGCCATTGTGGCTATTTGCTTAAGCTTTGCCAGGTGCCAGTCCCTTCAAAGCGATATAGGAAGCGGGGGAGGGGCGAAATAATGGTGCTTGTAGCTAAGCTTGCTTCCTTTGCGGCTATTATATATCTCGCTTATGTGTTTATATACTCTTTTTTCAAGCCCATAAGCCGGAAGCGCAAAAAGAGAACGAGGGTTTTTATTAAAAATGCAAGGGACAGAAGGAAGCAGGAAAGGTTTTTATACTATAAGGACGTTTTTATAAGAGGAGCTTCGGAAAGGCTGCTGCTCAGTGAAGCCAAAAAGGAAGAGCTGGAGGGGATAATAAAAAGGCTTGATCTAAAGACAACACCCGAGGAAATAAGGCTTAAGCAAATTTTGTATGTCGCGGGGGCGGCGGCGGTATCATACCTGCTGCTAAAGCTTAACCCCGTATTAGGCTTTATATCCATGATGTTTATAGTAATAGGGTGGATTTATCCTGTGGATGAGCTTGAGAAAAAGGTAGAATTGAAAAACAAAAACATACTTCTGGACTTTCCGTCGTTTTACGGTATGCTTTATTACCAGTATTCCAAGTCGGTAAATATTTATCTTGCGGACATAATAAGGGATTTTTTGCCCAATGCCAATGCGGATATGGCGGAGGAGCTTGGGAATATGCTTGATAATATTGAGTTCGGAGAGGAATATGCGTTAAAGCAGCTCAAAAAGAGGGTGCCTGTGAGGCATATTATAAAATTCTGCGATATTATGGAAACGCGGCTGAGGGGCTATGACAACATTTCGCAGATGGCCTACCTTAAAAACGAGCTTGACGAGCTGAGGGTAACCGCTCTGGAGGATGAGCTGCGGCTGCGCCAGGCAAAAAATTTCAGGGCACAGTTTGTATTAATAATAATACTTGCGGCTTATATAATTATTTATTACTACTTCCAGTCAATTGAGGCAATAAGGCTGTTTTCATAATATATAATAAAATTTAAGGGGGAGTCCGCTATGGACAGGAAGGAATTTATATCGAGACTTAAAAGCAGCAGGGGGGATATAGGCATAAAGCAGATAGCGGTTACCGTTGCCGTTATAGTTGTAATAGGGGCTGCGGTGACGATTATAACGGGAAACGGGGGTACGCTGTCGGGCTGGATTAACCAGATATGGACCATGCTTATAGATTATATAGAGACTAACGTAGGCGGAAGCTGATTATGGCGGGGTTTGCGAAGGCCATACTTATATCTGTCCTTGTTGCCGTTGTGTTCTTTTTGTTTATGAATATGATATTTTTTTTCCCGTGGTATATGTCTCTTATTTATGAGACGTTCAACCTTTCCCAGATAGCGGCTGCCGATAACTATTTAAAGAATATGAACGTTGATGCCGCAATGAACCGTTTGAAGAGCAAGCCTATATTTTCAGACCCTGCTGTAATAGGTTTAATAGAAATAGAGGCTGAAAATTCATACGGGACCACAGCCATAGGCGAGGACAATACGGATGAGGCATATGTGGCTTCGGGGGCGGACGACAGCAGTAAGCCGTACAGGCAAAGGGGAGAGAAAATAACGGTAAGGATAAAGGCGGGCTATCCCTTCAGAGTAAAGCTGGCAAATGCCGATGTGGAGCTTGTGCTGCCTGTAAGCTTCCAGCTTTCCACAACGGGGCTCAAATATTATAAGGATCTGCCTTATTATAAGGATATCCCTTATACAGATTAGGCTTTGATGTCTTACGGTAACGGAGGATGTAAAGTAAAAGCCTCCCGAAGTCACTTTATATAAGGAGGCACTATGAGGACATATGCCTATGTAATATTGATAGTATTGCTTTTAATAATAATTTTACAGCCGTTCTTTGAAATGCTTAGTGTATTCACAGAGAAGGCCAGAGTGGATTCGGCGGTGCTTAACGCGGGAAGGCTGGCAGCGGCAAGGAGTGTGGAGGATTATAGCAGGGCGGAGCTTAATCCGGGGGTGGAGCCGGACAGGTTTATAGAGATATTCAGCGAGGCGTTTGCTTCTGCCATGGATATGAAGGTGGTTAGTATATACTCCGGCAGGGTATATTTTTCATCTGTTGGCCAAGCTGATGAGAGATTTAACGGCTTTGAGGCAAGGCTTGACATAGATGAGGAGCACGGCAAAGTAAGCCTCTGCAGTATAAATGTGTCGGGGAGGTACAGGTACAAGACGCGGCTGTTAAGGTATGCACAGCAGCAGCTTCCCGGTCTTACGGAATTTGAGCTTAATGCGGAGCAGGTGTTTGAGGTGAGAGTGGTTAACTGATCGAATAAATAAAAGAACATATGGAGGTAAGCTATGAAAAGGATGGCGGGGCTTTTGGCGGCTGTTACGGTCTGGGCCGCTCTTTGCTCGGGAGGTACATGCGGGGCGGCGGGGAGGTTCAGCGATGTTGCGGACAATGCATGGTATGCGGAGTATGTGTACAGGCTCAGCGAAAAGGGAATAATAGGGGGCTACCAGAGCGGCAGGTTCGGGCCGGAGGATGATGTAAAGGTTGCACAGCTCATAACCATGGCGGTGCGATCTCTGGGATATGACAATCTGAAATATTACTCGGGGTATGTGGACAAGGCCAAGGACTTAAGGCTTGTGGAGGAAGGGGAATTTCCCACAAAGGCCAGCCTTGAAAGGGCGATAACCAGAGAGGAGACGGCAAGGATAATCGTGAGGGCCTTGAAAAACGAAGGGTATAATGTAAGCCTGAGCATATTTGAGGGCATGATAGGCGACTATATGAGCATAGACGGCTCCATGAGGGATTATGTGCTGAAGGCGTATTACCTGGGGATAATAGGGGGATATCAGAGCGGCAATTTTGGCCCGAAGGACAAGTCCACCAGAGCCCAGGCCTGCAAAATGATTATGTGTATGCTTGAGCCGGGGCTGAGGGAAGGGCCGGTAATACAAGACGAAGGGACTGTCAGGATAAAGGGCTATGACGTGCCGGTTAAACCTGTTATTGGCATTAGCACGGGTTCGGAACATAATGTGGATATATATTTAGCAATTGATATCTCAGAATTTGCTGATAGTCAGTATAAAGCTGCTGAAAGTATATTATCAAGTAAATTCGGTGCTGAAGATATAAAGCCCATTATTGATTATATTAAGACAAAGAAAGATCGCTTTACCAAGCTGGAAAAAGCTTTTATCTTGAACGGTCATAAGGTGTTAATTGGTTCAACTGGATATAATATTGATCTAGCTGTGTATCAGAAATAATTTTGGAAAGAGATGAGAGATGAAAAAGAAAGTTTCTATTTTTCTCATATTTATATTTGTTATAAGCCACTTTGGAGTACGAAATTTAAATAATGTTAAGGCTTCTAATATTGAAGACACAATACTACGTGCGAACACCGATATAAGGCTTATGTATGGTCTAAGTTACGACTACTACGTTAAGGGAGAAGGTGCAAATGCAGGGTATATCGTGAACAATAATGGGGAAAGGCTTAATACAAACCTGCTTATGGGCGATTGGGAAAGAGACGGCTTTGCATATAGGCCTTCAAACAGCGAATATTTTAAGGAACTTTCCCGGGATAATATAGAATTTAATAATGAGGACAGATATTTTAGAGTTTTTGTTTTTGGAGGTAAGCCATCAGATGCCCACTATCTCGGAAGTGACATGGAAGGGAATCTTTTTTCAAATGTATACCACCCTGTAGATACTTGGAATAGCAGCAAGGCAGTGGAGAAATATTCATGGGTAAATAGGCCTTGGGAAGCTGATAGCCAATTAAACCCTCAAAAAAAAATATGTGCACAAGGTTCTTTCGACTTAGTTAATATGCAAATTAGAATAAACAACCATACGGACGAAGTCCGGAGGCAGGAGCTTGAGGGGTATTATGAGGATTTAAAGAAGCTGGTGCAGGACTATTTCCCTCTTTCCTTTGAGGGAATGAATGCTAAATTCGACGGCAGCTATAAAACCACAAACTGGCTTGAGTATATTCATATAATGCAGCCTCCAACCTACTATACATGGGGAATGGGGAGGATGTGGAACAGCGGGGGGCAGTATTATAAAACCATTCTGATACCCCCTTTTAAATTTCTGGATCAGCCTGACTATTCGGCCACCGTATTAAGGACGGGCACAGAGGCTGGAGCGGATGAAAACGGGGAATATGAGGCTGTTGTAGAATTCAGGGTGAATAATTGTCCTCAGTCGGGAGAGGTATGTCCCCCAATAAGCCTTGAGCTTGAGGGAGGACGGATAACAGGAGGAGCCGTGCCGGATTCCTGCATTCTTACTCCCGGTATTGTAGACGGGTGGATACAGTATAACGACGGAGCATTTACCATTAGTGACAAAACCTCTGTTATGGATGGAATAGACTGGATGAACAGCCTGCTGACAACTGAGGGCGGAAGAGGTAAGGAGTACAGGGCAGGAGAGCATGTCCCTTTTATAAAGGAGCTGGATGGGGGCGTAAGTACATACTGCAGGATAGGAAGCGATAAAAAGACGGTAAAAAATTATATAATGTTTAAGTGGAAGCCCGATGAAAACGCGGAGCAGGTTAAAATGAAAGCCTATATAAATATGGGCCCGGACAATTTGCCGGAGGGCGCGTCTTCAGGCAACAACTATGACGAGGCTGTTATGAGCATATCAAAAAGGCTTTCGGCCTCGGGAGAGTACCTGCTCGACTATGACGTGATTTCCGGGGACTTTGTATACGGCGTGAATAACGGCCAGACCCTAAATGCGAGCGTGGAGCTGCCGCAGAACTCTTCCGGCTGGTACGACTGGTCGGCGGGCTGGGAGGAGGGAAGCCTGACCCGGGGGCAATTGGACAAGCTTTTGGCAGATCCCGCATCTATAGCAGGCGATATGGATTATGGAAGCGAATATGATCCAATAAGCACATCTGAAACGAGCGTCAGCAAGCTTCCGTCAATAAGCTGGACTACTAAAAAGAGCTATTTCGGGTTTGAGCCGTCAACAGGCCGGTTTAAAAGCAATGGCAGCTTTTCCTATGGCAGCGGGTATGCCGCCAATGGAGCTAATCCTTCGGCACAGCTTAAGCTGGACAGCTTCGGAGAAATATTCAGGACGGCACGCTACAGTGCATACAGAAGCTACCATTCACACAGCAGCGGCTGCTATAATTCCGAAGGCGTACGCGTTTGCGGCAGGAGCTCGGGACCGTACAACCCCGTGTCGGGGACTGTTACTCAGACGGGCAGGTTCCCGTATTGCAGCGATACGGTAGAAATACAGTCAATGACTTACAACGGCAAAAGTATGCCTTTAATTAATCTTAAGAAGGATGAAAGGACGGAGGGCACCGGGACGGGAGGCGGTGCAAAAAGAAAAATTGTATGGGAGGGAGACAGGTGGGGGATACCCGTGGTGAGGTATATGAGAAGCATAGACTCGCAAGGCAATACCTCAAGCCTTTCAAGGGTGTTGGGGAACCACGGTGAGGAAAGGATATTCCAGCACCTTGACAGTGCGGAGGTGTCGTACAGTGTAGATACGTCCTTTGCGGGGCACTTTCAGGCCGACAGGGAAAATGCATACAATAACGAAGGCAACTATAAGGGCCTCAGCTTTAAATATGCGCCCTTTGCCACAGACAGACAGTTGCAGAGTTATGCATATCCCATAAAATCGGGGTACTTTTATGTTCCCTATGCAGTGTACCGGGTAAACATCAAAACTGAAATATACAAAAGGCATGGAGAGCAAACGGAGCATAATAACATAGTTAATAGCATAAAGGACTCCTTTGGTCTGGACATTGGTCTGCCTACCATGAAAAGCAACGGGGATGCGGTGATTGATATAGACGGGAGGGCATACGGCAGCTATCCGGTGCATATCGGGCAGCAGTACGGCAAATCGGAGCACAGGCTTGAGTACGGCAGGGGACCGGAAAACGATGCAGATATGTACCTTACGGGAGGTGAAGAGCAGCTGCTGGGAAATACCGACCCATTGTTCAGACGGATTCTGGAGGGCTGGACATATTCGGGCACGCAAGACTCATGGGGAGGGGCGTACAGTACGGATTCCTATAAATACAGGGAATATATAAACGAAGCGGACATATACAAAATAGAGGAGCAAACAACACTGACATTTACGGTAAACCCTGAGAAGCTTAGGTTTTATATAATACCTCAGACTGCCGACGGGGGCTACAGCATATCTGTGAGCTTCGGTGAGTTTACAAATACCAGGACAAGAGGGCCGGGCGGGAGTGCCGCACAGCCTGTTAAATTAAACGGAGCGGGGCAAATGGACGCTGTGACCTTTACAGTGGTGGGAAGCATGTATGACGATTGATGCTGACGCCCCTGTATGCAAAGAGAGAAATATGATAAAATAATAGGTGCCAATATAAAAGCTATAAAAGGAAGTGTTTAAATGTCAGATATTACAATAGTTAATACCGATAAGGCGCCTAAGGCTATAGGCCCGTATTCTCAGGCAGTGAATGTTGGGGGGAGGATTTTTACATCGGGACAGATTGGAATTATTCCCGAAACAGGGGAAATGGTTCAGGGAGGAGTGGAGGCCGAGGCAAAACAGGCGCTTGATAACCTGAAGGCTGTTCTTCAGGCTGCAGGAAGCGAAATGAGGTATGTAACAAAAACTACGGTATTTATAAAGGATATGGGGGATTTTAATACTGTAAACAAGATCTACGGACAATATTTTGAAGCCCCTTATCCTGCAAGATCCTGTATAGAGGTGTCCCGTCTTCCTAAGGATGCCCGGATAGAAATTGAAGCTATAGCCTTTGTTCCGTAGGGGCTTACAGCTATTTGAACCAAATTCTCAGCCTTACTGCTGCACAAAACGGCATGCATCCTTACGGAAACAATGCATGTCGTTTTGTGTGAGGGCTAACTATTTTCCCCACTTCAGTGTTGCAGCAATATGGTTTTCGCCGGCTCCTGAGGAGGCAATAAAGAGTATGCTTCCATCTTTCAGCATTCCCCGCATATCGGCTTCGAATAAATTTACAGGTATGCATGCCGATGCCATGTTTCCGTACTTGCCGAAGGTTTCATAGGAATTTGCAGGGTTTATTCCTACACAGTCCCTCCATGCTCCATGTGCCCAGTGGCATGGCTGGTGAGACAGGAACAGGTCTATATCGGAGGCTTTAAGCCTTGACTTTTCCAGCGTTTTCTCCAGAAGGAGCTTCATATGGTTTACAGACTCTTTTCCTACCTCTCTTATTATAGGATCAAACGTTAAAAGGGGTTTTTCCATCGAAGGCATAAAGTGCCTGCGGTTATAGCTCTCAGGCTGTCTCATTTGCAGTGTGAAGCCCTTATGGTACTGGCCGTGAGAGTTGCAAAATGACGCTATATAACCCTTTCCCTCGCTGACCTGACCCATTACCGCCGCACCTGCCCCATCTCCCAGATAACAGCACTGGTAGTCGCTGTAATCTGCCAGCTGAGAGCAAAAGGCAGAGGTTATTATAAGTATTTTTTTAAATTCTCCTGCCGCGATCAGGTTTGAAGCTGTAACTACCATAGTGACAAAGCTTGAGCAGCAGGTATCTACAGACCAGGCGCCGGAATTTTTTAGCCCAAGCTTGTGCTGTACAAGGCAAGCATTGCTGGGGAGAATTTCATCCTGTATCATAGACTGAACTATAACAAGGTCAATCTCCTCAGGGGAAACGCCTGCCGCTTCAAGAGCTCTTTTTCCGGCTTCGGCTTCGGCATCGGAAGGAAGCATATCTATAGGGAAAACTCTTCTTTCATTTATGCCTTCAAAAGGGTTTTTTCCTTCTTTCAGTTTTGAAAAACGGATGTTTGTCCAGAATTCGTTTTTTCTAACCTCTTCCGGTATTACTGCTGCAATTCCAAGGATTCCTGCGGGAACTAACATTTTTGACATAAAATACCTCCTATTATACATTTATTTTACTATATCATGTAAAATTATAATAAAAGTCCTATAATATGTCAAACAGCTAATAGACGTATTTTTACATATCATAGAATTTTTTATATTATAAATATAAATGGGTGTCGTTGGGTGGTATTTATAGATAGCGAACTGTAAAACTAAGTATTTTCTTCTATCTAAAGGTCCGTTATCTCATAAAAAAACCGGCACAGCTTTTTAAGCCGTGCCGGTTTTCTCATGTAAAGCTATTTTACAACCTCAATATACCCGTTGCTGGTTTCGGCGTTTATGGAAACCTTCTCCGCATATGAGCCGTATCCGCTGCTTTCAGCCTCTACAAAGCTTCCCCCCAGCCCCTGCTTGTTGATATTGTGGTAAGTCATTTCGGGTATAAGAAGATTGATGCCCCCGTTGGTTGTTTGTGCCTTGATTTTATAGCCCCTGCTGTCCATATCATTCATATTGACCTTTATGCCCGCATTTGTAGTTTTAAGAGACATGCCGAGCTCGGGGCAGCTTTCATGGTTTTGTGCGTTTTCCACACTTATTCTTCCATTTGTTGTCACAGCCTTTACATCCTGTCCCTTTATATGCTTTATGTCTATTACCGCATTATTTGTGTTTATGCTTATGTCACGGCCTATGATGTAATTTACCTGAACCTTGGCATTTTTCGTGCTTGCGGAAATGCGATCGCTATTTACCCCCATGAGCTCTATGTGGCTGTTTTTAGTTATGCTCTCAAATACCCTTGAGAGGGAATCCTCCGCATATATCCTGCCATTTGAAGTCTCCAGCCTGATTTTATCGAATTTAAGCGCGGGAAGGAATATTTCATGCGAAATGCTTACATTGCCGGGCCTGCTGGGCCTTAATGAAATATTGCCGCCCAAATCCTTGAAGTCAAGAATATCCTCTGTGCTGTTGCCGGGGCTTTTTATTTTTGACTTTATTACTATTTTACTCTCGGTATGCTTTTTTACCGTAATATAGCCGTTTATTCCCTCGATATTCAACTCCATGCCTTCGGCAGCAACCGCTTCAAAGCTTTTTTCCACAGTGGGAAAGCTTCCGAAGAAATTAAACAGGTTTGTGTCAACAAAGCTGCCGACAAAATCCACCATTTTGTCTACAAAGCTAAAGGTGGTGGAGGCTAAGTTCTTGCCCAGCTTTTCAGCCTTTGTGCTGAACTCGTCAACCATCCGGTCGAAATCCTTTTGGCTGTAATTGTTTTTTAAATCCTTTTTCCAGTCATGAATCTTATCCCTTAGCTTTGCAGCCTCCTCATGAAATGATGTCTGCTTTTGCTGCTGCTTGAAATTACTTTCTCCCGCAGTCTGCCTGCTGCCGCCCTCGAGCGCCGATATAAGCTTTGCAGCCTCTTCGCTGGTTATTTTTCCTTCCTCAAGCATCTTAAGTATAAGCAATTTTTCTTCACTTAAAGACATACTGTATTCACATCCTCCCAATCTCAATAATCCTAGCCGTTAATCAGGCTCAGAGCCTCTTCTACGGAGAGCTCGCCGCTGTTAAGCCTGTCAAGAACTTCCTTTCTCTTAACGCTTGCCGAAGATTCCACATCAGACCTGTAGCCCAATGCCGCGGCTGCATCCTCAAGCTTGTTTTTTACTGTGGGGTATGAAATCCCCAGCTCCTTTTCAACTTCCTTTATATTTCCTCTGCATTTTATAAATACATCTATAAAAGCTTTCTGCTCATCTGTAAGCCTGCAAAATTTGCATAAGTTAAAATGGCCTTCTATATTTGTACCGCACTCATCGCAGCTTATTCTGGTAACCTCTGTATTGCTGCCGCATACCGGACATTTCCCCAGTACCTCCTTAGACATTTCACTCACCTCTTTTTGGTTGATAAAATAAATAAGCTCACTAAAAAACTTTAATAATATTATACTCTATATTAATATTATTAAAGTTTTTTGCAAATGTCAACAATTATTATTAACATTATCAATTAAATTATTAATTTTTTTAATGATGTATTTAAAAATATTGCGGAATATAGAAAAGAGCAGCAAGTTCAAGCCCGCTGCCTCCTGTCAAATCTCTCTTCTCCCCTCAAGGGCTTTTGCCAGAGTAACCTCGTCAGCATACTCCAGATCTCCTCCTACAGGTATGCCGTGAGCTATTCTTGTAGTTTTTATCCCGAGAGGCTTTAAGAGCCTGGATATATACATTGCCGTAGCCTCGCCCTCAATATTGGGGTTGGTAGCCAGAATAGCTTCTTTTATGCTGCCGTCCTTCACCCTGGACAGCAGCTCTTTTATTTTAATATCCTCAGGGCCTATGCCCTCCATTGGCGATATGGCACCGTGCAACACGTGATATACGCCCTTAAACTCCCTTGTGCGTTCCATTGCAACCACGTCTCTGGGATCCTCAACTATACATATTACAGAGGGATCTCTGGAGGCACCTGTGCATATACTGCACGGATCGGTGTCTGTCAGATTGCTGCATATTGAGCAGTATCTGGTTTTAAGCTTTGCTTCCATGATGGCATCTGCGAGCTTTTCCGCCTTTTCGTCGGTAAGGTTTAAAACATGAAAAGCCAGCCTTTGTGCCGTTTTATGTCCCACGCCCGGAAGCTTTTCAAATTCTTCTATAAGACGTGCGACTGGTGCCGCGTAGAAACTCATTTATTTATCTCCATCTGATTGTTTGACATTATTTAAGTTAAAACAATCCCGGCATTCCGCCTATACCGCCTGTAATTTTACTCATTTCACTGCTTACCATTTCGTCCGCCTTGCGTAAGGCCTCGTTGACAGCAGCCATAATAAGATCCTGGAGCATTTCAACGTCATCCGGATCCACAACCTCAGCCTTTATGGTTATTTCCTGTATCTCCTTTTTACCTGAAGCGATAACTGTTATGGCTCCCCCGCCTGCACTGGCCTCCACTGTTTTTAATTCAAGCTCCTCCTGCAGCTTTGCCATATCCTTCTGCATTTTCTGGGCCTGCTTCATCAGATTGCCCATATTTCCTCCGCCAAATCCCGGAAATCCGCCTTTTGCCATATCATTTTCCTCCTGCCTGTGTCTTATGGTAGATTCACCCCAAGGCGCATCATTATTTATAATTATAATGAAAGATCATAATATATACAATAAAATTTTATTTGTCTTCGTTTTTATCTCCGTATTTGCTTGTAAGAGAGAGCCTTGCCACAAGAAGCTTTAAATGGTGGATGAATTTTTTGTGTCCTTTCAGGGTTTTAAAGCCCACCCTGAATTTATCGTCTTCTTTAATGCAATAGATTATTTCACACTTGATTTCATATGGCATCTGATCAAGACGCATAGTAAATACAAGTATTGAGCCTACCTTTATTTCACTGTCCGAAACCCCTCCTATACCTGCCATGGAGACATCGAACAGCGTAAGGGTAATAGGCTTTTCCGGCGGCACGAGCTCTGTGCCCGGAGGCTCTGCAATAAGCTCGCATATTATGTTTTGTATATACCTGACTCTTACATACCTTCTTCTTTCCTCAAGTATTTCCTTGTTAAGCTTTTTATTAAAGGAATGATCGTTGCCCCATACATATTCGTCCTCAGACTCCTGCGGGGTAACATCTCCGGTGTCCTCGGGCTCAGGCTTGCGCAGCTTCTCATCTTTTAGGAGCCCTTGCTTATCGCCCGGTTTTTCATTATCTTTCCCAATGATAATTTTATTATTATACATAGCGGCTCTCCACAACTTATATTTTATATAACGCTTTATATTGGGTGATCACTCGTACTGCGTTTCATAAATTCGTTCCCTGTATAATTGGTTGGAACGCAGTACGTTTGTAGAATAAATCATAAATTCAAAGGAACAAATTTATGATTTATTCTACTCGTCTATTACATTCAGAGGAACATTGGCTTTCGAAGCAAGATCTCTGGCCGTAGCCATAAGCTCATCCTCGCTGGGCGCATCCTGCGCTTCGGTATTAGTCTGTACGTCACCCTCGCTAAGGCATTTAATTTTCACTTCTCTGCCGAGCTTTTTGGAAGCGGCAGCTTCTACGACCTCAAGGTTTTCCGCTTTTGATGCCACCATTTTACAAAATCCCTTGTCTGCTCCGAAAACAATTCCTATAAACCTGTCATCAAGCAGCAATGCTTTTGTACCTATAAGGTTTGAGTAAAGCACCATTCGTCCGGTGGATTTAAGCTCGTTTATCACAGCCTCCCACTCGGCAATCTGCTCAAGTGGCTTTCCGGAAAGCTTAGCTTCCCTATGTGAGGCTGTCTGCCCGGAGGGTACCTTCTTTGGGCTCTTCGGGAAGGAGCTTTTAAATGCTGCATCCGGCTTTAGCTCCGGATAAGGGACAGGGAGCGCTCCGGCTACCGCTCCGGCTGTTTTTTTCTCAAGCTCCGCAAGCCTCTCAAGAATACTGTCATCAGCTTTATTTAAAGCGGGGTCACACAGCTTTATGAGTGAAACCTCAAGAAGTATTCTCGGATTGGATACCCACTTTAAGCCTGACTCCATGGCCGACAGCTCTTTTATCGCCATTATTATTTTTTCCTTGCTCAATTCCTTTTGCTGCAAAAGCATTCTTTTAACCGAGTCCTCCGAGGCATCAATAATATCCCTGGGACTAGATGCCATCTTACATATCAGAAGATTCCTGTAGTAATACACAAGTCCCGATACAAACTGGGATATATCCTTGCCTTCCATAATAAGTATATCGACAAGCTCAAGGATTTTGCTTATATCCCTTTGAATCACAGCGTCAAGCATATCCGCAGTAAATATATCATTTGATATTCCCGCAACGGACAGCACATCCTCATAGGATATTGTGCTATTTCCCAGTCCTATGCATTGATCAAGCAGGCTTATGGCGTCTCTCAGCGCACCGTCGGCAGCTTTGGCAATAAGCCTTGCGGCATCCTCGTGCATTTCAATATTGCTTTCCCGGGAAATTTTCATAATGCGTTCTACTATGCTGTCTATTGAAATCCTTTTAAAGTCAAATCTCTGGCAGCGTGATAAAATTGTTGCCGGAAGCTTGTGAGGGTCAGTGGTCGCAAGTATGAATACTACATGCGGAGGCGGCTCCTCAAGAGTTTTAAGCAGCGCGTTAAAGGCCCCTGTTGAAAGCATATGGACCTCATCTATTATATATACCTTGTATTTGGCCTGAGAGGGGGCATAGATTACCTCGTCCCTTATGCTGCGCACGTTATCTACGCTGTTGTTTGAGGCGGCGTCTATTTCTATGACGTCCAGAATGCTTTCAGACAATATTCCCTTACAAATCTCGCATTGGTTGCAAGGGTCTCCGTCATTAGGGGACAGGCAGTTTATTGCCCTGGAGAATATTTTTGCCATTGTGGTCTTTCCGGTGCCCCTTGTTCCGCAGAAAAGATAGGCGTGGGCTATACGGCCTTTGCTTACGCCGTGTTTTAAGGTTCTTACTACATGCTCCTGCTCAACTACATCCTCAAATACGGCAGGCCTCCATTTTCTATATAAAGCAATGTATGACATAAAGCCTCCTACAAATTAAACAATACTTCCGGTATAACGAGCCGGCAGCACTGTACCGGTTAGGAAAGAAATATAACAAAGCACCATTAAACTGATTAACAGTTATAATGATATCATATAATGAAAAATCCTTCAAAATAAAAAGATCTGCTTTCGTCAGACCGATCCGGAAAAAATAAACCGGACTGGCGAAGGCAGACCTTATACAAAGCATTAAAATAATAGCCGTGCACCTATTTTCGACTTGAATCTTACAAGCGTAACCCTTGTAGTTAACTCTAACCAGGAACACTTACGGCACATGAAAATGTCTGCTTACCGCTGCTTTCTTCCGAACCTGACGGGGTTCACAGGTTTTCATTGCGTAAGACCCGGTTTTCATTGTCACTTGCAGGGGGCAGACCCTACAGGAAAAAGCCTATAATAGGAATTCAACCCTGCTACAGCGGATTGCAGGAATAGGGCACCGCTACCTCCCCGTCTAGCACGGCTAAACCTTTGACAACAAATAAACAGCGTTGAATATGGATAATCCCGCATAGGCCTGAATTTTTCAATACTATAGCAGGCAGGTCCATAAGCTGCCTTTCTATTATACATAAAAGACGTACTTATATCAATACGTTTTGGAAATTAATAATATGGTATTTTAAGGCAAAAAAATAAAGCACCCGGTATAATATGTATAGATAATAGCTTTGCATATTGAGTGCTTTTTAAATAACTACAAATAAGACCAGATAATATATTAAAAGGAGGAACAAAATTGAAAAATAATATTGCCAACTGTGGCAATTTCATTGTACCATAATTTGCTTAGAAACAATGTTAAATTTATATGACAAATTTATAAATTGTTAATAAAGCAAAGCTTAAAAATTATTGTAACTTCCATATAAAATTTGGTACAATGAATAGAAATATTTTTTAAAGAATTTAATATAAGGAAGTGTATGAGACTTGAAGGTACGCAAAGCAATAATTCCGGCGGCAGGCCTGGGAACGAGATTTCTGCCTGCTACTAAGGCACAGCCCAAGGAGATGCTGCCAATAGTTGACAAGCCCACAATTCAGTATATAGTAGAGGAGGCAATAGAATCAGGAATTAAGGATATAATGATAGTTACCGGAAGAGGCAAAAGAGCTATTGAGGATCATTTTGACAAGTCATATGAGCTTGAGCAGGAGCTGATGAAAAAGGGAGATATGGACCTTCTGAATCTTGTGCAGGACATATCAAATCTGGTAAATATTCATTATATAAGGCAAAAGGAGCCCAGAGGACTTGGACATGCAATACATTGCGCCAAAACCTTTATAGGCGACGAACCCTTTGCGGTGCTGCTGGGGGATGATATTGTAGATTCACAGGTTCCTTGCTTAAAACAGCTTTTAGATGTATTTGACAGGTATCAGACCACTGTTGTTGGAGTACAGCATGTAGACTGGGAGGATGTATCGAAATACGGAATTATATCATGTTGGAAGGTTGAAGACAGAGTATACGGAATAACAGATATGATAGAAAAGCCTGATAGAGACAAGGCCCCTTCAAATGTGGCCATTTTGGGCAGATATATCATAACTCCCGGGATATTCCGGCATTTGGAGAACGCCTCTCCGGGAAAGGGAGGGGAAATACAGCTTACCGATGCACTGAAGCATCTTATGGGCGAAGAAAAAATACATGCATATGACTTTATCGGGAACAGGTATGATGTGGGAAATAAGCTGGGGTTTGTAAAGGCGACTGTGGAATTCGGGCTTAAGCGCAAGGATTTAAAAGGTGAGCTTACAGAATACCTTAAAGGAATAGTTAAGGGCCTCTAAGCTGTGAATTTAAAAGCCAAAACGCACCGGAGGCTGTTTATTGTTCTTGCATGAGTATTTTGAAAAAGCTGCCGGCGTCGGTTAAATCCCGAAAAAGGTAATCGGGCTGGTTATCACAAAGCTCCTCATAGCTATGCCAGCCTGTTGCCACTGCAATGCTTTTTACCTTGAGCCTTTTTCCGCATTCTATGTCTCTGGGGGTATCTCCTATTATGTATATATCCTGATTTTTAAAATCAGCACGGAAGTGCTCTTTTGAATTCTGCACAGCCTGCCGGATAACCTTCCACCGCTCCATTTCTATGTCCCCGAAGCCTCCGACGGGAAAGTGCCGGTTCAAATTGTCTGCAGAAAGCTTTATTCTTGCCGCTTTTTCCATATTTCCCGTGCCCAGAGCATTGAAGACATGCTTCATTTCGGAGATGGCCGAAAGCAGGAATGATATTCCCGGAGCCGTTATATCATAATTGAGTGAGGAGATATTTTCAGCAAGATACCCACAATACTTTTCACAAAATGGGGAGGGGTCTTTATTTTCCATATCATGTACCGAAAAGACATCTTTTATAATTGTTCCGTCAATTGCTCCCGCCATATTAACAGTGCGGAAGGCCTCCTTTATTCCGTACATATCGAAGAAGGCTTTGTCCATAGCATCTTTTCCAAGCCCTCCGGCCTGTATAAGTGTGCCGTCTATATCCCATACCAGAAGTATATTTCTCATGCTTCACCTCATTTGCAGATTATATAAGAATGCATTGATTAAAAGTCCAAAATACATTTTTCTATAAGCATTATATATCAACGCTTTATAAATATCCATTATTATAGCTTTATTACATTTGATATTTATGATAAAATTCAGGTAAGAAAAAATTTCGGAGGGTGGCTTTTGAATACTCCCATATACAATGCGGCAATGAAATATTCATGCTCTGATCCCGTGCCCTTCCACATGCCGGGACACAAGCTGGGAGCGGGGCTGCCGGGAGGATTTGCAAGCAATATGCCTCTTTTGGACTTGACGGAAATACCCGGTACCGACAATCTTCACAATGCGAGCGGGATTATCCTGAAAGCACAGGAATTAGCAGCACAAGCCTTTGGCGCTGATGAAACCTTTTTCCTTGTAAATGGCTCTACCTGTGGAATACATGCTGCTATTGCCACTGTCTGCAGTCCGGGGGACAAGCTTATTGTATCAAGGGACTGCCATAAATCGGTGTTGAATGCAATGATCCTTTTCGGGGTGAGGCCCGTATATATAAAACCTGAGTTTGACAGGCTGTGCGGTATTTCCGCCGCTATGCTTCCCGGGAATGTGAAGGAGGCGCTGAGGCTGCATCCGGATGCAGCCGGGGTGCTTATTACGAGGCCCAACTACTATGGAGTATGCTCCGATATAGAGGCAATAGCAAATATAGTGCATTCATACGGAAGGATACTTGCAGTAGACGAGGCACATGGGGCACATCTGGCTTTTGCTCCGTGCCTTCCCGTATGCGCCATGGAGGCAGGCGCCGATATTTGTGTGCAGAGCGCGCATAAGACCTTGCCCGCGATCACGCAGGGAGCATACCTGCATGTAAAGGGGGACAGGATTGACAGGGACAGGCTCAGGTTCAACCTTGCGCTTCTCCAGACAAGCAGTCCGTCATATGTAATTATGTCATCCCTTGATGTGGCAAGGGAAATAATGCATACGGGTGCCCCGTTTCTCATGGAGGGCGTTGTCGACAGGGTAAGCAGGCTTCATTGCCTTATCAAGGGGCTTGAGGGTATGTCCTTCATTACGGAGGATATGCTGGAGTATGGCAAAAAAGACCCTACCCGGATTGTAATAAACATGAGGGGCTTAGGGAAAACGGGATTTGACGCGGGTGAAATTTTAAGATGCAGCTATAATATTCAGGTGGAAATGGCTGATTTTTACAACATCGTATGCATAGCAACAGCGGCTGACAGGTGGGAGTACTACGAAAGGCTGTATTGCGCACTTAAGGATATGAACTATAAATTTAAGGATTTACCCGCTTTGGCCGATACAAATATAACTGAAATAATTATTCCTCCTCAGAAAATGGAGCCGGCCGAGGTCATGCGCAAAAAAACTGTAAGGGCAGCCCTGCATGAAGCTGCCGGTAAGGTCTGTGCATGTGCTGTAACCCCATATCCTCCGGGTGTGCCTGTAATTTGCCCCGGAGAAGTATTTGTGAAGGAGGCTGTTGAATATATATATAATATAATGAGCAGCGGCGGAATTGTTAACGGACTGAGTGAAAAATATGAGGTAAGTGTTGTTGAATAATATGCTATAATTATTATGCATAATAATGCAAATGCACATGCACTTTTGGGGGAATATTATGAAAAAGGGCTTGTTTATAACTGTAGAGGGCATGGATGGCTCCGGAAAAACAACCCAGATTGGATTGATGAGTTCGTACTTAAAGGATAAGGGCTATGAGGTTGTTTTAACGAGAGAGCCCGGTGGTACAATAATAGGTGAGAAGATACGTAATATAATACTTGATCCTCAGAACTCCGGTATGTGCGATGCCGCGGAAATGCTTTTGTATGCTTCTGCCAGGGCGCAGCTTGTAGGGGAAGTTATAAAGCCTTCGGTGGACAGTGGCAAAATCGTAATATGTGACAGGTTTGCGGATTCGAGCTATGTGTATCAGGGATTTGGAAGAGGCATTGATTTTAAGGTTATAGAGGATGCAAACAGAGCGGCACTTGATGGTATTTCGCCCGATATCACCATATTTTTGGATATAAGGCCCGAGCTTGCACTTGGAAGAAGGCTTGCCGCCACAGGGGCCGACAGGATAGAAAATGAGAAGATAGAGTTCCACCTGAGGGTTTACTCCGGATATAAAAAGCTGGCTTCACTGTACTGTGACAGGATTAAATCCGTTGAGAGCAGCAGGAGTATAGAGGATATTGCACAGGATATAAGGAGACTGCTGGATGGACTTCTTTAAAGATGCAGATTGAGTAATTATTCTAAAAGAAAGGCTGGTGTTGTTTGCCATGAAACTTGTTTTTGCTGTTATCCATGACGAGGACGGGCATAAGGTAATGGATGAGCTTAATAAGAATGGGTTCAGTGTGACTAAGCTTTGTTCTACGGGAGGATTCTTAAGGTCGGGAAACACAACCCTTTTAACGGGGGTTGAGGAGGACAAGGTCAATGATGTAATAGCCATCATAGAAAAGAAATCAAAGAGCAGAAAGCAGGTTATTAACTCCTCCATGCCTCCCAACGGAATGAACGGCATGTTTATGCCGTATCCTGTAGAGGTGGTGGTAGGAGGAGCAACTGTTTTTGTACTGGATGTTGAAAGGTTTGAAAAGGTGTAGCGGGGGTCTCCTTGCAATATGTTCAAACAAATATGTGTAGGATGTGAGTTTTATGAAGGTAGGCGAAAACCTTGGCAAGTCTTCCGGTATAGTGGGAACTGTAGCTAAGGAGGAGAAAAAGGTTCCAAATAGCAGGGAATCGGCTTTTCAAAGCCAGATAAGGCGTATTGAAGGTCAGGATCATGAAGAGAGGATCCGGGAGTTGGCCTCAAAAATCGCGGAGCAGGGAGAAAAACTAGGCAAGAAGGTTGATATAAGGGAATTAAAGGTATATAAAAAGCTTATTTCCGAGTTTTTAGATGAAGCTGTGAACAACTCCCGTAAGTTTTCAAAGGAAAGCTTTTTAGACAGAAGGGGAAGGTTCAAGGTCTATGCAACGGTTAAAAAAATAAATTCCGAGCTTGAGGAACTTACCGAGCAGGTGTTGAAGGAAGAAAAGGATAATATAAAGATATTGCAGAGAATTGATGATATACGAGGCTTGATAATGGACCTGACCATATAGCGACAGGTCCATTATCATAAACATTTGTATGGTGAAAGCAGCCGGGGCATCAGCCGGAGTGCGTCATACAATAGCTTATGAGGTGTTTAAATTGAGCTTTAACAATATAAAGGGCCAAAGAGAAGTGATTAACGGACTAGCTTCTTCAATAAAAAATGACAGGGTAGCACACGCATATGTCTTTACCGGTCCCAAGGGAATAGGAAAAAGAACGGTGGCAAGGCTTTTTGCCGGAACGCTTCTTTGCACCTGCAGGACGGATATGGAAAGCTGCGGGAATTGTCCGTCCTGCGGCACCTATATAGAGGGATCCAATCCTGACTTTTTTGTTATTGAGCAGGAGAAGTCCGCGATAGGAATAGAGGAGATACGCGGCATCCAGAGCAGCATACTTGTAAAGCCTCTGTACTCTGAAAGGAAGGTTTATCTTATTGCCGATGCCGAAAATATGACGGTGCAGGCTCAGAACTGCCTGCTTAAAATACTTGAGGAGCCCCCGGCCTACGCGGTTATAATACTTACTGCATCCAATTATAAGGCGCTTATGGAGACTATACGGTCAAGAACCCTGCGATATAACTTCAGGAAGAATACGCCAAGCGAGGTAAGGACCGTATTGGCGGACAGGCTTGGAGAGAATAATCCAAGGCTTGACTTTCTGGCCTCTTATGCAGACGGTGTAATAGGGGCCGCTCTTCAAATAGCAGACTCGGAGGAATTTGCGTCCCTGAGGGATTCCGCGATGGATATTTTTATGAAGCTTTCCGTAAAAGCTTCTCTTTCAGATGTCTTCCGGGCGTATGATTTTTTTGAAAGCAATAAGGAGAGTGCCGACATAATTTTTGACGCAATGCTGCTGTTTTGCAGAGATTTGCTGGTGTTTAAAAATACCGGAAAAGAAAAGATGTTGATTAATTCGGACAAAAGGGATATCATATTGAATAGTGCATATAAGTTTACGTCTCAAAAGCTGGTAAACAGTATTGAGGAAATAGAAAAGGCACGTAGAAGCATAGCTCAGAATGCAAGCTTTCAGCTATCCGTGGAAGTAATGCTTATGAGGCTGCAGGAGGAATACAATTAATGGTAAAGGTAGTGGGCGTAAGATTTAAGAAGGCGGGGAAGATATACTATTTTGACCCCGGAGACTTTGAAATACAGTTAAATTCAAATGTAATAGTCGAAACGGCAAGAGGTATAGAATTTGGACTTGTGGTCGTGCCTAACAGGGATGTGCCGGACGAAGAAATAGTTGCTCCTCTTAAAAAGGTAATCAGAATTGCCACGGAGGAGGACAGAAAGCACGCCGAGGATAATGACAGAAGGGAAAAAGAAGCATTTGACATATGCCTGCAGAAGATAAGGGCTCACAATTTGAATATGAAATTAATAGATGTGGAATATACCTTTGACAACAACAAGGTATTATTTTACTTTACAGCCGATGGAAGGGTGGATTTCAGAGAGCTGGTAAAGGATCTGGCCGCGGTTTTCAAAACCAGAATAGAGCTCAGGCAAATAGGTGTAAGAGATGAGTCAAAGATGATGGGCGGGATAGGAATTTGCGGGAGAGTGCTTTGCTGCAAATCCTTTCTCGGAGAATTTCAGCCGGTATCTATAAAAATGGCCAAGGAGCAGGGGCTTTCATTAAATCCCACCAAAATCTCAGGTACCTGCGGCAGGCTGATGTGCTGCCTTAAATATGAGCAGGACGCCTATGATGAAATACTGAGGAGAGTGCCTAAGGTGGGAGCTATCGTGGAAACACCCGAGGGGCATGGAACGGTGATGGCGGTGAGCCTGCTTAAGGAAATGCTTAAGGTAAAGCTGGACAAGGTCAATGAGACGGATTTGAAGGTGTATAGTTCAAGTGAGGTAAAGGTAATAAAGGATGTTGCCCGCGAGGATGACGGGGATATAGATATTGAGGTTCTAAAGCAGTTGGAGGACTAAATAATTAGCTTGACTGCCCGATATTTTAAAAACCATTAAAAAATAAAAAAAAGGTTTTCATATTAAAGCTTTAATGATAAAATAGTAGCGGTAATTAAAAGTTTTTTATTATACAAAAAAATACCAGCAGTATCAGTAATCCTTTAAGGAGGTGTTGTTATAATGGCATACGTTATAAATGAAGCCTGCATTGCTTGCGGTGCATGTGAGTCCGAATGTCCCGTATCATGTATTTCGGCGGGGGACAATGCATATGTTATTGATGAGGGTGTGTGCATAGACTGCGGATCATGTGCTAATGTCTGTCCGGTTGATGCTCCTCAGCAGAAATAATTATATCACCAAAGGGGTCAGGTAGGAATTAATCTTACTTGGCCTTTTTTACATGGATATAAAAGCTTTAAATAAATCAGGATTGGTGTTTTAAGCTTGAATATAGAATTGCTTGAGAATGAACGAATTGATGATCTGCAGTACGGGGGTCTTAAAATAATACAGAAAACAAAAGGCTTTTGCTTTGGGGTGGATGCCGTGCTTCTTGCCAGCTTTGCTGATGTTAAGAGGAATGACAGAGTGGCCGACTTAGGGACAGGCACCGGCATAATATCCATACTCCTTGCGGGGAAGACTCAGGCAAAATGCCTTTCGGGCCTTGAAATACAGCCGGAAATGTCTGAAATGGCTGAAAGAAGTATTTTGCTTAATAGCCTTCAGGACAGAGTAAGAATAATATGCGGCGATATAAAGAAAAGCCGTGAATTCTTTGCTCCCTCCAGCATTGACGTGGTAGTGAGCAATCCTCCTTACATGAGTAAGGGAGGGGGCCTGGTAAACCCTAATGATGCAAAGGCAATATCGCGCCATGAAATTATGTGCACGCTTGAGGACGTAATAGCGGCAGGGAGTGGAATGCTGGTGCCGGGAGGACAGCTTGCCATGGTTCACAGGCCTGAGAGGCTTGTGGATATAGTTTTCCTTATGAGAAATTACAATATAGAGCCTAAGTATATAAGATTTGTCCACCCGTCACCTTACAAAAAGGCCAACCTTATACTCATAAAAGGGACCCGGGGAGGACGGCCGCAGCTCAAAATGATGGAGCCCCTGTATATTTATGATGAAAACGGCAGGTACTCAAGGGAAATTAATGAGATTTATTGCAGAGACGAGGTGAAGAAATGAGTGAAGGCACAATAAATAGTGGCACAATAAGCGGCGGCACATTATATCTTGTAGCAACGCCGATAGGAAATCTTGAAGATATTACTATCAGGGCTTTAAACATTCTTAAAGAGGTGGATTTGATAGCCGCGGAGGATACAAGAGAGGCAATGAAGCTGCTTAATCATTTCGATATAAGAAAGCCCATGGTAAGCTATTATGAGCATAATAAGGCCGAAAAGGGAAATTATCTGGTTCGGCTGCTTCTTGAGGGAAAGGATATTGCGGTGGTATCAGACGCGGGAACTCCGGGGATATCCGATCCGGGCGAGGACCTGGTCAGGCTGGCTATGCAGAGCAATATAAAGGTGAGCATGGCTCCGGGGCCTGTTGCCGCAATTATGGGGCTGGTATTGTCGGGAATGCCGACGGGACGCTTTGTATTTGAAGGCTTTCTGCCAATGAATAAAAAGCAGAGAAAGCAAAGGATTTCCGCTTTGAAGGAAGAGATCAGAACAATAATTTTATATGAGGCCCCTCATAAATTGACGTATACCCTAAATGACTTATATGAAGCTCTGGGGGATAGAAATATAACCATTGCAAGAGAGCTGACAAAGAGATATGAAGAGATTTTCAACTGTACGCTGTCCCAGGCCATGGATAAATATTCCGCCACCTCTCCGAGGGGCGAATTTGTTCTTATACTTGAGGGTACCGATGCTTTTGAGCTTGACCGGGAGGAAAAAAGGAAGTGGGAGAACATTAGCATAAAAGAGCATGTGGATATTTATATATCCGGCGGAATGGATAAGAAGGATGCCATTAAGAAGGCCGCAGACGACAGGGGCCTGAGCAAAAGGGATGTTTACAATGCCTTGCTCTAAGAACAGGCAGGCGTAAAAGGAAGATTTTTAATATTAAAAGACGGCCTTTTATTTTTAAAAGGCCGTCTTTTAATATTTTAAGTCCTGTCTATTATGTCTTGTGCCTTGCAATAGAATGCTTTTTCGGCAATCAAGGAGCCTTAAATGGCGATTGCGGCACATAAGTGCAGCTACCTTAAATTGCGGGAAATTTGCCGTATTAAAAAGCACTAGCTCTTTAATTCCTTCATGCAGCTTGGACAGATGTTTTTGCCCTTGTAGACTGTAACATCTTTGGCATCACCACAGAATATACATGCAGGCTCGTATTTTTTGAGAATAATGGTGGCTCCGTCAACATAGATCTCCAGTGCGTCTTTTTCAGCAATGTCGAGAGTTCTTCTAAGCTCTATAGGCAATACAACTCTCCCTAATTCGTCAACTTTTCTTACAATTCCAGTAGATTTCATTTTCCTTCCTCCTAAATATTACAGTATTCGACAAAGTTCTTTAAAATCATAGTACCATAAATTCCAATAAACGTCAACAATTAATTTAAAAAAATTCAAAAAAATGTTATTGAAAACTTTCAATATGCGTATAAACCCGCATAAATAAAAGCATACAGACGTTTATTAGTAAGCGTTACATATATTATATCCCAATTTTATGATGTTAAAAACAAAAAATATATAAATATATTAAATAATATATTACATATTTTAACTGGGAATGGAGATTTGAACGCTCTGCGACATAATTCGACACATATATTAATATGTAATGAACACGCGTTTATTGAATCTTCCAGCGGCTTTGCACATATAAATATATGGGGGTGTAGTATGCTTAATTATGTATGGGCTGTTATGCTCATAACGGGTTTTTTAGTGGGAATTATGAATGGAAAGGCACATCTGGTAACTCAGGCTGCCATCAGCTCGGCGAAGGATGCAATAGAGCTTTGCATAGGGCTGTTAGGGGTAATGTGCCTATGGACAGGACTTATGAATGTAGCGGAAAAAAGCGGTCTTGTAAGGTATATATCA
Source organism: Bacillota bacterium (assembly GCA_023390115.1). Lineage (GTDB taxonomy): Bacteria > Bacillota > Clostridia > Acetivibrionales > DSM-27016 > Anaerobacterium. The sequence goes on from JAEWDM010000011.1 coordinate 45,994, forward strand.
CGGCTTATAAGGCCCGCCGTAAAATTCCTGTTTCCGGGAATTCCTGAAAGGCATCCGGCGATTGCGGCTATTGTAATGAACTTTACGGCCAATTTCTTAGGTCTTGGCAATGCCGCCACTCCATTGGGATTAAAGGCAATGAATGAAATGCAGAAGCTAAATGCCCGAAAGGAAACGGCTACAGATTCAATGTGCATGTTTCTTGTTTTAAATACCTCGGCAATACAGCTTGTACCTGCCACAATTATTGCGGTGAGGTCTGCGGCAGGCTCTGTCAATCCCTCGGAGATTATTGTGCCCATATGGCTGGCTACCATATGCGCCAGCATTGCGGGAATAACATCCGCCAAGCTGCTGTCAAAGCTGCATGGAAAATAAGGGGAAAAATTTATGGAAATAATGAATATGCTTTCATCTTATGCCGTGCCTGTGATTTTTCTTGGTATACTTTCAATTGGAATGTATAAGGACGTAAAGGTGTACGATGTTTTTATAGAGGGGGCAAAGGAAGGAATATCTACGATTGTGCGCATTATTCCCTCTCTTGTGGGGCTTATGGTAGCCGTCGGAGTATTCAGGGCATCGGGAGCTCTCGACCTTCTGATCTATGCAGTAAACCCTGTTGTGAGATATCTTGGAATACCCACGCAGACAATTCCTCTTGCACTTCTGCGCCCCGTTTCAGGCAGTGCGTCTCTTGCATTGGTGTCTGATATATTGAAGGCCAATGGGCCTGATTCCTTTGTAGGAAGAGTGGCATCCACTATGATGGGATCCACCGAAACTATTTTTTATACCCTTGCGGTTTATTTTGGGGCAGTAGGAATTAAAAATATAAGGTATACCCTTGCTGCGGCATTATTTGCCGATTTAATCAGTGTTATGGCATCTGTATGGGTATGCGCCCTGTTCTTTGGGAAATAATTCAAACCGGTTTCCTTAACAAATGGTTATATATATAAATTTTGTGGGCAAACTATAGCAGACAGGTTGTTGTTTCACAGCCTATAATATTTAAACCTGCAGGAGGGTAAACTTGACTGTTGCACACGAAAGAGTAGGGCGGAATTACAGCGGCATTAAGCCCGATATGTATGAAATCATTGACATGGAAACAGTTGAAAGGGATCTGTATAATATATTGTCCGACAGTAAAGGGTGCGTCAGAGAAATGTGCAGTCATATAATGAGTGCGGGAGGCAAAAGAATAAGACCATTGCTTGTGATGTGCTGCGGTCTGGCATTCTCGTCCCAGAGTACCGAGCTTATACATGCCGCATCGGCAGCAGAGCTTATACATATGGCATCCCTTGTGCATGATGATATTATAGATAAATCTTGCATGAGGAGAAGCAGGCCGTCTATCAATAAATTATGGGGCAACCACTTTGCGGTATTGTGCGGAGATTACCTTTTTGCCAAGGCGTTTGGTATTTTAGCTCAGGACAGGCTTTTAAAAAGCATGAGCTATATGGTAGAGGCCGTCCAGAGCATGTGCAGGGGCGAAATATCCCAGGCCCATGACCGCCACAGCCCCCGTGTGAATATGAAAAAGTACTATGAACGCATTTCAGAAAAGACCGCCATATTTTTGAAATGCTGCTGTATGTCCGGAGCCGCGGCGGCGGGGGCGGATATTAGAAGTCTTGAGGCTATAGGAGAGTATGGGCTTAACCTTGGACTTGCATTTCAAATCGTGGATGACATTCTTGATTTCTGCGGAAATGCCGATATTATGGGAAAACCCAAGGGAGAAGATCTTTGCCAGGGAAATATCACAATACCCATAGTGATTTTACAGAAAAATCAGAAATATGCCGAATGGATTAACGGAGTAATAAAGGGAAAGGCTTACCCGGAGGATGTAATGGATGAGGTTTTTAAGGCATTGGAAGACTCAGGCGCCATTGCCGATTCCTTCCGTGCAGCGGGCAAGCATATTGCTAAAGCAAAAACAAGTCTTAAAGCACTTCCGGCTTCAAAATATACAGAGCTTCTTTTCAGACTTACGGATATTGTAAAATCAAGGATTAAATAGAGTCTTATATTATGCTGGCGGCTCTTAAAAGCCTGCAAATATTATAATAAAGACCTGCTTTGACTCCGGATTGCGTTATGAGCCCTCTGACGGGCTGTCCTTGCATTTTTCCGGAGACTTTAGGGTCGGACAGGTACATCGAGAGAAGACCTTTTATTACCGTCATATGGAATTTTGGATAGCGAAGCCTTGAGCAGCTCTCTGTTGATTGCCGGATAAAATATTGCATTCTCTCGCGGCAATGCATTAAATCTCTGTAATAGCAGGTAAAATTCAGTTCCCCTTCCCGGATATCCTCCTGAAGGTCTATATAGTAGTCAAGAAGTATATGCAGCCCCGAAACCCATGGGAAATAGGCACTGTCTACACTGCTTACCTCAAGAGGCGACAGCGATGGGTCAAAGGCTAAGGCATACAGAATAAAAATGCCAAGTGTTGAGCCTGCCGCCGCGGAGTATTCCCAGCAGCTTATGCCGGGGTATTGCGAAAGATCGGCTTCGGCCCAGACCATAAGACGCTTCTCCCTTACCGACGGGTTAAGATGCTTAAAGGACTGCATCTCGGAGTAACGCCGGACATAATACCTTATTTTATCTCTTACCAGATGATACGAGGGCAGCCCTGACAACTGGCTTTTAGCCTGCATTACAAGCTTTGTCAAATAGCCGCCGTCATTTTTATAGGGATAGTGCTTGTAATAGTCACCGGCAGGGCTTTCAGGGGTAACGGCATCAGACAGCGACAGGTGGAGGGAGAGAAAGGATTTTTCATCATAAACTCCCGCCCTGTCACACAGGTTGTCAAGGTAATCGCTTATTGTCTGAAGGGATACGATAAATTTTATTGCCTTTTCGGTATCTATCCCGGGATACAGTGAATAAATACTGCCGCCCTGGCAGTGGAATTTTTTGTCCCTTATGCTTGCCGCTGCCTGGTCCAGCAGCATTTGATCGCCTGCACCCGCGCAGTTTTTTTTCCACCGGGACAGTTCCTCGTCAACCTGAGGGAAAATATCCCTTACATATTTAAATATAAGCTTCATTCCGCTGTCATATTTCTTATTAATACTAAGCTTCCACCCTTCGACTTTTTTACTGAACCATTAATACCCTTGAAAAAATTGATCCGAATATGTATAGTATTACTATACATTGTAAAGGAGCATTTATATTATGAGCAATAAAAAGTTTTATATTACAACACCTATATATTATCCCAGTGGAAAGCTTCATATAGGGCATTCCTATACGACTGTTGCTGCAGATGCCATGTCAAGATATAAAAGGCTGAGGGGATATGATGTCATGTTCCTTACAGGTACCGATGAGCATGGACAGAAAATTCAGAGAAAGGCTGAGGAAAAGGGTATTACCCCCAAGCAGTATGTTGATGAGATAGTAGATGGAATAAAAGACTTATGGAAGCTTATGAAAATTACAAATGACAGGTTTATAAGGACTACCGACAAGTACCATGAGGAAGTGGTTCAGAAAATATTTAAGAAGCTTTTTGATCAGGGAGATATATATAAAAGTGAATATGAGGGTTGGTATTGTACGCCCTGTGAATCCTTCTGGACAAAGACGCAGCTTGCGGACGGTAAATGCCCCGATTGCGGGCGCGAGGTGGAGCTGACAAAGGAGGAAAGCTATTTTTTCAGGCTGTCAAAATACCAGGACAGGTTAATTAAGCATATAGAGGATAATCCTGATTTTATACAGCCTGTTTCAAGGCAGAATGAAATGCTGGGCAACTTTTTAAGGCCCGGACTGGAGGATTTATGCGTATCCAGGACAACCTTCAACTGGGGCATTCCCGTCAGCTTTGATGAAAAGCATGTGGTATATGTATGGATTGATGCTCTGTCCAACTACATTACCGCTATGGGGTATATGGGAGATAATGAGGACGACTATATAAAATACTGGCCTGCGGATGTGCATCTTGTGGGGAAGGAAATTGTGCGCTTTCATACAATTATATGGCCTGCAATGCTTATGGCCCTGGGGCAGCCTCTTCCGAAGCAGATATTCGGACATGGATGGCTGCTTTTAGACGGCGGAAAGATGTCCAAGTCAAAGGGCAATGTCGTAGACCCCGCAATACTGATAGAAAAGTACGGGCTTGATTCAATAAGGTACTTTCTCTTGAGAGAGGTGCCCTTCGGATCTGACGGCATATTTTCAAATGAGGCGCTTATAAACAGGATAAACTCCGATCTGGCAAATGACTTGGGGAACCTTGTAAGCAGAACGGTAGCTATGATAGACAAGTACTTCGGAGGAAAGATTCCTTCCGTGAGGACTGACGGGGAGTTTGACGCTGAGCTTAAGGCGGTTTTGTCCTCAATGCCCCAAAGGGTAGAGGAGCTGATGGATAAAATGCAGTTCAGCTCTGCTCTTACGGAAATATGGACGGCTGTTTCCAGAACAAACAAATATATCGATGAGACAATGCCGTGGGCGCTTGCAAAGGATGAGACAAAAGCCGCAAGGCTCGCAGGTGTGATGTATAACCTTGCCGAGAGCATAAGAATAATATCTGTGCTGCTTCAGCCCTTTATGGTTGAAGCTCCCGCGAGAATATGGGCACAGCTTGGAATAGAGGAGGGCAGGCTGACCTCATGGGATGAGGGCAAGGCGTGGGGGCTTTACCCTGAGGGAATTTCAGTAAATAAGGGAGATATAATTTTCCCCAGAATAGATTTCAAAAAGGAAATGGAGGAGCTGGAAAAAATGTCGGAGGCTGAGACTGCTAAAAGGCAGGATAAATCCCCAGGCAAGGAAAAGCCCTCCGCTTCCCGGGGCGAAATGATCTCCATAGAGGATTTCTCCAAAATAGACTTAAGGGTTGCCAGGGTGTTGGAGGCGGAGAAGGTGGAAGGAGCGGATAAGCTGCTTAAGCTTAAGCTTGAGGTGGGAGATGAGGTCAGGCAGGTTGTATCCGGCATTGCTAAAAGCTATTCTCCGGAGGATATTGTGGGAAAGCATATAATACTTGTTGCAAATTTAAAGCCTGTAAAGCTAAGGGGAATAGAATCACAGGGAATGATCCTTGCGGCTTCCGATGATAAGGAGCTGGTGCTTGCCACTGTTGACGGTATTATCGGGAGCGGCACAAGAGTAAGGTGAGGAAAGAAAAAATTCTAAGAATCGGAATCATTTCTAAAGCCGGCCCTGTCCTAAGCTTTTCTCCCGGCAGCATCAGGAGAAGGGCCTAAGGCAGGGCTGCACCGGAATAAAAAGATTTGTCGGTATGTTAAATTTGATATATAATATATTTATAGACAGCGCATTTTAGTTCGTTATCTATAAACACCGTTGAGGAGAATATTTATGCTGTTTGATTCACATGCACATTATGACGACCCCAAATTTGATGCAGACAGGAACAGTGTAATTGAAAGGGCCAGAGAAGCAGGAGTTTCATATATATTAAATGCTTCCTCAAACATGTCGTCGGCAGTTGAAACTGTTTCTATCGCACAGGAATTTGATTTTATTTATGCTGCCGTAGGAATTCACCCTCATAACGTTCATGAAATTAATGAAAATATATTAAACGCCATACAGGACTTTGCATCTCACAATAAGGTTGTCGCAATAGGTGAAATAGGCCTTGATTATTATTACGATACCTCCCCCAGGGATTTGCAGAAATACTGGTTTGCCAGACAGCTCAGTCTTGCCGGGGAGCTTGGACTGCCTGTAATTATTCATGACAGAGAAGCCCATGAGGACACGATGGATATAATTAAGAGTGAGAACTCCAAAGAGACCGGAGGAGTTTTTCATTGCTATTCGGGAAGTGTTGAAATGGCACGGGACGTTCTTGACAACAATTTTTATATTTCTATTGGGGGAGCGGTAACCTTCAAAAATGCAAGGAAAGCAATTGAGGTTGTAAATTATGTCCCAATGGACAGGCTTCTTATTGAGACTGATTGCCCTTATATGACTCCGGAGCCCTATAGAGGAAAGAGAAATGATTCGGGGTATGTAGGTCTTGTGGCGCAAAAAATAGCGGATATAAAGGGGCTTACATATGAGCAGGTGGCTTATGCAACAACTGAAAACGCAAAAAGGCTGTTTAATATAAATGCCTGAAGCTTAAATGTGGGGTGGCTTATGAAAAAACTTGTGCTGGTTCTGGTATGTACTATTCTTATGACTGTGTTTTTGGCATTTAATTACCTTCTGTGGGACAAAAAGCAGAATACTGAAAGTCTTAAAACTCTTGAATATTCAAATGAGAATAAGGATGCTACCATTGACGCTCTGGGAAGGCAGATTAAAAATCTTGAGGACTCGGCAAGAGACTTAGAGAGCCGTGTGAATGTACTCGAGAGCAGCAATAGTGAGCTGCAGAAGGAAAAGGATGAGCTGATAAAAAAGCAGGCGGAGGATGAAAAGCTTCTGAAGGAGAAAAGCGACATAATTGATGTGCTTAAGAACCAGATGGATCTGAAGCCCCTGGAGGCGGTCGTAAAAAATTGGGTACAGGGCGTGGACGAAGGGCAGTACGACATTTCATATAAGCTGGAGGCGGAGCATTTTAAGGAAAATGGAGATATATTAAGCCAGGCCGAATATGCGGATCAGTATAAAAAAATTATTAACAGCATAAAGCTTAAGTCAATAAAGCTCCAAGCACAGGAAAGCGGCAATGATGCGGCAAACGGACGTATAGCTCTTGAGACCGAGCTTGAAGTCAAGCTGGCGGAAGGGGCCGGCGAATCGGAGTATTCCGAGGGAGTAAATAAAAGATTTTTTGAAATGACCTTTGACAAGGCAAAAAATCTCTGGCTTATTTCCGGTATTTCTGCCTGAACCTGTTAATAAGCAGTATCTTTCCGTAAGTGAACGCTTCTTTTAAGAGTATGGAAGGCTTATCACCAATTTATCTTCGGGACATATAATGGTTAGTGTAATAACAGAAAATTATGTTCCGGAGGTATTTTTATGAAGGAAGAAAAGAAGATAAAGGAAGACATTGATATGAATATGAATATGGGTATCGAGCATATGGGACAAACACCGCCTGTAAGCCAGATGCCGTCCATGAATTCAGCTCAGCCTGCCGAACAGATGCCTAACCTGGCTCAAATGCCCAATATGGCACAGATGCCGTACATGAACCAGATGCCCAATATGGCACAGACGCCGCCCATGAACCAGATGCCCAATATGGCACAGACGCCGCCCATGAATCAGATGCCCGGCATGACACCCATGCCATACATGGAACAGATGCCCAACATGAATGCAATGCCTAATATGGCACCTATGCCATACATGGGACAGGTGCAGCCCATGAATCAAATGCCCAATATGACGCCCATGCCATACATGAATGCAGCGCCTAATATGGAGCAGATGGCCTCCATGAATCAGATGCCAAACATGGAGCAGATGCCATCCATGAATCAAATGCCCAATATGGCGCCCATACCGTACATGAATCCGATGCCAAACATGGCGCCCATGCCATACATGGAGCAGATGCCTGGCACGAATTACATGCCTAATATGAATTACATGCCGCCTATGGGGCAAATGCCAAATATGGCACCCATGCCTAATATGGGACAGATGCCGTACATGAATCCGGTACCCAATATGGAGTATATGCCCAATGTGGCATCCATGCCATACATAAATCAGATGCACAATATACCCTGTCCTTTTATGAATACTCAACAGCCTATGATGTATGGGCAGCCCGTGGATAATACGAACCATATGATGACAGATCCGTATATGAACAATATGATGAACCCGTATATAGGGCCTCAATATTAAAAATAAGGTACATAGAAGACAGGTGCTGTAAGTGCCTGTTTTTTTGTACGCGCAGGAGTTATCATCTTTTAACATTGTCTGAACAAGATTAAAGGACAGACACGATATCCCCAAAAACATGAAAATAAGGGTTGCCGTAAATTTAAATCTGAGATAAATAATTTTTAATTTACAGGTATAATATATTATTCTTAAGAGAATACTTAATATATAAGGATAATTATGGAAATAAATTTGACAGACATTTCTTTTTGCAATAAAATGTCTACAGTCCCTTGTAATATTTTAAACAGGAGGTTGGTTGATGATACCACTTGCGAAAAATATTAAAAGGTATTTTTCATTTAAAGAGATGATGGTTGTACTAATTGCGGTTATAATATCCGTATCCGCCGGAGTGGGAGTTTTTTTAAACTTAAAAAAGGAAGTTTCAATTAATGTGGATGGCAAGGCCACGTTATTAAAAACAATGAAAAATACCGTAAGAGAAGTGTTGGAACAAAGTGGAACAGAGCTTGGGAGCGACGATTATATTAATTTGCCGCTTGACGCAAAGCTACAGAAGATGAAAAGAAATGAAATATACATAAAGAGAGCAGTACCGGTTTATGTGACTGTTGACGGCGGGCAGAAGAAGATAATGGCTTATGAGGGCACACTTGGGGAGGTTCTTGCCAAAAACTCTATAGGCTTATCCGATAAGGATAAGCTGATGGGCGCAGAGCTTGACACTGAAATATCAAAGGATTTGAGTGTGCGCATAGTCAGGGTCCGGGAGGAAATGGTTACTGAAAATGTTGCTGTTCCGTACAAGGTAGTAACCAAGAATAACGATCGCATAGACAAGGGCAAGCAGTTGGTAGTACAGAATGGCAAGGAGGGCGTAAGAGAAAAGCTTTTCAAGGTGATTATGGAGGATGGAAAGCAGGTAGTAAAGGAGCTTGTAAAGGACAGCATTGCTGTTGCACCGGTGAATAAAATTATAGAAAATGGTACGGTGCTCAACTTTAAGACGTCAAGGGGAGAGGTCGTGCGCTATAAAAAACAGATAACAATGAAGGCAACGGCTTATACAGCTTCCTATTCCGACACCGGAAAGAATCCCGGAGATGCAGGTTTTGGAATAACATATACGGGAAGAAAGGTTAAAAAAGGAATTGTTGCTGTGGACCCCAAGGTTATACCCTTAGGTACCAGGCTGTACATTGAAGGAGTCGGGCAGACTGCCGACTATGGCTTTGCCGTGGCTGCCGACATAGGCGGTGCCGTAAAGGGAAACATAATAGACCTTTATTTTGAAAGCAGTGAGGATGTCCGTAAGTGGGGACGTAAGACTGTAAAGGTATATGTGCTTACAAGCTGATATAAGGAGAGAAGCAAATTCAGTGTGAATTTGGGCTTGCTTTAAGGCAGGCATTTATAAGGGACTTTAATCTTGGCCGGAATATTGTATTCCGGCTAATTGTTTTGAAAATGACATGTGAGAGGCGCATTTATGGATAATATAAAAGGCATCATAAGAAAAAACAATATAAGGCTTACAAAAGCTCTGGGACAAAACTTTCTTAATGATGAAAGCATAGTTAACAGGATAGTGGACGCTGCCGATGTGGGGAAAGAGGACTTAGTAATTGAAATAGGCCCGGGAATAGGCAGCATGACCCATGAGCTGTGCAAAAGGTCGGGAGAGGTTTTTGCAGTAGAGATAGATGCGCGGCTCATACCTGTGCTGGCGCAAAATTTGCGGGAATTTTCCAATATCCACATAATAAATAATGATATTCTTAAGCTGGATTTCAAGAGGGATATAATAGGCTTGCGGAAGTCGGAATTTAAGCCGGGGGCCGTTAAGGTTGCGGCCAATCTGCCTTACTATATAACCACTCCCATAATAATGAAGCTTTTGGAAGAGAATCCGGGGATAGATGTTATGGTATTCATGGTGCAAAAGGAGGTGGCGGAGAGAATGACCGCCGCTCCGGGAGGAAAGGATTATGGGGCATTATCTCTAGCAGTTCGGTACTATTCCCATCCGACATCTGTTTTTGACGTTCCGCCTCACTGCTTTATACCCCAGCCCGGGGTTTATTCAACTGTAATCAGGCTGGATATTTTTAAGACTCCTCCCGTTACGGTAAAGAGTAAGGAGCTGTTTTTCAAAATAGTTAAGGCTGCTTTTGGGCAGAGAAGGAAGACACTTTTAAATGCTCTGAGCAACTCGGGGTGCCTTGCACAGGACAAGCAAGCCATCAGGGAGGTATTGGAGGGTACGGGCATAGGGGAAAGCTGCCGGGGGGAGACCCTCGGTATAAAACAGTTTGCACAATTATCAAACGCTTTTTTTGAAAAAGGCAACTTATTATAAAAATAAAATAAAAAAACCGCCTTGCGTAGACCGGGACGGTTTTTTTTTTCGTCCCTGCCACATATATATTTAATGATAGTGATTGTGGTATGAAGGGGTGTGAATTTGTGGGGCAAGCAAATAGATTCTATAAAAACTTTTTAATATTTGCTAATGAGGATGACGGCTTTTCTTCCTCCGGGGCTCCGTCAGGGTATGCTAAAATTGTGGTCAGAGACGGAAAAGCAGTAATTGACTTAAATGTTCAGAACCTTAAAGAGAATCCTGACAAGCTTACATACAGATTGTATATTATGAAAAATGACCAAAGCAGCTTTCTGAGCGTTTGCATGGGAGCTATACCTGTACAAAAAAACAAAGGGATTGTGCAATGGGAATTTGACGCCGATAACGTGGGAAGTACGGGTGTGCCGATAGAGGGATTTAATGCTGCCGCGGTACAGGCTCAGGAGGGCAGCGGGGAGAATGTAATATTTAAGTATCCCTTATCCTCGTGCAAAAACAGCGATGCGTCATGGAAAAAGCTGTTGAATGAAGCTTCAAGCGCGATAAAGGAGGAAGCAAAGCAGTGCGCGCATAATGGCGGCGATGACAGCGCGGAGCAAAGGGAGGCGGGACATAGCGGCAGCTTTGTAGAGCAACAGGAAATTGACGATAATAAAGCCGGGACGGAGGAACGGAATATTACAGCAGTTGAGTATGAGCAAAGCATATGCCTGGGTATAAGCGGGGCTGTGAGCGAAGATTGCGAAATAAATTGTGAGGGGCAGACCGAAATACTTGAAAATCCATGCTGCTGTGAAGGCGATGCTGCCGGAAGCAGGCCCGAAGAGCTGAAGAAGGAGGAATGCGAGTCTCATAAGGCTTTCGGGGACTGTATTGCGGCAAATGCTTCTTCACCGCATGTGTCCGGCAATACGGGGGATTTAAAAATACCGTTCCCCGATATGGGAATACTGAGGAGCAATTTTAACGGCAGCTTTGAGCCATACGACCCGTTCGGAAGCAACAGGAAGGATTACAAGTGGTGGAAGGTGAACAATCCTGCACAGCTTAGCAATATCTTTCATCAAAGCAGTATAAAGGCACCCTTTTTCTTTAATCCTCTGGTAATGATGGCTCATTATAAATACAGGTATCTTATAGTCGGTATATATGAAGACAAAACAAAAAAGAGGGATTATATGGTTTGCGGAATTCCCGGTGTTTACGGTGTAGATGATAAGCCGTTCGGGGACTTGTGCAGATGGGTCCAGATAGAGGGCAACAAGCCCAGATATGGGGCATTTGGATATTGGCTTATATATATTGAGCCGGATACGGGAAAGATTCTGGAATTTAAATAAATCAAAGAGGGCGGTTTGTATGGCTTATGACTGAACGGAAATATTGCAAGCCTGCAAGCCGCCCGTCCATAGCTCCTGTTTCATGCCCGAATAGACATACATATAAAATTTGTCGCATTTTTTTGCTGCTTCTGCTATAATTGTTTTAAGTTTATTGAATTCGGATAACTTCAAATATGTGCTGTATATCTATAATTAAATTTCTGTGCAGTTTTTCAATCATCTTAATTAAGCCAAAAATGGTTTACAAACAGCTTTTTTCTTTAAAATAAGCCTGGCAAATATGTATAACAGGGGGAGGATGGGATAGTGAACAAAAGAAAAATGGCAAGGAATAAGATAATATTAATTTCGTTGTTAATTATATTTCAACTGCTGTTTGGTGCGTTTACTGTTAATACACATTTAGACAGCAGTACGGATAAACTTTCAGACTCCCTGTTAAAATCTGCTTATCATATTGAAAAGATATTTTTAATGGGCAACTTTAGAAAGGACCAATCTAATTACATATCTTTTAATACGTATGAGCCTTTAACATATTATATGTATATTTCTGATGCTTATGAAAACAATAATCTCTATTATAAAAAGCTTTTTGATTATAAAAGCGAAGTGAAAAAAGCCGTACACCATCATTTCCATGGGAGCAAATATAAACGATTCCCGGTACTTAGTACAACGTAATCAGAATAGCTACGCCTGACTGCTATAGTATAAGGAAAATCAGGACGAATACTTGCGAGCAGGTATTTAAAATATGTTGCTTTATTCAGATAGTGCGGGTATTAGTATGTTAATCTTGTAATACTGATTCATACCTGCTTATTGATTCAGTTATTGCCATCAGGAGATGAATTCAGAAAAAATAGAATTATATAATCTGTGCTGTATCAGCCGGAATTTTATGATAACGCTGTCCATATTCATGCATGAAGGAGAAATAATTATGGAAAATAAAGCCTATACGGTTTCTTTAACGAAAAACCCTATAATATCTATTAGGGTAATACCGGGACATTTTACTACCAGCCATTTTCATATCAGTCATTATCTTGATGTAAGTAATCTGAAAACTAATGCGGCGGTAGCAAAGGATGTGGCCAGAGAGCTTTCCATTCCTTATCTGACAAACACACTTGTAGATGCCATAGTGTGTATGGAAGGAACCGAAGTGATTGGCGCATATATGGCGGAAGAGCTTTTGCAGGAAGGAACCTCGATAATAAACAGCGGAAACGAAATTCATGTGTTAACGCCAATGAGTAATGTGAGTGGAAAACTGATTTTTAGAAGCAATATACAGGAATTTATTTCCAACCGCAATATTATATTACTGGTTGATACCATATCCAGTGGGAGAACTATCAGCAGCGCATTGGAGTGCCTTTCCTATTACGGAGGTACATTGGCCGGGATATCAGCTTTATTTAATGCCTGCTCTAAAAAATTCAGCCAAGATATATATGCTCTGTTCACAGATGAGGATATATCCGGTTACCGTATCTTTAGTCCGGGCGAATGTGAAATGTGCAAAGAAGGTCATAAGCTTGATGCCATTCTCACCAGTGAGGGTTATACGAAAATATAGGATAAATGTTAAGGAGTTGAATAAGATGATGTTTTTAAATAAATTTGCTTCCGGCCTCAGTATTACGCAAATGACAGTATCACAGGGAATTATGATATTGATTGCTTTAGTGCTTGCTTACCTGGCTATAGTAAAAAAATATGAACCTCTGCTGCTTTTGCCTTTGGCTTTTGGCATGATGATTGCAAATATCCCTCTGTCTGCTCTTTCTGCGCACGATGAAGGGGGGCTGGTATATTATTTGTACAAAGGGATTGAATTAGGTATTTATCCCCCGATGATTTTCTTATGTATTGGCGCCATGACGGATTTTGGTCCCCTGATAGCTTCTCCCAGAAGTGCGTTAATCGGCCTGGGAGGACAGCTTGGCATTTTTGCCGCTATGGGAGGAGCACTTTTGATAGGGCAGGGTATAGCCAATATTATTCCCGGGTTTGAGCCATTCAGTCTTAAAGAGGCTGCTGCCATAGGAATTATCGGAAGCTCGGACGGACCGACTTCTATTTATACGGCGGGCACGCTGGCACCTAATTTACTGCCGACTATTACTATTGCGGCCTATTCGTACATGGCTCTGGTTCCGCTCATCCAGCCGCCTATTATGAGGGCTCTTACCACAGAAAAAGAGCGGGTTGTTGAGATGAAGGAATCCAGAAGGGTAACACGCAAGCAGAAAATTATTTTTTCATTTGCAATAACTATTGCTACATTGCTTCTGGTTCCGGCGGCAGGCACTCTGATAGCCATGCTGATGCTGGGAAACCTGATTAGAGAAAGCGGCGCAACAGAAAGGTATGTTCGTACTCTGCAAAACGATTTGTTGAACATATTAACCTTGCTCATTGGTGTTTCCATAGGAGCGACAGCCACTGCCGAACGGATTTTGAACCCTAAAACGCTTGTGGTCATTTGCCTGGGATTGCTTGCTTTTGCATTTGGTACTATTGGAGGCGTCCTTATAGCCAAGCTTTTGTGTAAAATAACCGGAGGAAAAGTAAATCCGCTGATTGGGAATTCCGGCGTATCTGCTATGCCCATGGCGGCACGTGTCTCTCAAAAGCTCGGGCAGGAATACAATCCACATAATCATCTTTTAATGCATGCCATGGGGCCTATAGTTTCAAGCACCATTGGTTCTGCATTAATAGCAGGAATCTTCATTTCCTTGTTTGGTTAGCTAAAAGATTTTTATAGCTGTTAAAGCCTGATGCTTTAAGGCTTGCAGTGTCAAAAAGCACTGGAATTTATGGCGTGGGAGGGGTGCCTCTCACGCCGTATTTTTTGATAACCTGTTTTAAATGAGATTAACTGTATCTAAGCGTATATAAAAGATGGTATAATAAATATAAATAAAAGGAAACGAGGGTAATCAAATGGCAAAAAATGAGGACAAAAAGGATTGGGTTCATCTCACTACCGTACCTAATGATATTGAGTTTGAAATGGTTGCCGGCTTGCTCAAAGCAAGCAATATCCCTGTTATAAGAGATGTAAGAGGAATAGACGGATTTGCGCAAATTATTCTGGGAGTTCCTATATCGGGGATAGATTTGCTGGTTCCTGAGGACAAGCTGCAAGAGGCGATGGAAATTCTGAATGCCGATATTGATGAGGAGGATTTTTATGCCGGTGATGATAAGACCGATCCGGAGGGAGACGGGAGCTAAGACTTTGCCTTGCTGATACAGGATCGCTCAGGCTCAGAGGCATAGGAGTTTTTTAGTTAATTGAAACACAGCTATTGACATTTTTGTTGTTAAGATATATCATGGAATTATCATAGAGTGAAACGCGTTATTATATAGATAAAAAGCGTGCAAAACATAGAGGAGGATGTTGCGTGAATAAATGTATAGATAAGGGCTCTTTGCTGGAAATTGCCAATAATATTATTGACAGGGACGATCAAGTGAAAATAGCGACTCTAAGCGATGAGCTGACAATATCTCAGGTTGTTAAATTTTTTGACAAGCAGGGAAGAAATTTTACCAAGACAATGATTCAAAATTATGTGAGGGTAGGTGTGCTTCCCACTCCTATAGACAAAAGATATTATACTAAAAATCATTTAATACTTCTTACTTTGATAGACAACCTTAAGGAAATTTATTCTCTTGAGGATATAAAAAAGGTACTTCAGCCAATACGCAACGACCCCGATATTTTTGAGGATGATATCATTAAGACTATGGATGTTTACAGGAACTATTTAACCATGAGAAAGGAAGCCCTGGAAAAGTGGAAGGAGTCTCTTCCTCAGATTTTTGATGATGTTTACAGCCTTGTGTCCCATGATGTTACAAATGAAAAGGAAAAAAATGTTGCAACAGCTTTTATGGTAGCTCTGACTATCATGGCCGAGACAGTTGCGATGAAGGATCTTATTAATGAGGTCATGAGGGAATATATAGTTTAGAGCACATGCCGGCTTAAGTCCCGGCATAATTTTGACATAACCGTAATAATATGAATTTGAGCTGTTAAAAGGCCGAAGGGGGTGTTACAAATGCTTTACCTGTATATAGGCTGCTTTACCTTTGGGGCTGCTTATTCTATCCTTTCACTGCTTTTGGGAGGCCACAGTGCGGATCACGGAGGTGTTGATCACGCTCACGGATCGGATTCCGACCTGCCGTCACCTCTTAACCCCATTGTAATAGCCAGTGCCGTCACTGCCTTTGGAGCAGTGGGGCTTATATCAAAGCTGGCTTTTAAAATGGGAGACTTATTGAGCTCTGTTTTTGCACTCGGCTTTGCAGGTATGGTGGGTGCTGCCATTTTTTTCGGCATAGTAAAGCTCATGTATGGCTCTCAGTCGGATTCAACCTTCTCACAAAATGATCTTGTCGGAATGGATGCCGAGGTAACGATACCCATACCTTATAAGGGTATGGGAGAGATAGTCTGCTCAATAAACGGAACAAGATACAATATGGCGGCAAGGGATGCTGAGGGAGGCGAAATACAAAGGGGAGAACCGGTAAAAATAAAAGAAATAGCAGGAAATACTGCAGTAGTTGGCAAAAAAATCACTATAGACAGCTTAGAGGAGTATGACAGAGAAGAGAGCTGTTTCAATGAAGGGCTAAAATATAAGGATTAAGGGGGTAATTTTACTATGAACATGGCGACAGGAATTGCAATTTTTGCCGGGGTCGGCGCGGTAGTTATACTGTTTATATTGATATCTGTTTTTGTGAGCAGGTATGTCAAGGTGGGGCCTGACGAAGCCTTAATTGTATCTGGAAGAAAAAAGAAGATGAGCGGCGGACAGGTAGTGGGCTTCAGAATTGTAAGGGGAGGGGCTACCTTTGTATGGCCTGTGCTGGAGACAGCAAAGACTATATCCTTGAGAATTATGCCCTTGGACGTAAACTCAAGCGCATATACCTCTCAGGGAGTACAGGTTACCGTTGACGGCATAGCGCAGGTGAAAATTGATTCCAGCCATGAGGCTATAGCTACGGCGGCAGAGCAGTTCTTAAGCCTCAAGGAGGATGAGATAAAGAGAATAGCGACCCAGACGCTTGAAGGGCATTTGAGATCTATAGTGGGCAATCTTACCGTGGAGGAAATAAACCAGAACAGGGATGCATTCGCACAGAAGGTTCAGGAGCTTGCCGCGGGTGATCTTGCCAACATGGGATTGAAAATAATATCCTTTACAATACGTGAGATAGCAGATAAGAATGGATACCTTGAGAGCCTGGGTAAGGCGCAGATAGCCAGAGTGCAGAGGGACGCCGTCATAGGCCAGGCCGAAGCAAAGAGGGATGCGGACATAAAGAGTGCCGAGGCAATGCAGGCAGGTCAGACTGCAAAGTATCTCGCTGAGACAAAAATCGCGGAGTCCAACAGGGACAAGGAAATGAAGGTAGCGGATTATCAGGCTTCCATAAATGAAAAAAAGGCAGAGGCGGACTTATCCTATGATAAGAAAAAGTATGTTATAGATCAGGAAGTCCAAAAGGAAGCCATGCAGGTTGAGATTGTTAAAAAGCAGAAGGAAATAGAGCTTCAGGAGCAGGAGGCGTTAAGAAAGGAGAAGGAGCTTGAGGCTATTGTAAAGAAGCCAGCGGAAGCCAGCAGGTTTAAGACTGAGCTGGATGCCGAGGCCGAGAGGGTCAAGAGGTCTAAGGAGGCCGAGGGACAGTCCTATGCAATTAAGGCCGAGGGTATTGCAAGGGCTGAAGCAATAAGAGCGGCAGGACTTGCCGAGGCGGAGATTATTAAGGCAAAGGGTGAGGCGGAAGCGGCCGCAATGGCAAAAAAAGCTGAGGCCTACAGGATGTTTAATGATGCCGCCATGATTCAAATGGTAATTGAAAAGCTTCCCGACATTGCATCCGCAATTTCACAGCCCTTGTCGAAAACTGAAAAAATCGTAATGATCGGAGATTCAGGCGCTTCTAAGCTGACAAAGGACATAACAAGCGTTGTTGCGCAGCTTCCTGAGACAGTAAAAAGCCTTACCGGAATAGACCTGACGGACATAATTAAAAACTATTCGCAGGGAGATAAGCAGGAGGCGGCAAAGATAGAGGCTGAGTAGCCGGTGCGGCATATATGGAAGGTTAAGGGGGGCTGTTTTTGAAACAGCCCCTTATTTTTTACAAGGCGCAAATATTTTTGCTGAAATATAGAATAATATGGTATGATTATGTTGTAGCGTATTTTAAGAACAGCATGCAGAGGGCTATGCCTCTAAAGGAGCTGATTTGTTTGGCCGGAAAGAATAAGGTTCAGATTAGGATAGGCGGTAAGGACTATACTTTGGTGGGCATTGAAGCAGAGGAATATATTCAGAAGGTCGGTTTGTACATAGATAAGAAGATAAATGAGATAACAAGGTCAAACAGTCTGCTCAGTACATCTATGGCGTCAATTCTTGCCGCTGTTAATGTCGCCGATGATTTTTTTAAATCCCATGAGAATGAGAAAAGGCTTGAGGATGAATTGGCAAGGGCTTGCGAGGAACTGGAAAAATTGAGACGTGAGAACGAAAGTCTTTTGGAAAGCAATTCTAATCTGATAAGCAGGAATACCCTCCTGCAGCTTGAGCTTGCAAAAAGGGAGGCGGAATTATCTGAGGTCAGAGCTTCTTTAGAGAGGACAAGCAGAAAAAAGGAACCCGGATATGAAGAAGGCTAGCCAAACATAATTTAAACGGAGGATGAAATTTATGGACATGAGCATAAGGCTTGGAGATTTGGTACTGATAACGGCACTGTTTGCTTTAGTAATCATATCTGTGTATATTATTGTGTTGATAAGAAATATAAACGGAAGCATAAAGGTGCTGAAGAAGCTGCTTAAGGAAAACAGGGAGTGCATAGACAGCACGTTAAAGGATATACCTGTAATATCTAAGAACGTAGTAGAAATAAGCGCCACTGCAAAAGATGAGCTTAAATCGGTGGAGACAGCGATGCAGGGGCTTGGAGAGGCGGGAGAAATGATTTCCGCTGCGGCACAGACCGTGAGAAAGGACATACTGGGAAGGATTAAAGGCGTTGTGGATCTTTTGGACATCATCACAAGAGTTTTCTTCAGCGACTCTTCCGGTGCTCAGCCTGAAAAAGAGGTAAAAGACAGGGACTGAATTTTTATGAGAATGATATTTATATTTATAGACGGATTCGGCCTGGGAAAAGCGGACAGAGCTGTTAACCCGTTGTATGCTGCCAAGGCACCTAACATCCGCTGCATATTGGAACGCTTTAAGGCTATTCCTACCGACGCCGCGCTCGGAGTGAAGGGGCTTCCTCAGAGCGCAACGGGACAAACAACTATTTTTACGGGAGAAAACGCGCCCCGTATATTGGGGAGGCATTTGAACGGGCAGCCTACCGAAACGCTCAAAAGTATTATTTATAAAAACAACCTGTTTATGCAATTGCAGCAGATGGGGCTGAAGGTCACAAACTCCAATGTATACTCAAGAGAGTATCTTGAAAAGATGATTGACTCTGCAGACAGGAGGTACAGGCCCTCTGTCACATCCGTAATGACAATGGCTCAGGGTATAGGCTTCAGGACGGTGGAGGACTACAGAGAGGGCAGGGGCATTTATCATGACATTACCGGACAGATGCTGATTGAAAGAGGTTATGATATTGAGAATATAACTCCGGGGCAAGCGGCAGAGCGCCTGTACTCCATAAGCAGGGAGAATGACTTTACTCTTTATGAGCATTTTATGACTGACATAATAGGGCACAAAATGGATATGGAGCTTGCCGTAAGCGAGATTGAGCTGCTTGATGCATTTTTAGGAGAGCTTGCCGGATTGGTTGATTTAAATGAGGACATAATATTTATAACCAGTGATCACGGAAACATTGAGGATATCAGTGTAAAAACTCACACATATAATAAGGTTCCTACAATTATAATGGGAAATATGCATAGGGGACATGACATGCAAATTGAATCTCTTATGGATATAACCCCTGCCGTAACGGGAATTTTTAAGGAGATAATGAATAATGGATAAAATAGAGCTTCTTGCACCGGCAGGGGAGTGGGATGCTTTTTTAGCTGCTGTTGAAAATGGAGCGGATGCCGTTTACCTTGGGGGACCTTTTTTTAATGCCAGGCAATCCGCAGAAAATTTCGACGGCAACCAGCTTAAAAATGCGGTTGAATATGCACATGTAAGAGATGTAAAGGTATATATGGCAATGAATACACTGATTTCGGACAGTGAGCTGGATAAGGCTCTAAGGCTTGCGGAAGAAGCATTCTTTACGGGTATAGACGGCATTATTGTGCAGGATTTGGGATTTGCCGGCTTATTGAGAAGGAGTTTGCCTGAGCTTAAACTCCATGCCAGTACTCAAATGACGGTTCATGATATTCACGGTGTGCGTATTTTGGAAAGGCTTGGCTTTAAAAGAGTGGTGCTGGCAAGAGAATTGTCGCTTGAGGAAATACGGTATATCTGCAAAAATACCTGCCTTGAGGTTGAGATTTTTGTGCATGGCGCATTGTGTATATGCTATTCGGGACAGTGCCTTATGAGCAGTGTCATAGGAGGAAGAAGCGGAAACAGAGGAAGGTGTGCCCAGCCCTGCAGGCTTCCGTACAGCTTGCTTAAAAATAACGGTATGGCTCACGCGGACGGGAAATATATATTGAGCCCTAAGGACATATGCCTTGTAAATGAGCTGGAAAGCCTTGTGCCCTCAGGGGTTAAATGCCTTAAAATTGAGGGGCGGATGAAAAGCCCGGAATATGTCGCCACTGTCACAGGGATATACAGGAAATATATAGATATGGTGCAAAATGGAAAATTGTGCCATGGGGAAAGCGGATTGCTTGCAAATACTGAGGATTTTCGTGCCTTAACCCAGATTTTCAACAGAGGAGGCTTCTCACAGGGCTACCTAAAGGGCAGGACGGGATATGGGCTTATAGCCTGTCAAAAGCCTAAAAACTGGGGAATCTATCTGGGAGAGGTTTTTTCCTATAATAAGGACTCAAGGAAAATAAGGCTGAAGCTTAAGGAGGATCTGTCAAACGGAGACGGAATAGAGGTATGGAACGGAGAGGATGAGAGTCCGGGAGGGGTCGTAAGTGAGATAAGAGTTGATGGCATAAGGAGGAAAACAGCTCAAAAGGGTGAGCTTGCTGAATTAGGAAGCCTTGAGGGGAAAATACATAAGGGGGATAAGGTGTATAAAACCTCAGATAAAAATCTTGCTGTTAAGGCCAGGGAGTCTTTTTCGGGAAGGGCTGCAAGAAAAGTGCTTTTGGAGGGTAAAATAGTAATAAGAAGGGATATGCCTCTAACACTGCAGGTAGCGGACAGCAGGGGAAATACCGTACAGGTTAAGGGCAATATTCCCGCGCAGACTGCCGTTAATGTGGCATTAACGGAGGAGAGAGCCATAGAGCAGCTAAATAAGACGGGGGGCTCGCCCTTTGAGTTTTCAAGGCTGGAATCACAGCTTGACGATGGTATAACATTGCCTGTAAGTGAAATAAATGCGGCAAGGCGCAAAGCTTTGGAAGAGATGGAAGGCCTGCGCAGGACTGCAAAGCATGATGAAATGCGCGGAAAATTTGGAGATAAATGGGATAAAGGCGTATATTTCCCGGGAAATGGTAGAAAAAAGATAAGTAAGCTCAAGCTTACCATATTATTTTATCGCATATTGGAAGAATTGGACTATTCCTCTCTTGGGATTGATAGACTTTATCTCCCGTTCAAATATGTGTTAAACAATAATGCCCAAAAAGTAATTGATGCCTGCAGGGCTTGCGGACAGGAGGTTTATGCATGGATTCCTCCGGTGGTGAGGAGCAATTGGAAAAGGCTTATTGAGAACAACCTCGGCAGGCTTGAGGGAATGGGGCTGGATGGTGTGCTTACAGGAAACCCGGGGGGTATTGAGCTTATAAAAAAGCATTCGTCACTCAAGGTGGCAGGGGATTATTCATTAAATGTCTTCAACAGTATGACATTATGGGAGCTTTACAATCTGGGATGCAGCAGTGTGATGCTGTCGCATGAAAGTACCCTCCAGCAGATGGAGGGCTTTAGGGATGTAAAGGGGCTGGAAAGAGAAGTACTTGTATATGGAAGAATTCCGTTAATGATAAGTGAGCACTGCCCGGTCGGGAGCATTGCGGGGAATACGGGCCCCGCCCCAATATGTACGGGAGAGTGCCTGAAGGGTGATTACAGGCTTCGGGACAGAATGGGAATGGAATTTCCGGTGATGTGTGATACGACAGACTGTATAAGCACAATTTTCAATTCCAATGTACTTTTTGTTCCGAAGGTATTAAATAAAATTAAGGCTGCGGGGATTGCTTATGCAAGGCTTAATATTATTGACGAAGGACCGCAGAGGGTAAGGGAGCTTACGGAGCTTTTCCGCGCAGCGGCGTCAGACCTGTCCGGAACTGAAGAGGGGCATGAGGGAATAATTGAGGATATAAAGAAAAGAGGATACACGAAGGGGCACTATTTCAGAGGTGTCTAGGCTTATTCTGCCGGAACCGGGAGCGTTTGGCATAATAAGCCGAATCAAGGCAATATAAATAGAGTGGGAGTGATTGTTTATCGGCATAAAGGGAAATCTGGAATCGCTTAAAAAGAGCACTATTGATGAAATAGAGCAGCTATATAATCTGGAAATGCCACCCGACAATTTTTTGCCCTATGAGCTTGCGGGGAAGCTGGCGTATATCACCGACAGAATAAACAGAGAAATCGCGGTTTTTATAAACAGAAAGGGAAATATTGTGGATATCAGCGTGGGGGATAGTGCTAAAGCCTCCATTCCTGAGCTTGAGGCCAGGAGGGACATGACAAGGCTTTCGGGTATACGATGCATACACACTCATCCGGGCGGCGATGCGAGGCTGTCTTCGGTGGATATAAGCTCTCTTTTAAAGCTGAGGCTTGACGCAATGGTTGCTTTGGGGGTCAGCGAGGGCAGAGTCAGTGAGATTTACGCGGCATTACCCGAGAGGGACGTAACGGGCAGATTTGCGCAGGTTCAGATATATGGGCCTTTAGAGCTTAGCAGTGATGGTTTTGGGGCTTTTCTTGGAATAATAAGGGATATAGATAAGCCCTTCGGGAAAATGGCATATGATATGGGGGATGAAGCGGAAAAGGCTATTCTTGTAGGACTGGAAACCTCGCAGGGAAGGCTTGTTAACGGAATGAGCGAGGGACAGAGATCTCTTGAGGAGCTGGAGGAATTGGCGAATACCGCAGGTGTGAGAGTAGCCCATAAAATTCTTCAAAGAAGGACGTCGGCCGATTCTGCATTTTATATAGGAAGGGGGATGGCGGAGAGCATAAATGTTATGCGCCAGACTCTTAATGCCAATATAGTTATATTTGACGATACTCTTTCAGGTGCTCAGGTAAGAAATCTGGAAAATGCTACGGGAGTAAAGGTTATTGACAGAACCGTGCTTATATTGGATATTTTTGCACAGAGAGCCCGCTCAAGGGAAGGTAAGCTGCAGGTGGAGCTTGCGCAGCTTAAATACAGGCTTCCCAGGCTTACGGGTCTTGGTACTGTGCTGTCCAGACTGGGAGGAGGAATAGGGACCAGGGGGCCCGGTGAGAAAAAGCTTGAAACTGACAGAAGGCATATCGGAAGGAGAATGCGCGGCATTGAAAGAGAGCTTAAGGAAATAGGCAAAAGAAGAGAAATGATTAGAGAAAGCAGGAAGAAGGACGCACATTTTACGGTTGCGCTTGTGGGATATACTAATGCAGGCAAGTCCACTCTTATGAATAAGCTTTGCGATGCTCAGGTTTTTGCGGAAGATAAGCTGTTTGCAACGCTGGACCCGGCTGTCAGAGGACTTAAGCTTGAAGATGGCAGGGAGGCAATGCTTATAGACACCGTCGGATTTATAAGAAAGCTGCCTCATGAGCTGGTTGAGGCATTTAAATCAACACTTGAGGAGGCTGTTTACGCAGACGCCCTCATACATGTTATAGATATCTCTTCAAATGAAGCGGATGTGCAGATAAGTGTGGTAAACGGGCTTTTAGAGAGCTTGGGGGCCACGAATAAACCTGTTATAGAGGTCCTGAACAAGGTGGACCTGGCCGATGAAAAAGAACGGCTCCGGGTCTCTGGTCTTAAGGCTGAGGTGCTTGAGGTATCGGCATTAACGGGACAGGGCATAGATAAGCTTAAGGAGGCTATTTCCCGGATATTTCCCGAAGAACGGACTGAGGTAAAAATACTTGCGCCGTATAGCGAAGGCTGGATATTGCCTTTTGTGCATGAGCAGGGAAAGGTTGTTGCCCAAAAATATGGAGAAAAAGGAATATTAATTAACGCTGTTGTTAAAAAGGCAAATGTTGATAAAATAAGGGAGTATTTAGTGGAAAAATAGAGATGAATTAAGTAATAAAACCTTAATTAAAATTGTATAATATCAAAGAATGAGGTATTATAATAATATAAGCCTTGGTTTCGGTATGCAGTTAATATAGGTTTTACAACATAACATATTGTTTATAGGGTGCAAAATTAATATGTGAAAGGGGTTTTTCGTATGCTGGTCAGAAACTGTGCGGGTGGTGTGGTTTTTTACGGCGGAAAGGTATTGCTCCTAAAAAATGAAAAGGGTGAGTGGGTGCTTCCTAAAGGAATTATCAGGAATGGTGATTTGGCTAATGAAGTAGCTCTTAAAAGAGTGAGAGAGGAAGCGGGAGTAAAAGCGGAAATAGTCTCTACGGCGGGAAGAACAAACTACGAGTTCTTTTCTGTAACACGTCATAGACCAGTCTGTAACAAGATAACCTGGTATATTATGAAATCCTCTAATGAAGAATGTGAATTGAATAAAAGTGCAAATGTTACAGACGGGGGATTTTTTAGCGAAGAGGATGCATTGAGGCGTATTACCTACAGCCAGGACAGGTCTCTTTTGAGCTTATGCTTTGACAAAATGAAGGAACTGGCTTAAAATTGTCAAAGTAAAGCCAATTACACGCAAGAGTATTTTCAGGGTACTAGCAAAAATGGCAGCTGAAATGTGTCGGCTGCCATTTATTTTATGAGGAGAATAATTGATGCAAAAGGAATATAAAACTGTTTTAAGTGCAGCGTCTTTCGAATATGAAGAGAAAAAGTCAAAATTTATTGCGTCCGTATCTCCTGCCGGGATAGAGGAGGAAGCACTTCATTTTATAAGTTCACTTAAATCAAAATACTGGGATGCATCGCACAATGTTTATGCATACTGCATCGGAGGTAACAATACCGTACAGAGGTTCAGCGACGACGGAGAGCCTTCGGGGACGGCAGGAATGCCGGTAATGGAGGTTATTAAAAGAATGGAGCTTCAAAATCTGGCAGTAGTGGTGACAAGGTATTTTGGAGGAACTCTGCTGGGGGCCGCAGGATTAATAAGGGCCTATGGCAAAAGTGCGGCTATGGGGATAGAGGCCTCAGGAATAATAAGACGGCAGTTGTGCAGAACTGTAAATATAATTGCGGAGTATACTCTTTTTGGGAGGATACGCAATTTTATTTCCTCAAAGGGCTATATTGTCAGGGATGTAATTTATTCTGAGGATGTGGAAATAATATTGAGTGTTCCAAAAGACGATGTGGAGAGGGTCATTGGAGAGCTGGACGAGCTGACAAACGCAAGAGCCGTTGCACAGGCAGGGGAAGTGCTGTATGTTTCAACGGATATGAACGGAAGCGTCATAAAATGAATATTTAAGAGTATTGGAGGATGGTATTATGCAGGAAGAAATTATGCTTGGTAAAAATGTATGGGCCGTAGTGGGGGCTACCCAAAATACAGACAAGTTCGGTTATAAGATATATAAAAGGCTGAAATTAAAGGGCTACAAGGTATACCCCGTAAGCCCCAATTACAAGGAGATAGATGGGGACAGGTGCTATAAGGATTTATCCTCCCTCCCCGAGGTTCCGGAGGTTATCGACATGGTGGTTTCTCCCGCAAAAGGCATGGCCTTCATAGACGAAGCGGCAGGTCTGGGAATAAAAAATATATGGCTTCAGCCCGGAACCTATGACGATGAGCTTATGACGGCCATAAGTGAAAAGGGCCTGAATGCTGTTCAGGCTTGTGTTCTTGTGGCATTGCCCTGATATAAAAATTTATAGCATCGGCAAGGCTTCACTATAAAGTGCTTTCTCTTAAGAGGCGGCAGAATATATTTCCGAAAACTCAATATTTATTGCCTCTATTATTTTATTCTGACTCTTAATATTGGGGGAGTCGGTAATGCTGCTTGAATTCAGCACAACTATGGGCAATTTAATAATAAACTCGCTGCCTTTTCCCTCTTCACTGTTAACGCTTATGCTGCCGTTTTGAATTTCGACAAAGGATTTTGTAAGGGACAGGCCTATGCCGTTTCCTTCGAAAGCGGCGGTAAAAGGACTGCTGACCTGCCGGAAGCGTTCAAAAATGGTGTCATGCATATGGCAAGGTATTCCGGGACCTGTGTCTTTTACCGATATAGTCATATTTTTGTTTGCGGAGTCGGATGACACTGATACGGATACCTTTCCGCCCGGTGGCGTAAACTTTATTGCATTCGACAGCAGGTTGAGAACCACGCGCTCAATTTTGTCAATGTCGACCGAGGTAAATATCTCCTCCGACTCCGTATCGAATTCAACTGTCAAATCCTTCTGCTCTGCGAAGGGCACTATGGACTGTGTTATTTCCTCAATTAAGTATACAACATTGCAGCTCGACATATTAAGCTTTACATAGCCAGAGTCAATTCTTGTAATATCAAGCACATTGTTTAAAAGCCTTACCAGCCTGTAGCAGTTTTGCTTTATGGTTTTAAAATGCCTTGACAGATTTTTTCTTTCCGTAGCAACGGGCCCTCCCTGCTTGTCGATAAGCTGGATTGCTCCTAGTATTACGCTCAGCGGTGTCTTGAGATCATGTGATACATTGCAGAAAAATTCAATTTTAAGCTGTGCGCACTCAGAGGCTTCTCTGTTGAGCCTGACAAGGTTGTCAACAAGCTGCCGCTGCTTATCCAATTCACATTGTTTGATTTGCAAATCTTCCAGATACATATTTCTTTCGGCAAAAGCCCTGCTGGAAAGATTTCTTACAGCTATGAATGCGAAAAGAACTGCCAGCATTATGGGAAATGCGTCAAGTGCAAAATACAGTATGATGCCCGCATTCCTCAGGCTTAATGCCATCAGGCTGTATGGTCCTGAAAATAAAGGACTTTGCGGAGTCAGGCTAAGGAGAAATATTATACCTGCCCTGGTAGCTACATACGCACTTAACGACAGGGCAATGAATAGCTTTGGCACCATGGGATTGTTAAAATTTTTCAGCATATAAACCACTCCTATAAAATACTTTTAAGCTGTATATAAATTAGTAGCACCGCTGCAAAGATGTAAGGTACTATTAACTTAATGAATGTAAATTAATGTATATAAAAAGAGAAAATACAGCAATCAGTTTTATTCCATAAAATACCATTTATATTTTACAGAAATTCTTCTGATAAGTAAATATAATTTCCTGATATTATAAAATCCAAAAATTTTTCAATCACAGTGGATATAATCGATTAAAGAAATTTTAATATTAAACAGAAGTATATTTTTAAGGGGAAATTTTTTAGAGAAGTGATAAGCTTGGCGATTTTTTGTAAAGCTTGTGGCAGCCGCCGACACATGTGATTATATAAGCTAAAAGAGGGCCGGGTATTTATGCCGATGCCCTCTCTAAGGTTTTTAGAAGAGTGACATTATGCCATCAGCATAACTGAAGTGGATTTTATTACTACTGTCACATCAGAGCCTACTTTAATACCTAAATCCTTTACCGAATCCATGGAAATCATAGATGTGATCATATTTCCTCCGATGTCCACAACAACTTTAGCTGTAACAACGCCCTCTTGAATTTCTGTAACCTTGCCCTTAAGCTGATTTCTAGCACTTATCTTCATAATCAAAAACTCCTTTTTTATAATATAATTAACTTGCTATATATAAAATATACTTAAAAACCTGGAGGTTTGTAAATATGTTTTACAAAATTTGCATAAAAAATATCAAAATAATGCGGAAAACAACAAAAAGCAATAACAAAAAGTTATTGCTTTTGGCGCTTAAAATAGAAATATTAAAATTTGCGGGACTATTTCTACGTTTCTGCTATAAGCCTGCCGGTTTCTTCAATATCGTAGCCTCCGAGTCCATATATTTCCATTTTAAATTCCTGCGATCTGACGATGTCTATAACAGCCTCAAAAGCCGGCTTGAACAAGTCTTCCTTTTTAATAACCATATCATATTGCTCCTTTTGATGGGGAATAAAGTCAATCCCCTGCACCTGCAGGCAAACCTTTTCATTTCCTATGCCTATGTCGGCTCCTCCCCGGGCTACGGTGCTTGCCACAGTGAGATGAGAGTGGCATTCCCTGTTATACCCCTTAATCATACCGCCCCTTATCCCAAGCCTGCACAGGTGCTGATCGAGCAAAATTCTGGTGCCGCTTCCCTTTTCCCTGTTGATCATGGTTATGCCGGGCTTGCCGAGATCCTCCCAGTTTTTTATTCCCTTGGGATTGCCCTTTGCGACATAAAAGCCCTGCATTCTGGATGCCAGTCGTATTATAACCGAAGGAGTTCCCGGAAGCATCCTTTCCACAAACGGTACATTATATTCACCGGACCTGCTGTCCCACATATGAGCTGTCGCCACCTGCACCTCTCCCCTGTATAGTGCATACAGTCCGTTGTAGCTGCCTTCATATGAGCGCAGTGCACGAACCCCCTTGGGATGATGCTCCAGATAACGGCCCAGAATGTCTAATATGGAGTCTTGTCCGCATATTACAAAGGAACCCTTTCTCTCAAAGGTTTCGTCATAAGTGGAATAAGAAGAAAAATCCAGAGAATGTGAAGGCAAAAAGCTTGCATTTTCAGATTTTATATCCTTTGTTTTATTTTTATAAAGCTCGACATCCTGTGAATCTACCCTGAGCTTTTTTCCCACTCTGTATGAATTCAGCTCTTTGCGCTTTATAAGATCATAAACCGTGCTTTTGGAAATTTTTAGTATATCGGCAACTTCCTGTGGAGTTAATGATGTATTTTCAGGCATATATACCCTAACCTCTTCCTTTTAACTTTATTATAATTTTTACTATATCAATTATATATTATTTTCGCAATATTTTGTTATATTTTATTCAACGAGTAACATTAGGAATATATGAGTGCCTATAAATAATATAAGACTTGTACCCGGGTCAACCGGATATGCACTGCCCGCAGTCGGAGCATTCCTGGCATACGGGCTTTATGCTTGCGCTGTAGGGCTCGATTTGAAAGCTGCAGTCGTGTACATTATAGGTGTCCTTGCCTTTAAAGCAGACCTTTCCCTGAAGAAATTCAATTTTTAAAGATTTATAATATGCTTTTGTCCCGTACAAGGTATCATATATATTTGCAGGAATGTATTGGTGGGGCTGCTTTTTTTCATCGTTAACTGTTATTTTATTCCTGGAGGTTATTAAGGATTTTAAAGTCCCGTCTTCATTGAATACCACGGAGTATTTATCCCTGTATATGGTCAGGGGCTCCGGATCAGAAACCAGGAGGGTGCCTATAGGAGAGGTTACATAAATCGGGGAAGGAGGCTCAAAGGACTTAACCGCTCCATTGGGATGAACCGAAAAGCCGGTACAGACCTTTTGTTTTCCAATGGGAGTAGCTATATCTATTATTTCTCCGGACCATAGCGTTACTCCTTTTACACAGCCGTCCTCATAAAAGTAAATGCCTATGGGCTTTGCCTTGAATTTACCGAAAGTAAAGCAAAACTCCTGCTCACGTGCCAGCCGGTATTCGTCATCCTCGTCCCAATAGGAGGAGAGCTGTCCGTTCAGAGGAAACAGGCGGCTTATGCCTCCGCTTTCATAAAATGTGACAAATTCCGCCGGGAGTGCTCCTAAGGGGGTATCAATATGTGTCTGCTGATTTAAGGAAAGAGATTTCAGTGCACCGCTTTCATAAAAGGACACTGATTTAATATGCCTTTTTCTTGGATGCGCGTACTCATATTGCGGTATAAGCTTGCCGCAGGGGGTATCCAATATAACCATATCCTTAAGCATACAATCCTTTATATGACCATTCTCATGCATATGGAAGGAAGTGATGCCTGTTAATTCTCCGTATCTTGTGGAAAAGAATGTCATGCCTTTCACCTCTTAGCCTGTTATTGTTTGAAAGCTTCCTTATTACTTTAATTTCAAATCAGTTCTTACGGTATACCATAACGTTATATTCCCCGTCATTCGCCTTAACAATGCTTGAATACAGCCCCATTCCTCCAAGCTCTTCATCAAACCATCTGGGTATATGGCTGCAGACCACCTCAAGGTGATTAAAGCTGGCCTTGGCTAAAAAGGGCAAAAGTACCTGCTTGGAGCTCAAAGCGGGATCGGATTCAAGAAGGGTTTTTAAATTAACAAAGTAATTTCCGTCTGTCCCTGTCTTTTGCGGATAAAAATCATCCGATGGCTTTTCATCAATTGAGGGAAGATTCTGCGCGTCAATTTCTTCTATATTAAATATAGAATCAAGGAACTTCTCGGGCCTTCCGTCAATTTCATAAATATTAAACAAATTTGCCTCTAAAACGCTGTAAAGCTGCCCTATTACCTCTTTTGCTATAAATACCCTGCAGCTTCCAAGCCTGCGGACCATTTGAATTATACTGCTGCGGAACTCAACGAGGCTTTTTGAGCTGCCGGGGGCGAAGGGTATAGAATCCTGCTCGGTAAGCTGGTTGTTTTTCTTGACAAAAACTTTTACAAAGCCCTCTTCCGCTAAGGAGGCAGTTTGTCCGCTATTATTCAAAAACACTGCTATACAAATCATATAAAATCACCTTCCTTGAAATAATTAAACCATGATGCTTTTAAATATGTTTAGATACGGGGTTTTAATATGCCAATGACTCCAGGTAGAGCGGGGTGCTTTCAAACATACAGTCTCTTCGCGGAGAACCCGCACTCCCGGCTACAACAGTCAGCAGATGTACTACTGTTTCAGAGTATCTAAGAATAAATTCTTTTAAGAATAAATTCTTTTAAGAAATAAATCCTAATGATACGTCGGATATGCATTCGTTTCATAGGCATACAAGGCCTAATAAAAACATACGTGGCTTAACTAAAATAAATACATCGATATTGAAATGTATATTTATGTAGTACTATGTACAAATTATAATCCCTGTTTATAAAAAAATCAAGTAAAATGGAGAAGGTTTATAAAAAAAAGTTGATAATTTAAAATTATGCTATAAAATTATGACAGGCAGGTAGGGATATGATTCATTATTAAACTAATATTTTACTGCTCGGCTTTATTGGCATCAATGAGATATGTGGCGGTTAAACCGTTATAATAGCTGTTTGTTGAGGATTGATCTTTAATTAAGGTATACAATATAATCTGCAAGTTTTGTAGTGCGGTATTGCAATATTTAAAAAAACTATTGACTTTAAGCAGAATAATAAATATAATTAAACAAAAGCATATCAAATGGAAAAAATACATTAATTAATTCCATGTAGAATTAAATTATATGTTAATGTGGGGTGTAGAGCTTGTGCATTAACCGGTATCAAATGTATCTTTAAGTATTCCAGGATAAAGATAGGGCTTTTTAGACTTTAATTTGATTATTTTAAAATTTATCATGCCTTGTATATCTTTGTTAGCCTATGATTGATTTCAAAGATAGCATGTCTTTTAAGAGAGAGCTTCTAACGTATTCTCTGCTCTTAATACTACTTCGTGTTTTTATAATTTAAAATTGATTGTCAAAATAACGCTGATAATTATTGAAGGCCATGCCATTCCTTTTATTCTTAATTTTTAGAAAGGGGGGGAGCTTAATTCCTTATAACAAAAAATAAACGCATGGTGTTCAATAATAATAAATAAAACTTTTAAATTTTTTTAGGAGGTATGGAAATGACAAGGAAGGTTGCATTTTATGGCAAGGGCGGAATAGGAAAGTCCACGACGCAGCAAAACACTGCCGCAGCACTGGCATACTACCATGGAAAAAAGGTTTTTATTCACGGGTGTGATCCCAAAGCGGACTGCACACGGCTAATTCTTGGAGAAAAGCCTCAGGGGACTATAATGGATACTCTGAGAGAAGAAGGCGAGGAAGCAATAACTGAGGATAAGGTGGTAAGAAGCGGCTTCCACGGAGTAAGATGTGTTGAGTCAGGCGGGCCGGAGCCCGGCGTGGGATGTGCCGGAAGGGGAGTTATAACTGCCATTAACCTTATGGAGGAGCTGGGGGCTTATACTCCTGATTTGGATTTTTTGCATTTTGATGTTTTGGGAGACGTTGTATGCGGCGGGTTTGCGATGCCCATTCGTGACGGTAAGGCTCAGGAGGTCTATATAGTGGCATCGGGTGAGATGATGGCTATATATGCTGCAAACAACATATGCAGAGGGCTTTTAAAGTATGCCGATCAGAGCGGCGTAAGGCTCGGGGGAATAATATGCAACAGCCGTAAGGTGGATAAGGAAAGAGAGCTTATGGATGAATTCACCACCGCGCTGGGAACTCAGATGATCCATTTTATCCCCAGGGATAATATAGTCCAGAAGGCCGAATTCAATAGAAAGACAACGGTGGAATTTGATCCTGAGTGCAACCAGGCAAAAGAATATGGAGAGCTTGCCAGAAAAATTATTGAAAATGAAATGTTTGTAGTACCAAAGCCTTTAAGCATGGACGAACTTGAAGCCATGGTACTAAAATACGGTATTATGGATTAGTATGCAAAGAAGGGGGTATGACGTATGCCGTTACAGTTGTTTAAATGCGATGAAGTAATTCCCGAGAGAAAAAAGCATTGTTATATAAAGCTGCCCGGAGAGGATTTGACGCAGTATCTTCCAAGCTCAAATGTTGAAACCATTCCCGGAACATTATCCGAGAGGGGCTGCAGCTATTGCGGGGCCAAGCTGGTTATAGGCGGTGTTCTTAAGGATACGATACAGATGATACACGGGCCTGTGGGGTGTGCCTATGATACATGGCATACAAAAAGGTATACAAGTGATAATGACAATTTTCAGCTTAAATATGTGTGGTCCAGCGATTTAAAGGAAAAGCACATAGTTTTCGGAGGGGAAAAGCAGCTTAAAAAAAGTATACTTGAAGCCTTTGAGCAAATGCCTGATATTAAGAGGATGTATATTTATACTACCTGCGCCACCGCTCTTATAGGAGATGACCCCAAGGCAGTTGCCAAAGAGGTGGAGAAAGAGCTTGGGGATGTTGACATATTTGTTGTAGAATGCCCGGGCTTTGCGGGAGTGAGCCAGTCGAAGGGGCATCATGTGCTGAATATTGCATGGATGCATGAAAAGGTAGGTACGGTGGAGCCTGAAATAACCAGCGAGTACACAATTAATTTTATAGGTGACTATAACATTCAGGGAGATACATTTGTGCTTGAGAAATATTTTAAGAAGCTGGGCATTCAGATAGTGGGGCACTTCACCGGAAACGCGACGTATGACCAGTGCCGTGCCATGCACAGAGCCAAGGTCAGCGTTGTCAACTGTGCCAGATCGGCGGGATATATTGCAAATGAGCTTAAGAAAAAATACGGTATTCCAAGGCTTGACATTGACACATGGGGCTTCGATTACACAGCGGCAGGCCTAAGAAAAATAGGAGCCTTCTTCGGGCTTGAGGATAAGGTGGAGGAGCTTATTGCCGAAGAGGTAGCCAGATACCAGCCCACGATTGCCTGGTATGCCGAGCGCCTTAAGGGCAAAAAAATGGCCATATGGACAGGAGGGCCGAGGCTGTGGCACTGGACAAAAGCTGTTGAGGACGATCTTGGCATGGAGGTTGTGGCCATGTCCTCTAAATTCGGACACCAGGAGGATTTTGAAAAGGTTATTTCCCGCGGAAAGGAAGGGAGCATATATATAGATGACGGAAACGAGCTGGAGTTCTTTGAGGTGCTGGAAATGGTAAAGCCGGATGTTATATTTACCGGGCCAAGAGTCGGAGAGCTGGTAAAGAAGCTGCACATTCCGTATCTTAACGGTCATGCATATCATAACGGGCCTTATATGGGGTTTGAAGGGTTTGCCAATATGGCCAGAGACATGTATAATGCTGTTTCCTCACCTCTTATGAAGCTTGCCGGGGATGATATAAGAGCATGAGGGCTAATTATTCTAAATTTGAAAGGATGAATGATTTATGATAATGATTAGAGCGATTATAAGACCTGAAAAGGTTGGCGTTGTACTGTCCGAGCTTTTGGAAGCGGGATTCCCGGCGGTTACCAAGATGGATGTCATGGGACGCGGAAGACAGAGGGGAATCCAGTTTGGAGACGTATTCTATGACGAAATCCCCAAGGAAATGCTTATGATGGTAATCAATGATCAGGATAAGGATTATGTTCTTGAGATAATCATTAAAAATGCCAAGACGGGCGAAAAAGGAGCTTTTGGAGACGGAAAAATATTTATAAGCCCTGTTGATGAGGTATATACCGTAAGTTCCGGCATAAATCAGTTGTAAGGAGGAGCGGGCCTATGAAGGAAATATTAGCAGTCATAAGGATGGATATGATTAACCAGACCAAAGATACCTTGCTTAAAGGAGGCTTTGCGGCTCTTAACTGCCGTAAGGTGCTTGGCAGAGGGAAAAAGAAGGTCAGCTTTTCCATAGTGGATAATATGGTATCCCCTCAAATTGTTGAGGCGGTATCGGAGGAGCACAGGCTGATACCCAAAAGGCTTTTATCCATAGTTGTCAACGATGCTGATGTAAAAAAGGTAATAGACATTATAGTAAAAATAAACAGCAAGGGAAGGCCGGGAGACGGGAAGATATTTGTAATGCCTGTCAGTGAAACGGTAAGGGTGAGCAATGGAGAGACCGGAGGAGCGGCCGTTTAAGGGATATATGCTTTGTGAGGATTGAAGGAAAGGGTGAAGAGAATGGATGATAAAGCTCTTAAATTATATTCGTTTATTCAGGAGCGTTATTTGTGGCAGTTTTACTCACGCACATGGGACAGGGAAGAGAATATAGAAGGCATTCTGACAAAGGCTGTTAAGCTGCTGTCCGGACAAAAGCTCCAGGCGGAGGATAATTCAAAGGACAGGTATTTTTATGCCGAGGCAGTTACCGTCGCCGATGAAATAAAAAAGAAGTTTCCATGGCTGGGAGAGATGAGCGGAGAGCAAATAAAAGATGCCTTTGATGCTGTGAGGGATAAGCTGATCGATGTTACTGTAACAAATTCATTAAACGGAGAGCTTAACATACCAAACTATTAGAATTTTTACAGTAAAGAGGATTTTTAAACGAGTAGAGAGGTGGACATTATGTCTTGTTTAATAAAGCAAAAGGATAGAACGGGTATTATAAACCCAATGTATAACTGCCAGCCGTGCGGCGCGCAGTATGCAACCATAGGTATAAAGGACTGCATACCTCTTGTGCACGGGGGGCAGGGCTGCAGCATGTTTGTAAGGCTGCTGTTTGCCCAGCACTTTAAAGAGAATTTTGACATAGCATCTTCTTCCATACACGAAAGTGCCGCCGTGTTCGGCGGACTGGTAAGGGCTGAGGACGGTGTGGACACATTAATAAAAAGGTATCCCGATTTGAGGATAATCCCTATTATTACAACCTGCTCCACTGAAACAATAGGAGATGATATAGACGGGCTGGCAGGCAAAATAAGGAAAAATATTAAAAAGTCATTCCCCGGCAGGGAGGTAAAGATTGTTCCGGTACATACTCCAAGCTATAACGGGAGCCATGTAAGCGGGTATGATGTAGCCATAAGCGCCCTTGTTTCCTCTCTGGCTAAAAAGACTCAGCCGAGCGGTAAGCTGAATGTATTTACAGGCTGGGTCAATCCCGGAGATGTGACTGAGGTAAAGCATATATTAAAGGAAATGGGCATTGACGGAAATATTGTAATGGACATAGAAAGCTTTGACTCGCCTACAATGCCTGATAAATCCGCTTTCACCTATGGAAGCACCACCATAGAGGATTTGGCGGATACCGCCAACTCAATTGGCAGTATAGCGCTCAGCAGATATGAGGGAGCTACTGCGGCCCGGTTTCTGGAGGAAGAATTTAATGTGCCCTCAGTAATAGGACCCACTCCCATAGGGATAAAAAATACCGATAAGTTCATCAAAAGCCTTGGCAAGCTGACGGGTAAAAAGCCGTCCGATTGCCTGGCTGTGGATCGCGGAAAGGCGATTGATGCTCTTGCAGACCTTGCGCATATGTTTTTTGCCGATAAGAGGGTTGCTATTTACGGCAACCCGGATCTTGTAATAGGGCTGGCGGAGTTTTGCCTGGAGCTGGAAATGAAGCCGGTGCTTCTGCTGCTGGGAGACGACAACAATGCCTATAAGAATGACCCCAGGCTCCGCGAGCTGGAAAAGGCAATTGACTTTGATATGGAGGTAATATGCAACTCCGATCTCTGGGAGCTTGAGAAAAGAATAAAAAATAAGGAAGTAGAGCTTGACATGATTATGGGACATTCAAAGGGCAGGTTTGTAGCCATTGATAATAACATTCCCATGGTCAGAGTGGGATTCCCTACATTTGACAGAGCAGGCTTGTACAGGCATCCGGTAATAGGCTACAATGGAGCAGTATGGCTGGCTGAGACTATGGCAAATACCTTATTTTCCGATATGGAGTTTAAACGTGACAGAGAGTGGATTTTAAATACCTGGTGATTTTTTAAGCCTGCGCCGCAGGATTGGCAGGGAGACAACGGCGAAATGGCCGTCTTGACGGGGATTTGGTATCGTTGTCCTCCCCGCCCTTAATATATGTGTATGCTGAAGACGGTTTTTCTAACGGCGTCTTAAGGGCAGGAGGGATGTTATGACTGAAAATATAGATAAAAATGTAGTGTTTTACGGACGTCTGGGTGAGCTGTACAGTCTGGCGAAGGAAGGGAAAATAAAAACGGGCCTGCAGGGCAGTCATACACGCCCGTGCAAATTCTGGACGGCTGCAAAGGTATTGAGCGGGATAAAGAATGCAGTCATTATTACCCATGGCCCCAGCGGATGCGCTTACGGAGTCAAAAAGGCATATAAGCTCACAAATTGCAGAAACAGCGGCTCTCTCTATGAACCTGTTATCAGTACAAACATGAATGAAGAAAAGGTTATTTACGGAGGAGAAAAGGAGCTAAAGGGCGCTATCGCTGAGGTGGATAAAAAATATAAGCCCGATGTAATATTTGTTGCCACAAGCTGTGCGGCGGGAATTATAGGCGATAATGTGGATGCTGTGATAGAGAAGCTTAAGGCCTCTGTAAATGCCAATATTATGACAATACACTGTGAGGGGTTTGCGGGAGAATACAGGAGCGGGTTCGATCTGGTATTCCGCCAGATTGTAAACCTGATGGATGCGCCCACCCCCGGGCTTAAATCGGCTCTTGCCGGCTCCGTTAATATTGTAGGCGGTAAAATGGGGCCTGAGAGAACTGAGGTTGACACTGATGTAAAAGAGCTTGTAAGGCTGATCGAAGGCATGGGAGCAAAGGTTAACGCCGTTATTGCGGGAAACTGCTCTCTGTCTCAGATGAAAAGGGCCCCAAGCGCAGCGGTAAATTGTACGCTGTGTCTGGATATAGGATACGCTATAGGCACGGAGATGAAAAAGAAGTTTGGCACACCTCTTAACTCCACAATTCTTCCGTACGGTATAAGTGCTACTGAAAAATGGCTTATGGGTGCCGCAAAGCATTTGGGGATGGAGCAACAAGCCGCTGCTCTTATGGAAAGGGAATATGGGGATATAAGGGCGGAATTTGAGGAGGCCATAAGGCACTTAGAGGGAAAGACTGCAATTGTGGAGGGGCACGACGCTATTAAGTCTCTTTCCATTGCACATATGCTTGAAAGGGATTTAGGTATGCGCGCCGTTATATATAACTTCCACCCCTGGAGCACCGAGGCAAGGGAGACCAGCATAGATTACCTTCTGGAAACGGGAATGGATCCTGAGATATTAATTACAAAGGGAACTCTTGCCTTTGGGAAATATGAGTCCATGAAGCAGACGGAAGATGAGCTTCTAAGCTTTATAGGAGAAATGGATTCCCGTGAAACGGTTTACTTTGGTTCTTCCTTGAGCTTTCCTCATATACCGGTGGTGGATCTGAATGCAATACTGAACAGGCCAAGGTTTGGATACAGGGGAGCTCTTAAGGCCGCAAAATGTATAAACAGGGCTCTTGAGTATTCCTTCAGGCCGAGAAGCCGGCTGTTTAAAAGTGTTGTATTTCCTAAAAGCTCAGGTCTGGCATCTTCTCAGTCGCTTACCCCCAAGCTTGGCCAGGAGCTGCCTGACTGTACCGTGTATGCCGAAAGGAGGAGGGGAAAATGTATGATGAGCTGACGTTTGATGACTGTATGCACAGCAGGGATCCTGTGCTTGGGTGTGCGCTTGAGGGCGTTGCCTCAGTGATTGCGGGAATAAAGGATGTGAGCATAGTAATTCATTCTCCCCAAGGGTGTGCCGCCACGGTAGGAATGGCGTTTGATACCCATGAGGTGGACTTTACCAAAAGGAAGATAGGGTGCACCAGGCTGTTTGAAACCGACATCATCATGGGAGCGTCAGAAAAGCTTATAAATCTTATAAAGGAAGCCGACAGTGCCTTTAAAACCAGAATTATGTTTGTGGTGGGGACATGCGCGGCGGATATCATAGGAGAGGATATTGAGGGACTTTGCGCAAGCATACAGCCCGATATAAGGGCGCGGCTCATTCCCATTATGGCGGGAGGTTTCCGGGGCAGCAGCTACGACGGTATAGATTTGGGCTTGAGAGCACTTTTTCCGTTTATAAAAAAAGGGCCAGGGGACTTGCGCAGTGTGGACATTATTGCTCCGCAATCCAACCTAAACCCTACCTGGTGGGCCGATCTTAAATGGGTAAAGGAGGTTCTGGGGATTTTAGGTGTAAGGGTGCAGGCGGTATTGCCGCACAATGCCTCCATGGATGAGCTTGAAAGTGCGGGCAGGGCCTCTGCAAGCATACTGCTGAGCCATGATGCGGGCTATAGCTTTGCAAAAAGGCTTCAGCGGGATATGGGTATTCCTCTTATACTTGCCGATATACCTCTTCCGATAGGCTTAAAAAATACTGCCGCATGGCTTAGGGCATTGGGGGTATATTTCGACGCCGAGGATAAAGCCGAGGAGCTGATACGGGAGGGAGAGGATTTGGTTGCCGGGATTATAAGGAAAAGAGCCCTTATGATCATCCCGCGCTATAGAAACTGCAAGGTTGTGCTTTCTGCCGATGCAACGATTGGAATAGGGCTTGTAAGGATGCTTTTTGAAGAGCTTGAAATGATACCTGAAGTGATACTTATAAGATCCGGAGCTGACGAGGCCAAAAGGATACTGGAAAGAGAGCTCGATGCTCTGGGCTTTTCCCCCGGAGTTGCCTTTAATGTAGACGGCTATGGTATAAGCCGGGCATTGAAGGAATCTGAGGCAGATGCGGTGATGGGCTCGTCCTGGGAAAAATATATGGCTGAAGAGGCGGGGATTAAGCTTGCTTTTGATGTTTTCGCTCCCACAAACAGGGACGCTTATATAGACAGGCCTTATTTCGGATATGAGGGAATGCTCAATATGCTTGAAATTATAGGAAATGATTGGGAAAGGGCATTCAGGTCCCGTGAGATAAACCGGGATGAAAGTATTGTCTAAACTTTCTTGTATTTAAAGGGGGTGAATTTATAGATATGAAATGCAATTGTAACGGTATAAGTAAAAATAATATCCCGGAGGAGCTTGAGAGCATGACATCCAGACATCCGTGCTATTCGTCCGGTGCGCAGGGAAGGTTTGCCAGGATACACCTGCCTGTTGCCCCCGCCTGCAATATAAGCTGTAATTACTGCAACCGCAAATATGACTGTGTTAATGAAAGCCGTCCCGGTGTGACCAGCGAGGTTTTGACGCCTCAGGAGGCGGCAGACAAGTTTATAAGGGTAAAATTTGAAATGCCGAACTTA
Organism: Bacillota bacterium; assembly: GCA_023390115.1. GTDB lineage: Bacteria > Bacillota > Clostridia > Acetivibrionales > DSM-27016 > Anaerobacterium. The sequence continues at coordinate 85,764 of JAEWDM010000011.1, forward strand.
AGTGTTGCCGGGATAGCCGGTCCGGGAGATGCCCTTGCAAACTGGGATGCTGTGAAAAAAACCGTAGCTCTTATAAAGCGGCAAGCTTCCGATGTTATGTTCTGCCTTTCCACAAACGGGCTGATGCTGCCTGAATATGCACCTGAAATTGTCGGGCTGGGCATTAAGCATGTCACGGTGACTGTCAATTGCCTTAATGCTGCCATAGGTGCGCAGATATACCGCCATGTAGTGTTGGACGGAGTCTGTCTTACAGGGGAGCAGGGAGCCAAAATTCTTATACGCCGCCAGATGGAGGGTATAGAATACCTGTCTGCAAGGGGAGTGCTGGTTAAGGTAAATATTGTTATGATAGACGGAATTAATTCAAGCCATATAACAGAGGTGGTAAAAAAGGTTAAAAGGCTGGGTGCCTTTATGACCAATATAATGCCTTTGATTCCCGCCCCGGGAAGTGCCTTCCAGAATTATCCCCAGACCAGCATGAAGGACATAAATGCAATGAGAGAAATCTGTGAGCCGGATATACCTCAGATGAGGCATTGCAGGCAGTGCCGCGCCGATGCCGTGGGTCTGCTTTCCGATGACCAGTCCCACAGGTTCAGGAAGGAGGCTCCCGCTAAGGACAATCCGGAGCCTTCAAAAGCAAAAACCTACAGGGTCGCCGTTACGTCAAAGCACCGTAAGCTTATCGATACGCACTACGGACATGCCGGGGAGTTCCATATATATGAGGTCAAGGGAAGAGATATTGCATTTATTGAGACAAGAAGCGCCAAAAAGTATTGCACAGGGGCGGAATGCGATCAGGACGATATACGGGAGCAGACCATAAAAACGATAGCCGACTGTGATGCGGTGCTGACCATGAGGGCGGGCTATGATGCACAAAAGAGGCTTGCCGCTAACGGACTGCGCTGTATAGAATCATGCACAGGCATAGAGGAAGGGCTTATGGACGTCCCCGTTAGAATGGAAGAGAGTGTGGAAGTATTAAGCCTGCCGGGGAAATAATTTACGCATAAGGGTTTATATGGGAGGAGGTGCGGTATTATGCAGAATTTTATATATGTTGATCAAACCCTGGGCTATGCATTGAAAAAAGGGTATCCCCCTGACACAATTAACTACGCAAGACAGAAAATTGAGGCAATGGGGCAATTTATTTTTGATATACCCTTAGAGCTTCATAACAATTCACAGCATGGGGAGAGGCTGAGCGGAAGCAATGTAAGGGTTGTATTATGTCCATGTGCGGAGCAGCTTAAATGGGCGCATGGCCTTGATTATAAAAACGTAAAGCTTGTGCTTGGCCAGCGTGGGAGGGAAGAAATACTTGAGCTTGAAAGAAGTGCCGAGTGGGCGGCGGCTCATGGAATAAAGGCAGATGTCCAGGTAGCGGTTGACGGAAAGGATTTCTCCGGTGTGGCTTACCTGGCCGATAGGCTATATAAGGGATACGGCATAAACGGAATTGTTCTGGATGATGCATCCAGCCGCTTAGATCCCATTACCGCATTCACAGAGCTTTCTACGCTGGCCGCGAGCATTTCCTGTCCCTTGGAATATCATGGACGGAACGGCATGGGGCTGGCGTCGGGGAATGCGCTGGGAGCGGCAAAGAGCGGTATGGAAAGGCTTGCCGTCTCAATAGGAGGGGTCGGAGGATATCCCGCTTTTGAAGAGGTTGTTATGGGCCTTCGGTATTTGCTGAGCCTTCCGGTTCTGCTGCCTCCCGATTTGGCCTTAAGCTGCAAGGATATACTGGAATGCGTTGGGGAAAAGATACCATATAGAAAGGCTGTTATAGGATCAAATATTTTTGCTCATGAATCGGGAATACATGTTGACGGTATAATTAAAAAAAGTGATCTGTATGAGCCTTTTTCACCTGAAACAGTAGGGCTTTCAAGGAAAATAGTAATAGGCAAGCACTCGGGAAGCGCCGCTATAGAGCTAAAGCTTAAGGAACTCAATATAAGCGTCTGCAGCTTAAAGATTTTGAGCATACTTGACAAGGTAAGGGTCCTGGCAATCAGACAGAAGTCTCCTGTACTGGACGACCAGCTTCAGGAGCTGGTAAGCGAGGTGGTAATATGAAGATAGATCTTGTAGACACAACCTTAAGGGACGGAGAGCAGACAGCCGGACTGGTATTTACCGCACATGAAAAGGTGTGTATCGCAAAAGCGCTTGACCGGGCGGGCATTTTTGCCATTGAGGCAGGCATACCTGCTATGGGACGTGAGGAGCAGGACACCATGAAGGAAATACTTTCACTTAAGCTCAACGCCCAGGTTATTGCATGGAACCGGGCTAATATCGCCGATATACAGGCGTCGGCAGACTGTGGCTTTTCATTTATACACATTTCTGTTCCTGTTTCGGATCTGCATATAAATTATAAGCTCAAAAAAAGCAGGGATTGGGTGCTTACGCAGCTTAAAACCTCCATGGAGTATGCAAAAAGCCTGGGGTGCAGTATTTTCGTAGGTGCGGAGGATGCATCAAGAGCAGACACGGAATTTTTTCTTAAGGTGGCCGATACTGCCTCAATGATGGGAGCACAGCGTATCCGCTATGCCGATACCGTGGGGTGTATGGACCCGTTTAGGATATATGACGTAATGAAGCATCTTTCCGGAAGATGCCCTCTGCCTGTAGAGGTTCATCTTCATAATGATTTTGGTCTGGCCTCCGCAAATACGCTGGCAGCCGTACAGGCAGGCATACGACTGGCCAGTGTCACGGTGGGAGGCATTGGAGAACGGGCTGGAAATGCTTCGCTTGAACAGGTGGTTGAGGTTGTTGACGGCATGTGCAATTGGAATACGGGGATTGATAAGGCAAGGCTTACAGACCTGTCTGAGCTGGTATCGCGGGCCTGCGGCTCCGAGACCTCGTTTTTAGCCGGGTAACGGCTAAGGGCCGATTCAGACTGAAAAACAGGGCTTTTTTAAAAAAGGCCGATAGAGGACCTGTTTTAAAGATATTATCCGCTGATAAATTATAAATTTTTAAAATATTGCTTAAGGTGATATATGAGCTACCATATAGATTTACATAAAATCTCGATAGAAAACTATAAAAAAATGCTGATAAGCAGAAATTTGCTTGCTACCCGCAGGGTGCTGAAGAATGGTATTGATGAAAATTTTAAAAGGCTTTCAGAGTGCGGGTTCTCAAATATAGGAGATTTATATGAGGGCATGGATGCCGGCGGCGGAATAGAAGAGCTGTCGGTAAGGTCGGACATAGACTCCGGCTATCTTAAAATTTTGAAAAAGGAAATAGAGGGTGTTCTTCCCAAGCCCGTGCTGATATCCGATTTTCCCTATGTGTCGATGGATACGGTGAGGGATCTGGCCAGAGGCGGCGTGCGGACCTCAAAGGATTTTTACGGGCTCTCCGGGGGCTGCAAAAACAAAAGCCTTATATGCGCCAATGCGGGAATTACAGATCAGGAGGCCGAGGAGCTGTGCGGGCTGTGTGATTTGATCAGGATAAGCGGAGTGGGTCCTGTTATTGCCAGGATATTATATGAGGCCGGCTTCAAAAGTATATATTCCATAGCCGGGGCCGAAGCGGGAGAGATATACGATAAAATATGCAGAATAAACGATGAAAGAAATTACACAAGAGCTATTCTTCAAGAAAAGGAGCTTCAGTTTTGTATAGACTTTGCCGGACTTATGGCGAAAACGGAGGAGTAAATTATTAAAAAAGGCTACTGTCTCATTTTATATATATGGCGGCAGCTTTAAAGCGCTGCCGCCGGAATTTTTTGAGGTTTAGATTAGAGCAATTTGGGGAATTGGTTTTTATCGGACGGCGGACATAGCTTTTTGCAGGTGCGTATTGTGCGTGTAAGGGGGGATGTATATGGAAAGTGTAAACAAAGTGAGATTCAAGTTAAATGCTTCGGAGCGAACGTCCGCTTCACATATTAAAAACAGCAGTATTGTAATGGCCTTTCTTATTCTTCTTGCCATTGCGGCTTTCCTTATATCCTTCACTGTGGGACGCTATTCCATCCCGCTTAGCCAGCTGCTGAGTATTTTTGCAGGCAAGCTGTTCAATTTGCCGGCGGCATGGCCTGAAGCTGTGGAAACAGTGCTGTTCCAGGTGCGTATACCAAGGATACTTACCGCTATGCTTGTAGGAGGGGCGCTGGCTTTATCCGGGGCTTCATATCAGGGACTTTTCAGGAATCCCATGGTATCGCCGGATATCCTCGGGGTCTCGTCGGGGGCCGGCTTTGGAGCTTCTCTGGCGATTCTTTTATCCTTTGGAACTACCGGCATACAATTGACGGCATTTTTATTCGGACTGGGTGCGGTATTCCTTGTGTTCTCAATCAGCCTGATTGTGGGGCGCAAAAAAAATACGACGCTTGTGCTTGTACTAACCGGAATGGTGGTTTCATCCCTGTTTTCCTCATTTACGTCCATGACCAAATATGTGGCCGATACTGAAAGCAAGCTGCCCGATATAACCTTCTGGCTTATGGGGAGTCTGGCGCGGTCAAGAAATCTTAAGGATGTGGGAATATTTCTTATCCCTCTGGCTCTGGGAGCAATACCCATCATATTGCTTAGATGGAGAATGAATGTGCTTTCTTTCGGGGAGGAGGAAGCTCAGGCATTAGGAGTAAATACAAAAAGAATACGCATTGTTATTATCATATGCTCGACGCTGCTTACAGCAGCCTCAGTGTCGGTGAGCGGTATGATAGGATGGATCGGTCTTATAATACCGCATATTGCAAGGCTTTTAGTGGGACCCGACTATAAGCGGCTTATACCTGCCTCACTGCTTATAGGGAGCAGCTTTCTGATGCTGGTGGATGATATTGCGCGCAGCGCGTTCTCAATTGAAATACCTTTAGGAATATTGACTTCCCTTACCGGCGCGCCTTTCTTCATATATCTTTTGCTTAAAGGGAGAAATGGGTGGACGTAGGGTGGCAATTCGGAGGACCTGCCTGTACAATTTTCGGTTAATTTATATATTTTAAGGAAAAACAAAAGGAGGAAAGGTAATTTATGAAAAGGACTTTTTTTATATCCCGGGAAATGGTAAAAACTGATTCTAAAGTAAAAATAAGTGCTCTGCTGCTTTGTCTTATGCTTATAGGGGCGCTTGTTGCAGCGTGCGGGGGCGGCCGGGAGGCAGAGTCTGATCACACTGTTTCGGCCAGTACGGCGGAGGATGACGCAAGCACGGTATTGCCTGAGCCCGCGGTAAGGGCTGTTACGGATGGAAGCGGAAAAACGGTTGAAATACCCCATCAGGTCAGCAGCATTGCCGCGTCGGGGGCCCTAAACCAGATTGTGCTTATGCTGGGAGGAGGGGACAGGCTGGTGGCGACAGCCGAAGGCGTTCAAAAGGGTTTCTTTACCGTGGTATATCCCAGGATAAAGGAAATACCTGCCGCCTACACCGGGTCAGGACCGGGAACGCTGAATATGGAGACACTTCTTCAGGCGCAGCCGCAGGTTGTTTTTGGAAGCTTTAATGAAAAGGATGCCGAAACGCTTGAAACCGCGGGAATTGCCATGCTTGGGCTGAGTCTGAATGACCCTGAGGATATAAAAAATACGATAGCCCTTGTGGGAAAGGTTCTGGGTCCGGAGGGTGAAAAAAAGGCCGTGCAATTTTCAAGCTATTATGACGAAAATCTTAAATATGTAAGCGATATAACTAAATCCGCTAAAAAGGTAAGAGTCTTCATTGCAGCGGGCGACGGAGCGTCGGGGCCGGTTGCCACGACTCCGGGAAAGGATATCCACACATCTTATATAGAGGCGGCGGGGGGAGTCAATATTGCCGCGGAGAAATTTCCCGTAGCCCCTGCGGGAGGATCTGCCACAGTGGATTTTGAGTTCCTTATAGGGGAACAGCCAGATGTTATTGTCGCTCAGAGCAGGGCGGTGTATGACTATATAACTGATGAGGGCAACGGGAGCCAGTGGCAGAAGCTTAATGCGGTAAAAGAGAAAAGGGTCTATCTGACGCCCAAGGGCGTATACCTGTGGTCTGTGAGAAGCGCGGAGGGCGCGCTGCAGCCCTTGTGGCTGGCAAAGGTTCTTCATCCTGACCTGCTTAAGGAGCTTAGCTTAGAGCAAAGCGTGAAGGAGTTTTATAAGGAGTATTATTATTATGACTTGAGTGACTCTGAGACGGAAGGGATTTTAAATCCAAAATAGCAGGTATTTAAGTAGCGGCAGGCTGGGACATTCCTCAACAAATTTTTTTAAGGAATGTCCCCCAAATTTTTAAAAGAGGGACGTGCTACGCTACTTGCATCTAAGCAAACGTGCAACACACCCCCTCCTAATCAAAAATACTTTATTCGATCTCTACGCTATCATAGTCTAATCTGTTTTTACCTTTAGAAGACTCTTGGCCCTTTTCCCATTCTCCGTCTCTAAATTTTGCAAAATTCATTACGTTTGTCCCGTTCTCCTCCTTATATAGCACCATTATCTCAGAGCCATCTTTTTTTACCATGTACATGGGCTCAGTAGAACCAATAGGAGGATTTTCATACAGCTCATCAAATTTATCGGCTATTTTATTCCGAAGCTCCGAATCATCTATTCCAAAGCTCCCGCTTCTAAATTCATTAACTTCTTCTAACGACAAAATAATATAATCATCTTTTGTTTCATCTAGTTTAAAACTCTTTTGAATGTCCTCGTTTGCATCCTTAAGAATTACTTCTGACTTAATTTCGGAAATATATTTACCATTTTTCTTAGTGCTATAGGCATATATGCCGGTGCCGATTCCCATAATTATTGCTATTGTAAGCAAAATAACAAAAAACTTATTTTTAAACATTTTCATACTCACCCTCCTAATTACTAATTACTTTGAGTGCTGTTGCCTTCCACAGGGAACAATGTATAAGTGGTCTGCGAGCCTGTTTTGTAGTAAAATTTTACATTCACTTTCCACGTATTTGAGTAACTAGAGCTAGATGCTGACTTGGTAACATTTGCGTAGTATTCATATACCGTGTCTGAATTAGCTTCGTCAACAATTAAAGAGCCATTTCTGTAAAGAGTTAGCCTTACTTTTGTACCAGAAATATTAACATATCCTCCACTATCATCTAATGTCGCACGACATGTCCCGTAAGTATCTGCTCCATAGCCATATACATCTAAGTCATAGCTTATTCCAAGCATATAATTAGTTGCATATGCTCCCACAGCAGAAAAACAAAAAACTGCTAAAATAATAAGTATTGAAAATTTCTTTTTAAATTTGCTATTCATTATAATATAGCTCCTTTAATATAATATTATACAATAATAATATATTTTGCATAATAATTTGTCAAATTACATTATTGTTAAAAAATATAATAAAATTAAAATATGTGTATAGGTCTAAGTCACATTGGTTTTGGGAATTCAATCCTTGCCGCGGACATTCCTCAACAAACCAACAAATTTCCCTTAGGAAATTACTGATTTATTGAGGAATATCCTAAAAATGTTGTGAGACAGAAGGCATTTTAAATCCAAAATAGCAGGTATTTAAGTAGCGGCAGGCTTATATTATTTATTATATACAGAGAGCTGTTAGGGCAGATATTGCTGCTAATAGCTCTTGTTTTCTTTTGCATGGAGCTGCTGCATAGCCCCGGGAAATTCGGAAGGGTGTTTGCCTGCGGCCAAATTAAGAGTCCTGCCCGAAATAGGGTTTATCGGCCCGGAGCAAAGGTTTAGCCAGAACCAGGCCGGGATCTTTTGCCGCACAGTCGGCTATTGACTCACAAGAGATTAAGCCTTATTATTTATAGATAAAAGAGATTCAAAAGGGAATAAGTGATTATAGCGGAGGCTGGTAGTATAGATGGAATACTGCTTTTATTATAATACCCCAATAGGCAGGATAGGAATTTGTGCAGGGAAGGATGCCGTTTTACGCCTATACTTCGGAGGCGTGACAGCAAATGCGGTTTTTAGGGAAACACCGCTTATTAAGAGTACTTATATGCAGCTTACCGAATATTTCAACGGTGAAAGGAAAGCCTTTGATTTGCCGCTGGACCTTAGGGGTACAGTTTTTCAAAAAAAGGTATGGGATGCTCTGAACAATATCCCTTATGGACAAACATGCAGCTACAGGCAAATAGCCGGGGCGATAGGAAACAAAAATGCCGCGCGGGCAGTGGGAATGGCCAATAACAGAAATCCGCTTCCCATAATTATCCCATGCCACAGGGTAATAGGTGCCGATGGAAGCCTGACAGGCTACGCCGGAGGCATTGACATAAAACGTATGCTGCTTAGCCTAGAAAAGAAATATTCAGGTGCTGCATGACGGAATGGGCGTAGGATACCTGTACCCAGTGCTTTTTAACATGCTGATGCCTGAAAATTTTGCTGTGTTAAAAAGCACTGGCGGTATAGCGGGTATAGCCGCCTGCCATGCGGGGCCTAAATCAAAAATTTGGCTGCTGCTGCTTGCAGCTCCGCTGCAAGCGATGAAAGGCCCTGGCTGGCTGCAGCCATTTCCTGCATTGACGCGGCCTGCTCTTCTGTGGCTGCCGATACGGTCTGGGACTCTTCGGCCACCCTTTTGCTCACATGGCTGATTTGCACAATTGAGGAAGCAAGGCTGTGGTTGCCCTGAACCATCTGCCCGATTGACGAGGAAACCCCCTCAATCATCTGTGACACCTGTAGAACATCCTCTACAATTTTTTTAAAGGTTTCACCTGTGGAATAGACAAGGGAAATTCCTGTCCGAACTCCTTCATTTCCTGATACAGCCGCATCAACGGCCTTTTGCATATTATCCCGGTTTGTTTTGATAAGACTGCCTATTTGCTTGGCTGAATTGTTCGATTCCTCAGCCAGCTTGCGGATTTCCTCCGCAACAACCGCAAACCCGTGGCCGTGTTCTCCGGCGCGTGCCGCCTCTATGGATGCGTTAAGAGCCAAAAGGTTTGTCTGTGCGGAAATGGAGGATATAAGAGACACAATCTCATTAATTTTATCCGAGCCCTTGCTCAGAGCGTCAACGGCGGACCGGATCTCAGCGGAGCCTCTGCCTATTTCCTCCATCTGTGCAATAGCCTGTTGTACCGCGTTATTTCCGTGCTCTGCCACCTGTGATGTAGTAAGGGCAATATGTGAGGCATCCTTTGAGGCCCGGGAAATATGCTCCGCTTTTAAAGACATTTCTGAAGACACACCTGTCAGGTGCTCGGCAGATGAGGCCTGAGAGCGTGCTCCGTCGGCGATCTGAGCAATGGAGTCTGCCACCTGGCCCGCCGACTCGGCAGATTGCTGTGAAATGGCTGTCAGCTCCTGACTTGAAGCTGCTACCTGCTCTGACCTTGAAAGGACGTTTTGTATAAGAAGCCTCAGGCTTGTGCGCATTTCCTGAAGACTTTTTTTCGCCTGTCCTATTTCGTCATTGCCATGAAAAGAGGCCCCGCTGTCGCTGAGATCCCCGTTTGCCATACGGGCGCATATGCCGCGTAAATCCGATATGGGTTTGGCAATACGTCCGCTGAGTATTACCAGTATTATTACTGCCAGTATAAGGCAGGATATAGAAGCAGCCAGCATTACCGTGCTCATTTCTTCGACCGGGCGGTTTGCTTCCGACAACGGAACCGACACAAGCATAACCCAGCGCCTGTCCCCGGGGAGCTCAATTGGGGTGAAAGTACCGGCTTTTGTTATTCCTTCCGGTGATGTATATATGCCCTTTAGCTGCTTTCCTGTTTTTGCGCTCTCGCTGAACAGACTTATTAAGCGGCCATCCAGCTCGGAGTTACTAAGCCCAAGCTCAGGGGGTATCTTTTTCTCTGTAAGATTCAGCTTGCCCACCGATTCGGGTAAATCGGGATCCGCCAGGACTACTCCTGTCTCGTCCGCAATGATTCCGTAGCCTGTGTCCATAAATTTCAGATCGCTTATAAGGCTTGTAAGGTTTTCAATTGCAAAGGAGCCTGTCAGCACACCCACAAATTGCCCGTTGTTCATAACGGGGGAGGCTACGTTAAATGCCGTTTTTCCGGTGGTTCTTGAAACCATAAGCTCTGAAACAACCGTTTCTTTTATTTCGGATACCTTTTTAAAATAATCCCTGTCCCCAAGCTCCACGGTCGTACCGTCAGATCTCACGGCAAAGCCGTCAGGATATATAAACACCGCGCTTTCGAGAATTTTAAGTTGTTCTTTAATTCCGGCAAGTGCTTCTGCTATCTGGCTCTGATTATCTGCAAGGCGCAACTGGGGCATACCGGCAAAATCCTCCTGCTGTACAAGAGATTCCCGCACATATGCGCGCACTCTGCTTGCGTAATCATTCGCTATGGCCGCCGAGGTTTCATCCATGCTGGTCTTTATTGCTTTCTGAGCTGTGTATGTACTTATACCGCATATAATACTGAAGAATATAAGAAAATACGGTAAAAAGGTTATAAGCAGCTTTGACTTTATGCTTTTCAGTTTCATATTTTACACTTTCCTTTCTGTTAGGTTATTTAAGCTGATTTTAATGCCCTGTGAAGTCAATATAAAATTCCGACAATATTCTACAATATTCTACAATAATTTTACTAAAAATTATGAAATTACACAACAGTTAATATTAAATGGCGAGAGGACGAAGATATTAAATTTTTCAGCTTTTACGAGTTGACTTTTGCTGTATAATACCTCTTAAATTTGCGTATTAACCATTTTATGTTTCTATACGATACAAATTATTGGAACGATTTTTTGGTATAGGAGGAATGGCTTATTATGAAAGCATTATATTTTCCCCAATTAAACAAATATGAGCTCAGGGAGGTTCGGCGCCCCGAATTACAGAGTGAAACCGATGTGATAATAAAGGTGTCACTGACAACCATATGCGGCAGTGATATACATCTTATTCACGGCATTATTCCCAGCACGCCGGGGTATGTGCTGGGGCATGAGTATGTGGGAGTTGTGGAGCAGGCAGGCAGGGACGTGAGGAGCTTTAAGCCGGGAGACAGAGTAACCGGCCCGCCTGTGCCGTTTTGCGGGTATTGTGCGAATTGCCTTGAGGGGAATAAATCCCATTGCACAAATGCCGGAATTCATGGAAGCGGAAGAGAGAGAGGGGGCCTTTCGGGTACCCATGCGGAGTATATAAGAGTTCCCCACGCCGACGCATGTCTTGCCCATATACCTGAAGCACTTACCGATGAGCAGGTAATGTTTGTATCCGATATACTGTCTACCGGTTATTCAGCGGTTGAAAGAGCAGGAATAAAGCCGGGGGATGCGGTAGCCGTATTCGGAGCGGGGCCTGTCGGATTGTGTGCCATAGCCTGTGCGAGGCTGTCAGGTGCGTCAAGGGTTATAGCTGTTGGAAGAGCTGATAGATTCAGGCTTGAAATGGCAAAAACGCTTGGGGCAACAGACATAATCTGCGCCTCATGCCAGGAGCCGGCACTGTCAATATACGAGCTGACGAAAGGCAAGGGGGCTGACGCAGCTATTGAAGCTTCGGGCTCCGAAGCCGCCATACAGCAGGCTGTGAGGGGAGTGAAAATCAATGGGGCTGTTTCGCTTGTCGGGATATCGGGCACGCCGGTATCAATACCACTGCATGAAGTATTTTACAGGAACATAAATATTAATATGGGCCTGGCCGATACCGGAAATATTAAAAGGCTTATGACGCTTATAGAAAGCGGACAGCTTGATTTGCTGCCGCTTATTACGCACCGTATGGGCCTGAATGAAATTGAAAGGGCGGTTGATATATTTGAAAAAAGGGATGAGAATGTGATAAAAATTGTGATCAAGCCCTGAGGCTGCTGTGTTAATTTGCTTTTTAGCATTTATATTTGTAAATAATAAGAGAAAATATAAAAATTAATAAAAAAATTCCTTTGATGATAGAAGATTACAAAATATTTGACAATTGCCATATTTTGAGACTATAATATTGTTATAAACGACAAAATAATGAGGAATGGAAGTGCGCATTATGAATTCGGTTACATTGGGACAGAGACTGCGTCTATTGATTAAAGAGAAGAGAATGAAGCAGAAGGAAATAGGTGAAGCTTTGGGGGTTAAGCTGTCTACGCTCAGCGGGTATATAAATGACAAGCGTGAGCCTACCCTGGCAAGCTTAAAAGAAATGGCAGGCTATTTTAATGTTACCGTCGACTTTCTCATAGGCTATTCCGATGAGCGGGGTTACAATTACGGGCATGTGCCGGGGGAATCGGACATTCCTGCACAGGAACCGGAAAATGTAAGGCATTTAAGGAAAGCAAGAGGTGTAAAGGCAGCAGCGGCCGCAAGGGAAGAAGCGGAAGGCACGGATGACAGGCAAAAGGCAACATCGTGAGGATGTAAAAAGATACCTTTGTTACAAAAAGTATAGTCTATGGAGAGATGAGGAGGGAAACCTTCTCTTTTTTCTATGGTTTAAATTGTGATATTAAACAACAGGCAGGTTATGGCTAAAGCGCATAGTGCCGGGATAGATTGAAAGCGTTAAAGGAAAACATTTATGGCAGCAAAAGAAGAGGTTTCCAACTAAAGGAAACCTCTTCTTTTGAGTATTGCGCGGATGCCACTGCCTACCTCAAGCTTTTGGGGACTTTAGGCTGGTAAGCTACCCACCAACATGCCGCGGAGGACGATATTATCGCAAACAGGCTCAGCAAACCAGCTAGGACGTAAAGCAGCTTCTTCATGACAATCATTACTCCTTTTTAATTATTTTCAGGCGGATGGTAGAGATTTAAAGATATATCCTCCATATCCTTCTGTACCGATGTTAATTTCCATTTAAGGTTATCATAAAAGTCACTGTTTGTACATAATTCTATTTCTTTAGTCAAATAATCCAATTTCTCTGCTAAATTCCTTTGTTTTTGTACTTCTCGGTTTTTCACATAATATATACTCCAGAAGAAAAGTGATATATTTAATACAGGGAATATGCATGCCGCTAAAATAATTATAATTCTTGAATCAAATGCTAGACTGTGAAGTATTTCGTCATAAAACACAAATCTTACCATAATTAGCAATAGTACTACATTAGCGGTTAAAACTACAAATGAAAGAGTTGTAAGTATTTTACTTTCAAAAACTACATTTACTATGTTTGCTTTCAAAAGTGTCCTCTTTTTTGCAATTAGGAAGGCTAATATAGTATATTCTATAATTCTTGGGGATAGAGATATTGCAAAGAAGAGAAGTACATTATTTTGAAGCTCCTGGATGGTCTTACCAGTACCGTACATAACAAGAGGTATTGATAAAAGATCAATGACACCTATTGCTAATGCAACAATTAACAGATATAAAGCAGCCTTTCCAATCCATCTCATAACCTTTGCATCATCCCATAAATCGCCTGTCAATACCATGAGAATCAGCCCTGTAGCAATCATTGTTACAGTTATTATGCCCGAATCCACACCAGCGTAGCGGAGTATATTGGATAAAAGAGCACTTACCACAGTGGGGACAAAGACTCTTACATAATCCCATTTCTGAAAGAGCCTGTCGCACTCATCCTCTTTCCAGTAGTCAAACTCGCCCATAAGTATAAGAGTCGCCATAAAAACAAAAAACTCCTCGGGAATTGATATAAGCACAGTGCTCAGCAGCACTTTCTGTATAACATCCAAAGCTATAAAACCTTCAAACATAGCGTTTGACCCCCTTGCTTGTCTTTAGTTAATCAAAGCATTTATTAATTTATGCGTGTATCTGTAATTTGCCGAATTTAGGAATATAATGCATAATACGATTACAAATGCTGGCATCTATGTAGCTTAACTATAAATGCTTATTTAAAAAATTACTTCCCAAAATAATACTCTTAATAAAAATATCGGAATATTCTGTGCTTGTCAATATATTTCTGTTAAATATAAGATAAAAAGACATACATTAATTATTGAATTACTTACATAGCAATTTACGTGATCATATTAATATCCTTACACATTATTATCCGCATATTTAGGAGCAAATCTATGTTAATCCATAAAGATTTCTGGTAAAATAATAGTATACTGAGGGCTGCGAAAGGGGAGAGCACATGTCTAAGCACATAAAAGCAGCACAAGACAGCGACTTTATAATGCTGCCGGTTGTGGACTTCGTTTTCAAGCTTTTGTTTGGAGACATTAAGCATAAGGAAAGACTCATATCGCTGCTGAGCGCTATACTCAGGCTGCCTGAGAAGGAG
>JAEWDM010000008.1 GCA_023390115.1 Bacillota bacterium
CTTTATGCGCTTGCCAAGCGTTATCTCCATCGCATTAAATCCTCCGTTAATCCTTTATACTTTTATCCATTATAATTACAAAAAGTATAATATGTCAATATTTATATGAAACAGAAAAGTTTATATGGTTACAAAAAGCAAGATATTTTAGTAAAAAACAATTGACAAATTACGGTAGGTAACTTATAATTCGTTTATAGAAATTAATGGAGAATTAATAATAACGATGGAAGAATATTGTAACATGTGTTGTGATATTCTTGAAGGACCAAATATGAAAATAAAACGGGAAAAGGTATACAATGAGCTGTTTAAGGGACTCTGCAAAGGTAACTGCAACCGATTTGCCCGTGAAATGTCGGTAGATCCCGCACATTTATACAGGTTCTTAACCGCAGGTACGGGTGGCGGGAGAAAGATTATAGGGGGCGTTGTTAAATTTTGTATGAAAAACGGCTTGGATTTTAAAGAATATATTGAAATATAAATTATAAAAAGCAAGACAGGCTTATAAACTGAATAAATTTAAAGTTTGCTGCCCGTTATAAAGAAAAACCATGTTTGTGTTTAATTAGCGGTAATCTGCAAACTCCAGTAATCAGGCAAACCATACCTTTTTATTGTTTTTATTCTTTAATAACGGGCGGCATTTATATATAGTCATATATAGTCAAAACTTCTTATCATACTTTTCTCCTTTACTTTGGCGTTGTGTGCGGAAGGCCCGCAGCGCCTTTTTTGTTGTTGCTGGGATGACCTGCTTTGGAACACCACTGGGGGAGTTCCCTGCTTGGGGACAGTCCTCAAAAAAGGGGGACGTTCGAGAAGCGTCCCCCTTTTTTGAGGGAAACAACGCTGATGTTAATGTTAGTAATTAAAGCAATATAATTAATTTATTAACATTACATGGGAGATAAGGTATAATTTTTTGATGTATTTTGGAAAGAAATTATTGGCTTAGAAAGACTTATGTTGATCTTGGGAATTTTAGAAAATGCTTATGACTATATAATTCTAAATATTTATGAAGTGAATATTGTAACATGTTCATAAAAATGAATAGTATTAGTCATCATTGGGAGGTTTTTAATTTGAGAAAAATCACATATGAATATGTAATTTTATTTATTCAGATGGTGGTAATCGGATTTTTTCTTATTATATTATCTAATTATTATTTTGTATCACAAGCCAAGGATTTTCTAGGGAATGATATGTTTTCAAATAATGTTATGGGAGTTAGTATTTCACATGCAGAAAGAAGTCAGCAAAAGACAGATTATCAGATACCATACAATACTTTTGAAGGAAAGTATATGATATATAAACATATATCATCAGACAATCATATAAAACGTGGAATATATGGCACCAATGACGTGTTCGATTTCAGTGCTTACATTCAGCAAGGAAGATTTTTTAGTAAAATGGACTTTCAAAATGATAATCCTACTGCCGTGTTTGGGGACAGTCCTCAAAAACATGAATATATCTCACCAAAGGCCGGGTAACAATACCGCATGATATAAGCGGATTTGCGCGGGCTTTTTGTTTGCTGCTTTGGCAGACGGCGTATCAATTGGTCTTTACGAAAAGAGCACGCAAGCCTATAAAGGTATGCAATTTGAGCAAACTATTTTTTAAGCAAATTTTAAACATTTTTGAGAAGTGTCCCCGGAATTGCATGGCAGGGAACGCCCCTGTGGCGTTCCGAATATCCCGGCACCAAAGCAAAAAATGTGATAAAATATTATATACGCTTTCGGCAGGAGGATGTAACAGTGGAAAGGGCCTATGTAAAAACGCCGCTTAACAGTGTGCTTGAAATTAATAAAATAATATCCCTGCATTATTTTGAATATGTAAAGGATTTTAAGGGAATATTTGAGGATCATGATTTCTGGGAAATTGTATATGTGGATTTCGGAGAGGTTGAGGCTGTGGCCGAGGAAAGGCATCATATTCTACAGCAGGGGCAGGCCATATTTCACCGTCCCTGGGAGCTGCACAACATTTATGCGACAGGAAGCTTTGCAAGCGTTTTTATTGTAAGCTTTGACTGCTTTAATCAGGCTATGAGCTTTTTTGAGCGAAAAATACTTATGTTGAACAATGCCGAAAGGGATTTGATTGCGGGAATACTCCGGGAGGGAAGGCTTATTTTCAACGAGCCCTTTGATATTATGGAGCAAACCGAGCTGATAAAAAAGCCCAATACTGTTTTCGGAGCAGAGCAAATGCTAAAGACGCAGCTTGAGCAGCTTCTTATAAGCCTGATACGCAGTGCCGCCGGACAAGGACAGGCTAACTCCATTACCACAAGAACCCAGCTGCTGAACGAGCAGCATATTGTAGATACCGTTATATCGTTTCTTGTGGAAAACGTTTACGGATCAATATCGCTTGATGAAATCTGCACGCACCTTTCCTTTTCCAAAAGCTATATTGAAATGCTGTTTAAGAGGGCCACAGGAGGCGGAGTTATCAAATATTTCAACAAAATAAAGATTAATGAAGCCAAACGCCTTATAAGTGAGGGAAAGTACAGCTTTACGCAGATTGCCGAAATGCTGAATTTCAGCTCTATACATTATTTTTCCAGAATATTCAAGCAGCATACCTGCATGACGCCCACGGGATATGAAAAGTCTGTAAAGACGCGCTCTCTTTTGTGATAGTTCCCCCCGAAACCACATTATAAAATAGTGCAAATCGAAAGTCATTTTATATAAATACATATGTTTTAAAAAAAACTATAATGAAAGTGGAATAAGGGTGTCAAAACTATAACCAACAAAAAAGCAAAAGAAGCGAGGGGGAGCCTATGTGTAAAAGATTTGCAGTAATTATTTTAAGCATTGTTATGGTTTTAGGTATGGCGGCCTGTGGTTTGAATCAGGAGACGGCACCTGAACAGACCCAGACGCCTGCCCGGTCCCAATCATCCGCTGAAGATACCCCGGACCTTTCCACTTTGGAGGGATGGGGCGCGGCAGTGAAAGCCAAATCGGAAGGAAAGGAAATCACGGTTGCTATGGCTACGCATCCCTCTACGGAAGCGTTCAGAAAAATGGCTGATGATTTCACCGGCTTTACAGGGATTAAGATTAAATGGGACGTAGTCGAAGAAACAAACCTCAAAAGCAAACAGCTTCTGGATGTGCAGGGAGCAGGCAGCTACGATGTTCTCATGGTTGATGCGTTCTGGATGAGCGAATATGCATCAAAAAATGTGCTTGAGCCCATTGAGAAGTATGCGGAGGATGCCGCAAAGACACCTGAGTGGTTTGACTACGAGGATATTATGCCTGCTTACAGAAACGGTATAGCAGGTTCAGGGGGAGTAAACTACGGAATTCCGACAGCGGGAGAGACGAGGTTTATTGCCTATCGAACCGATTTATTCACAAAGTACAACAAGCAGCCGCCCAAAACGATGGACGAGTTCCTTGAGCTGGCACAGTTTTTCAATGGCAAGGAGGAAGGGCTGTACGGCGTTGCTATGAGAGCTCAGCGCGGAATCCATTTTGCATCGGGCTGGATGAGCCTGATGTACAATTTCGGAGGAGGCTTCCTTGATCAATCCACCATTGGAAGCGATAAGGTAGTGGTTACCGCCAATTCACAAAAAACAGTTGAGTCTCTTGACTTTTATGTGAATTTGCTTAAATGCGCTCCGCCTGATGTAGGCACATATACCCATGAGGAGGCGCTGGGGGCGTTTATGTCGGGAAAATGCGCTATGTGGCTGGATGCAACCGCATTAGCAAACCAGATCACCAATCCCGATTCATCTAAAGTTGCCGACAAGGTAACCTTTGTTCCTACCCCCACCGGCTCGGATGGCGACGGCGCGGCACTTGCCGGATGGAATCTGGGCATTTCGCAGAAATCCAAAAATAAGGATGAGGCGTGGGATTTCATAGCCTTTATGGCTGGCAGGCAGAACTCTATAGATTATGTAAAGGCCGGAGGTATTGCCACCAGGCAGTCTGTTTTTGAAAATCAGGAACTGGAGGCTCTTAACCCGTCGTTTGGCGCACAGAAGGAAGCGCTCATTGCTGCAAACGGGCTGGTTGAAAAGGGTTTGTCATGGATTCCCCAGCACGATCAGATCAATCAGATTCTTGAAATTGCAGGGGCATACGGGAGCGCAGCACTGGCAGGGGATATCCCGGTACAGGAGGCCTGCGACAAATCGCAAAAGGATATTCAAGATTTAATAGGCTAGCAGGTTCTGTGTTTCTTGCTCCCGGCAGTGCTTTATTCCTTAAAGGAACGGGCTTTTGCCGGGAGCAGGGGATGCAAATTTGCCCAAGGCGTTAGAACGGAGGCAAAAAGAAAAATGAAATCCGTAAAAAATAAAAAAGGAATACCGGGAGATGGCCTTGTCCATAACTATCTGGTACGTAATCCCCATACTAAATTTATTTTTCCTGCCATGCTGACAATGGTTGTCATGTCCATTATTCCGACAATCTTTCTGTTTATAATCAGCTTGACCAACTACCAGCTCGGATGGGACTTTAGCAGGGCAAAATTTGTGGGGCTGCAAAATTTCATGCGGTTATTTTCCGGATCAGATCCGGATTTCTGGCATTCTGTATTTATAAGCCTTGCCTTTATGCTTCTGGCTACAGCAATTGAAATGATTTTAGGTTTTTTGATTGCAATGCTGCTGAATTCCTGGGAATTCAAGCTAAAGGCATTGGTTATCGGTATTTTAATAATTCCGTTGGCGACGACGCCTTCAATTGCCGCACAGATGTGGAAATTAATGTTCAACGCAGAATATGGAATCCTGAATTATTATTTGCAATTATTATTTAATGTAAAAGTAACGTGGCTTTCCAGCGATATGGCATTCTGGTCGGTGCTTCTGGTAGATATCTGGCAGTTCACTCCCTTTGTGACGCTGATTGTTTATGCCGGCCTGCGCTCAATGCCCCATGAGCCGTACGAATCGGCGGCAATAGATGGTGCAAGCGCTTGGCAGGAGCTTACCAGGATTACTATTCCCATGATGC
Organism: Bacillota bacterium; assembly: GCA_023390115.1. Taxonomy (GTDB): domain Bacteria; phylum Bacillota; class Clostridia; order Acetivibrionales; family DSM-27016; genus Anaerobacterium. The sequence continues at coordinate 5,028 of JAEWDM010000008.1, forward strand.
ATAAGCTGCTATATCTTGCTTTGCTTTTTAGGGCCATAGACTCCCTTAAGCTGTTTGACACCGCTTATGTTCTTACTCAGGGCGGCCCTGGAAATGCGACCGAATTCTTAAGCCTGCATATTTACCGCATGGCAAATGCGCAGAACGGATTAATCGGAAGAGCGGCGGCAATTGCTATTGTGCTGCTCGTGTTGGTTACCGTAATCAGCAGCATATTAATCAGACAGCAGCGCAAGGAGGACTAAAGTATGAACCGAAAATATATAAAACTGATGAAAAATGCATTAAAAGGCATAGTACTCTTCTTTATCTGCTGTGGAGTTATATTTCCGTTTTTGTGGATGGTTGCTGTAAGCTTCCGAAACAAGGTAGATATTTTTACCCCGGGAGACTGGTTTGTGGTACCCACATTAAAAAATTACGTTGAAATCATTAATACAAATGATATATTTGTATATTTTTATAACAGCATCGTTATTGCAGTTGTAACAACTCTCGTATCATTGGTTTTGGGAGGCCTTGCGGCATATGGCTTTGCGCGATATGAATGGCCTAAAAGGGAAGATCGGGCTTTTTTTGCACTGAGTCAGAAGTTCCTTCCTGCAATGGCGGTGGTTATTCCTTATTTTTTGATGGCTTCCTTATTTAATTTGCTGGATACCCGCTTGGTACTGATTATTTGCTACACCACCTTTAATATACCGTTTACGATATGGATGATGAGGGGCTTCATTGAGGAGCTGCCAAAGGAGCTTGAAGAGTCGGCTTTTATTGACGGCTGCACCAGAATGCAGACACTTCAGAAAATTATTTTGCCCCTGGTAGCTCCGGGACTGATAGCAACTTCTATTTTTTGCATTATCAATTCATGGAATGAGTTTGTTTTTGCCAATTTCCTGACTACTATTAACAGCAAAACCGTCCCTACATCGGTTATGATGTATCTGTCGGTTTCGGGAGTTAAATGGGGGGAAATGGCAGCGACAGGTGTTCTTGCTGTCTTGCCGGTGCTGGTTTTTGCCGTATGCGTGCAAAAGCATATGATACGTGGTCTTACCTTCGGAGCTGTCAAGGGCTGATCCTGAAAAAAATATCTTAATTAAAATGCCAGGAGTGATTACTATGAATTCTAAACTTAAAATAGCCATTGTTGGCGCGGGCATATGGGGAGAAAACCATGCCAGAATTTATCAGTCCCATCCCTTCGCGGAGGTAGCGGCTGTTTGTGATATGAATTACGATAAGGCAAAGGAATTTGGCGGAAAAATGGGCATAGAAAAAATCTACAGCGATTATAATGAAATGTTCCGGGATTCGGGCTGTGATGCCGTTGCAATTGTTACTCCTGATTTTGCTCATGCGGATATTGCAGTCGCCGCGGCAAATCACAAAAAGCATGTCCTGATTGAAAAGCCCCTTGCCACTACGCGTGAGGATGTTTTTCGCATTGTGGAAGCTGTGGAGGCTAATGGAGTCCGTGCTATGGTGGACCTCCACAACCGATGGAGCCCGCCGTTTAACGCGGCATATCAGGCTATGGAAAGAGGGGAGCTTGGAGAAATATACAGTGCTTATATGCGGCTCAATGATATAAAGTGGGTTGCAACAGATATGCTGCCGTGGGCAGCAAAATCCTCCATCCTGTGGTTTCTGGGGAGCCATAGCCTCGATACGCTGCGCTGGTTTTTCAAGGACGAGGTCAAGCGCGTCTATTGCGTCAGCCGGGAAGGAATACTGAAAGGGCAGAATATTGACACTGTGGACGAATATCTTACAACAATTGAATTCAGAAACGGCGGAATTGCGCAAATGGAAAACGGGTGGATTACGCCCAATGCAAATCCTTGTGTAAATGATATCAAGTTCAATTTGCTGGGGACGGAGGGCATGATTGCTATTGATGCAAGTAACCATAATCTCATACAGCAGTATACCGATAATAAGGTAGTAATTCCCGACGTGATTGTACAGAATACTATTTTCGGCAAGCCGAAGGGCTTCGCTTTCGAAAGCATCCGCGGGTTTGTTGACTGCATTATTGACGGAAGCGAGTTCCCGGTGACAATTTACGATGCGGCGAACACCTCACTTGCAATTCTGTCCATTTTTGAATCTGCAAGGACGCGCACCCCGGTTGAGGTTCAATATTGACAGAAAGGGGTTTATTTTATGATAATTGAAAATGGAAATGTATTTTTGCCAAATCACTGTTTTCAACAAATCAATGTTATAGCAGAGGAAGAGCGCATTTGCGAAATAACCTCCCGGAGCAGCCAAACGGGCGAGACTGTGCTGGACGCAAAGGATTGCTATGTCGTGCCCGGATTTGTTGATATCCACATTCATGGTGCGGCGGGCAGTGACTTTTGTGACGGCACACGCGCCGGCTTACTGAAGATTGCAGACTATCTGGGCTCTCAGGGAGTCACGAGCTTCTGCGGCACCTCAATGGCACTTGACGAGGCAGCCCTTGGCAGAATATTTTCAGAGGCCAAGGCTTTTATAGGCAGTGAGCATTTGGGACATTCGGTTATGAGGGGTATTAACATGGAGGGCCCATTTTTCTCTCCGGCAAGAAAAGGGGCTCATAGGGAGGATGCGTTTATAGCTCCCGATAAGGAAATGTTTCTCCGTTTGAATGTGTTGTCCGGCAATAACATTTTGGTTGTGGATGTAGCTCCCGAGCTGGAGGGAGCAGAGGCGTTTATACGTGAGGTCAGCCGTCATTCGGCTGTATCTGTGGCGCATACAGACGCCGACTACCAGTGTGCTGTAAAGGCTTTTTCCGCCGGTGCTTCGCATGTGACACACCTGTTCAATGCCATGCCGGCGCTTAATCACCGCAATCCCGGTGTTATCGGTGCAGCAAGCGATTATGCAGCCTATGTCGAAGTTATTTCCGACGGCATACATTTGCATCCTTCGGTTATAAGAGCTGCTTTCCGGTGGTTTGGGGAGGACCGGGTATGCCTGATCAGTGATTCAATGCGTGCATGCGGCATGCCTGACGGTATATACTCGCTTGGGGGGCAGGATGTCAGGATAGAAGGCGGGAAGGCCACTCTCGCAGACGGTACGATTGCAGGAAGCACCACCTGTCTTGCCGATTGCTTCCGCAGAGCGGTGGGGTTTGGCGTGCCTTTGGAAAGCGCGCTGCGTGCCGCAACCGAGAACCCTGCCAGGGCGGTGGGACTTTTTGAGGAAGTGGGAAGTCTTGAGAGAGGCAAGCGGGCGGACATTTTAGTTTTAAACCGTGACCTTTCCTTAAAAGCAGTAGTTATAGGAGGGAAAAAGAGCTAGTCTAAGGGGGACATTTCTCAAATAAAATAATGGCATCTCTCATGAAAGCTGAGCAATACTGCATAGAGCAGGGGTCTTGCAGCGGTTTTTGTGTTTGCTTGTTGAGGAATGTCCCCATAAAAATGCTCCTCCTTATGGTAGATGGTTTTATTATTTTTCTATCTGCCATAAGGGGAGCATATTATTTATCCACAGACATCTCTTTTTAAGCCTTTTTAAGATATCCCTTTGATGTTTAAACAAAAGCTTAATTTATGCGGGGAAATCGGTTATAATACCCAACAAATATTGTTTAAGCAGAGCAATATCAATTGAGTTAACGGCACCGCTGCCGTCCAAATCGGCTGATTCGGTGTTTTCAAGTGTGTCCAATCCCAGAAGGTATCTTTTCATTAATGCGAAATCTGTTGAATTTATTTGGCCGTCGGAATTTAAATCACCTAACGTTACCGAGGTGCCTCCTGCAACAAATGTAAACCAGTCTATGTTTACAGCCCCTGTAAATACCACATATAAGTCATTTATTCCGGTAACCTTATTTATAGTGCAGGTCTGCTCCTCGTACGCATTCCAGTCTCCTGTCGAAGACACCGGCAAAGTGCCTACGAGGGTGCCGGACGGACTGTTTAATCTCAATTGAATATTGGTTGTTCCGGAAGTTGCAACCCTTGCTTTAAAGGAGGTAGCTCCGTCTCCGAAGTCTATTTGATTAAATACCAAATAGTCTCCGTTCTCAATATATCCCAGACCGCTTCCGCTGCCCCCGGTGCCTATTATTTCAATAGTCGAAGAGCTTAGACTGCTATAGTCTTCTGCCTCAATCTGTATGAAGGCCGATGTAGGGGTTTCCGGATCGGGTACCGAGTTGCCGGACAAATATTCTTTTAACCATGTAAGCGCAGGGCGCTCAGTTCCCGAGGAACTAATCAAATGCGTATTATCCGCCCATGTCTGGCCCTGTATATATCCCCAAAGTGTCATACCTTTAACGTATTCGCTTTCATACAGTACAGGGAATTTTTCTTTATACCTGCTAAGCTGAGTGGCATCATCACCTGTTATATCAAGCTCTGTTACATATATCGGCAGTCCCGTGGCTCCCAGAATGTTCAGAACCTGCTTCATGGTATTAACGGAAACGGAGTCCATATTAAAATAATGGCACTGTATTCCTATCCCGTCTATCAAGCCTCTGGCTTTCAGAATATTAATAATCTGAACATAATTGTTGGCTGCATTGGGATCGCTTATTATTCCGTAGTCGTTTATATGCAGCTTTGCGTTAGGGAAAGCCTGCCGTGCCTGCTCAAAAGACCAAACGACCCAATCCCAGCCCGTTGAACCGCTTCCGCCCAGCGCATTTCTATAGGATGCCGGTGCATGCAAGGGCTCATTTACAACATCAATAAAATCAGCATCAGGATATCTTGCTCCTGCTGCCTGTATCCACTGTGTTACTTCTGCTTTCTGGTCAGCCGCTGAAAGGCTGCCTATCCAGGAGGGCTCCTGACTTCCCCAAACAAGCGTATGGAACTTGAAGGGAATCTTATTTGTTTTGCAGTAGTTGTAAATTAAGTCTACATTCCCCCAATTCATGTTGTTGCGGCTGCTTTCGACACTGCCCCATTTACTTGCATTTTCAGGTGTTGCCTGATTCCAATAAGTTGAAAAGTTTGACGGGACACTGCCTGCAATAATGTTCCCTACAAACTTGCTTCCCGTTGCCATTGCAGCTTCTGCACTTCCGGCAGGAAGCATCGGGCTTAAAAGCAAAGCTGCGCATAACATAACTGTAATGAATTTTTTCACTTTCAACATACACATACTATTTACCTCCTAAAAATTAAAAATAATAATGGTTTTGTGTAAAATCCTAAAGTATAAATGTAAATGGATTTTACTTTTCAGGCTTTCCTCCCTCCTTTTTTAGCTCCTCTTCCTTTTCTAAGGAGAGGGCGGACTGATTAAATTAACAGTTGTGTCAGATATAAATATGCCAGGTAATAGCCTTTAAGCTCATTTTAAAGGCATATCAGGTTATTTTGCCCGGTGATATGCCTAATACTGAAGCTTGCTATGATAGTGAATCAAACAAGAAACTGTTAGTACAGCATGTTAAATTAACTTAACCTGATGAAATTGGTTTTTGCGAAGCAGGGGAGCTTAAAGTGCGGAAGTTATGATTTTTAACTCTTGAATACATAAGGCTCCGGGTGGTTTTTTAGCGGGGCATAAATCCGGCAGCCTGACCAGAGACTATGGACAAGAACATCTGACTCTGAATCATATTCAAGATTTTCAAGGAACCTTATCAGGTAAAGCTAATTAATTTGGCCTGCTTTACGATACATTTTTAATCAACTAACACAACTGATTAACTTAGCATGTAATTTATGTACTGTATTGTATAAATTCTACATTCAAAGCAGAAATTCCTGTTTAAAACTAAAAAATTTTTTTAAATTTTTAAGGAATATTTCTCAATTTTTAAGGTATTTCTCAGGTGAAAAATATTAATAAAACGATTGACATAACAACAATTGTATTGTATATTATGTATATAATCAATTTAATTAATTAAACATATCTGAAATTATGCTGAAAATACAGCGAAAATTAGTAATTTTATATAATGATGAATTAAAAAGGGGCAATTTTTAAAAATATTCAGCTAATACACTTAATCAAATTAATCAAATATTATCCTGGTGAGAGGGGCTGGTTGAAATGAAAAAGAGGGGTAAAAATCTTGAGGATATCCAGATAAGCAATCGATCTCTTGTTATAAGAATGATCCTTAGGCAGGAAAACCTTTCACGCCTTGAGCTGGCGAACAAAACCGGATTAAAGCAGGCCACTATAACGAATATAATAAATGATCTGTTAGAATGCAGCCTTGTCAGTGAGACGGGATACATAGAAGACAACAGCCGTGGGCGCAGGATGATGGGGTTGGGCATAAATACGCAGGATTTCAGGATTGTATGCGTAAGATTAACTCGTGAAAATTTTGTTGCTGGAGTGTATGATTTGCGTGCCAGGGAACTATATAAAAAAAGAGTCTGTATTGATTCAAATGGTGACGTGGAAAAAGCTATAAAGCTTATAAAAAATGTAATCAGTGAATGCATAGAGGAGACCGTTGGCAAGATTGTACTGGGAATTGGTGCGGCGATTCCCGGTCCCTTCGTAAAATCGGATCATCATTTTGCGTTGGTCACCGGATTTCCGGAGCTTAAAAATATAAACCTTCAAAAAATTCTGTCGGAGGAATTTGATGTCCCCGTTTATGTAGAGCATGATGCAAATGCTGCAGCATTTGCGGAGTGGGAGTCGATGCACTGCCGCAATGGCCTGACAGAGGATGAAGGGAATTTGTTATGTGTAATGCCTGGTCAGGGCGTCGGTGCAGGTATTATTATAGATGGTAAGGTTGTAAGGGGGCAATTGGGCATTGCAGGAGAAATAGGGCACATGAGTATTGACTATGCAGGCCCGCGTTGTGAATGCGGTAATAGGGGCTGTCTTGAAAAGTATGCATGTACAAGTGCAATATTGGAGTTTATGAAGCAAAACCTATCAAAATATGACGATACCTGTCTCCATTCAGGAAGTACAATTCAGGAACTCAGCAGTGCCTTTGAGAACGGAGATCCGCTGGCTATACTTACTATAACGCATTGGGCGGAATTCCTTGGATATGGAATTGCAAATCTTGTAAATGTCCTTAATCCGGATACTATTGTGATAGGGGATGATGTTCCAAGGAATGAAATGTTCCTGAAAATAGTTAAGGAAACGGTAAGAAAGCGGGTGCTTGAAGAAATATATGACAAGCTGGATATCCGGTTAAGCCTGTTTAATGATGATGTTACCCTGATAGGTTCATGCTATATGGTGGTTGAGAAGGCTGTAAATACCTTATCTTTTATTAAAATGAAGCAATAAAAGCAGAAAAAGAGTGGCAGAAGGAGGGAGAATATACTGGATGGAAAATGATTTTATTCTTGAGCTTATAAATATTTCGAAATCCTTTCCAGGTGTCAGGGCTTTAGAGGACGTTAATATCAAGGTGAAAAAGGGAACAGTGCATGTTATTGTAGGAGAAAACGGTGCGGGAAAATCCACCTTAATGAAAATCATAAACGGAAACCATCAGCCGGATACAGGCAAGATAGTCTATAAGGGCAAGGAAATGGTCATGAAGGATACCATTATGACAGGACAGATTGGTATCTCGATGATTTATCAGGAGCTCAACTTCATACCTGAGCTCACTGTAGCGGAAAATTTATTTTTGGGAAGAGAGCCCTATAAAATTACAAAAAAGTTTTTGGACAACAAGGCATTATACAGTAAGGCGGCGGAGCTTCTGAAGAAAGAAGGGCTGCAGTACAGCCCATACACTAAAATGAAGGATCTTTCGGTTTCTGATATTCAGATGCTGGAAATTGTTAAAGCGGTTTCAATAGATGCCAGTCTTATAATTATGGACGAGCCTACCTCCGCTATAACCGACAGGGAAGTTGACAACCTGTTTAAAAAAATTGAGCAGCTTAAAAGCAAGGGAGTAGCCATAATTTATATATCCCACAAGCTAAACGAGGTTTTCCGTATTGCGGATGAAATAAGCGTGCTTCGTGACGGGGTCATAATTGAAACAAGAGAGGCGTCTGCTTTTGACCACGACAGTGTTATTTCTATGATGGTAGGGCGCCAGATATCTAATATTTACCCTAAAGAAAAAGTAAAAATAGGAGATGTAACTCTGCGTGTTGAGAATCTGTGCAATGGAAAAATCTTTAACAATATAAGCTTTGAGGCAAGGCGCGGGGAAATCGTCGGGATTGCGGGGCTGATGGGAGCGGGACGTACTGAGGTGTCCAGCGCGATTTTTGGAATGGACAGCTACGACTGCGGAAAAATATTTATGGAAGATAAGGAAGTTAAAATCCGCTGTGTGAACGATGCCATAAAAAATGGGATAATTATGCTTACCGAGGACAGAAAAAAGTACGGTTTGGTTCTGAAAAGGAGTATACGTGAGAATATAGCTCTTCCAAACTTAAAGCAATTTGTCCGTTGGAGATGGCTGAACATTAAAAAGGAAGAGTCGGAGATTGAGAGCGTATCAAAAAGTCTCGAGGTTAAAGCGCCTGATCTCAATACCCCGGCAGATTCCTTGAGCGGAGGGAATCAGCAAAAGGTCGTTATTGCTAAATGGCTGCTTGCCAGGCCGAAGGTTTTGATACTGGATGAGCCGACAAGGGGTATAGATGTGGGAGCAAAGTATGAGATATATAAGCTGATGGTGCAAATGGCAGAACAGGGAATGACAATTATTATGATATCCTCTGAATTGCCTGAGCTGATCGGTATGAGCGACAGGATATATGTAATGAGGCAGGGAGAGCTGGCCGGAGAATTGAATGCAGAAGAGTTTTCACAAGAATCTATTATGAGAATCGCAACGGGAGGAAGAAAATGAAAGCGGAAAAAAAAGGAGTTCCTGTAAACCTTTCGGTAGCAGGCATTGTAAAAAAATATGGAATATATCTGGTACTCTTGGCAATGATTATAATCAGTGCAATTATCAGTCCGAATTTTCTGGACAGTAAAAATCTGATGAATATCGCGCGCCAAATCAGTGTTACTACCATTATTGCGTTTGGGCAAACACTTTTAATTATCTGCGGTATGATTGACCTGTCTTCCGGCTCTGTTATAGCTCTAAGCGGCGTTCTTGGAGTAAGCGTATATATGGCTACAGGGTCGTTGACCTTTTCGTTGGTTGCCGGTGTTTTAATTGGAGCATTGACCGGCTTAATCTCCGGGGTATTTGTAACCAAGTATAAAATGCCTCCGTTCATTGTAACAATGGCAATGCAGCTGGTAGCAAGAGGAGCTGTTTATCTGTATACCGGCGGCCAGCCGATTTACCAGATCGGTGACTTTAAAAAGCTTGGGCAGGGTTCTGTAGGATTTCTGCCGATACCGGTGCTTTTCATGATATTAGTAGCCGTATGCTGCTGGATAATTCTGAATAGAATGAGGTTTGGACGCTATTTGTATGCCATAGGCGGCAATGAAGATGCATCCCATGCGTCGGGCATTAATGTCAGCTCTGTTAAAATACAGGCCTTTATTGTGAGCGGAGTTTTCGCGGGGCTTGCGGGTGTACTGCTTATGAGCCGTTTAAATGCAGGTCTGCCCCAGGCGGGAATAAACTACGAGTTTGATGCTATTACTGCTGCAATCATAGGAGGGACAAGCTTTACAGGAGGTATTGGAACAGCGTCAGGTACTCTTGTCGGCGCGTTTATCATGGGAATACTCAATAATATACTTAACCTGATGAACGTTCAGTCATATGTTCAGCAAATCCTTAAAGGTGCAATTATAGTGGCTGCGGTTGCGATAGATATATCTACAAAATCTAAAAAAAGCAAGTCGTTAAAGGTGTCTGCTTAATTCTGAGCCTATCTGCACAAATGTGCAGTGGCATTCTGCGGCGAATGTTTTAAGCGACAAATGCATGCAGAATATAAATTATTATTCAATAGGGAGGAATATAATCATGAAAAAGGCACTAATCAAGCTATTGGCAGGTGCGCTGGCAGCGGTGATGCTTGTTGGTATGGCAGGCTGCACCAACCCGGGAGGCGGAACAGGAGAACCTTCTGCGAGCACTGCAACGGATGAGTCAGGCACGGCGGATCAAACTTACAATGTGGTATTTATTGCAAAAGCCCTCTCAGATCCTTTCTCAACATGGTTAAGTACATCAATTGAAAAGATCGCTAAAGAGAAGTACCCTGATGTAAAGGTTTCGACTATTGATGGCCAGAATGCTGTCGATAAGCAGATAGCCGCCATGGAAACAGCTATTTCACAAAAGCCGGACTGCATTATTCTGCAGATGGTAGATTCTGTTGCAATGGTTGATCCTGTAAATGCAGCTCGTGAGGCAGGTATTCAAACAGTTATGGTTAACGGAGCTATTGACGATAACGGTGCAAACAGCACTGTGGATTCCAATCCGGAGGAGCAAGGAAAGCTGATGGCTTCAAAGGCTGCAGAGCTGCTGCCGCAGAATGCGAAGATTGTTATTATGAACGGACCTGCAGGAAACTGGCACTCAAACGGACGCCGTGCAGGCGTCAAGGCAGGATTGTTGGATGTAAGGCCTGATGTTACGGTGCTTGCGGAAAAGGAAGCAAACTGGAATAAGGATGAAGGTATGGCTTTAATGGAGGACTGGCTGCAGACCTTCCCTAAAGTTGATGCGGTAATTGCAATGAATGACAATATGGCATTAGGTGCCCTTGAGGCGGTAAAGGCTTCCGGCAAAACAGAAGGATTTACTGCATATGGAGTAGACGGTCTGGCAGACGCATGCTTATCAATAGATGAAGGCTCATTGACTGCCTCAGTGGTTCAGGACGGGTATGCGCAGGCAGAGGCTGCTTTGGGAATAGCGTATGATATTATTACAGGAAAAAATACTGAAGTTCAATTAATAGACGTACCCGCGGTACTCATTACAAGTGATAATGTAGCCGTATGGCTGGAAAAGCATAAGGAAAACGGATTTATAAAATAGCAGGCGGATGGTATGAAGCTTAGCGGCGCGTTGGAGTTGCCGCTAAGTATATTTACCAAGTAACAGAAAGGAATTGTTATTATGAAAATGATGAAGGCAAACGTATATGCAAAGCCGGGGGATTGCGCCATTAAGCAGATACCAGTACCAACCTGCAAGGATAACCAGGTTTTAATTAAAGTAATGTCCTGCGGTATATGCAAGGGTGCGGATGTGGCGCTTGCCCGCGGAAGCTTTATTTCATCCTTCCCGCTTATAAACGGGCATGAATTTGCAGGAATTGTTGTTGGGACAGGCGCAGGCGTGAAGGACTTTAAGGAGGGTGACCGCGTTACCGCAGATAATACGGTTTTGTGCGGCAATTGCTACTATTGCAGAAGAAATCAGCCGCTGTACTGTGAGAATTTTTATTCATTAGGGTGCAATGGGCCAGGGGGATTCGCTGAGTTTGTAGTTGTTAATTCCGACAAGGTATTTCATATCAGCGACAAGCTGTCTTTCAATGAGGCATGCCTGGCAGAACCTACCGCTTGCTCTGTTCATACAATGGATAGGGTACAGATGAGATTTGGTGACGATGTTCTTATTTACGGCACCGGTCCGACAGGCATTATTCTGGCGCAGCTTTTCCTGCATTCAGGTGCCGGGCGGGTGGTAGTTGTCGGTCCCAGCAAGGACAAGCTGGATATTTTAAATGAATATGGTATTAAAGAGACCATCTTAATGGATCGCAGGGATTACAGCATACATGAAAATAAATTGAGAGAGATATCGCCAAAAGGCTTTGATATTATTGTAGACTGCACTGCCAGTGTTGAAATTATGGAAAGCTCTATAAAGTTTGCAAAAATGGGCGGAAAATTTGTAATGTTTGCCATGCCGCATGAGGATGCGAAATGGTCTATCAGCCCCGATTACTGGTACCTGCATGAAATAAACCTGATTACGAGCTGGGCTCAGACGCACTGCTATGACAGGGCAATAGAATATTTGGAGTCAGGCAAGGTAAAGGTTGACAGGCTGATAACACATGAAATGCCTCTGGAGGATTATGACAAGGGCATGGAGTTGGCAAGCAAAGGCGGGCCAGGGGTACTGAAGGTTATTCTTCACCCAAACTATGAATAGCTTACACATATGATGGGCTGCAGGTGCTTCTTCTGGTTGGTGTTTAAGTATGCAATTTGAGCATATTATTGGAGGTACTATGGAAAATAAAGCAATTGTTATGACTAAAATCGGCTGTTTTGAAATGAAGGATATCCCAATGCCGGAGGTTGGTGATGAGGATGTCCTGGTAAAAATGGAATATGTAGGAATATGCGGCTCGGACGTTCACTTTTTTGAAAGCGGGCACTGTGGTGCAAGCACGTGTGAGGTTCCGTTTATTCTTGGACATGAGGTTGCCGGAACTGTTGTCGCGGTAGGAAGCAATGTTAAAACGCATAAGGCGGGCGACCGTGTGGCGTTGGAGCCGGGACAGACCTGCGGAAAGTGTGAATACTGTAAGTCCGGTTATTATAACCTTTGTGAGGATGTTGTTTTTCTGGCCACTCCTCCATATGACGGGGCGCTTATGAAATATGCAGCATATCTGGCGCATATGGCTTTTAAGCTTCCGGAAAACGTGTCCACTATGGAGGGCGCACTTGTGGAGCCACTGTCAGTTGGAATTCATGCCGTAAGGCAGGGTGATGTGGGGCTTGGCAGCACCGTTATGGTGACAGGCACAGGATGCATAGGCCTTGTCACTATGTTGGCGGCTAAGGCGATGGGTGCATCCCAGATAATTGTTTCTGATATCTTTGATAAAAGACTGGAAAAGGCTAAAGCCATGGGTGCGACTCATATCATAAATGCGGCAAAGGAAAATGCCGTACAAAAAGTAAATGAGTATACCAATGGCAGAGGAGTAGACGTGGTTTTTGAAACCTCGGGAAATGCTGCAAGTATAGGGCAAACCGTCCATGCTGTGCGGCGCGGAGGAACGGTAGTTATGATTGGTTATTCTGCTCTGGAGGAGGTACCCTATAATTTCGGGCGTATGATTGATAAGGAAGTAAGCATTAAAAGCGTATTCCGTTATCGCAATATTTATCCCATTGCAATTCAGGCAATTTCATCAGGGAAAATCAGTATTAAGGACATTGTAACCCACAAATTTAGTTTTGAAAATTCGCAGCAAGCCTTTGACAGTGTTGTGAACAATAAGCAGGAAGTTATTAAAGGCATTATAAAGCTTTAAAATAAAAAGGCTGTGTTGCTCTGAAATAAGACTTTGCGTAGCGGCCTTGGAAATAATTTGTAAAGCATCCGAGAAAAGATAAGCGTCCAGAGTGCTGGGAAACTGCTTACGGGGGGAGGAAAGTCTTATAAATGGCAGAATATTATCTTGGGATTGACATTGGGACGTCCAGCACAAAGGCGGCTTTGATCGATTGTGAGGGTAAAATATATGGAATTGGGCAAAGAGAATATACAATAAGTATGCCAAAGGCTGGCTGGAGCGAACAGCATCCCGATGTTTGGTGGAATTCGGTTGTAGAATCAGTGCGTTCTGCACTGGCTATATCGGGTGTTGGCTGCGAAGAAATCAGTGCTATTGGACTGTCGGGCCAGATGCATGGAATTGTTGTGCTTGACGCAGGAGGCAAGGTGCTTAGGCCCGCAATAATATGGAGTGATCAGAGGTCCTCCGGCCAGGTGCAGAGGTACGAGGAATATTTTGGAAAGAAAAGGCTTGGAGAGCTTTGCGCAAATCCTGTTGCTACGGGATTTGCCGGTCCGTCGTTTCTATGGCTGAAGGAAAATGAGCCTGATATATATAATAAAACACAGGTTGTCATACAGCCTAAGGACTATGTGCGCTATAAAATGACCGGCCTGATTGCAACAGAGATTACAGATGCATGCGGGACATTGCTTTTTAATACTGCTAAAGGAAAATGGTCAAAAGAGGTTTGCAATGATCTCGGCTTAGATATAAATAAATTGCCTGAAGTGTTCAAGCCCTGGGAAAAAGCAGGGACACTCACGGATTGTGCCGCCGAGCAGCTTGGGTTAAGACCGGGCATTACTGTTGCTTACGGTGGAGCCGATCAGCCGATGCAGGCTATAGGGAATGGAATTATACAGTCAGGTACAGTTTCGGTTACCATTGGGACAGGAGGACAGGTCTTTACCCCTATTCACGAGCCTAAGTATGATCCTGAATTAAGAATGCATACCTTTTCACATGCAATTGAAAACACATGGAATGTGCTTGGCGCAACTCTTTCGGCAGGATTGTCACTTAAATGGTTCAGGCATGAAATCATAGGGGAAATAGATTATAAGGAATTGGATATAAGTGCATCCAATATACGTGCGGGGAGTGAAGGACTGATTTTTTTGCCTTATTTAGTGGGGGAAAGGACCCCGTATATGGACTCAAAAGCCAGAGGTGCATTTATAGGGCTTACTTTGCGCCATACAAGGGCACATATGATCCGCGCAGTTATGGAGGGTGTTACTATGGCGTTATGGCAGTCCCTCAGCATCTTTAAAGAGCTTTCTTTGCCGGTTGACCTGATTATTGCTTCGGGTGGCGGAGCGAGCAGCAGTCTATGGCGTCAGATCATGGCCGATATATTGGAGTGTCCTATCTCCATTACTGCTGCTACAGAGCAGGCCTGTGTTGGAGCGGCAATAATGGGCAGTGTGGCACACGGAGCGTTTGATTCGGTTCAAAGTGCGGTTGAAAAAATTGTCCCGCCTCCAACGATTTTAGAGCATCCTAATGCTGAGCAGGTTAAAAGATACCGGAAGGTTAAAGAGATTTTTGTTCAGGCATATCTGCAAAACAAATCAATAATGCATGCGCTTTCTTGCGAATGATGGAATGGGGACGTTTCTCAAAAACTGAGTGGTACCGCATGGCGGCAATATAGCTAGCGGTATTACTTGGCTTTTTGTTGATTAGGAATGTTTAAAAAGCAAAGCTACTGCGTTATTGTTTGAGGAGTGTCCCGAGAATTAGGTTGAATTGATTTTCAGGATAATGTCAAAAGCCATAACAACTACAGGTCCAGTATACAATGAAGTAGTTAGATGGCTGGATGGTGGGTATAAGTATTTTGATGCTTATTTTTTTATAAGTAAAAGCCTATAAGCTTAAGCTTGCCAGTTCATTGAACATGCTTTGATATAAAGGATTGCCGGAACTGAGCAGCTCATAGCCTCTTGAAAACATGCGTGAGCAGCCGGATATAGTTATGTTGTGCATGCTGCCGCAGATTTGCCTGTAGCCCAGCCCGCACAGTACCCTCAGAACATAGGCGCTGAATGCCCTGAATTCCTGCATCTTTCTTTTGCCGCTTGGAGCCAGTCCGGCTTCTTTAGGAAGCATAAGACTGCTGGATATAAAAGAAATGACCTTTGCTGCGGGAAGGTTCCGGGCTATAATATCTCTTCCGCTTACATACTCGTACTGTACTGCCGTGGAAAGGCTTTTTTTCAGCTTTTTGAAGCTGCCCACATCCCTTTGGTGGCTTACAAAGCCAAAGTATTTTTCTGCAAACTGTTCATGGTCCTCTATATTGAAAAGCTTCATAATAAAGC